>CAZFJC010000005.1:0-125155 GCA_964518765.1 uncultured bacterium
GTCCAGCGGCCTAGGTGTAACACTCAGACTGGCACTAATAACGGGGGCAGATCAGGACCTGTTCAGGAAGCAACGGAATTGTCCCGCAACACAATGCAAAGGAGGATCACCATGCCGGGGCTCAAAGGTTCGGTTATTGCGGCCTTCGCCTGCCTGGCACTGGCCGCCACGGCTGGAAGAGGGCACAACTGCCTGCACTTCGATGGCAGCAACGACTACATCCGGTGCCGCACAACGAGTCGCTGGTCCTGACCGACCGGACGACCTTCGAGACCTGGATCAAAGTCGGCTCCTTCGGTTCAGGGCCCAAGTTCATCTGCACCTGCTCCGCGTATTACGGCAATCCCGGTGGCTACAAGTTCGGGATGTGAGGGTCGACCATGAGGCTCCTGTGGGGGAACACCGACACCACCTACTTCGACGTGGTCTCCGCCTCGAGCCTGGTGGCCAGCGCCTGGACCCACGTGGCGGTGACCTACGAGGGCAGCGCCGTCAAATGATACATAAACGGAAATCTCTACCGCACCGCGACGGTCATGCCCCGAACGCTCACCGTGACCTCGGATTCCCTGCTTTTCGGCAAGCTGAACGAGCCCGGATACAGCTATGCCTTCTGCGGATATCTGGACCGGTTCCGGATCTGGAACTGCGTCCGCACCCAGCAGGAGATCCAGGAGAACAGGTTGCGGATTGCTTCGCCGTCGGAACTGCAATGTCCGCCTCGCAATTACGCCCCCCCGTGCCTGCCCCGAGCCCAGTCGTGGGGTCATCGCGAGACCGGCCCCATGCTGCTCAAGGGAAGGGTATTCAGGGACTTGCCCTGAGCTTGTCGGTGGGTTAATCCCCTTTATCCGGCGCGGATCGGATCGGCTCCACCGGATCGGCGGGCTCGGGCCAGAGTTTAAACGCCTTGGCCAGGTCATTGAACATGGCGGGCTTTTTCCAATATGGATCCTCCGGTTTCCCGCCGCCTCACTCCTCCTCCTCCTCCCCTTCGTAAAGGCAATACCTGACGCCCTCCACGAACTTCTGGAACAGGCAGTCCCTGGAGTCGCAGCAGACGTAGCGGAAATGCCCGCCCTTGACCTCCATCCGGTGCTTCAGGCGGCACACCGCCTCGCCGGCCTTCGTTCTGGCGATCGGTTTCCCTCTGTTATCCTTCATGATGCCGGCTTGCGGATTGTCGGTCAGCGTCAGTCGTCGAATTCATGATCCAAGCCGTATTGCGAAGCTTGTGTCGAGCCTTGCCGAGGCGCCTGTGCCGAGCCTTGTCGAGGCGCCTGTGCCGAGCCTTGTCGAGGCGCCGGGCCCAGCGGCTCCACCAGGGCTATGGCCTGGCGGTAGATGGTGACCTTGTTCAGGGGCTCTGGGCTGTCGGCCGTGCTCACCAGTATCTTCTGGTCGTCGCTGGCCAGCACCCGGCCCTCGACCTCGCGGCCGGTGGTCAAAACGAAATGGTACTGCTGGTTGTTATTTAGCATGTAGGACTCCTTGGGCCGGACCGGGCCTGCAGGCCCGCTCCGGCCGATTTGAGGTTGATCCGGGTTACTTCGGCGGGGGCGGCGGATCGATGTCGTCGGTGGCGGTGGTTCCGTTGCCGTTGGGAACCATGGCGGCGTAACTGATGGTCGTTGACATGATGGAGAAGATCATCGGAGCCGCGATCAGGGTCACTAAGAATTTCTTTATGGCTTTTCCTTTTGTTTATTGATCAATTCTAGTAAAGCAGACCTCGTGCCAGATTAGTGCCATTTTTGAATGACACTTTTCATCCTTTTGCATATTAATTAGTTAGCGTGAGAAAAATATTAAAGTTGTCTTTTATTAGTGAGGGGGAAAATATAAAAAGGGCCCAAATTGGGCCCTAATGTCGTTTATTGTCGCTTGGTGTTTTCTAACTACTTGTCATTCCATGCTATGTGAGGCGACATGTCAAATGTCGCTAATGTCGTTCATGTCGCCAAACGTGCGTCTTTTGCTGACTAACAATTTTCCATATATGGAGTTAGGCCGGACTAGGCCGGCCTTATAATTCTACGACATCGCCTCGTTAATCACCGACAACAGATCGGCCACTTTAAACGGTTTCTGCACGAATCCCTTGATACCTAGCTTGAGCACCTCCCTGGCTTCGCCGTCCTCGGAGAAGCCCGATGACAGAACGGCCCTCACGTCAGGGTCGATCTTCTTCATCTCCAGATATGCCTCGCGGCCGCTCATCCGGGGCATGATCATGTCCAGGATCACCAGGTCGATCTCCTTGTGCCGGGCCTGGTATACCCGCACCGCCTCCTCCCCGTCGTTGGCCGTCAGGACCTCGCAGCCCCGGCCCTGGAGTATCTGCTTGGTCATCCCCCGCACGATCTCCTCGTCGTCCACCACCAGTATCAGCTTGCCCGCCTGCCCGCCCGGCGTCATTTCCTTTTCCACCTTTATGGCCTTTTCCGCTTTTTCATTCCGTGTGTAGACAGGCAGGTATATCTTCATGGTGGTCCCGTGGCCGGGCTCGCTGTAGCACTCGATGGAGCCCCCGTGGCTCTTGACCGCGCCGTAGGCCGAGGCCAGGCCCAGCCCGGTGCCCTTGCCCGGCTCCTTGGTGGTGAAGAAGGGCTCGAATATCCTGGCCTGGGCATCGGGGCTGATGCCGCAGCCGGTGTCGGTCACCTCAATCTTTATGTACCGGCCCGGCGTGATCTTGTACCGGTGGCGATCGATGTACTCCTTGTCCAGGTCCGTCAACTCGGTGGAGAAGATCAGCCTGCCGCCGTCGGGCATGGCGTCGCGCGAGTTGAGCCCCAGGTTCAGCAGGGCGTTCTCCAGCTGGCTTTGGTCCCCCAGGACCGTGGAGGGCGACGCCTTCAAATGCTGTTCCAGCGAGATCCTGCGGTCGATGGTGTTGGCCAGTATCCCGACCGTCTCCCCGATGATGAGATGGATGTCCAGTTGCTCCCTCTTCATCCCCCCTTTGCGGGAAAAGGTCAGGAGCTGTTTGGTGAGTTTGGCGGCGTGCTCGGCACCGGAGATGATCTGCTCGGCCATTTTGGCCAGCTCCGGCCTGTCCGCCAGCTTGCCGAAGAGTATCTCGGCGTTGCCCAGGATGCCGGCCAGCATGTTGTTGAAGTCGTGGGCCACCCCCCCGGCCAGCTGTCCGACGGCCTCCATCTTCTGTGACTGGCGGAGCTCGTCCTCCATTTGGGCCCTCTCGGCCTCGACCCTCTTCTGCCGGCTGATGTCCTCCACCGTCCCCTCATAGAACAGCGCCTTCCCCAGCGGGTCCCTGACCACCCGGGCGTTCTCCCGGACCCAGAGCGTCGTGCCGTCCTTCCTGGTCCACTTGGCCTCGAGGCCGATGACTTGGTCGCCCTTAGCCAACAGCTTCTCGAACTCCGCCCGGTCGTAGCCGTTCTGGTATCCGTTGTTCTTCGGGCTGCTGCGGGAGAATTCCTCGAAAGAGGCGTATCCCAGCATCCTCACCAGGGCCGGATTGGCCATTAGTATCCGGCCGTCCGGCGTGATGCGGTAGATGCCCACGAAGGTGTTCTCGAAGAAGGTGTGGAACCTCTCCTCGCTGTCCCGCAGGGTCTCCTCGGACCGCTTGAGCTCGGTTATATCCCGGGCCAGCGATTGCACCGAGGCCACGGTGTCGTCCGTGGTGAATTCCGGGACGAACTTGGTGTTGAATATCCGCTTCCCGGCTGGGGTCTCGAAGGCGTCCTCCACGTCTATCGTTCTTCCCGTCTCGAATACCTCCCTGATGCATCCCTCCCACTTCCGGGCCTCGGCTTCGGGAACGCCTGTTTCGGCGATGGATTTCCCGATGTATTCTTCTGGCGAAAGGCGGCCGGCATTGGCCGCCGCCGGGTTGACGTAAAGGTAGCGGCACTGGCGGTCGAACCGGGCGATCAGGTCCGGCGAGTTGTCCGCCAGAGTCCGGTATTTATTCTCAGAGCTGCGCAGCGTCTCCTCGGCCCGTTTGCGGTCGGTGATGTCGCGTATGTTGCACTGTATCACTTTGCGGTCACCTACCGTATAGACGCTGCTGATGAACTCGACGTCCCTGGTGCGGCCGTCCTTGGTCTGCAGGGGGAGGTCCTCGTACCGGATGTATCCTTTTTCCTGGAGCTCGATGAAGTTGTTGCGGCAGGAGGCGATGTCGCCGAACGAGCCTATCTGCCACAGTTCCTTGCCTATCAATTCCTCCCGGGGATAACCCAGCAGTTCTTCTATGAAGGGATTGGCGTCCTCGATCTTCCCGGTTTCGGCGTCGACGATCAGGATGCCGTCCTTGGCCGCCTCGAACAGGCGCCGGTAGCTGACTTCGGAAGCTTTCAGGCGATCCTCTGCCCGCTTGCGCTCGGTGATGTCCGTCCCCAGCCCGAAGAAGTATTCCACCTTTCCCCGAGTGTCGTTTATCGGCGTTCCGTACCACTCCACCCACAGCTGCCGGCCGTCCTTGGATATTATCCGGTTGACGTTGACGGTCGTTTTGCCTTTGTCTACGATCTCCTGGAATACTGCCCCCAGCGGTCCCCGGTCCTCCGGCGGCACAAAGGCCTCCAGGTAATTCCGGCCCTTGACCTCGTCCTCGGAGCAGCCCAGGGCGGCCAGCATGGCCGGGTTCATCATGATGACCTTGAATTCCGGCGTCATGGCCACGAAGTAGGCGCTGGTATGCCGGAGCAAGGCCGATGAGAACTGCGTCTCCCGCTGCAGCTTTTCCTGACTGGCCACCAGTTCCTCCAGCTGCACCCTCAATTCCTCCTCGGCCGCCCTGATCTCCTCCTCCGAGGCCTGCAGCTCCTCGTTGGCCGCCGTCAGCACGGCGTTCTTTTCCTCCAGTTCCTTCATTGCCTCGGCCCTGGCCCTGGCGTTGCGCAGGAAGGCGATGCCGTAGCCGATGTCCCCGGCCAGCTCCTCCAGCATCCCGACCTCGGCGTCGGAGAAGGCGTCGGGTCTGTCGGCGTAGATGTTGAGGGCCCCATAGACCGTGGCCCCGTAGGCCAGCGGCAGGGCGATGGACGAATGGAAGCCGTGGGCCAAGGCCCGCTCCCGCCACGGCCCGTAGCCCGGGTTGGAGGCGGTGTCGCGGTTGAGGCAGGTCTTGCCGGTGCGGATGGCGGTCCCGGTCGGCCCCCGGCCGTGCTCGCTGTCGTCCCAGGTGACCTTGAGGGACTTAAGGTAGCCGCTCTCGCGGCCGTTGTAGGCCATGGGCTTGACCGTTTTCTCCGGGCCCTGCCCGGCGTACCCCACCCAGACGAACGGGTAGCCGGCCTCCTCCACCACGATTCGGCATATCTGGTCCAGGAGGCGGTCCTCCTGGACGGCCCTTATAAGGGTCTGGTTGCATTTCCTTATGGCCGCCAGCTCCCGGTTCAGCTTCTTGAGCTCGGCCTCGTACCGTTTCCGCTCGGTGATGTCCCGGATGATGCCCTGATAGTACGTAGCGCCGTTGATGGCCATCGGCCGGAGGCTCACCTCCACTGGGAACTCCTCGCCGTTCTTCCGTTGCTGTACGGTCTCGAACAACGCGCCGCCCGACTCCCTGGCCCCCAATATCTGGCCGTCCAGCTTTTCCCTCTCCGCGGCGATGCGCAGTTCCCTTGTCTTCTTGCCGATCAGCTCCCCGGGGGAATACCCGTAGGCCTGCAGGGCCCGGTCGTTGGCCTCTACGATGGTGCTGTCCTCCCTCACCAGCAGCACCATGTCATTGGCGTATCTGGAGAGGTGTTTATAATGCTCGGACAGCGCCAGCCTCTCCTCCTGCAGGCGGCTCAGCTCCCGGAAATGCTCCTGCTGCCGGCGGTTCCATGCGGCCATGATCCCGGTGTGGCCCGCTCCCAGCGTGAAAAGCCCTAGCAGGGCTATCAGCCAGGCCCGGAACCTGAGCCTGGCGAAAAGCTCCTCCTCGTCCACCTTGGAGACCATGAACCAGGGCGTTCCCGGAACCGGCCGTACGTCGGCCAGAACCCTCTCTCCGCGGTAATCCGTCCCGGAGACAATGCCGGTCCGCCCCAGGGCGGCCCGGGCCGCCGGCAGCAGGGTGTCGGATAGCGGAAGCCATAGCCTGAGGGCCGTGCCCTTTCTGTGCCGCAGCTCGTTGAGGAACACCAGGCTGTCGCCCTGCCGCTCAACCAGTAGGTTTTCAGCGCTGGCGCTGGGCAGCGGCCACGCCTGGATCAGGGGAAACAGGTAGACCTGCGGATCTATGCGCCATACCATCAGGGCGATGGGCGGTTTCGCGTTCTCGGCGACTGGGGCCATCATGTCGATGTGCATCTTTCCGCAGAAGGGACAGAAATGCAGGTCGCTCATCTCCGGCCGGCCCGAGGCCATGACCCGCTGGGCCAGGCTGTCCGCTTTTTCGCAGAGAGAGTCGTGCCCCGGAGACAGGGAGATCAGGGTACGGCCGTCCCTGCCGACCACCATGACGTCGGCGTACCGATGGGCCAGGCGGATGGCCTCCAGCCTTTTGCTGATGTCCCTTTTCAGCCGGCCGTTGCCCGGCTCCCGGAGAAGGGTGCTTATCGCCTGGTGGAAGAACGGGCTTTCGACCATGGCGGTGGCGTCGCCCAGCCGGTCCTGGCGCCAGTTGACGATCTGTCCCGCCTTGAATTCCGCGATCCTGGAAAGCTTGGCGCTCTCCTCCCGCTTTATCTGCCGGGCCTGCTGGAGGTAGAAAAAAAGGCACCCGGCCGCTATCGCCGCCGTCGACAGGGCGAAGATCAGTGCCGGGCTCCGCGGGATCTTCGGTAAAATGGATTTCATATGCTTTCCTTGCCTGGAGATTTGTGCCGATCCGGACCTCTTTTTGAATATAACAGATAGAGCCGGCAAATGCAATAGCGGCGGCAGGCCGGCTGCTTAGCGTCGCCCGCCGGTCGTCGAGCGTTCATCTCGATACACCCCGGTTTGCCCCGGGGCACTCGATGAACGACAGGTCCGAGCGGCCTACGCCCTCACTCCGACGCCAGCCGCCGAACGATCTCATGCTTTCTAAGGTTCGCCCTCACCCGGGCCAGCAGCTCCAGCGAGCTTATGGGCTTGACCAGGTAGTCATCGGCCCCCATCTGCAGGCCCTTGACCTTGGTCCTCAGGTCGTCCAGCGCCGAGACGATGATGACCGGCACGCTGACAGTGGCCGGGTTTTCCCGCACTTTAGCCAGGAATTCCAGGCCCTCCATCCCGGGCAGCATAAGGTCCAGGACTATCAGGTCCGGCGTTTCCTCGGCCAGGAAGCGGAGCCCTGTCTCGGCGTCCCCGGCGTCGATCGTCTGGTAGTTGCCGGCCCCAAGGACGTTCTCGCAAATGCGGACGATGCGCTCGTCGTCCTCCACCACCAGCACCAGGGGGCTGGACCTCCTCGCCCGTCTCCCGGTTTTCTCCGGGCATTCCGCTTCTTTTTTAGCCAACCTGTCCTGCAGCTCCTTGAGCCGGGCCAGGGAGCGGACCCTTACCAGCATCTCGTCCAGGTTGAACGGTTTGGCCAGGAAGTCGTCGGCCCCGGCCTCCAGCCCCCTTACCCGGTCCTCGATGCTGCCCAGCCCGGTCACCATTATGATCTGGATATCAGCGGTCGCCAGATTTGCCTTGAGACGTTCCGTGACCTGGAAACCGTTCAGCTCGGGCATGTCCACGTCCAGCAGGATAACGTCCGGCTTGAAGGCCTCGACCTGGGCCAGGGCCAGCGCCCCGTCGGCCGCCGTGTCCACCCGGTAGCCCTCCTCGGATAGGGCAGCCTCCATGATGTTCCTTATGATAGGCTCGTCGTCGGCTATCAGCACCCTGGCTTTGATCTCTTTTTCCATGGCTGGTTCCTTCAGTCCGCATTTGCAGTCTTCGGCCGTTCAGGCCGCCCGGTGCGACCGCTCCAGACATCCCATCACCGCCCGGTGAACCCGAGCCCCGCTGACCGGCTTAAGGAGGAATGCGTCGGCCCCGGCCCGCAGCGCCCAGTCGCGGTACTCGGCCGAGCCGCTCATCACCAGAACCGGGATCTCCCGGTTGCGCCAGTCGCTCTTGATGGCCTGCAGCGCCTCCATCCCGTCCATGCCGGCCATGACCGCGTCCATGACTACGGCGTCGGGCCTCATCCGGCCCAGGACCTCAAGGGCCTCGCTTCCGTCCTGGGCCAGGTGGACGATGCAGCCCTTTTCCGCCAGCACCTGGCGCACAGCCGCCGCCAGCTCCAGGTCGTCTTCGACCAGAAGCAGTGTCACCGGCCAGCGCTTGGCCTTTGATTCAACTGGTTCCATCTTCACTCTCTTTCTTTGCGGAGTACTCCGGGTACAGCCTGTCGGCGCACTCCTGGCACAGGCCGTGGGAGACATCGGACTCCGTGTTTTCTTTCAGATAGACGTCCACCTGCTGCCAGTAGCCCCGGTCGTTCCGGATCTTCTTGCAGGAGGCGCAGACCGGGATCAGGCCCTTGAGTTGTTTTATGTTGTCCAGGGCCTCCTGCAATTCGGAGATGACGGCCTCCCGCTTCTCCTCCAGCGCCCTCTGCATCGTGATATCCCGGCTGGTTCTTCTATAACCAAGAAACTCGCCATTGGAACCGTATAAAGGGACCCCGTTGGTTTCCAGAATCACCAAACGCCCATTCTTGTGGAGGTTCGGATTGACGAAGGCCCTTACCGGTTCATGCCGGGCTAGCATTTCAAGGGCAGTTTGTTTCAGGCCTTCCTGCATTTCCGTTGAAAAGAGATCGGTAAAGCACTGCTTGCCGATCAGCTCCTCCGGTGAATACCCAAGGATATTATTGACTATTGGGTTGCTATACTTGAACCTGCCGTCCCGATTGACCTCCCATATCCACTCCACCGCGTTTTCCGCCACCTGCTGGAACCTCTCCTCGCTTTCCCTCAGCCTCCTCTCGACCTCCCGCCTCGGCCCGATGTCCCTGGCCACGGTCAGCACGTAGCTCGCCCCCTCCAAAGTCACCAGACGAGAGTTGACCTCGTCCAGAAACTGGCTGCCGTCCTTTCTCCGATTCACCGAATCCACGGCCAGTCCACCGTTGGCGGCAATACTCCGCAGCCTTCCCTCCAAGAGGGGTTCGGTCTCCCGCCCCAATATCCCTGAGGTTGAGCCGCAGAAACTCCTCCCGGCTGTAGCCGCGGGAAACATAGGCCGCCTTGTTTCCGTAGATGATGTTCCCCTCCAGGTCGTGGACCACGACCGAGTCGCTGACCGCGTCCAGCATCAGAGCCTTGAAGGCCGTCTCGTAGCATCCCCCGGCTTCATCCGGTTCCCCGACTTCTAACTCGATGGCTGGCTCCATCTCCGGCGATCCCGGCGACGTTTTCTCCTTTATTTCTTCAAGGATATCCATGATCCACCTCCGTTTTTCATCCGGCCACGCTGACGAACTCGTCCTGCAGCGCCTGGAAAATGTCAACCAGGCCGGGGTCGTAACTGCGCCCCCTTTCTGCCAGAATGGCCTTCACCGCCTCCTCCTTGGGCCAGGCCGGCTTGTAGGGACGCTCCGATATCAGGGCGTCGAAGCCGTCGCACAGCGAGACGATGCGCCCCTCCAAGGGTATCTCTATCCCCACCAGGCTTCTCGGGTAACCCAGCCCGTTCCACTTCTCGTGGTGCGTCAAGGCGATGTTGCGGGCCACCTTGATCAGCCCCGAGTCGTACCCGGAGAGGATGTCCGCCCCGATGACAGTGTGGTTCTTCATCAGCTCCCATTCATCGGGGGTAAGCGGCCCGCACTTGGAAAGGATCCGCTCCGGCACCCCTATCTTGCCGATGTCGTGCATGACGCTGGCGTCGGCCAGCCTTTCGGCCTTTGCCTTGTCCACACCGGCGCCCCGGGCCAGGATGACGGTGAATTCCCGGATCCTTTTGAGGTGCAGGCCGGTCTCCCTGTTGTGGTACTCCAAGGCGGTGCTGAGGCTGTTGATGATCTCCCGGTAGGTGTCGTGCAGGCTCCGAGTGCGGCAGGCCACCTTGTCCTCCAGCTCGCGGTTCTGGTTCCGCAGGTCCCGGTACATGAACCTGAGCTCGGCCATGTTCCTAACCCGGGCCGCCACCTCGACCATGTCGAACGGCTTGGCTATGAAGTCCCGGGCCCCGGTCTCCAGAGCCCGGCGCTTGGATTCCGAATCCCCCTGGCCCGAGATGACCAGGATCGGCAGGAACTCGTCCGGCCTCTCCCGTCTTGCCAGCTCCATGAACTCGAAGCCGTCCAGCTCCGGCATCACCAGGTCCAGCACCAGGACGTCGGGGTCGATCTCCTTGAGGGCCTCCAGGGCCTGGCGTGGCCGGCTGCAGGCGGTCACACGTCTGAAGCCCCTGGCCTCCAGGTTTTCCTTAAGGAAGCCCAGTCCCACCGGCTCGTCGTCCACCGCCAGGATCCTGGCGTTCAGGATGTCCTCGTTTCGATACATATTTTCTCCTCCCGGCGTTGGTTGCGGCCTCTTAAGTCTCCGAGCCGGGCCCGGCCCGGCCTATGGCAGCTTTGAAGCCGTCCTCGGCCAGCCTTATCGCCTCCAGGAGCCGGCGGCGGTCAAACGGCTTTGTCAGGCAGAAGTCGGGCCGGTGCCGGCCGCGCTCCAGGGGCCCGAAGGCGCTGGGCTTGACGGTCATCAGGATGAAGGCCGGCTTGAATCCCCTTTCCCTGACCCACTGCAGCAGGCGGTAGCCGTCCATGCCCGGCATCACCAGATCGGAGATGATGATGTCCGGCACCTCGGCCTCCACCATCCCGGCGGCCTGAAGCCCGTCGCCGGCAAAGGAAACCTGGTAGGCCTCGGGATCCAGCAGGGCGGCCACGGTCCTGGCCAGCACCGCTTCGTCCTCAACTATCAATAGCTTTCTTTTCATGGCTGCTGCTTCTTATGGTTGTATGCGCGCGGATTGATTTCGTATTCCTTGACCTTGAGCTGCAGGTTCTGCCTGGCTATCCCGGCCATTGCGGCCGCTTTGGTTATGTTGCCTCCGGTGGCTTCCAGCAATGACTCGATGTATTGCTTCTCAAAAATGGCCCGCGCCTGATGCAGGGTCAGGTGTGCCATGCTCTCGCCCCCGCCGCCGGTTACATGGCTCCTCCTTTCTGGCAGGTCCCGTACTCTTATATGCTGGCTGGAGCAGACCGCCACCGCATGCTCTATGGCGTTCTCCAGCTCCCTGATGTTGCCTGGCCACGAATGCCGCATAAGTTGGTCAAGAGCCGCCTTTTCTAGCCCTTTGATCTCTTTATTGTGCTCTTTGGCGTATTTGTCCAGGAAAAATTGCGCCAGGTTGGGGATGTCCTCCTTCCTGTCGCGGAGCGGCGGTATGTTCACCTGTATCACGTTCAGCCGATAGTACAGGTCTTCCCTGAATATTCCCGTCTTGACGGCATCCTCCAAGTTCTGGTTGGACGCCGCCACCACCCTGACGTCGACCTCGACCGGGGTGACGCTGCCAAGCGGATAATACGTCCCCTCCTGCAGCACCCGGAGCAGCTTTACCTGGAGGGACTGGGGCATGGATGATATCTCGTCCAGGAAGAGGGTGCCCCGGTCCGCCGCCTTGAAAAGTCCGGGTTTGCTGCCAACGGCCCCGGTGAAGGCACCCTTGACATAGCCGAAAAGCTCTGACTCCAGCAGGGTCTCCGGGATCCCTCCGCAGTTGATGGGCACGAACCTGGTGTTCCTTCGGCGGCTGTTGAAATGGATCGCCCGGGCCACCAGCTCCTTGCCGGTACCGCTCTCCCCGGTTATCAGCACCGTAGCCTTGGTATCTGCAACTTTTCGGATGGTGGCGAAGATGGAGAGCATGGCCCTGTTCTTGGTGAGGATGGTATCGAATCCGTAGCGCTCGTTGAGGGTTTCCTTCAAGTAGCGGTTCTCCTCCAGCAGCAGCTTGCGCTCCAGGGCTTGGTTAACGGCCATCAGAACCTGGTCGGCGTGGAGCGGCTTCTGCAGGTAATCGTAGACGCCGGCTTTGACCGCCTTGACAGCGTCCTCGATGCTGGCGTACCCGGTGATGATTATCACCGGGATCTCCGGTCTTAATTCGGCCAGTGAACCGATCACCTGATGGCCCGAGACGTCGGGCAGCTGCATATCGAGCAGATACAGGTCGTGCTCGCCCCCGGCCGCGGCCTTCAATCCGTCGCCCCCGGTATGCACTGCCTCCACCTGATGCCGATCGCCCTCCAGTATCCGGCTCAGCAGCTCGCAGATGCTGGTGTCGTCGTCAATTATAAGTATCCTGCCCATTTTCTTCCTCAACTTGATTTTAAAAAGGGATCGGCGGCAAGGAACCTGAAGTATGGGCCCGTCATCACGTCGCCGGCTTCCGGGAAAACGACCTGTCCCCCGTTTGCCGCGATGAGCTTGCTCACGGCATCGGCCATTTGCCTGTCATCGGCTGGTCGAAGCTGGGGAGTTGGGGTATCGCCGTTTCCTTGAACCTCTATATCTACCCGTAGCCCCTCCTCACTGCTTTCGCAGCGGCATTTCAACGTTCCAACTCCGTTTATCTTTTTGATCGCCCAAACAATGGTCAGAAAGAACGCGGTCATTATTTGGCCTTCGTTTACCGTTACCCATGGCTCTCTACCGGACTCTTCGATCTCCAGCCTGACGTGGTTCTTGGCAAGGTAGTAATTGATCAACTTTTTGGCCTTTTTCAGCAAGTCGGAGATCTTTATCGGCGATTTCTTTCCGGCCCCATTCTCATCCATGAAGAAAAGACGCAGGTTCTCCAGCATTTCGTTGAGGCGGACCACAGCCAACGAAATGTTGGTCATTGTCTCCGCATTTGCCGCGCCAGCCTCGCTTAACTGCAAGTATTCAATCCCCAAAGTAATGGCCGAGAGTGGATTCTTCATCTCGTGGATCACCGAAGAGGCGACCTCACTGAATGCGTTGAATTTGATAGTGTTTACAGTATCCATTTTTAACTCCGTATCTTGTTGCATTTACTAATATAAAAGAATGCAAGAATGGTGCCGTAATGATTACATTGCGATTCAACAGTTTATCTAAGCTAATAAACCTACTTATGTAATATATTTATTGCACTTGGCATAATATCATTACATATCAGGTTTCTTTCCCACCACAGTTATGTGTTTTAACTTATTGGCAATAAGAGCATTGTGATTATTTTTATTTGTTAAAATAATCGGCATGCCATATGTGAGTATATATGATGAAAGTTCATAAAAAAGGAGTAAAAAATGCGTCGTCTTTCGGTATTTGCCATGATTACATGTCTTTTCGCAACACAAATCTCGGCACAGGTGGAAAAAGTAATAATACCGCTGGATAATACCCTGCCCGGCTTGAAGTTGATCAAGAATCACGCCGCCGCTGGCATGGTAAATCTCTCCTTTAACGGGCAGATTGGTTCGTTTTTCATGCCTGGCTGCCCGGATATACCGTTCAAGATCGTTACTTTCCTCCTTCCGCAAGGTGCCAGAAACATTTCGGTCAGGCTGTCGAACGCTACGTACAATAGGGTCCATGGTCCTGTCCTACTGATGCCGGCCCAAAACCCGGTGCCGCTTAACGGCGAACCTGCTCCGGCTTGGCAGGGTATCGATTCGGCGTTATATTCCTCGAACGAGCCCTATCCCAAGCAGGCGGCCGAGATTTCCAATCTCTCGGCTCGTGGAGAATTCCTTCAAGTTTCGGTGAACCTGTTTCCTGCCCGATATTTCCCGGCCAGCCGCCAGCTGGATTTGCTTACCGGCGGCGACCTGGTGCTGGAGTTCGAAAACGCTGACCATGGCGCTATACTGGCACCCGCTCGCTCCGTTCGTTCCGCAGCTATCTGGAACGATTTCGCTTCCAAGTCGACGGTGGGCAAGGTCCCTAAGCAGGCTGCCGGCGCTCCGGCCGGTGGCGCGATCCGACTGCCCGGCGACCAGGCGTTCCGCGGTCTTATCGGTAGGCTCCCGACAGGGCAATTCGATTATCTCATCATCACCTCCGCCTCTCTTGCGCCATCATTTGAACGCCTGGCATCATGGCGGGCCCAAACTGGTTATAGAGTGCACTTGGAGACGGTTGAATGGATCAACAGCCATTCGTCCGGTGTCGACTTGGCCGAGCGCGTGCGCAACTACATCAAAGCGTTCTGGCTTTACTGCGGGGCGAACTACGTTTTGCTGGGGGGGGACACCGAGATAATTCCCGCCAGAAGTTTTTATTACTATGATTATTACATCCCTGACAGCCGCGTGCCCTCGGATCTATACTACTCCGACATAGTCGACACCTCGTTCGCCCTTGGTTTCTGGTCATACGATTGCAACGCCAACAAAAACAACCGATATGGAGAGCTTCCCTCCAACTGCGGCCAGGACGACCGAGTCGATCAGACGCCGGACATCTTCCTGGGCCGGGCCCCGGTATCGGACGTTGACCAGGCCGTATCGTTCGTCTCCAAGGTGCTGGCATACGAAAGAAACGCACCTCCCGGCTTCGCCGAGAGCGTGCTGCTGATGGCTGACGGCAACTTCGCCTGGTTCACCGAGCAGGCCGACCAGATCCTGGCCTCAAACGCACCATGGATAAGCAGCCATGAGATGTACAATCCAGTCTCCAGCGGCTACTATGTGGGCGACGAACTGCTGACGACCTCCAGCGCCTGCGACAGGCTTTCCCAGGGATACAACATAATCTATCACTTCGACCACGGCGGTATTTACTCTTTGTCCATGGCCAAAAACCATGCCGCGGCTGGCGGCGGCTGGATCTACCGGCCCCAGGTCATTTCGCTGCAAAACGCCGAACGGCCATCGATCTTCCTTACTCCCGCTTGCAGCCCAAATGCTTTCGATTACAGCGCCATTAGCAAGCAGATGGTGAATAACTCCAATGGCGGGGTAGCCGCTTTTATAGGCAATACCCGGGTCGGATGGTCCTCCCAGTACGGCCAGTTCAATCGCTTTTTCACTGCCCTTTACGGAATGAACTTCAGGACGCTGGGCATGTGCTTCACGGAAATGGTCGATGCGGGCGATCCCTATGGGCGCTATGCCCTTAATCTACTGGGAGACCCGGCCATGCAGGTCCACGTTCGTGACCCGCTTCCCCTAACTGTCAGCCATCCTTGCAAGATCAGTGATTGTGATTCGTGCCTTTCAGTCTCGGTTGGCCCCGGGTGTTACGGCCCGGCACAGGCCGAGGTAAATCTTACGCAAGCCGGTGTTCTCCTGGCCTCCCGATGCGTCGACCTTCCCGGAACAGCTACTTTCAGCCGCCGGGAATTGCGGGACGGTATCCTTATGGTCTCCGTAATTGCGCCCGATCACATTCCTTTTCAGGACAGCTGCCTGGTTCAATATTCATCCGCCCTCAGTTCCCTATTCACCGGATTCACTATTAGCGACGAAGAGGCCGGAAATGACGGAAGTTCCGGCAATGGGGACGGCGTCGCCAATCCGGGGGAGACCGTCGCTATCTACCCGGACTTCAACGGGAACGCCATCGCCATGGCCGTTTTGACCTCGGACGATCCCCTGATTTCTATTGTTGATTCTATAGTTCATTCCCAATCGGTGAACAGCACAAGCCAAAACGAGATGCGTCCGATACGCTTTCTTGCCAGAATATCTCCATCTTTACCGACGGACTCCCGGGTTATTCTCGACCTTGCTGTGCAGTCAATGGCCGGTTCCGATCCAGTTCATTTCCCCATCACATTGGACATTGCCGTCGATTCGCTGACGGTCGCCTCGGCCCTGTTCCGAATCGATTCTCTCGCTTCACAAAGTCGGTTCACCCTGACCATCGACTCTCTGATTTTACACAACTGCGGCCAGGGAGCGGTCCGAACTGCCGTGGCCTTCCTTGCTACGGATACCCTGGACTGTATTTCCTCGGAAAAGCACGGGAATACGGTCGCTTTTGGGGACATCGCGCCCCAAAGCGTATCCGCGCCCGGAAAACTTTCGATAGTTCTACCGTCCATTTGGCCCGTCACTGCCAATGTGTTCTTGAATATATTCGATCATTACAACCGGCGCACCATTCTGGCGTTGTCCCCAATCAAACCGGGCCGTCCCTTTTCTTTATCCTCGTTTCCCTTGACCGGACGATCGGCAAGGCTTGAATGGGCCGATACGTCAGCGAATACCTCAGGTTACAATGTATACCGCCTTAAGGATGGACAAACAGGGCGAACCAAGGTCAATGATATACCCGTGACCAGCCGGGCTTACATTCTTGACGGGCTGGAGCCGCTTGATGTCGCTTACTACGCCGTGTCTTCCATTGGAACGAACGGCATCGAGAGCCGGTTGTCGGATTCCGTCGCTGTCGCCACTGCCCCGGCCATCAGGCCCGGCTTCCCCGTTCAGTTGGGAATAGGAAACACCGGAACCAGGATATGGGGCTCCCCGGCCGCAGGCGACCTGAACGGTGACGGGAAAAAGGAGCTGGTCATCGGGAGCGACGACGGGTTGGTCTATGTCCTGGATGACCGGGGGAACTCGCTGCCGGGATGGCCCAAGGATCTGGGAAGCCAGTGCGGACATAGGGTATCGATCGAGGGTTCGTCGCCGGCGCTGGCCGATCTTGATGGCGACGGCAACCTAGACATAATCATGGGCAATGGCCCGTGGTGGGGCGGCACCGGCGACAACCTGGTACACGCCTGGCGAAGCGACGGTACGGAATTGAATGGATGGCCCCAGCCGATTTACGGCGACGCCTTCGGGTCGACGGCGGTAGGCGACATAAATAACGACGGACTGCCCGAGGTCGTGGCCACTACCTCCCTGGGTATGGTCTATTGCTGGGATCATGCTGGCCAGATGCTTCCCGGATGGCCGGTCACCATCGGCACCAGGATATGGACCGGCGCCGCCATCGGGAACATGGACAGCGACTCGAATTTGGAGGTGGTAGTGGCGGCCAATAGTTCGGGATACTTGAGGATATCGGTGCTTGATCCCGACGGCACCTGTCTTCCCGGGTGGCCTCTTGATCTGCAACCGGGAGTCAATTATGCGTTGTCATCGCCTGCCTTGGTCGACATGGACGGGAACGGATCGCTGGAAATTGTCCTGGGGGCGGAGCCTGATCAGAACGGCAGGGCAAACGTCTACTGCCTTAATAATGGAGGTACCGCCTTGGCCGGTTGGCCGCTGGCGCTGGCTTCGGGGACGAGTATCCTTTCCTCACCGGCCATCGGCGATCTCGATGACGACGGCAGGCCTGAGATAGCCATCGCTTCGGGCGACGGAATGATCCATTCCATATCTCACCTTAACGGGCCACACGTCAATTGGAGCCAAGCCCTTCCTCCTAACGGCCGCTGTTCGCCGGTCATTGGCGACCTCGACGGCGACGGTAATAACGAGATAGTAGTTGCCACCGAGGAAGGTTACCTTTGGGCCCTCAAAGGCGCTAACGGATCAACTGTTTGCGGTTTTCCCATCTGGATTGAGCCCAGCTGGTCCGCTCCGCTTCTGACGGACCTTGACGCTGACGGTCGTTTGAATCTGGTTGGTTTCGGTTGGGGGGGGCACCGTCTTTACACCTGGGATCTCCCTTCCCCTGACCTGCCTGGCGCCGTCGTGTGGGGGCAGTTAAGTTGCGACCTGGGGAGAACGGGATGCTACAAGGGTGGATTTGCCAAGAACGATTGTTCAGTGGTTAATGTACCTTCTCCGGATTCTGAAGAAACCGCGTTATCCTACGCTTTGGAGCAATGTCGCCCCAATCCGTCGCGAAACAACGTTTCTATAAGTTATCAATTGGCCCGGTCCGATCGCGTCGAGATAAAGGTTTACAATCTCTTGGGCCAATCTGTCCGCACTCTGGTTTCCGGCATTAAACCGATCGGGCACCATCGGGTTGTATGGGACAGGCGTGATGATACAGGAAGAATCTCTGCCTCCGGCACATATTTCTATCGCATCGTTTCCGGTTCTTTCACCGACACTAAAAAGGCCGTAATTATAGATTGACGATCATATTAAGGAGTACGACGATGAAAAAGATATCTGCCATTGCGTTGATCATGGCCATAATGCCTCTCATGGCTTTGTCGCAAAATCCTTCTGCTTTATCGCTAGACGATGTCTCTCAATCCGTTTTAGTTACGGTTCGGGTAAATAAAAAAGCCCGAATCGAGAAGATTCGGACAATCGATAGGATCGAGGTTTCCCCGGCCGATTCGGCCAAGGGTTATGTCGATATCCCCAGGGGTGTGAACCTTGCGGTCTGGTGCAACAGTTTGGATGGGGTGGTTGTGAACGCTAACCTGGAAGGTGGTATCTATGATCCCGGCGGTTCAAGGCACCCCCGAGGCCTCCTAGCTTATCGCATAGATGGATGCGGACAGTTCATGCCGTTCAACGGTGGGCCGATGAAAGTATACGAAAGCTATTCCAAGGAAAAAGGCACAAACCTATGCTATGATCTACGCCTTTATCTGCCTTCCGGTTCGACAACAGGTATTTATCGTTTTAACATGGAGTTCACCGCCAGTCCTAAATAATCCTGATCTCAAGAATAGAAGGAAATCTGCTGTTTCGTTAACCTCCCCGATAAAATTAAACTGTCCAAAAAAAGTTCAATCCCTAGAAAAAGCGGTAAAAAGCCGGATTAGGAGAAATCAAGAAAAGGGGGGGGACTAACACCAGTTCCCGCTTCATATTGCGTTATTATGCAACGATATAGAATTTTAATTATTAGCATTACGAGTGCGCCGCTCTACCGACTGAGCTACTGCGGCCGGAGTTGATTATATCCCAAATCTTATAAAAGT
Organism: uncultured bacterium; assembly: GCA_964518765.1. Lineage (GTDB taxonomy): Bacteria > Edwardsbacteria > AC1 > AC1 > EtOH8 > CAZPNX01. Next base: position 18,724 of record CAZFJC010000005.1, read on the forward strand.
TTCAAGCTCTTTTCCCCATTTCGCCATCCCTGCGGCTCAAAACCGCCCCCGTTGCCGCTGCCGACAGCACCATCAGTATGCTTATCCACTGATTGTTGGTCAGCCCCCAGGCCCATACCTGTGTCGTTTCATAATAGCGCCAGATATCGATCAGCATCCTCCAGGCCCCGTACAGGCCGATGAAAAGACACATCAGAAAACCGTCAAAATGTTTTCGCTTAGATAAAAGAAGAAGCAGGCCGAAACAGGCGAAACCGAATAGGGACTCGTAGAGCTGCGTGGGATGCAGTGGGCAGTCGAAGACGTAGCCGGCAAAACTGTGCGGGGGAAACCTCACCGCCCAGGGGAGGTGCGATGGCTTGCCGAAGCAGCAGCCGCTTAAAAAACAGCCGATCCGCCCCAAACCCAGGCCCAGGGCGAAGGCCGGTGCCGCCAGGTCGGCCAGCTTCCGGTAGGGAAGCTTCTTGGACCTGACATACAGGTAGCTGGTCGGAAGGGCCGCCAGCACCCCGCCGTAGAAGGTCAGCCCCCCGTCCCAGACGGCCAGCGCGGACAGCGGCCGGTGAGCATAATCCGGCCAATGGGTGGCCACATAGAAGGCCCGGGAGCCAACCACCGCCGCCGCCAATATCAGCAAACCCAGATCGGCCACCTGTTCCCTGGAGATCCCCAGCCGGGCCGCCCCGTTCTGCACCAGGCGGATGCCGATGATGAAGGCCAGGGCCAGCATCAGGCCGTAGCTATGGAGGCCCACCGGGCCTATCTTGATCAAGGTCGGAAGCATCTGGCGTCCTTAATCTCAATATTCGTAGCGGCGCAGGCCGACGTTAAGCACGATTCCCACCATGGACATCATGGCGATGGTGGCCGAGCCCCCGTAGCTCAAAAACGGCAGGGGTATCCCGGTCACCGGCAGCAGGCCCAGGGTCATCCCGATGTTGAGCACCACGTGGAAGGCGATGACCGAGAGCAGGCCGGCCACCGTCAGGCTGGCGAAGCCGTTGCGGGCCTGCTGGGCGATGGCCAGCATCCGGTAGGCCAGCCAGCCGAACAACAGGATCACGGCCAGGCACCCCAGGAAGCCGAACTCCTCGCCGATGGTGGAGAAGATGAAGTCGGTCTGCTGGGCCGGAAGGAAGGCCAGTTTCTTCTGGGTTCCGGCCAGGTAGCCCTTGCCGAAAAGCCCCCCCGAGCCGATGGCGATCTTGGACTGGAGCACATGCCAGCCGGCCCCCTTGGGGTCCAGGCCGGGGTTAATGAAGATCATTATCCGCCTCTGCTGATACTCGCGCAGATGGTTCCAGAACACCGGGGCCAGGCTGCCGATGGCGGCATTCAGAAGGAACAGGGGAACGGCCACCCGGAACTTGGCTTTGAAGAACCAGAAGGCCGCCACCAGCACGGCCATGAACACCACCCAGCTGGGCATGGAGACCACTGCCAGCACCGAGAGCAGGGGAGACAGCATGAAAAAAAGCGTCTTTAGCGGCACCCGAGCCCAGAACAACATTCCCAAAAGCAGGGCCGGGAAGGACAAGGAGGTGCCCAGGTCCGGTTCTATCAGCACCAGCCCCATAGGCAGTAGGGCCAGGAGGCAGGCGATGGTCACCCGCAGCATCGGCCTCCGCTTCAGGGCGCGCTCGGTCAGCGTCTTGGCAACGATGAAGACAGTGGTTGCCTTGGCCAGTTCCGACGGCTGTAGCTGGAAGGCTCCCAGGCTGAACCAGCGGTGCGCTTTGGCCTGGGCCGGAGCGAAAAGGACCAGCACCAGCAGGACTAGAGACGCGATATATGTCGGCCAAGCCAGCGCTTCGAAATAGCGGAAGGGCACGGCGGTGAACAGGATCAGTCCGGCTATACCAAGGCCTACCCATAAAAGCTGCCTGGCCCAAAGCCCGGCCAGGCCCGGCTGGTCGGTTTGGGTGGCGCTGTAGACCATGGCCACCCCCGCCAGACAAAGCACCAGGGTGGCGGCTGTCAGCTGCCAGTCCAGGTCGCGGCCTGTGCCCCCCAGCAGGCTTTTCATCTTACCGCGGCCGCCGCCAGGACCGAATCCTGCGGAGCCTTTAAGTTCAGATAGGCCTTTATAGCTTTCCCTACGATGGGCGCCGCCACCGCCGACCCGTGGCCGGCGTTTTCCACAATAGCCGCCACCGCGATCACCGGGTCCTCGGCCGGGGCGAAGCCTACGAACCAGGAGTGGTCGTTGCCGTGCGGGTTCTGGGCGGTCCCGGTCTTGCCAGCCACGGTCACCCCCTCAACCCTGGCCGCGCCGCCGGTGCCTCCGGGCTGGTTGACCACCGCCGTCAGGGCGGCCACCGCCGCCTCCAGATGCTCCCTCCTTATGGGCAGCCTGGTGGTATCCAACCGCTCGGCCGCCATCTCTTGGCCGTTGGCGGCCACCGCCCGCAGCATCAGGTGCGGCTTGGCGGCCAGGCCCCTCTTGCCCACCGCGGCGAAAAGCGCGGCCATCTGCAGCGGCGTGGCCAGCACCTCTCCCTGGCCGATGGCCAGGTTAGCCGGGAAGCCGGCGGTCACCGCTCCCCGGCCCAGCCGTTTCTCGTACCATTCGGTGTCGGGGACCAGCCCCTTTACCTCCTGGGGCAGGTCTACCCCGGTGGGACGGGCCAGCCCCAGGGCGCTGGCCCACTTGTGGAGCCGGTCAACGCCCAGCATCATGCCCAGCTGGTAGAAATAGACGTCGCAGGAATGGACGATGGCCTGACCCAGATCCAGGCTGCCGTGGCCCCCGCCCTTCCAGCACTTGAAGTATCGGTTTCCGATCCTGATACCTCCGTGGCAAGCCTGGCGCATGCGCGATTCTGGCGTAATCAGCGACTCGGACAGGGCGGCCAGGGCGGCCACCAGCTTGAAGGTCGATCCGGGAGGGTAAAGGCTGCGGATGGCCCGGTCCCAAAGCGGGAATTTGGGGTCCTTCGATAGACGCTCCCATTCGGCGGCGCTCACCCCTCCAGCGAAGAGGTTGGGATCAAAATTCGGCCGGCTTACCAGGGCCAGGATGCGTCCGGTGCCCGGCTCTAGGGCCACCGCTGCCCCGATGAGGTTCGGCTCGAACAGGCTTTCCAGGGAATCCTGCAGCCGCCAGTCGATTGTCAGCTGGATGTCCACTCCGGGAACTGGGGGCAGCTCCGGCATCTGCGGAATGCCCCCCTGCACCCGGCCGTGAGCGTCGACCTCGAGGTATTCACATCCCTCCGACCCCCGGAGGAGGCTCTCATACTGGCGTTCCAGGCCCGACTTGCCGATGATATCGCCGAAGCGGTATCCCTGTTCGCCGCGCCTCTCCAGCTCCCGCCTGCCTATCTCGGAGACATATCCCAGCAGGTGGCTGCCGCGAAGCCCGAAGTTGTACTGCCTCAGGGCCTCATACTCTATGCGTAGGCCGGGCAGCTCCTCGGCGTGCTCCTCGATCACCGCCACCTGCACCGGCGATAGGTCCCGCAGCAGCTTGACCGGATCTTTGGGATAGGCGGCCCGTTGTTGCCTGACTGTGGCCTCGGCCGCCAGGCTGTCCAACCCCAGCAGCCTGGAGGCGGACCTGACCGTCGATCTCCAGTTCCCGGTCCCGAACAGGACCAGAGCGTAGCCCGGTCGGTTTTCGGCGATGACCGTTCCGTTCCTGTCCAGCACCCGGCCACGCGGCGAGGGGATGGCGATCATCCTCACCCGGTTCTGGGTGGAAAGCATTCGATACCGGCTGCCATGGAAAACCTGCAGCTGGGCAGCCCGGGCCAGCATCAGAAGCATGGCCAAAAGGCCCAAGGCGGCTATGGCCAGGGCCCGTTCCCGACCCCCCAAATCTTCAGCAGCCATTGTTCTTGATCCTTTCTAGCAATGGCGGCCCACCGATGGTTACGTTCCCGCCGCCTTCCCGACTCCGGCCAGCCGGCCACCGGCCCTGGGGGTCCACCATCGAGCCAACAACGGCATCAGCAGCAGGGCCGTGGCCGCCGTGTAGGCGGCGCTTCCCAGCCCATACCTCAGCAGGAACCAGGGATACCCCCCAAAAGCGCCCTGGCCCGCGCCCAGATACTCGAAAGGCTGGCGCACCAAGGCCAGGGCACCGGCCAGGGCCAGCTGGCTGGCCAGCTGCTCCCGGTAGACGCCTTCCCGTAGGATTCCGGCCAGCCATCCAGCGGCGATGCCGCTCAGGGTGAGCAATCCCATGCTGGATGGGTGATAGCAGTCGGCCAGAAATCCGGCCATGGCCCCGAAGGCCGTGCCTCTGGCCGTTCCGTCGCGCAGCGCCTTGGCGGCGATGGCCACGGCCAGCAGATCAGGGATATTGCCGAAGATCCCGATCTGGTGGATGACCGAGGACTGCAGAAAGACCGCCATCCAGGCCGTCAGCAGCGTCTTCAGCCACCCGCTCATCTTTCCTCCTGTTCGCCCTCGTCGGGCGGCTGGGCCGGCCTGATGGACAGGAAGGGCCTGACCACCGCCGGACGCCTGGCCCTGGGCTTGGATTCCAGCGTGTCGGCGGCCGCGGTCGAGAGGGTCGGCAGCGGAATCGGACCCCCCCCGGTCACTACGAACAGCTGCGAAAGCCGGTTGAGGTCAAGCGATGGGGTGACCTTGACGTCCAGGCGCAGACGCAGCGGATTGGCCCGGGCGCTCTCCACCGTCCCCAGCATCAGCCCGTAGGGCATCACCCCGCCGTAGCCTGAGGATACCAGGGTGTCTCCGGCCTTTATATCCGACTGCAGCGGCACTCGGTCCAGCACCATGCCGGAGCCAGGCTGGTAACGCATTACCCCCAGCACTCGGCTCCGCAGGTCGAGGGCGCTCACCCGGAAATCAGGATGGAAGATGGACTGGACTACGGAGGAGCGATCGTCGATGCCGCTCAATCTACCCACCAAACCCATGGTGGAAACCGCCACCATGCCCTTGGCCAGCCCTTCGGCCGCTCCCTTGTCGATCACCAGGTCGGGGGCGAAGATGCCGGGCTGGCGCGACGAGACCTCGGCCGCCTCCAGGCTCCATTGCCATCGCTCCCGGAGCCCCAGCATTTCCCGAAGCTGGGCGTTCTCGGCGGCCGCCTGCTTAAGCGAGGCGATCTCCAAGGAAACGGAAGCCAGGCTCCGCCTAAGCTCCAGGTTCTCCTGACGGCTCTGGATAAGGGAGCGAAGCTGGGCCAGGGGCTTTTCCAGCGGAGCGAAGACCGTGGCCACCACCGCCCGCCCCACCGCCTCCTTGACAGAAAGCGGCAGCAACATCAGCACCGCGGCCGATACCAGGCAGGCGGCCAGCACCGCCACATCGGTGCGCTGCCAGAGGCGCCTCGTCAGCGACTGCACCCCTCACCCTCCCCGCCCCTATGTCGAGGCCGTCCCGCTCCGCTCCGGCCGATCATGGAGACAGCCTGCCGGAAACCGGTTCTTTTCCTGCCCCCCTGTCTTCCTGATGAAACATGGGGTCACTCCTTGCGGCTGGGCATGATCACCTTCTCATAGCGGGCGGCATTCTCCAGGACCCTGCCCGCTCCCATGACGATGCACTCTCGAGGCGATTCGGCCACGCTGATGGGCAGGTTGGTCTCCTCGCGCAGCAGGGCATCCAGGCCCTTGAGGAGCGAGCCGCCGCCGGTCATGACGATTCCGTTGTCCACGATGTCGGCCGCCAGCTCGGGCGGCGTCTGCTCCAGGGCCCGCTTGACCGCCTGGACGATGAGATTGATAGGTTCGCGCAGGGCCTCTCGGATCTGGTCGGAGCGCACCTTGACCGCCCGGGGGATGCCGCTCACCAGGTCCTTGCCTTTGACCTCCATCTCCCGGTTCTCCTCCACCGGGAAGGCCGAGCCGATCTGGATCTTGATCTCCTCGGCCGTCTGCTCGCCGATGAGCACGTTGTAGGTCTTGCGCAGGTATTCGACGATGGCCTCGTCCATCTCGTCCCCGGCGGTGCGGATGGAGGTGTTGGAGACGATGCCCGACAGGGCGATGACCGCGATCTCGGTGGTGCCGCCGCCGATGTCGATGACCATGCTGCCCACCGCCGAGTCCACCGGCAGCCCCACCCCGATGGCGGCGGCGATGGGCTCGGCCAGCAGGAAGACCTCCCTGGCCCCGGCATGCTCGGCCGAGTCGCGCACCGCCCTCTTCTCCACCTCGGTGATGCCCGAGGGGACGCAGACGATCACCCGGGGCTTGACCAGCGAGCGCTGCTTCATGGCCATCTTGATGAAGTTCCGCAGCATCTCCTCGCAGATCTCGAAGTCGGCGATCACCCCGTCCTTCATGGGGCGGATGGCCCGGATCTCCTCCGGGGTGCGGCCCAGCATCTTCTTGGCCTCCTCGCCCACCGCCAGGGCCACCCCGGTCTTCTTCTCGATGGCCACCACCGACGGCTGGTTGAGGACGATGCCTTTGCCCTCGACGTAGACCAGGGTGCTAGCGGTGCCCAGGTCGACCGACATGTCGTGGGAGACGATGCCGGTCATCAGGTCGCGAAAATTGGGGAACTTGAACATCTATGCTCCGTATTTCTAAGGATCCCTGTCATCCCGAGAAGTCTGCTCTGCCCCGCTGGCTGAGGGATGACGGCGTGGATCTCGTCTTCTTTTCTTGGCCTCACCCTTCGGCCTGCCGGGCGGGACACCTGGACTTCGGCGAGCGTTCGACCGAGCTCACGCCGAGGTCTCAGTCGGGCCGCTCAAGGTGACATCGGATTGTTGGTTTTTCAGCTGCCGGTGCTCTCGTAGGCCCGCAGGCCCATCCTCCAGGCGGCCATGCCCAGCCCCATGGCCGCCAGGGCCACCGCCGGCGTCAGCCAGGCGTAGAGTCCGTATTCCCGGCGGCCCAGCAGATGCATGGCCGGATAGAAGGCGGTGAAGCCGTAGGGGATGGCCAGGGTCAGCACCAGGCGGATGGCCTTGCCGTAAATGGTGAGCGGGTACTGGGAGAAGCCCTGCAGCGCCAGCATCATCGAGGAGACGCCGCCCCGATCGTTGAACCAGAAGGTCAGGCTGGCCAGGATCACGAAGATTCCCAGCAGCACCAAGCAGGCGGAGACGGCTAGAGCGGCGGTGGCCAGGTACTGCCAAAGCTCGATCTCCATCCTCATCTTCCCCACCGCGTAGCCCATGACGGCCAGGCCCACCAGGACCACCGAGGCCTCCTCCCAGTGGATGCGCTCGGTGATCACCTGGAACAGGCTGTCGATGGGGCGCAGCAACACCTGGTCGAGCCTCCCCTCGATGACGTATTTCTCCCCCATCTCCAGGATGTTGGAGCAGAAGGTGTAGAACAGCCCCAGGGTGGCCTGGGCGAAGCCATAGATGAAGAAGACCTCGGCCTTGGTCCAGCCCCGGATGTCCGGCACCCGGACGAAGATGGTGGCCACGAACAGGACCCCGATCAGCTGCTGCATGATCCCGGCCACGAAGCCGGAGAGGAAGTCCTCCCGGTAGGCCAGGCGCATCTTGACCGAGTTGGAGAGGTAGGCGCCGTAGAGTTTTATGTAGAGAGAAAAACGTTTCATGCGTTTATCCACCTAACCCCGTACCTCTCCCCATGGGGAAGGGGTATAGAGGTTAGGTTGGCTTGTATCTCCGTTCATCCCCCCTGCACCTCCAGCCGCCGGATGGCGAAGTGCCACAGCACCTGGCCGGCCAGGTAGATGATGATGATCCACATTATCTGCAGCAGCACCCCCTGGTGCACCCTGGAGAGCGGCTCCATGCCCAGGTAGATCCTGAGCGGCGCGTAGGCGATGTACTTGAACGGCAGCCAGAAGAGGGCGTCCTGCACCCAGCCCGGGAAGAAGGTGACCGGGATCATCACCCCGGAGAACACCTCCACCAGCATCTGCTTGAAGCGCAACACCCCCTCGTTGTTGCGGGTGAAGAAGGCCACCAGTCCCGTCAGGTAGCTGATGCCGGCGTGGAGGAAGAACGACAGCAGCACCGACAGCGGGAAGAGGTAGGGCCCCAGCCGCCCCGAGGGCGGCCTCACCGGAAAGATGAGCGAGGCCACGGCGATGATGGGCAGGGTCATGAAGAGCATCATGAAAAGGGCCCGGCCTAAAGCCCGGAAATAGTGGTACAGCTGAAAGTTGGTGGGCCTTAAAAGGTCCATGGCGATGGTGCCGTCGCGCACTGCGTCGCCTATCAGCCGGTCGATGCGGTTGGCGAAGAAGGTCCGGGCCGACCAGGCGATGACCACATAGGTCATCATCTGCTCCAGGGTGAAGCCGGCGATGGTGTGGTGCTTGGCGAAGATGGCCCGCCACAGGAAGTAGTTCAGCCCGATGATCAACAGGTAGGAGATCACGTTCATCAGCACCTGGAAGCGATAGGCCAGGTAGGTAAGGTACCCCACCCGCATGAACTGCCAGTACTTTTCTAACTTCCTCCTCATGGGACGTTGAACATCTAACCGTGAACGTTTAAGGTTGAACGCTGCCGGTAGATCTCCCGCACCACGTCCTCGATGGCCGCCTCCTCCAGCGCCAGGTCGTGGATTTTGAGCCTGGCCAGCAAAAAACCGGTCAGCTCCGGAGCGCTCACCTGGCTACGGTCGAACTCGAAGCTCCAGTTGTAGGGATCCTCGGACTCGGCCCTCACCCTAAAGCCCTTGAGGATATCGGCCATCTGAGTGTCGGACACCGGGGCCGCCAGCTTCACCGAGAGCCTGCGGTCCATGGGCACCATTTCGGCCAGGGCGTCCAGGGTGCCGTCGAAGATGAGCTTCCCCGAGTCGATCATTATCACCCGGCGGCACAGGTCCTCGATGTCGCCCAGATCGTGGGTAGCCAGGATGACGGTGGTGCCCTGGTCCCGGCTGGCCTCTCTGATGAACTCGCGGATGCTGGCCTTGACGGCCACGTCCAGGCCGATGGTGGGCTCGTCCAGAAAGAGTATGGAGGGGTTGTGCAGCAGGGCGGCGGCCAGGTCGCAGCGCATCCGCTGGCCCAGGGAGAGCTTGCGCACCGGGATGTTAAGCAGGCCGCCCAAGCCGAGAACCTCGGTGAACTTGTCCAGCCTTTTCTGGTAGTCGGCCTTGGGCACCTCGTAGATCTTCTGCAGCAACTTGAAGGCCTCGATGACCGCGATATCCCACCACAGCTGGCTGCGCTGGCCGAAGACGGCGCCTATCTTTCTGACGTGCCGGTAGCGGTTCCGGTATGGCACCAGGCCGTCGACCACGATCCGGCCCGAGGTCGGCACCAGGATGCCGGTCAGCATCTTGATGGTGGTGGACTTGCCGGCCCCGTTGGCCCCGATGTAGCCCACGATCTCACCGGGCTCGATGGAGAAGGTCACCCCGTCCACCGCCCTGACCGTCTCCTGGTGCCGGTGGAACAGGTCCCGTACCGAGCCTAAAAGGCCGGGCCGGCGGCGGAAGCGTTTGAAGTGCTTGGAGAGGTTTTCGACCTCGATTATCGGCATCTTTTCAACCAACAGCTATCAACCAACAACCAACCGCTGAGTGGCCGCATTCCATCGCGAGCTCAACGCCATGTCTCACCGACGAAGCCATCCAGGCTTTGATGGACGAATCCTTCGTCCGCCCTGGCCTCGGGAGCCGTCCTTGGAATGACCCGGTGGCGCTTTCGCGCCCTCAAGCGGACAACCCGCGCAATCCGGCCTCTTGCGGCAGTAGGTCTTGGCCAGCCTGACGATCAGCGCGTGGTATTCGTTGTACAGCTTTGCGTCCCGTGGCAGGTTTCCCTCGAAAAGTCCCTGCCAGTCGGAGTATCTCTGTTTTTCGGATAGAAACCCGTGACGCGAGAAGACCCTCTTGGTGTAGGCGTCGACCACAAAGACCGGCCTATCCAGAGCATAGAGTAAAATCGAATCCGCGGTCTCCGGCCCGATGCCTTCCAGCGCCAGCAACCCTTGTCGTAACTTCGCAGCCTCCTCCCTTCGCATCCTCGCGATACTCCCGCCGTAACCATCGAGCAGGAAACGCGAGAAGGCCTTCAGCCTCCGCGCCTTCTGGTTGTAGAAGCCTGAGGAACGGATCAAACCTCTCAAGCGCTTCAACGGCATACGAGCGATACGTTCAGCGGTCAAAGCGTTTGCCGCCCCGAGTTTCGCAACGGCCCGCTCGACGTTTCCCCAGTTGGTGTTTTGAGTGAGGATGGCACCAACCATTACTTCGAAGGGCGTTCTCGCCGGCCACCAGTGCTGGGGCCCGAAGGCGTCGAAGAGCTTCCGGTATATGTCCAAGAGTGATTTGGGCTTGCGCATGGGATAACTTGTGATTTTATCACAAGTTGCGAGAACTGTCAATGTAAATGATTAACCTGTTGCCATGCAAGGTTAAGGAAACATCTCAGCTTTTCATGGTATTCCTTTTTATTGCATATTTTGGTGATTTTGAAATAATTTTAAGGGTTTTCTCCGCTAGATATTTTCTCTTGACTTTATTATTAATAATGGTATTATTATATCAGTTATGCGCCTATCCCAGATCTACCCCTTCCTCTCCCATCTGTCGCTTACCCCGCGCCAGGTGGCCGTCTACAACCGGATGATCTCCCGGGGCACTTCCTTCGCCGGCCGGCTGACCGCCCAGGAGCGGGCGGTGCTCATCCGCCTGCTGCGCGAGGAGGAGATGCTGCCGGGCATGGCCCACGTCATCACCGAGCGGATCCAGGCCGCCAAGGAGCCCGAAGCCCTGCCCTCCCTGCTGTTCGCCGTGCTGGCCCCGGACTGGGCCGGCTTGGCCGACGCCTGTCTAGGCACGGTCCATGAGGCCGGACTCAATATATCCTATACCAACGGCTTTATACTGCGCCGCGGCCGGCAAAAACTGGGCGTGGTCCTGATGGAAGTGGAGATCCCTCCCAGCCTCAGCCGCAAGGCGCTGGACATCGCCCGGGCCAAAATCCAGGAGCGTCTGTCGCGCATCGCCGCCGAGGACGAGGCCAAGCGCACCCTGCAGAAGCAGGAGGCCCGACGCCTTTACGCCTTCACCACCGTCACCGACATCCTGCGGGTCCGGGTCTCTGCCGAGGATCTGCGGGAGATGATGGGCGATAGCGGCGAGGCCCTCAAATTTTTCATTGCCCGCCAGGAGTCCTACCTCAACGAGCGCAGCCCCGAGTCCATCGCCGACCAGATCCAGACCAACTATTTTCTGAAGAAGCGCATCCGCCAGGGGCTTTCCACCCTGGAGGTGGACGTCTGCCGCATCCCGCTGGGCGGCCGGGAGCTGACCGGCATATCGATCATCACCACCCAGCCAGGGATTACCTTCGAGCGCATCTTGCGGCGTCTGGAGGAGGCGGTGCCGGGGTTCCGCCGCCACCAGGACTACGCCTATTTCACCGCCGACCGCATCTCGGTCTTCCACCTGGAGGTCACCGGACGCGATGACAAACCGCTGGGGGAGGTCGAGCTGGAGGCCGTCCGCCAGGCCATTCTATCCCTGCCCGCATCGCAGGAGTCCCTGGGTCCGACGCCCGGAGTGGAGCTCATCAGGAGGAAGATCGTTCCCCCCATGCTGGAGGAGGAGCGGGAGCTCAAGATCCCCCAGGGCTACATCCATCCCCACGCCCCGGACCATTACAAGATCATCTTGGTGGCCTCGGGGCCCGACGCCGGCTTCGGTCTGGAGCTAGTGAAATCCCTGTCGCGGGAGCCCGGTTTCTCGGCGGCCATGCCCGACATGCCCACCTACGTCTCCTATGTCCAGGACGGCGTCGAAAGGAAACAGGAGATATCCATAATCGACCTCTGGGTCGACCGACGGCTACTCTTCGGACCCGACCAGACCCACTGGAATGATGAGGAGATCTATACCCGGATCGAGTCTCGGATGCGGACGGTGCCTGGCTTCGGCCCTAAGCTCAGGATCTTCGATCGTACCTCACGCAACCTGCGCCAAATGAGGCTGCAGGCCGTCGGCCAGCTGGCCGAGTCCCGGGGGCTGGACATGAAGGCGTTGCGGCCCCTGTTCTATACCCTGGGCGACCGCTGCCTGCTGAACCCCAAGATAAAAGACGAGGCGGTGCTCTCCCAGTTGACCCTGGGATTCCGGGCCATGGCCGAATTCGGCCGGCCTGGTCCGGCGGTCGTGGTCTGGGATAACCTCATGATCTCCGATGATGACCAGCCGTCGACGGTGATGGCGGTGGCCGTGGACGGAAGCCCGGAGCCGGTGGCCGCGGTGCTGGGGGCGTTGGATGGTTTTGAGGTCCGCTCCGTCTGCCGGGCCGATCTGGACCGGATCGCCTTACTGCTTATCAACCTCACGGAGAACGGCCGGCCACTGGATCCGGCCGGGGCCGAGGCCCTGGCCTTCAAGATTCGCAAGGCGGCAGCTGGCTGACTATGCCGCTTCGGGCCGTCACCTTCGACCTGTGGGAGACGCTGATAACCGACTCCCGAAAAACCGACGGGCAGAGGTCCGGACACCGGATCCGGGAGATCGGGAGGATTCTGAACCGTTCTGGTCTGGTGATCCCGGCGGCCGACCTGGAGCTGGCCCACGCCCGAGTCTGGGACGAGTGCTCTCGGTCATGGGATAGGGCGGTGGACTTGCCCTTCGAGGGGCAGGTCTCGCTTTTTTTGGACCTAGCCCGTCCCGGGTTGTCAAATTCGGTCGACCCTGAGGTTTTCTCCAAGATCGCCGAGGCCTACGCCACCGCCGCCCTTCTTTTCCCCCCTTCGCTGGTGCCGGGCGCCGCTAAGACTTTAGCCAAATTAAAGACCAATGGCCTTAAAGTCGGCCTGATCTGCAACACCGGCCGCACCCCGGGCCGCTCTTTGCGAAAGCTGCTTTCCGAATTCGGCATCATGTCTTTGCTGGACGTCGCCATGTTCTCCGACGAGACTATCTGCCGCAAGCCCGATGCCCGCATCTTTCGTCAAACGCTGGAAGCGTTGGGAACGGGGCCGAAGGATGCGGTTCATGTCGGGGACAGCCTGGAGAACGACGTCCGGGGCGCCCTGGGGGCCGGGATGCGGGCGGTGTGGGTCTGCAGCGAGAACTCGGACTCCGAGCCCGGGGTTCCCGGCGTCAAAAGCGTGGCTGCGTTGCCGGACATCCTATCCGCCAGTTAGCTTAAGGGTTTAAAAAAGCGGCCAGGCCTTGACAGGCCTGGCCGTTTTTTCAGCGTTGTTCTTATAATTATCCTTACCCTATTCTTTTCCCACCGCCTGGTTCAGCTCTTTCATCAGCTGGTCGACATCGATGCCGTGGGCCTGGGCCCCCTGCTCCACCGTCTCCCGATAGGCCACGCTGCAGCCGATGCAGAACAGACCGTGCTGGTAGAATACCTTGATGCACTGGGGGTGTTTATTGACCACCTCCATGATGGTCATTTCCTTGGTTATCTGGTCCATCCAACCCTTTCTACTCTGCTCCTGCCGATCCTCCTACTGCTTTTTCATCGGTTTGCCGCAGCACTCCTTGGGCACCCCCGAGGTCTGGCCGCATTTCTCGCACTTGTAGGTTTTTTTCTGGCCGCAACCACAGCTCTGGCACATGGTCTTCCCTTTCGATTATTGATGGATAATTATCGCCCTGTTTTCGTCATTTGTCAACCCCCCGGCTTCCAACCCCCTGCCATTAGTCTCTGAGCCAGCCGATTCAGGCGACCACCCGTATGTGGTCCGATCCCCGGGCCATGGGGCTGACGATGATGGCCCCCAGGCGGCGCATGGTCTCCACGTACTCCACCGCCTCGGCGGTGATCCTCTCCCCAGGGACCACCACCGGTATCCCCGGCGGGTAGACGGTTATAAACTCGGTAGGGATCTCGCCCACCGCCTGCCTCAGCGGCACCGTTCGGTAGGAGGCGAAATAGGCCTCGCGCGGAGTCATGGACATCGGGGGATATTTCGAGGGAAACTGCACCCGAAGCTTTGGCTTCCGCCCTCCCTTCCTATGCTCCCTGGCCAGGCCACGCAGGGAGCTAATCAGCCTTTCGCCCGATCCCTTGTCGTCGGCGATGGAGACGATAAAGGCCACGTGGTCCCAGTCGGCCATTTCGGCCTGCACCCCGTAGCGACGGTTGAGGATGCGGCTGGCCTGGTATCCGGTCAGCCCCAGCCCGTCCACGAAGACGGTCAGCTTGGTGGGGTCGAAGCGGAACGGGGCCACATCCGCAGCGTCGAGGCAGTAGAGGCCACGGGTGCGGTTGACCGCCGACCTTATGTCCTGGGCCAGGTTGATGGCTCGGTCCAGCAGCCGTCGGCCTTCGGTGGCCATCTGGCGTCGGGCCAGGTCCAGCGAGGCCATCAGCAGATACGAGGGGCTGGTGGTCTGGGTAAGGAGCAGCACGCTCTCCAGGTCCCGGACGTCGATGTTCGGTCCCTGGACGTGCAACATGGCCGCCTGGGTAAGGGCCGAGATGATCTTGTGCGAGCTCTCTACGCAGATGTCGGCCCCGGCCTCCATGGCCGATGAAGGCAGGCCGGGGTGGAATCTCAGGTGCGGGCCGTGGGCCTGATCCACCATGACGACCCAGTCGCTGAGGTGCCCCGCCCTGACGATGGCCTCCAGGTCGCAGCAGACGCCGTGATAGGTGGGAGAGGAGACGAACATCGCCCTGGCCCCGGGATGCTCGACCATGGCCTTTTGGATTGAATCCGGGCTGACGTTCAGTATTAGGTCCCAGTCCGGAGCCGTCTCGGGATGGACATAGACCGGCAAGGCCCCGGTCATGATCAGCCCGGCGATCACCGATTTGTGGGTGTGGCGGGGCACTATCACCTTGTCGCCCGGAAAGAGCACGCCCATCAGCATCGACAGATTGCCGCCGGTGGAGCCTCCCACCAGGAAGTAGCTGCGGTCCGCCCCATAGGCCCTGGCCGCCAGCTCCTGGGCCTTTCTAATGGCGCCGGTGGGATGAAAAAGGCAGTCGGTCTCGGGCAGGACGGTCAGGTCCATCTTGAAGATGGCCCGCCCCACCAGCTTTATCCACTGCGGATCTATCCCCGCCCCCTGCTTGTGACCCGGAGTGTGGAAGGGTACCATCTCCAGGGATAGATACCGTTGCAGGGCCTCGAATAGCGGCGCCCGGGTCTGTCCTCCCCTGTCTGGCGCCTTTTTCGCCTTCATCTAGCCTGCAGTCAGTTTGGCTGAGATCAATTTTTCGAAGAATCCTGTTCCCTTTTCATCATCCATCCGCGCAAGCCCTATAGAATCCACGGTTGGTCATCGCTCTTCATTTGAAGCTGGTGACCAACGCCTGGCGGTCGGTTATCACCGGATGCCTCCGGCACATCTCCTGCCGCAGGAAGCGGGGCAGGGCGAACATCCCTTGGTGGGCCACTCCATCATAGAACCTCGGCCGGCGGAGCTTCCTCTGGGCTATCAGCTTGTCGATCTGTGAGGCGGAATAGGTCAAGGGATTAATCCCCTTGGAGGCGAAGACCAGCCCCCAGGGAAGTCCGAATGAGGGGACGTTAACCTGGTAGACGGCCGTCACTGGGAAGGCGGTGCCGATGGTCCAGACGATGGAGCCCAGCATCCTGGTGTCGCCGGGCTTGGTGGTGCCGGCCTGGAGGGTGACCATCCCGTGCTCGGTGAGCCGGGAGTGCACCAGATGGTAGAACTCCCTGGTGTAGAGCTTGATGGCCGGCCCCCCCTCCATGGGCTCCGGCAGATCGATGATGATGACGTCGAACCTTTCCTTGGTCCGCTGCAGCCACCCCCGGGCGTCCTTGATGACCATCCTGGTGCGGGGGTCGCGGAAGGCCCCGCCCGACCACTGGGGCAGGTGCTTGGCGCACAGCTTGACCAGCTCCCCATCGATGTCGCACATCACCGCCCGCTCCACCGTGGGATGCTCCAGCACTGTCCGCAGGGTCTCCCCCTCGCCTCCGCCCACCACCATCACCCTTCGGGGAAGGGGATGGAGCAGCAGGGGCGGATGCACTAGGGCTTCGTGGTAGATGAAGGAATCGCGCTCCGAGCTCTGCACCCGTTCGTCCAGAAACAGGGTGCGCCCGTAGTTGTATGTATCTACTATGGCCACCTTTTGGTAGCGGGTCTGAGCGGAGGCCACGATCCTCTTGATGCCGTGAAGGTGGATCTCGTTCTCCGAGTACTCCATGAAAAAGTTTTCGGCCTGCATGCCATTTCCCTTCCTGATGCTGGGCTCAAAGGTCCCCGGGTCCAAGGCTGGCCCCGGCTCCGGTCCATCGTCAATTGGTTATCTCAAGTCAAATAGACGGAACGTTCTCGCCGTAGAAAATCTCGGACATCTCCCTTTCCAGCTTCTGTCGGATCCGCTGCTTCTCCACTGCCTTGAGGTTCTTCTTTCCGCTGCCGAAGATGTATTCGTCGGTGTCGAAATCGCGGAGCATCATCTTGGTGTGAAAGACGTTCTCCTGATAGACGTTGATGTCCACGATATGGTACCACTTCAGGATCTCGGGCGATAGGTAGTTCTGGATGGAGTTGATCTTGTGGTCGATAAAGTATTTCTTGCCGGAGACGTCCCGGGTGAAGCCGCGTACCCGGTAGTCGATGTTGACAATGTCCGAGTAGAAGCTGTTGATCAGAAAATTCAGGGCCCGCAGCGGGGAGATGATGCCGCAGGTGGAAACATCGATGTCGGCCCGAAAGGTGGAGATGCGGCTATCGGGGTGGCTCTCCGGATAGGTGTGGACGGTGATGTGGCTCTTGTCCAGGTGGGCCACCAGCTGGGGATTCTCCTGCCGTGAAAGCAGCTCGTCGAACATGGTCTTGTTCTCCGAGATGAGCATAGTGACGCTGGCCCCTTGGGGATCGTAGTCCTGCTTGGCGATGTTGAGGATGTTGGAGCCGATGATGTTGGATACCTGGGTGAGTATGGCCGTCAGCCGCTCGGCGTTGTACTCCTCGTCGATGTACTGGATGTAATCGTCCCGGTTCTTTATGTTGCGGGTGTAGCAGACGTCGTACATGTTGAAGCTCAGGGTCTTGGTCAGGTTATTGAACCCATAGAGCTTCAGCCTCTTGATGGGCTTGACCTCCGGGCGGCTTTCCTGGCAGTAGCTTCGGTTGCGGCGCTTGTACTTCATCTTCGGCTTTTCTGTTGGTGATGGCCAAGATTATACATCTAATAACCGGAAATATCAATAGGGAACTTTCAATTATCTCGGAAGTTAATAGCCAGTGATTTCGGACCATCTATGATATTTTTTGATAAAAAATAGTTGGCCCGAAATGTCATCGCCCCTGGTCATGGAAACCGGACGATGGCCGTTAAAATGCCGGCACCGTGGGTAAAAATACCGCTTACCTTCTGTCGGGGATGCGTGCTATCTTGACTGTCAGACAAAAAACTTGTTGATTATTTTGTCCTTGATGTGCCCTGCTACCGGCTACGTTTCAAACGTCTGGCAAACCTAGGCACTATCCAACGGTTCTTTCGGTTGATCCGGACTGCCCTGCGCCTTTAAGAGCAGTGACCCGAGCCGCTCGCTGGTAAGGTTGAAGGCGACCAAAACCCATGTGGCGGGCACTGCACGAGGAAACGGGGCTGGGACGCCGGCGATAAAATCATTGCCTTAGGAATACTCCAAGGCGACGGCCTAGTCCGGGTGTTCCCCGTCAAAGGCCGAGGCGTCCGGAAGATTATTCCCCTGATAAAATGATCAACCACCCCGGGGACGTTATGCTACAACGACGTCTGGCATTCCTATGCCTCCTTGGCTGTTCGGCGGCGAGCATATGGTGGTTAAAAAGGACAAGGGACAGCCCAGGGGCGGAGATGGCACCAAAGGCATCGAGGCTTTCTGGAGCACGGCCAAACATTACTCTACCACTACCGGGGAGTGCTTAAAAAAGTTGTCCACCTCTATCTAGGCGAGATTTCTTGCCGCTCCAATCATAGGGACAAAGGTCTGTACCCTTTTTATACAAGCTTCTCTACGAGGCGGAAACTTTGATAACGCTAGCTTTTTAGGCCGAAACCCTAGGGTATTACCTTAATACAATTTTTCAGCCTTTATCTTCAAGCGGCCACCTCTTCTCCATCATTCTGGCCAGCGTCTCGGCCAGCCTGGGGTCGTATCTCCGGCCGGCTTCCTTTCTGACATCCGACAGGGCCTGGCGGCAACTTTCGGCCGTCTGCTTCTCCGGCGGCCCCGCTGCCTCCACGAACGCCTTGGCTAGAGCCAGTATCCGCGATTCCAGCGGTATCTCCTCGCCCTTGATCCCCAGAGGGAATCCCTTTCCGTTCCAGCATTCGTGATGCTTGAGTATCCAGTCGGCGATGGAGCTGAGATAAGGAGTGGACATGGCGATGTGGTATCCGATCTCCGGATGGCGCTTCTGCTCGTCCTCCTGGCCCTGCGCCTCCCCTGTCCGGGCGTCCCCTCCGGCCAGCAGGGCATTGCCGATGTCGTGGTAGCGGGCCAATAGGGAGATCTCCGACAGGTGGTGGGGAGAGACACCGGAGGCGATGGCCAAATCTTGCATCAGCTCCTCCAGGGCCGCCGCCTTGCCCCGGTCCAGAAGGTTTCGCCGCTCCAAGGCCTCGATGAACCCCTTGACCAGGACGTCGCGGTTCCTGACCTTCTCCCGGTACATGTTGTTGTCGGCTTCACGATAGACCTCGGCGATGTTCGTCTCCTCCTTTTTCCTGACGGCGTATCCCACCGACAAGCTCAGGGGCAGCTCCGGGTTCTGCTGGCTGTATTGGGAGGTGGTCTCCCGGATGCGCTGGCAGATGCCGTCGACCATGGCCTTCTCGCAGTTGGGCAGCAGCACTGCGAACTCGTCCCCGCCGATCCGGGCCACCATGTCGCCCACCCGACAGTTGTCTTTGATGATCCCGGCCATCACCACCAGCAGCCCGTCTCCGGTCTTGTGCCCCATGGTGTCGTTGATCAACTTCAGTCCGTCGACATCGGCCAGGATCAGCCCCATGGAGCGGAACCGGCTCTTCTCCATCCGGCTCATCTCCTCCTCGAAGTAGGCCCGGTTGTAGAGCCCGGTCAGCGGGTCATGGAAGCTGAGATACTTCAGCTGGCGCTCGGCCTCCTTGCGCTCCGATATGTCCCGGATGATGGCCGTCAGGAAGGAGCCCTCCCGGGTGACCCAAGTGGAGAATGACAGTTCCACCGGGAACTCGATGCCTCCCTGCCGGCGCCCCATCAGCTCCACCGGCCGGCCGCCGGAGCCGGTAGCCGTTTTGGATAATAGTTGATCCAGGCGTCCGCTGGTGCGGGAGAGAAACCTCCTGGGAATGATGAGGTCTATCTTTTCCTGCAGCGCCTGTTCTGCCTTGTAGCCGAAGATGGCCTCGGCCGCTTTGTTCCAGAAGGTGATGCTACCCTGCTCGTCCACGGTGATGATGGCGTCGGCCGCCGAGTTAGCCAGGTAGCGGAAGCGCTCCTCCGAGGCCGTCAGCCTTTCTCGGGCGCTGGTCTGTTCGGTGACGTCCCGGGCGTTGAGGACAATGCCCTCGATCGCTGGCTCCTCCAGGGTGTTGTTGGCCATCACCTGGATGTAGCGCCAGGCCCCGTCGCGCCTCCGGCCCCGGACCTCGAAGGAGGCGGTGGCCGCCTCCTTACTCTTCATTTGTTCCAAGGCCCGCTCCGCCGTCGGCCGATCATCCGGGTGCAGCAGGGAGGAAAACGGCTTGCCCAAAAGCTCCTCGGGCCGGCGGCCGAACACCTGTTCAGCCGAGGGGCTGGTGTAGCGTATGGTCCCGTCCCGGTTGAGGATCATGATGATGTCCAGGGCGTTCTTGATCAGCAGGCGGAACTGCTTCTCGTTCTTGCGCAGGGTAAGGTCGACCTGCTTGCGGTAGGTGATGTCGCGGAAGATGCCGATGGCCCCGGCCGCCCGGCCCTCTCGGTGGTAGGAGGTCAGGTTGCCCTCGGCCGGTATCTGCCGGCCGTCGCAGGCCACCAGGATCAGCTGCAGGTTCTGCCAGGCGGTCCCGGCCAAGGCCTTGGCCAACGCCTGGTGGCAGCCCAGCTTCGAGTCCTCGTCTATCAGGGCAAAGAAGTCCAGCCTCGAGGATTCCTCGGCGGTGTAGCCCATGGCCTCGGTCCAGGCCCGGTTGGCGAAGGAGATCCGCCCCTCCCCGGTCAGGCAGACGATCATCTCGGCCGCCCCCTCCACCACGTGACGGTAACGCTCCTCGCTCTCCCTCAGAGAGCGCTCCATGGCCTTGCGCTCGCTGATGTCTTCGCAGGTGGTGATCACCCCCACCAGTCGTCCCTGGGCGTCCAGCACCGTATCCGAGAGCAGCTGCACCGGGAAGGTGCTGCCATCCTTTCTGACGTTGATGCTCTCGCGGCGCCAGCGCTTCATGCGCTTCAGGTCCTCGAAGGTCAGGTGATGCTTGCGCTCCTCGGGCGAGTAAACCTGGACGTCTCGTCCCACCAGCTCGCCGGGTTCGTAGCCGTGCATCCTGGCCTCGGATGGGTTGACATAGACGATGCGGCCTTCGACGTCGGCCACCGTCAGTCCCAGCTGCATAGACTCCACTGCCTTTTTCAGGGACACCGGCGGCAGGTCCGTCCCTGGGCCGGAGCCCTCGCCCGCCCGGCCCTCGAGCTTCTTTACCAGCCAGGGATAGAGGATGACCACGGCGCTACTGGCCGCAGCCAGCAGCGCCAAGCTGATGAAAAAGCCCCCAGCCAGCGCCGACCGAACCGCCACCACCAGTGGCAGGGCCAGCCAGGTGACCAGGAGCCATAATAGACCGCCGGCGAGATAGATGGCGATCAGCCGCCGCCGCCCCGTCCCCGGCGGTTTGGGGCGTTCCTCGGCCTGGTTCATTCTACTAAAGATGCTACATCATCCTTGCGGAGGTCTTCGAAATGAATATAGCAGAAAAGCCATATCGATGCAAGAGCTATTTTCGGCCCGGAAAGGATTTTGGCTTAGGGAAGATGCAAAGCCCTTCCCAGCGCCCCCAGGGCGGCTTCGGCCACCGATTCGTGCAGGGCGGGATGGGCGTGAATGGCCTGGATGAGGTCTTCGACCTTGGCCCGGGAAGCCACAGCCAAGGTTATCTCGGCTATCAGCTCCGTCGCCGATGGCCCGACGATGACCCCCCCTATCACCTGGTGGGTCTCCCTTTCGGCCACGACCTTGACGAAGCCGTCCAGCTCGCCCAGACAGCTGGCCTTGGCGCTGGCCGAGAAGGGGAACTTCCCCACTAAAACCTCTTCTTGGTTAGCCGGCCTCTCCAGCACCCCGACCGAGGCGATCTCGGGGTGGGTGTAGACGCAGCGTGGGACGGCTCCGTAATCCATCTCCGCTCCGCGCCCCATCATGTTCTCCACCGCTACCTCGGCCTCGCGCGAGGCCACGTGGGCCAGCAGCCACCCGCCGGTGCAATCTCCGGCCGCATAAATGCCGGAAAGGCTGGTCTCCATGCGCTTGCCGACCTTTACAAAGCCGCGCTCGGTGGATATGCCGCTCTCCTCGAGCCCCAGGCCGGCTGCCGCCGGCCTACGGCCCACCGCCACCAGCACCCGGTCGGCCTCGATGGTTTTTTCCTCTTGCCCCTTGAGCTGTACCCGGCATTGGATCCCGGAGCCGGATTCCCGGAACTCAAGAACTTTGGCCTCAAGGTCAATCTCCACCCCCTTCTTGGAAAGCGAGCGTTGAAGCAACTTGGCCGCCTCGGGGTCCTCGCCCGGCACCAGCTGCCCCATCATCTCGATGATGGTAACCTTCGAGCCGAAGGTGGCGTAGATCTCAGCCATCTCACAGCCGATGACCCCGCCGCCGACGATCAGCAGCCTTCCTGGCATCTCTGACAGGGTTAGTGCCCCGGTGCTGTCGATAACGCCGGACAGGCCAGCCCCGGGGATAGGCAGCTTGGCCGGCTCCGAGCCGGTGGCGATGAGGATGGAATCGGCCTTGACCTCCAAGGGTGGCTTTCCCTCGACTTCGACAAGCACCTTCTTCCCGCCGGCCAGCCTGCCCCTTCCAAAAAGAACCTCCACTTTTCGGGCCTTCATCAGCGAGCCGACTCCGGCCACCCCCTTGCGCACCACCCGCTCCTTGCGTTTTTGGATGGCCGGCCAGTCGAATCCCTTCAGCTCGGCCAGGATACCAAACTGGTGGGCCTCGCCTGCTTTTTGGAAGATTTCGGCCGAAGCCAGCAGGGCCTTGGTGGGTATGCAGCCCACGTTGAGGCAGGTGCCGCCCAGGGTGCCTTGCTCGACCAACGTCACCTGCGCCCCCAGCTGGGCCGCCCGTATGGCCCCCACGTAGCCGGCCGGGCCGCCGCCGATAATTACTATTTTCATATAGTGTATCGTCCCTTTGGTTATTTTACGCTTCTCAGTCGAATATCTTTCCGGGATTCAGTATCCCCATAGGGTCGACCGCCCGTTTGAGCGCCCTCATCATCTCCAGGGCCGCCGGATCCACCGCCCTGGGCAGGAAGCGCTTTTTGACCCAGCCGATGCCGTGCTCGCCGGATATGGTCCCGCCCAGCCCCAGCACCGCGGCGAACAGGTCGTCCAACACCCCGGGCAGAGTCTCATCCCAGGTCTGCTGGTCCATGGACTCCCTGAGGATGTTGACGTGGATGTTGCCGTCGCCGATATGGCCGAAGGAGACGATCTCCACTCCGCGTTTTATTTGTATATCCGACATGGCGAGAAAAAGTTCCGGAATCGCGGCCCTGGGCACCACCACGTCCTCCCGCTCCCGCACCGGGCTCTGCTGGGTGAGGGCCTCGGACAGGGCTCTTCGTATCTCCCACAATCTTTCCTGCGAGGGCCGGTCCTCGGCCACCAGCACGTCCAGGGCCTCGTGCCTTGAGGCCACTTCCCCGATCAGCTCGTACTCCCGCCTTAGCTGCTCCCGGTCGTTGCCGTCCAGCTGGATGAGCAGGTGGGCCTCGGCCTCGCGTAACGGGGCCCGCTTCTCCAGGAACTTCTCCGCGGCCAGCACCGCCTTCCGCTCCATGAACTCCATGGCCGCCGGGACTATCCTCTCGCACAATATGGCCGTGCTGGCCAGGACCGCGGCCTCTATCGAGGGGAAGGGGATCAGCAGGTCTGTCTGAAGCTTGGGCTTGGGCAAAAGGCGAAGGGTGACCTCGGTGACGATGGCCAGGGTCCCCTCCGAGCCGCAGACGAGATGCATCAGGTCGTAGCCGGTGACGTTCTTGATGGTCTTGCCCCCAAGCCTCGAGGCCTCGCCCGAGGGCCAGATGACCTCCAGACCACAGAGGTAGTGTCGGGTGACCCCGTACTTGAAGGCCCGCGGACCCCCAGCGTTTTCGGCCACGTTGCCCCCGATGGAACAGGAATCCAGGCTGGCCGGGTCGGGCGGGTAG
The DNA here is from genome assembly GCA_964518765.1 of uncultured bacterium. Classification (GTDB taxonomy): domain Bacteria; phylum Edwardsbacteria; class AC1; order AC1; family EtOH8; genus CAZPNX01. The sequence continues at coordinate 41,953 of CAZFJC010000005.1, forward strand.
AAAAGCCCCTTCTCCTCGACCGCGTCCTGCAGTTGTTTGGTGATGACCGCCGGCTGGACGGTGGCCGTCAGGTTATTCTGGTCGATCTCCAATATCCGGTTCAACCGCTCCAGCGACAGCAGGATGCCGCCGTGTACTGGCAGCGCCCCGCCGGAGAGCCCGGTGCCGGCGCCCCGGGGGGTGACCGGGACCCCCTGGGAGCAGGCCAGCTTCATGATCTCCGACACCTGGACGGCCGTCTCCGGCTTGACCACTACCGCCGGCATGAACTTCTGATTCAGGGTTTCGTCGTGTGAGTACGGCTCCTTGTCGTCTTCCCCGGTCACCAGGTTCCCCGGGCCGACGATGTCTCCCAGGCCTTTAAGTATATATTCGGAAAGGTTCCTATGCATGCTTCGCACCCTGCCGATTTCCGGCCTTCAATGTTTCCTCCCCCGCCGGCAGGGCTCGACGTGAATGGTGACGGTGCTGCCGGGCATCCGCCGCTTTATGTCCCGCTCCAGGTGGTCGCAGACACGGTGCACCTTGTCCAGATGATCTCCCCCCTCCATCTCTAAATGCAAGCTTACCAGGTAGCTATCGCTGTGGCGAACAATGCTAAGATCATGATATCCGGCGAACATCCTCCGGTGTGAGTCCAGCAGGTCGGAGAGCCTCTCCTGGTTGTTGTCCGATTCGCCTGAGTCACTGGGGTCGGCGTGGATGACCACGTCCGCGCCCGGGACGATCTCGGAGACCTTCCGCTCGGCGGCCTCGGCAATCTGGTGGGCCTCGACAAACTGCCGGTCGGCGTCTATAAGGAGCCTCATATCTATAAAAGTCTGGGGCCCCGAGGCCCTCATCCTCAGGGCTTCTATCCGCCGCACCCCCTCGATAGCCGACACCGCCCTCTCGATGGCCGTGCCCAGGCCACGCGGAGCCCGATCCAAAAGCATGTCCAGCGTTCTCAGCGCCAGGCGAACCGAGACCACTATCACCAGGGCCGCCACCATCAGGGCGGCCACCGAGTCGGCCAGCATCCAGCCGAAGAACTTGTAGCCTACCAGCCCTAAGATGACCACCGCCGAGCTCCAGATGTCGGACGAGAAATGCAGGGCGTCGGCCTCCAGGGCCTGGCTCTTCTCCTCCCTGGCCACCCGGTAGAGCGCCCGCGACCTGGAAATGTCTATGACGATGGACACGGCCAGCACCGCGAAGGACCAGAAGTTGACCTCGATCTCGGCGTGCTTTACCAGGATCCGGTGGGCGGCCTCGTAGATGATCCAGCCGCAGGTGGCCAGAAGCAGGAGGACCTCCAGAAAGGCTGACAACCCCTCCACCTTGCCGTGGCCGTAGTGATGGCTGTCGTCGGCCGGCCGGGAGGAGATTCTGACCGCCACCAGGGTCATCAGCGCCGCCACCAGGTCCAGAGCCGAATGGGCGGCCTCGGAGAGGATGCCCAGGCTGTCCGTCAGCAGACCCACCACCAGCTTCATCCCGGTCAGAAATACCGCCGCCGCCACCGAGGCGGCGGCCACCCTGGTTTTTCCGCTGGCGTTCTTCCCGCTATCGTCCGATCCGTCTGCCATCTCTGGATTTCGCCCTATCCGCTTTTAACCACAAAGCCTACGGGACCCATCCCCGTGGTCCCGCAGGCTGGTGGCCTGCTGCAACTGCCCGGCCTTCAAGTTTGAAGACCTGACCATACGGAATTATACTGCCCGTAAATTCTAACAATCCGATGCGTTCTTGTCAACGTGCCTCAGGATAGATAAAAGGGTACTGTGATAAAACCTCGCCTGTGGCGGTCTAGGTCAGGCCATGGCCGATCCCAGGGATGCCAGGATCTCCCTTGCCGTATCTTTCTTCTGGGGCCTGGCCGCCGCCAGCTTCAGGAGCCGCTCCCCGTAAAGCAGGCACTTCTCGATATTGCCGGGCTCGTCTCTCAGTTCGTAGTGTGTCTTCACCAGCCCCTCCAGGCTGGTGTCGAGGTACGACACGAGATTGAGTTCCTCCTTCATCCTCAGGCTTTTCTCGAAGTGGGCCAGAGCTCCTCGGTAGTCTCCTGAGTTGTAGCCGACCTCCCCTATGTTGTTCTCGATCATGGCTGCGGTGGCGATGTCTCCCAGACGGCGGCTTAACTCTAATGCCTTTCCCCACAGCTCTAGGCCTTCTTCTATCTCGCCCAGCTGGACCTTTACGTTTCCCAGATTAAGAAAGGAGGAGCACATGGCCCCATCGTCTTGGAGCGCCGTTCTTAGTCTCAAAGATTCCTGGTGGTGCTTCTGCGCCTCCTCCAACATCTCCATGTCCGAATATACCAGCCCCAGATTATTATGGGCGGTCGCCTGATGTACGACCAGCGAGTTCTTGTCGGCCCAGCTCAATAACTTTTGAAAGCAATCCAAGGCTTCCTGAAATCTCCCCATCCGCCAAAGGGTGTGCCCCCGGCTGTTCAGCCAAGTATGGTGCCTGGTCGCGTCTCCGGAGTCGGCATCGCTCGAGCGGTCATGGGCGGCCAGAGACTCCTGGTAGCGGCCCAGCAGCCTGAGGACGATGGCTAGACACTGCTCATTCCGGTTCCGGGCGACCTCGTAATCCTTCTCCTGAAGTTCCCTGGCCAGGGCCTGATGAAGGGCCAGGGCCTCATCCAGCTTCCCCAGAAGCGTCAACCGGTAGCCAGCTTCGATTCTTGCTCTCAATGCCTGACCTTCGGCCCCCAGCTCGGAAGCCAATTGTTCCATGCTCCGGAAGTTTTCCAGCGACTGCTGGTAGCCTACGGCCTTATCCAGCACCTCGCCGCGATTGTAGTACAGACGGAAAAGGACGTCGGTGATAGGCTCACGCTTCCGGGCCGAGCCGTCAACTTTCGCCGTTGTATTCATGCCTTTCAAAAGCCCGCTTGATTGGCCCAGGCTTCATCCCCATCCCCAGCAGGACCATCAGCTTGATGCGCGCCTTCTGTCCCGGCAGATGCCCGCCCAAGATGGCCCCCAGCCTTCTGAGCTGCCTTCCTCCGCCCTCGTAGGCATAGGTGTCCAGCACCCTCCCGCCAATGCATCGGGAGCAGAGGACCACCGGCAGACCCTTTTCGATGGCGTACTTTATCCCCGGAACCACTGCCGGTGGCACATTGCCCCGTCCCATGCCTTCAATCACCAGTCCGCGTGACCCGGAATCGACCGCATATCTAAGGAAACGGCTGTCCATGCCGGCGCAGATTTTGAACAGGTCTACCCGGGGCTCGATCTCTCCGACCCGGTAATATTCCCGAAAAAGGGGCTTCCGGTAGAAAACCACCCGGTCATCGTCCACCCATCCCAAAGGCCCCAGCTCCGGGCTGGCGAAGGTCTCGAAGGATTCGGTGTTGGTCTTGGTAACCTCGCTTGATGAGTTGATGCGGTCGTTGAGGAAGACCAGCACCCCCTTGCCCCTGGCCTCGGGCGCCAGGGCCGTTCTGGCGGCCCCCAGCAGGTTGGCCGGGCCGTCCCAGCCCAGCTCGGTGCAGTCCTTCATCGCTCCGACCACCACCACCGGCTTTCTGGATCCCAGCGTCAGGTCGAGCAGGTAGGCGGTCTCCTCCAAGGTGTCGGTGCCGTGGGTGACCACCGCCCCGGAGATGTCCGGCCTTCCCAGGTAACCGCGGACCAGCCTCGACAGATCCATCATCCGGGCCGGGGTCATGTGCGGCCCGGGGTACTGCCCGAAGTCGATAACCTCGATCGAGCACAGGCCCGAAAGGCCCGGCACCTGGCGGACGATGTCGCGCCCCTTCAGGGCGGGCACGATCCCGCCCCTTCTACTGTCGGCCTTCATGGCGATGGTGCCGCCGGTGAAGACGACGGACAGCTTAGGCTTCACTTTTATCATTTTTTAACATTTTCCCCTGAATATCAATTAACTCTTTTGATACAGAAGAATAGTTTATACATATTTGATTCATTTCTTCCATACTAACCCTATAGTATTGATATAAATCTGTTAGGTAATTATTATATTTTGTTTTTTCAGTAGTATCTAATTCACCCTTTGAAAGTAATTTTACTATTAATTCATGAAGTTCATACAGTTTTTCTATCATAAGTGGATCAATAATATAACTATATTTATTAAATATTAAATCAAATATATTTTGTTCTTCTTCTTTTATTTCTGGTAATTCGTTTTCTACCATTAGCCTACTAACGCTTTTTATACCTTTTAAACATATTTCTTGTTTTATATTCAATGCTTCATCAATTTTTCGCTTTGATGCACTTTCAAGAGATTGCCGATTCAATTCAATAACTGTATTACGAGTTTGTTTTGCATAGTAAAATGTACAGAATGCCAAAATAACCGTAGAAACTGCAGATACCATAGCTGCTATTGTTTCAATAGAAGCTGTGTTATTAATGAAAAAGAAATAATTCATAGGTATATCAATTTATTTTATTAATGATATTTTAATGCAAATGCTTTTACTTTTTTCTACAATATCATTTAGATAATTGTATATTTCATCTATGTTATTTTTTATTTCTACAATATAGTCGCTTTCGCTATGATGCTTATCATATACTTTTAACAATTCTAATAAATTAAGCATACTCCATACTATTTTATCTTTTAACAAATATCCGTATTTTCCATTTATTAATTCAAGTAAAGCGTTGTTGATTTTTTCAATATTTTGTAAATTATGCAAATCAATTGTTTTATATTTTAATGACGTCAATATTTCTAAACATTTATTATAGATTGTAAAAACACCGAATGCTTCTTCTTTAGCAGAATTTCTTTTCATCTCCTCTACTGTATTTCTTGTTTGCCATGCATAAAAAGTCGTAACTCCAATAAGTACTAAAGATGCAAATGCCGTAATTATAGCAGTAATTGCTTGTATAGCCCCTACATGATTATTAAAAAAAGATAGAATCATAATTAATTTTCCTCCCCCGTGATCTTATTGATCTCCATCTCCTTGGGCCACAGCTCCGGCGGCATCCCCAGACGCTTGAGATAGCCCAACAGCTTCACCACCCGGTCGAAGCTATCGGCTTTGATCTCCTTGAACCGCTTCTGATATACCTGGTGGGCTCGTTTGTTGTAGTCGGCCAACGGCTCGCCCGGCTGGCGCTTGAGCGATATCTGGTCCAAAGTGGCCACGTTGACGCTGTAGTCCCAGGCGATGTCCAGCAGTACGAAGATCTGCTCCCGCAGGTCCTGCCATTCCGCCTGGCTGAGTTCGTTGCTCTCGGGCATATACCGGCTCGCTTTGGCGTTGTTCTTCTGTCGATATCATATCGCAAAACCCGCCTCGATGCAACAGAAAACCGCCCCGGTTGAAGGGCGGTTTCTAATACTGTCACCCTGAGTTTGGCCCCATGCCTCCCTGGCCGAAGGGTATTGCTGTCATGTTTCGGCTTGCCGGGCGAGATCCACCTCTCAGCATGACAGCGGTTTGAGCCTATTTCTTGGCCTCCTCCTTCTCCCTCTTGGACTCCTCGATGATCTTCTGGGTGATCTCGTAGGGCACCTGCTCGTAGTGGGAGAACTCCATCTCGAAGCTGCCCCGGCCCTGGGTCATGGAGCGCAGGGCGGTGGAATACTTATAGAGCTCGGCCTGGGGCACGGTGGCCTTGATCACCTGAACCCCCTTGGCCGAATCCATGCCTTGAATGCGGCCCCGGCGCGAGTTGAGGTCGCCCATCACCTGGCCGGCGTACTCCTCGGGGATGGCCACCTCCAGCTTGACCACCGGCTCCAGCAGCACCGGCCCGGCCTCCAGCATCCCCTTCTTCAGGGCCCCGGAGCCGGCTATCTCGAAGCTGGTGCCCGAGGAGTCCACCTCGTGGTAGCTGCCGAAGTGCAGGGCCACCTTGATGTCCACGATCTGGTATCCGGCCACTGCCCCCTCGTTCATGGCCGCCCGAATCCCCTTCTCCACCGAGGGGATGAAATTGTTGGGGATGACCCCACCCACGATCTCGTCCACGAACTCGAAACCGGCCCCCCGCGGCTGGGGCTCCAGGCGGATGACCACGTGGCCGTACTGTCCATGGCCGCCGGTCTGTTTCTTGTGTTTGTACTCTACGCTCTGGACCGTCTTGGTGATGGTCTCCCGGTAGGGGATGCGCGGTTTGATGCGGTTGACCTCGATGTTGAAGCGCCGCTTGAGACGGCCCACCATGATGTCCAGGTGCAGTTCGCCCAGCCCGTTGATCAGGGTCTGCCGGATCTCAGGCACATATCCATAGGTGAAGGTGGGATCTTCCTCGTGTAGCTTGGCCAGGGCCGGTCCGATCTTGGCGTCGTCGTCCTTGGACTTGGTGGAGATGGCCTCGGAGATGGACGGCTTGGGCAGCACGATGCCTGGAAGCAGCAGCTGGTTGGCCTTGGTCCCCAGGGTATCACCGGTGCCGGTCTCCTTCAGCTTGACGGCGATGCCGATGTCACCCACCGTCACCCGGCCGGCGTCTAGGCGATCCTTGCCCATGGGATAGAAGAGCTGGCCGATCTTCTCCGACTTGCTGTCGCTGGCGTTATATAGATCCTGGCCGGTCTCCAGGTATCCGGAATAGACCCGGAAGAAGTTGAGGTTGCCGGCATGGGGCTCGATGAAGGTTTTGAAGACGAAGGCCAGCGGCGGGCCGTCCTCGCGGCAGTCCACGGAAACCTGATCCTGGCCGCCGGCCTTGACGGCCGTTACCTCGGGGGTGTTGGCCGCCGCCGGGAAGGAGGCGACCACGGCGTCCATCAGCGTCTTGACTCCGATCAGGTGGTAGGCGTCGCCGGCGAACACCGGGATGATCTTACCGGCGGCAATGCCCTTCCTGAGGCCCTGCGAAACCTCATCATCGGAAAGGATCTCGCCTCCGAGGTATTTCTCCATCAGGGCATCGTCGGACTCGGCCACCGCCTCCACCAGCTTCTCCCTGAATTTCTTGGCTTTCTCCGCCATATCGGACGGGATCTCACCCTCGGTGCTCTTGCCATCGCCCTCGGTCAGGGCCTTCATCCTGGCCAGGTCCACCACCCCCTTGAGCCCCAGCTGTTCGCCAATGGGCAGGGTCATGGCCACCACCTGGTGTCCGAACATATCCTGGGCCTGCTCCAGGGTCTTATAGAAGTCGGAATGCTCCTTCTTGATGCGGGTGACGAATATGGCCCGCGGCAGTTTCAGCTCGTCGGCATATTTCCAGGCCTTGTCGGTGCCCACCTCTATACCGGCCACCGCCTGGGCCACGATCAAGGCGCAGTCGGCCACCCGCATCCCGGCCTTGACCTCGCCGGCGAAGTCGGCGTAGCCCGGGGTGTCGATGAGGTTGATCTTGTGCCCGATATACTCGCAGGCGGCCAGGGCCGAAAAGATTGATATCTTGCGGGCCGTCTCCTCGGGATCGAAGTCGAATATGGAATTGCCCTCGTCCACCCTGCCCAGACGCTCGGTGGGACGGGAGATATGGAGCATGGCCTCGGCCAAGGTTGTCTTGCCGCAGCCGCCGTGGCCGGCCAGCACGATGTTGTGGATTAGGTCCGGGGTATAGTTCTTCACGAGGGCCTCCGAAGTGTACGGTGTAAAATAAGATTAATAAGAATGTTAATTATACCAATATATGCCGAGAAATGTCAAATGATAGGAGCCGTCATTTTCACCGCATCTCCATGCGAAAGGGGCCGTTCCCAGCACCGCCCTCCGCCTAACATATCTCGCTTACTTGACGACCAGAATCCTCCTGGTTTCCGCCGCTTTCCCCGAGCTCAACCTGCAAAGGTACATTCCCCCGGCTACGGCCCGGCCTGCACTATCCCGTCCGTCCCACATTATGCTGTGAGGTCCGGCGCGTAGATTTTCTCTTGCCAGCGTCCTAACCAGTTGGCCCTGGATATTGTAGATCTTCAGGCTCGCAGGGCCTGAGTGCGGCAGGCTGAAGCTGATGGTGACATTGCCCTTTGAAGGATTCGGCCGGCCGGCGTCCAGGGTGAGCCGGTCGGAGCATCCCCGGGGCGGGTTCCAGGGCCCGGCCACCCCGGTCGGAGGGGGGTAAATATTGACGTCGTCTATATACCATCCCTCGCTCCGGAAGCTATCACAGTAGGCGATGAACCTCAGTTTTAGCGTTGCCCCGGGTGGGTATCGGGAAAGGTCGTGCTCCGAGACGGTCCACCCTCCGCTCTCCCCCTCTACCACCTCCAGCAGCCTGGCCCCGAAGTCCCCGCAGACCTCCACCACCCCCCGGCTCCAGCCCGGCGCAAAGCCGTGCCACTGCCAGTAGGACAGGCTGCAGGACTGGCCGACCACGAAGGCCGGTGTCTCCAGCGTGTCCAGAGAGTTTCGGGGCATGAGCGAATCCAGTTCGGAGCCGAAATACCAACTGTGCCCGGGAGAGTGGCTGCGTAATAACGACAGGTGCCAGCCTCCCTCGTCGGAGTCTGGCAAGGTGGCGTACCAGCCGGGCGAGCCCGACTCCATGTCGTCGGCAAAGCCCACCTGGCCCAGGGCGGCGGGAAACGAGTCGCTCCAAACCTTCCAGGCCTGCCGACACTCCAGTTTAAACAGGGGCGAGCGCCACGGACCAGGCGTTCCCGGATCTATGTAGATAGAGAAGGAGGCCCTGCCCGTTGAATCAGGCGGAACGGCGCTGAGGCTGTCGGCGCTATCGACCACGGCCACGAAGGGATCGGCCGTCGTTAGAGATGCCTTCGCCTCGGACAGCGCGGCCTTCCCGTTATTTACTATATTTACATAGAGTAGGACCATTTCCCCCGGCTCGGGGATGCCGTTGCCGTTGCCCGCCCGGTCGTCCACCCCGTATCCGGAAAAGGAGAGCGACGGGGCCGCCAGCCTGATCCCTAGCGGGAAGTCCCAGGACCTTCCGGAGCTGTCGCGGGCCGACAAGCTCATTAGGGCGAAATCGCCGTCAGCCAGCGAGGAGTCGGCCTGGAACGAGGCCAGCGGCCCGGTCCACAGGCTCTCCCCCGGGGCCGGCGCCGGAAGGGTGAAGGTGCTGTCGAGGATAATGGTCCCCGTTTCGGAACTTGCCAAAGCGCAGCGGATGCTGTCTCCCAAACTGTCTCCGCCGGTGTTTTTCATCAGGAATGACAGCGACAGCGCCTCCCCCGGGCCGGGCAGTCCGTCGCCGTTGCCCGCCATCTCCGAGATCTGCCAATCCGACAGCGAGACCTGGGCGCCGGGGAAGAAGACCGGTATCGATCTGGCGATCGGCAGGCAGTTTCTGGTCGAGGCCGTCAGCCGGATGGTGTCGCCATTCTCCGCCTGCACCGGAAGAACCGCCCGCCCGCAGTCGTTGGTGATGGCGCTGGCATGCTCCACGCCACGGCCGACGGTCACCGTGGCCCCGGCCAGCGGCCGCCCGGCCCTGCTGACCGTGACCTCCAGGCTGTTGGCTCCGCTCGGCAGGCTTTCGGCACAGGCCACCGATAGGCTGTCCGGCCCGCCGGTCCAAACCGCCAGCGTCGGATCGCCGAACAGGTTAAGGCCGTACATCACCCAGCGGAACTCGTTCTCCGCCTGGGCGGCCCCGATGAACTGGGCTTTGGCGGCGGCCTGGGCCAGGCCCAGGCTCGGGGCCTCCTCGGCCAGAAGCTTTTGGAAGAACTGCTGGTCGTAGAGGTCGGACGAGGCATAGCCGGAGAAGTACGGCAGGGACCATCCGTAGCTGCAGTTGCCGATGAAGGCCACCCCGCCCCCTTCGGGGCTGTTGACGTAGTGCTCAGCCAGGCAGCTGCGCTCCATAGCCCCGGGCATGCAGCCGATGGAATAGATGATCCCCCACCGGCCGCCGGTGGGGATGGTGTCGAAGTCGCCGGCCCGGATCTCATGCTCGGAGGTGAAGCCCGGGCCCACGTTGAGCGAGGTGTACCAGGCGTGGCCGATGTGGTTTACCAGGTGCCGACCCTGTCGGTAGGCCACGATGGTCGAGGCCCGGGTCTGGTTTCCCAATGTCTCGTAGAGCTTCTCGGCCGGTTTGAAGAACGGGGTTAGATAGTCACGGCCGATGATCTCGGCGGCCGCCGCCCCGTCGGTCACATAATCGAGCTTCTCGGCCCAGAGCGAGGCCCGGTCCAGGTGATCCTGGGCCGCCCCCTGTTCGTACTCCATGGCCTTGCGCACGAATGTCTGGGCGTCGGCTATGGTGTTGATGGGCGCCCGGCCCACGATGACATCAGGGTACATGTCGACGCTGTCCTCGAGCTCGCCGTACCTCCCGTCGCCGTCCGCGTCCCAGCCGCCGTCCAGGTCGGAATAGTAAAGGTCGGCCCTCAGGCTGTCCCGGCCTGGTGCCAGGCTGTCGTAGCCGCTGGCCATGGCGTAGGCCACCCTGGGGGGCACCACCGCGGTGTCGCCGCCCAGAAGCGTGTATCCAATCCCACCGGAGAGAACCTGCTCCCTGATGAAATTCCTTATCTTCTCCTGGCGGTCGGCGCCGGGGACGCTGGAGTAGATGCTGTCGGCCAATGCTACCTTGGTCACCAGGCCCCGGGCTCGTTTCCAGTCAGCCAGCCGCTGCAGCACGGTGTCGAAGGGCGCCTGGGTGACGATCAGCAGGTCGGCTCCTCCTTCCCTGCCGGCTTCTCCTGGTGGCTGCGGATACCAGGCATCGAGCAACCATGGATTCTCGACCATCCTCCGTGCCAGGCCCCGAACGGCATTACTATATTTATGTTGTGTAGACATCTCGCCCTGGGCCAGCTTCAGAGAGAAACGGACCACCGAGCTGGCGTAGACGGCCTTTTCCGATCCCAGGTATCGCACCGGGAATACCTTCACCGAAGCCAAACCTATCCCGCCCAGGCTGCCCTGGTGGATTAACTCGACCTGACCACTGGGATAAAGAGACCGACCTTCGTATATGGCTGGGTCGGGTTCCAAAGGACTCGGCGAGAACGGCTCGGAAAGCGGCGTCTCCCTCTGGCCCGGGGCCGGGATGAACAGCCCGGGGATTTTTCTCTCGTCGCTGGAGATGGACTCCACTGCCACCGCCCTGGCGCCCGGCGGCAGAGCGAGGTTTAGCCATCTGGCCGGCAGCATGGGGGCGCCCGGGCTGTTCTCCAGGCCTAGGCCCGGCACCGTCAGATGTTCAAAGCCGTCGTCCCCCCGGAAGGCGGTCGGGGGCGCGAACCCGACGGTGAACTCCACCGTCTCGGCCGAGGCCATCGTCCCCAGAAGGCAAAGCAGGGAAAGCGCTGTCGTACTCTTCATGTCTGTGTCTCTTCTTGGAGTATTTATAGCACCAAACAGGGGCCGTGTCAATAACCCCAATGCAAAAGGGGGGCGGCCCAGGCCGCCCCCCTTCTTAGCTCCGGTATCCTCAGGAGTCCATGGCCTGCTTGCGCGACAGCTTGACCTTGCCGTTGTCCGGATCGATGCCGATCAGCTTGACGTCTATTCGGTCTCCCTCCTTGATCACGTCCTCGACCTTGTTGACCCTCTTCCGGTCCATCTCCGAGATGTGCACCAGCCCCTCCTGGCCGGGCATGAACTCGACGAAGGCCCCGAAGTTCATGATTTTCACCACCCGGGCATCCTTGTATATCCTCCCGATCTCGGGCTCGGCGGTCATGGCCTTGATGCGCTCCACGCAGGCCTGGGCCCCGGCCACCCCCTCCAGGCCAATCGAGGCCACTCGGATCCGGCCGGAGTTGTCCTCGTCGACGTCGATCTTGCATTTGAACTCGTCCTGCAGGCCGCGGATCATCTTGCCCCCGGGCCCGATGACCATACCGATCTTCTCCGGAGGAATCATCAGGCTCAGGATGCGCGGGGCATAGTCCGACAGTTCGGCCCGCGGCCGGGAGATGGCCTTCTCCATGATATCCAGGATGTGCATCCTCCCAGCATGGGCCTGGTCCAGGGCCCGCTTCAGGATCTCCCGGGTCAGCCCCTGGACCTTGATGTCCAGCTGCAGGGCGGTGATGCCCGCCCGGCTGCCGGCCACCTTGAAGTCCATGTCGCCCAGATGGTCCTCCAGCCCCATGATGTCCGAAAGGATGGCCGTCTTCTCCCCCTCCATCACCAGGCCCATAGCGATACCGGCCACCGGCGCCTTGATGGGGACGCCGGCGTCCATCAGGGCCAGCGAGGCCCCGCAGACAGAGGCCATGGAAGAAGAGCCGTTGGACTCCAGGATGTCGGACACCACTCTCACCGTATATGGGAAGATGTCCTCGGAGGGTATCATCGGGGCCACCGCCCGCTCGGCCAGAGCGCCGTGACCTATCTCCCGGCGGCCCGGCCCCCGGATGGGCTTGACCTCGCCCACCGAGAAGGGAGGGAAGTTGTAGTGGAGCATATAGCTCTTGTAGTACTCGCCCTCCAGCTCCTCCATCAGCTGCTCGTCCTCGCCGGTTCCCAGGGTGACCACCGCCAGGCTCTGGGTCTCGCCCCTGGTGAAAAGTGCCGAGCCGTGGGTCCGCGGCAGCACCGACAGCTCGCAGGTGATGGGCCGGATCTCGTCCATAGCCCGGCCGTCGGCTCGACGGTTCTCGTTCAGAATCCTTTGCCGCAGGTCGGTGCTCTGGATGTCCTCGATCATATAGCGGATGATCTTCTGGTGATCAGGGTACTCGGCGCTCAGGGCCTCGACCGTCTCTTCGACAATGCGTTTGATGGCGTCCTGGCGGTGCTCCTTCTTGGGCAGGACGTTGGCCTGGCGAATGCGCTCCAGCGTCAGCTCCTTAACCTTGCCCTCCAGGGCTCGGTCGATCTCCAGCGGCTTGATCTCACGCTTGGGCTTGCCGCACTCACGGACCAGCTCCTCCTGAACCTCGATGATCCTCTTAATTTCGTTGTGGGCGAAATCGATGGCGTCGGCGATCTCGTCCTCGCTCACCTCCCTGGCTCCAGCTTCGATCATGGTGATCGATTCCTTGGAGCCGCAGACCACTACGTCCAAGCGGCTGTTCTCCAGCTGCTGGAAGGTGGGATTGATCAAGAGCTTGCCGTCCACCTGGCCCACCCGAACGGCGGCGATCGGCCCGTTAAACGGTATATCGGATATGGCCAGGGCCGTCGAGGCCCCCACCATGCCCAGGACGTCGGCGTCGTTCTCCTGATCGGCCGAGATGACATAGCAGACCACCTGGACCTCATTGCGGAAATCCTCGGGAAAGAGCGGCCTGAGGGGCCGGTCTATCATCCGGGCCGAGAGTATTTCCTTGTCCCGCGGCCTTCCCTCTCGCTTGAAGAATCCGCCGGGTATGCGGCCGGCAGCGTAGGCCTGCTCCCGGTACTCCACCGTCAAGGGGAAGAAGTCGATCCCCTCCCTCGGTTCGTCGGCCGCCACCGCCGTCACCAGCACCATGGTGTCTCCATAGCGCACCGTAACCGAGCCGTCGGCCTGCTTGGCCATGCGGCCGGTCTCGATGGTCAGGGTCCGGCCACCCAGTTCCAGTTTCTTGATGATCGCCATTGGTAAATAACCTCCTGCCCGGCCCCTAGCCGGGCCTTCCCGACGCCCCTGGTAAAAGGCGCGGGGAAAGATGAAGTGAGCGTCCGTACTCCCTCAAACCAACGGTCTTTACCAGCAAGGGAGCTCGGACGCTGTTTTTAAACGATCCACCGATGAACACGAATCCACACCGCTGTCGCCGATATCAAACAAGCTTTCCTGGTATTAGGGTTAATCAGTGTTCATTGGTGGATGGGTTTTGCTCTATTTGCGTAGGTCAAGCTTCTCCACGATGGCCCGGTATCGGTCCAGATGGCGCTTGGCCAGGTAGTCCAGCAGCCGGCGGCGCCGGCCGACCATCATCAGAAGGCCGCGACGGGAGGAATGGTCCTTCTTGTTGCTCTTCAGGTGCTCGGTGAGGTGGTTGATTCGCTCGGTGAGCATGGCGATCTGGACCTCGGGCGACCCGGTGTCGCCTTCATGCACCCGGTGCTTGCCGATCAGCTCCTGCTTCTTATCCTTTGCCAAAGGCATGTCCTTCTCCAAGTTGCGTTTGAAATAACGCCTTACCCCGCGAAGCGGTGCAGGGCAGGTCTTAAAGTATAAATTATAACCGAATTCGGCCCCTATGTCAACTCGCCCCGCCTGTAAGTGTGATAGCATAATGATTATGTCAGGATCTAACTGCCGTGTTAAAATGTCAGGATATGAAAAAAGAACACATTACCCCTACCGGGACGGAGTTGAACAGGCTCGACACCGTCCCGCGTTCCCTTCACGGGACGCTTACGGCGGCCCGGGCCCCCGACAACCGCTTCCCCTGCCATAATCGCCTCCTTCGATCGTCCCCCGCCTCCCAAACGGCAACATCAGGGCTGCCCACAAAGACCGGACCATCAAAACCCTCAAAACCCCGGACGGCATCAAGCCTCTGCCTATAATAACCCCTCCCCTTTCCCCGGTGACAAGCGCCCAGCCGTGGCCTCCCAAGCCTCAACCGCTGCATCCCGACATTTTTACTTCGTAGTTAATCCGACATATCGACGTTGCTTCGACGGGTGCCCCTTTTGGCAGTCACAAGAGTAGCCGGGCGCGGCCGGCGTCCCTGGCCATGGCCCTCACCAGCTCCTGCTGGGAACTGAATCTCTTCTCCGGCCTCAGCCGCACTTTCAATCTCACTTCGATATGGCTGGCCCGGGACGGTGGCGGGCCGGTAAGCGAATGGAACTCTATGGACAACATCCCCCGATTGGAAACGGTCGGCCTGGTGCCTATATAGAGCAGGCCTTGATAATCCCTCCTGGCGATGATGGCAGAAGCCACATATACCCCGCTGGCCGGGATCAGCTGCTCTTTGTGTGTGAGCTCCAGGTTGACGGTGGGAAAGCCTATTTTACCACCCAGGCCCTGCCCTCTGACCACCAATCCCTTCATGGCGTACGGCCTTCCCAGCATCCGGTTGGCCAGATCGATGTCGCCCCCGAGCAGCGCCATCTTGATCGCGGTGCTGCCGATCTTCAACCCGCCTTCCTTGAGTGGCCGGACCTCGGAGACCCGAAATCCGTATTTTCCGCCCAGCTTCCGAAGTAATGAAAGATTGCCCGAGCGTCCCCGCCCGAAACCGCAGTCGCTGCCGCAGACGACATGGGAGACCCGGAGCCTCTCCGCCAGGATCGTCCTCACGAAATCCTCCGGCCCCAGTTTCGCCACCTCCGGGGTGAACCTGATCACCACCAGGACATCCACCCCGGCCCGCTCCAGGATCAGCTCCTTATCCTTCAGGGAGATGAGGGCCCCCGGCCACCCGGGCTTGCCCAGCACCAGCTGGGGCGAAGGATCGAAGGTGATCACCGCACTGTCGTGGCCCCTCTTCTTGGCGATGGCTGTCAATGACCTGATGATGGCCATATGCCCCCGGTGCAGGCCGTCGAACACGCCCAGGGCGGCCACCGAGCCCGGCCTCTCCCGTCCGTATTTGCTGAGCCGCTTGACTATCAGCATCCGTCTTTCAGACCGCAGCCGCGAAGACGCATTCCGGACAGATCATGCCATTCCTCTCCCGTCCCACGGCCAGTAGTTTATCGTTGCACCTTAGGCGAAAGGCGTCTCCCTCGGCCAGCCCGCTGGACCTGGCGACCTGATTGCCGTGGCCTACTTTCACGGCCTCGGATTCGTCCAGTTCGACAGCCGGAAGGAACGACAGGGCCTTGTCCATCTCCATTCCTTTGGTTAGGACTGTTTTCTCATCCAGGGAGTCAAGCGGAACGGCCTGTTCTCGGGCGAAAGGCCCCACCGCCGTCCTAATCAACCGAGCCAGCGTCCCTCCGCTGCCCAAAGCCCGACCGATGTCTCGGGCCAGGGCGCGGATGTAGGTCCCCTTGGAGCACTTCACCCTGATGTCCAGCTCAGTTTCCTCCAATTTTAAGAGGTCTATGGCATGTATCCGCACCTTCCTGGGCGCGGGCTCGACCGGTTTTCCCTGACGGGCCAGCTTATAGAGCGGCACCCCGTCCTTCTTCAGCGCCGCGTATCGGGGCGGTACCTGGTCTATCTCCCCGACGAAGCCGAACAAAGTCTTTTCCACCGATCCTCTGTCAAGGGCAGGGACGGGCTTTTCCCCGATGACCGCGCCCTCCAGGTCGTCGGTCTCGGTCTCCACCCCCAGCCTGATGGTTGCCTGATATTCCTTGGAGAGACACTCCAGATAACGAGCCGCCCTGGTGGCCTGGCCTAGAAGCACCAACAGGACACCGGAGGCCGTTGGATCCAACGTGCCGGCGTGCCCAGCCCGCACGGCGCGGCAAAGCCGCCGGACCCTGGCCACAGCGGCGAAGGAGGTAGGCCCCGGCGGCTTGTCGATGTTGAGCACCAGGTCCATGGCCGGTTCAACTATCGGCTAACGACACAGGAAATCCTTGATCTGGTCGGCGATGCCTTCCTCGTCCAGCCGATACTTGGCCAGCAGTTCCGCCCTGGAGGCATGGGGAATGAAAGTATTGGGCAGGCCCAGTCTGAGTATGCGACAGGCGGCCCCGGCCTCCTGGGCCAGCTCATCTATGGCCGAGCCGAAGCCGCCGGCCAGCACGTTCTCCTCGACGGTCACCACCTTTCGATGTTTTTTGAAAATCGACAGGTAAAGCTCCACGTCCAGAGGACGGCAGAACCTGGCGTTGACCACCTGCAGGAAGATGCCCTCTTCTCTGAGTCTGATTGCCGCCTGCCTGGCCAGGGTGGCCATGATGCCGATGCCGATCACTGCCCCATTGCGACCTTGCTCCAAAATCTCGGCCTTTCCTATCTCCAACCTGGCCGGCTCGGCCGGGACAGCGCCGAAGCCCGCCCCGCGGGGGTAGCGGATGGCCGATGGCTGGTCCAGCTGCAGGGCGGTGAATAGCATGGAGCGCAGCTCCTGCTCGTCGCGAGGGGACATGACCACCAGATTCGGCACCAATCGAAGGTAGGAAAGGTCGAAGGCCCCATGGTGGGTTGGCCCATCCTCTCCCACCACTCCGGCCCGATCCAAGGCCATCACCACCGGCAGCTTCTGCAGGGCGATGTCATGGATGATCTGGTCAAAGGCCCGCTGCATGAAGGTGGAGTAGATGGCCACCACCGGACGCATCCCGCCCCTGGCCAGGCCGGCGGCGAAGGTCAGGGCGTGCTGTTCGGCGATGCCTACGTCGTAGAACCGCTCCGGGATCTTCTGGCGAAACAGGTCAAGCCCGGTGCCCTCGGGCATGGCCGCGGTCACGGCCACGATCCTCCGATCGTCCCGGGCCATCTCCACCAGCGCCTGCCCGAAGATCTGGGTGAAGGTGCAGACGCCTCCGCACTGCCGGGCGTCGCCGGTCTCCGGGTCGAAGGCCCCCACCCCGTGGAACTTCTCGGCATCGTGCTCCGCCGGCTGAAAGCCCTTCCCCTTGACCGTCAGCACATGAAGCAGGGTCGGCCCCGGCAGCTCGCGTATCCTCTGCAGCAGCTCGATCAAAGCCGGAAGATCATGGCCGTCGACCGGCCCCTCGTAATGGTAGCCCAGCTCCTCGAAGGTCAGCCCGGGTACGATCAGATTCTTGAATCCCTCCCGGATGCGGCGGAAGAGCAGACGGGTCGGTTGGCCCAGGTCGGTAGGGAGCTTGCCCAGGAGCTCCCAAACACCCTTCTCCAGGCCGGTGTAGGTCTGGGTGGTGGTGATCCTGGTCAGGTACTGCCCGAAGGCCCCCACCCTCTTGGAGATAGCCATGGAGTTGTCGTTCAGCACCACCAGCATGTTCTTCTTGAGCTGGCCGGCGTGGTTCAGGCCCTCGAAAGCCATGCCGCCGGTCAGCGAGCCGTCGCCGATGACCGCCACCACCTTGTGTCTTTCCCCTGAAAGGTCCCGGGCGCAAGCCATGCCCAGGGCGGCCGAGATGGAGGTGGAGGCATGGCCGGTGCCGAAAGCATCGTAGGGGCTCTCCTCGATCTTGGGAAAGCCGGAGAGCCCACCGGCTTGGCGGATGGTGTTGAAGCGGCGGCGGCGGCCGGTCAGCAGCTTGTGGGCGTAGGTCTGGTGGCCGACGTCCCAAATGATCTGGTCCCGGGGGGCGTCGAACACATAGTGCAGGGCGATGGTCAGCTCCACTGTTCCCAGGCTGGGCGCCAGGTGCCCCCCGTTGCGGGAGATGACGTCGATGATCTCGGAGCGGATCTCGGCCGCCAGCTGCGTCAGCTGCTGGACATCCAGCCGCTTGAGGTCATCCGGGTTTTCAATATTGTCCAGAAGGCTAGGCATAATGAAACAGCAACGCCCAGGCCAGTCCGATCAGGGCGCCGGCGAACACCTCGACGGGCGTGTGCCCCAAGAGCTCCTTGAGGGTCTCGCCTCCGGCCCTCTTCTTCATAGCCCGGCTTTCTATTATCCGGTTGAGGATGATGGACTGCCGGCCCACCGCCCGCCGCACCCCGGCCGCGTCGTACATAACCACGAAGGCGATGTAGGCCGCCATTGTAAAGCCGATGCTTCCAAAGCCCTGTTGGAGACCGACCATGGCGGCCAGGGTGACCGAAGAGGCCGAATGGGAGCTGGGCATGCCACCGGCCTCCAGCACCCGGTGCCAGTTCAACCGCTTCTCCCAGATGATCGAGGCAAAGGCCTTCATGATCTGGGTCGACAGCCCGCTGGCCATCACCGCCCACAGCGTCCTGTTCCCCAGCAATTCATATAAGATGGCGGCATTCATGATTTCCCCGGTCTTGCCCTAAGGCGTTCCTTTAGAATTCGCGGTTGATCATATAGTTGGCCCAGGAAAGCAGCAGCTTCTTGTAGTCGGAGAATGGTAGGGGCTCCAATGCCGCCAGGGCTTTGCGCACGTACTTCTGGGCCAGCTCGGCGGTGTAGGTCAGGCTGCCCGACTCCTCCAGTATCCTGGCGGCCCGTTTGACCTCGCCAGCGGTGGCCTTGGGGTTGCCCAGGGTGCGCAGCAACTGACGTCGGTCGGCGGCCCCGGCCTCGCCCAGGGCGTGGTGGACGATGACCGTCCTCTTCCCCTCGCGGATGTCCGAGCCCACCGGCTTTCCCAGCTTCCTCTCGTTGCCGATGATGCCCAGGATGTCGTCCTGCAGCTGGAAGGCGATCCCGCAGCTGGAGGCGAAGGTGGACAGAGCCTCCACCGCCGGATGCCGAGCGTTTGGCTGGTCGATGCCGATCATGGCCCCGGCCCGGCCGGCGAACTGATAGAGGGCGCCGGTCTTCTTCCACAGCATGTCGATGATCTTGTCCTCGGTCAGCTGCTGGATGGGCAGCTTGGAGTAAAGTACGTCCAGGGCCTCGCCCTCTATCAGGGCGCACTGGACGTCCACCTCCAGGTCAAGTATCAGCTGCAGGGCCAGGATGGGGTTGACGCCCTTCTCCCTCACCAGCTCGCAGAGCAGCGAGATGGTCCATCCCTGCTGCAGGTCGCCGGCCAGCACCGCCATCGACAGCCCGTAGTGGGCGGCCTCGGCCTCCTTAAGGCCTAGCTTCTTCATGGCCTGGCTCTTGATGTACTGGTGGACGGTAGGAATGCCCCGCCGCAGCTGGTCGCGGTCGATGATGTCGTCATGGACCAGAGTCCAGGTGTGGTAGACCTCCACCGCCGCCGCCGCTGGAAGGGCCCGGTCCTCGCTGCCCCCGGCCGCCCCACAGCTGAAGAGGAGCACCGCCGGCCTCAGCGACTTGCCCCCGGCCCCCAGGTAGCTGTGGACCCCGCGGTAGATGTCATCCGGCTTGAACCGGTCCGGCCGGTCCTTGTCCTTGAGGTACTGGTGCACCAGCATCTTTCGCTTGGCCACCTCCTCCAGCAGCAGGGCCAGCCCCTGGTCGGCCGTCCGGCTCGATTTTTGAACCGGCGTTTTGGCCTTGACGGTCTTCCGCTTGGCGGTCATCTCTGCATCTCCTCAATGTCCGTATCCTCGGTGCGGAATCCCCGGCCGTCCCGCACCAGCTTCTTTATCTTCTTCTGGGTTTCGTCCAGCACCCGTTGGCACCGGTCCATTAGCTCCGAGGCCTCCCGATGCAGGGCCAGGGCCTGCTCCAGCTCGGCCTCGCCCGATTCCAGCTGCTCCACGATCTTCTCGATCCTCTCCAGCGCCCGCTCGAACTTGAAGCCTGTTTCCCTCCTAGTTCTAGCCATGGACCTCCTCCACCTTCATTGACGCCTCGCCCTTCCAGAACCTGATCCGAGCCCTGTCTCCCTTCGCCAGCCTTCCAGCCTCCCTGACCGCTTTTCCCCTCCGGTCGAAGCAGATGCTGTAACCCCTCCCTAACACTGCCGCCGGGTCCAGGGCCGACAGCAGTGCTTCCATCCTTGAGGTTTTAAACACGGCCGCCTGGTAGCTGCCGAGGATACCGGCATTAGCCCTGGAGGCAAGCACATCCAGCGTTTGGCGCTTCTGGTCGATCATAGAAACCAACAGGTTCATCCCGTGGCTTCGTCGGAGCGAATCAAGTCGGGAACGGTATCCGTCTACCATGCCCTTCAGCGCCAGTTCCATCCTCTCACGGCTCCCGTCCAAGGAGCTCTGCACCTCCTCCCGGCTTGGTACCGCCATCTCGGCCGCGGCCGAGGGCGTCGGCGCCCGGAGGTCGGCGGCGAAGTCGGCCAGGGTGAAGTCCACCTCATGCCCCACCGCCGAAATGACAGGCAACCTGGAGCCGGCTATGGCCCGGACCGTCTCCTCCTCGTTGAAGGCCCAAAGGTCCTCCATCGATCCCCCGCCCCGGCCGACTATCAGCACGTCCACCCGTTCGAATTCGTTGAACTCAGCAATGGCCCGGGCTATCTCCGCGGCCGCCCCCGTCCCCTGGACCGGCACCGGATTGAGAATGAGCTCTATGCCCGGCCACCGCCGCCTGGCCACCTTGATGATGTCGCGGACAGCCGCCCCGGTGGGCGAGGTGACGATGCCGATGGCGCGCGGCAAGGCCGGGATCGGCCTTTTCCTGGCCTGGTCGAAAAGCCCCTCGGCCTCAAGCTTGCGCTTCAGGCGCTCCAGGGCCAGGGCCAGCTCCCCCTGCCCGGCCGGCTGCAGCTGTTGCACATTGAGCTGGTATTGGCCAGCCCGCTCGAAGACTGTTATATCGCCCTGAGCCAGCACCTGCATTCCGTCCTGGGGAAAGATGCGCAACGTCTGGGCCGCGCCCCGGAACATGACGCAGCGCAGCTGGCTGGCTGAGTCTTTGAGGGTAAAGTACAGGTGGCCCGAAGAGTGGGCGGTGAAATTGGAGACCTCGCCCCGCACCCACAGCCTGGGAAACCCGGACTCCAGCGCCTGTTTGACCCGTGAGGTCAGCTGGGAGACGGTCAGTATGTTTCTGGTTTCTTCGGGCATGTGGCTGACCACCCCTTAATCCCCTCCTTGCCAAGGAGGGGAAATAGAGGAGGTGGCCGCCTTGACGCAGTTGCGCAGCAGCATGGCCCGGGTCAGCGGCCCCACCCCGCCCGGCACCGGAGTTATATAAGAGGCGATTTTCTCGGCCGACTCGAAGTCAACGTCTCCCACCAGCCGGAAGCCGCTCTTGGCCGAGGGGTCCTCGATCCGATTGACCCCCACATCCACCACCACGCAATTGTTGTTCAGCATGTCCCCGGTGATGATCCCCGGCGAGCCGGCGGCGGCGATGACGATGTCCGCCTGCTTGGTGTAATAGGCCAGCCCCCGGGTACGGGTGTGACAGACGGTGACCGTGGCGTCCCCCCGGTCCGACTTCTGGGTCAGCATGTTGGCCAGGGGCCGTCCTACGATGTTGGAGCGGCCCACGATTACTATATATTTTCCCGGTATCTCGATCCCGGTCCTGACCAGTATCTCCACCACCCCGGCCGGGGTGCAGGGCAAAAAGCGGGGCCGGCCCTGGGTCAAAAGGCCCACGTTCTCAGGATGGAAGCAGTCAACGTCCTTGAGCGGCGATATCTTCCGGAAGGCTGCCTGCTCGTCCAGGCCCTTGGGCAGTGGCGACTGGACAAGTATCCCGTGGATGGTTGTATCTTTGTTAAGCTTGTCGACCTGGGCAAGCAGTTCGTCCTGGGTGGTGGTCTCCGGCATCTCGATAACCGTGGACTTGATGCCGGTCTCCTGGCAGTCCTTGTGCTTGTTGCGCACGTAGACCTGTGAGGCCGGGTCCGAGCCCACGATGATGACGGCCAAGTGGGGCTCTTTCCCCTTTGCCCTTAATCCTTGGACCTCTTGGGCAACCTCCCCCTTGATCTCGATCGCTATTTTCTTGCCGTCAATTACTATTCCCATATCGGCTTTCAAGGGCCAAGCTCTCTATTTTTCGAGAAAAGCTGTTTCGATCATCGATCTCCACCACCACCGCATTCAGCCTGACCTCCCCCTCGGCCGTCTCGAACTTCTGCGGCATCCCGGTCAAGAAGCGCCTGAGCACCGCCTCCTTCTGCATGCCGATCACCCCGTCGAAGCCTCCGGTCATGCCGACGTCGGTGATGTAGGCCGTGCCATTGGGGAGTATCCTCTCGTCGGCCGTCTGGACGTGGGTGTGGGTTCCGATGACCGCCGTGGCCCGTCCGTCGAGATGCCAGCCCAAGGCGACTTTTTCCGACGTAGCCTCGGCGTGGATATCGACAACGATGATATCAGTTTCCTTCCTGATTTTTTCGACCATCTCGGTGGCCTTGCGGAAAGGGCAGTCCAACGCCTGCATGAACACCCGGCCCTGCAAACAGAAGACCCCGACCCTGGCTCCATTTCTGGCTTTAAAGATGCCGGACCTGGCGCCCACCGCTCCCTCCGGGTAATTGGCCGGGCACAGTATCCTGGGCTCCTTGGCTATATACCACACGGAGTCCTTCTTGTCCCACAGGTGGTTTCCCCCCGTCAGGACGTCTATCCCCAGGCTGAGCAGTTCACGTCCCACGCTCTCGGTGATGCCGAACCCGGCCGCCGCGTTCTCTCCATTGGCGATGACGAAGTCGATCCCGTGCCTCTCGGCCAGCCCCGGCAGCAGCTGTTTGACCGCCTGTCTCCCCGGCCGCCCGATAATATCGCCGATGAATAATACTTTCAAACTGACGTTCGACGTACCACGTTCAACGTATTAACGCTAATACGTTACTTGGCGTAACCGATCCCCCGCGTCTCCCGGATGACCGTCACCTTGATCTGCCCGGGGTACTGCAGGGAGCTTTCTATCTTCTGGGCGATCTCGTTGGCCATATCCGTGGTCCGGGCGTCGTTGACCTCCTCCGGGGTGACGATGATGCGCACCTCGCGCCCGGCCTGGATGGCGTAGGCCTTGCTAACCCCCTTGAAGGAGTAGGCCACCTCCTCCAGCTTCTCCAGCCGCTTGATATAGGCCTCCAGAGACTCGCGACGGGCGCCGGGCCTGGCCCCGGAGATGGCGTCGGCCGCGGCCACCAGCACCGAGATGGGCGAGATAGCCTCGATGTCCTCGTGATGGGCCCCGATGGCGTTGACCACCACCGCGTTCTCCCCGTATTTCTTGGCCAGGTCCATGCCGATCTGGCTGTGGGTGCCCTCGACGCTATGGTCCACTGCCTTGCCCAGGTCGTGCAGTAGGCCGGCCCGCTTGGCCAGGGCCTGGTCCAGCTCCAGCTCGCCGGCCATGGTGGCCGCCAGGAAGGCCACCTCCTTGGAGTGCTGTAGAACATTCTGCCCGTAGCTGGTACGGTACTTCAGCCTGCCCAGCAGCTGGATGACCTCGGGGTGCAGTCCGGGCACCCCCACCTCCAGGGCCACCGACTCTCCCGCCTCTTTGATGGAGCGGTCGACCTCGCCTTTGGCCTTTTCGATGACCTCCTCTATTCGGGCCGGTTGGATACGTCCGTCGGCTATCAGGCGCTCCATGGCCATCCGGGCCACCTCCCGCCGCACCGGGTCGAAGGCCGAGATGACGATGGCTTCGGGGGTGTCGTCTATCAGCACCTCCACCCCGGTGGCCGCCTCAAAGGCCCTGATGTTCCGGCCCTCGCGGCCGATGATCCTCCCCTTCATCTCGTCCGAGGCCAGCGGCACCACGCTGACGGTGGTCTCGGCGGTGTGCTCGCCGGCGTAGCGCTGGATGGCCTGGACGATTATCTGCTTGGCCTCGCGCTCGGCGTTCTCCCTGGCCTCGTCCCTGATGTTCTTGATGAGCTGGGCCGCCTCGTGCCTGGCCTGGACCTCCAAGTTCTGCATCAGGATCCTCTTGGCCTCCTCCTGGGTGAGCCCGGCGATCTGCTCCAGCTTGGTGTTCTGCTCGTCTATCAGGGTGGTCAGCCGCTCGTCCTTGGCCCGCAGCACCCGCTCCTTGGCAGTGGCCTCGCGCTCCCGGTTCTCCACCTCCCGCTCCTTGCGGTTGACGATGTCCACCTTGTGGTCGATCTGCTTCTCCCTCTCGATCAGCCGCCCCTCCAGCTCCTTGAGCTCCGCCTTCTTGGCCTGGGTCTCCTTCTCGAAATTCGACTTTAGCCGGTACCACTCCTCTTTGGCCTGTACCTGGGCTGCCTTCTTGTAGGTGGCCGACTCTCGTTGGGCCTCGGCCACGATCTTCTCGGCCAGCTTCTCGGCCCCGGCCAGCCTGGCCTCGCCCATCTTCTGGTGCAGCAGATAGCCCAGAAAAAAACCCAGGGCCGCACCTAACACCGATATGATGATCCAGATCACCACTCCCATATTGCCTCCCTTCCGATGCTTATATGTAAAATTCCCCGCCTGTGCCGGGCAGGCGAACGTTTTGAACCCGTTAAAAAGTGGTGCCGCCTCGAACGCTTTAGGCTTCCCCGCGCCGGCGGGGCGTGCACACCACGTCCGAAGGTTATGGCCCTTGATAACAGGTGTTGGCTCAAAAACTGTCCGCGAGCTTCGGGCACTGCAGGGAATGCTTGCTCAAGACAAATATACCACCAGGCCGGACCGATTTCAAGGGGGATCTAGTCGTCGACCAGCTTCAGCCTCTCCGCCAGGGCGGCCAGGGCCTTCTCCCGGTCCTCCCGCTCCCGGAACAGCTCGTCGGCGATGTTGATGGCGGTCAGGATGGCCAGCTTGGAGACCGAGCCGGTGGACGACGCCTGGGCCAGCTGCTGCATCTTACCGTCCACGTAGGCGGCCACCCGGCGGATGTACTCGGCGTTGGCCTCGCCCTTGATGCGATACTCCGCACCGAAAATCTCGACCTTGGTTCCCGTTTTGGCCTGCGTCATTTTACTATCGCTTCTTGAACAGTGCTTCCCCGCAGCGCCCGGCCGGCTACTCCTGGAATTTCTCCAGTTTGGCCACAATGTCCGCCAGGCGGCGTTTGGCCTCTTCCTGGGCCTGGCTCAGGCGCTGGTTCTCCTCGGCCAGGGACTTGTCCTGCTGGGAAGCCTTGGTCAGCTCCGCCAGCTGGTCCTGCAGCCGCTTGTTCTCCCGCCTGAGCTGCTGTATCTCTTTCTGTTGCTGCTCCTTCTCGGATCTCAGGGTGCCGATGACGGCCAAAGCCTTGTTGACCTTGTCCTCCAGCACCGCCAGTGGGTCGGTTGTCATACTTGTGTCCGTTTATCTTTGTTGCTTTATTTATCTGATCTCGGCGCCCAGCTTCTGCCTCAGTGCCTCGACTATTCTTTGGTGGGCCCGGGAGACATCCTGGTCGGAAAGCGCCCGGTCGTCCAGCCGGTAGCGCAGGGTCAGGGCCAGGCTTTTCCTGCCCTGGCCCGCCTGCTCTCCCCGGTAGAGATCGAAAAGCTCGGCGTCCTTCAGCTCCGGGCGGCCAGCCTCCAGCACCGCTTTGTGAATCGAACCAAAGCTGGTTGCTTCGTCCACCGCTAGGGCCAGATCGCGCCTTATGGCCGGAAATTTGGGGATGCTCCGGTACCGTTTGTCATCCGAAGCCAAGGCCACCAGCACCGGTCCCAGCTCCATCTCCAGACAGCAGGCCCGACCCTCGATCCCTAGAGCCCGGGCTATTTTGGGGTCAAGCTCGCCCAGGAAGCCAATCTTTTTGCCGTCCAGGATCAGAGCCGCCGCCCGGCCGGCATAAAGCCAGTCAGGATCTCCCTCTCCGGCTGGCGTCATCAGGTACTTCATGCCCAGAGAATCGAGGAGCAATTCGGCCGCTCCCTTTAGGTCGAAGAACTCGAAATCCCTTGGCTTGCCGTCCCAAAAAACTGGAGCGGCGGTGCCGATGGCCGCCCCGGCCAGCATCAGGCATTCCTCCGGGGCCTGGCCGCTATTGCCCAGATAAACCAGGCCGATCTCGAACAGCCTGACGTCTGAAGTCCCGTTGTTCCGGTTGAAGGCCAAAGCCTCCAACAGGCCGGGCAACAAGCTGGGCCTGAGCACCGACAGCTCCGAGGACATGGGGTTAGCCAGCTTGACGAGTTCCTTGCCGGAAGATAGCTTGAGGGCCAAATCCGGGTCAGACATCGGCAGGCCGTAGTGCTCCGAGAAACCCAGCCCGACCATGATCCGGGCGATGGCGCGGAGGTTGAGGTCCTTGGACCTGGACCTGGCCGGAACGGACCAGGCTGGCGCATGTTCGTCAGGCAGCTGGTCGTATCCATGGACTCGGGCTATCTCCTCAATGAGGTCCACCTCGCGCTCCAGGTCGCGACGGAAGCTGGGGACGGCAACCGTAATCTTTCCGCCCGTACGTTCCGCCTTCAGCTCAAGAGCCTTCAGTATCTCCAGCATCCTTTCGACAGAGACGGAGATGCCCAAAAGCTTGTCGACCCTCTCCGGCCTGAGCTCCACCTGCCAGGATCCGGGGAATTGTTTCGCCGAGACATCTATCCGCCCTTTGGCCACCTGGCCCCCGGCCACCTCGGCGATCATCCTGGCCGCGCGGTCGGACGCCCTCTCCAGAGCCAAGGGGTCGGCCCCGCGCTCGAATCGGTAGGAGGCGTCGGACTTTAGGCCCAGAGCTCGGCTGCCCCGGCGGATGAGTTTGGGATCGAAATAGGCGCTTTCCAGGAGCACGTTCTTCGTCGAACCCGAGATCTCGGTATCAGCGCCGCCCATGATGCCGGCCAGGGCCACCGGGCGTTTGGAGTCGGCTATCACCAGGTGATCGCCTGTCAGCTTACGTTCCACACCGTCCAGGGTGGTCATGGCCTCCCCGGCCTTGGCCCTTCGGACCACGATGGTCTTGTCGGCCAGCCGGTCAAGGTCGAAGGCGTGAAGGGGATGCCCCATTTCGTATAAAACAAGATTGGTGACGTCGGCCACGTTGTTGATGGGGCGCAGACCCACGCTCTCTATCTTCTCCTTTAGCCACTGGGGCGACTCGGCCACCCTGACCCCGGTCACCACCCTGGCCACATAACGGGGACACCCTTCCTTATCCTCTACGACAACCTTGGCCAAGGTGCCGACATCCGTCCCCGTTTCCTTAACTGTGCAGTCCGGCTGCTCGATCTCCCCGCCGCACAAAGCCCTGATCTCCCGGGCGATGCCCAGCATGGACAGACAGTCGGGCCGGTTGGGCGTCACCTCCAACTCCAGCTGCCAGTCCTGGTCTCCGCGCTTTTCCACGGCCTCCACCTCCACCCCGGCGTAGGTCAGCCGGTCGGCCAGCTGGTGGACGTCCAGGTCGAAGGGTATCAGCTCACGGAGCCACTTGTAGGAGATTTTCATCTGAATCCGAAGGAGATCAAATTAAAGGCTTATACTTTATAAAATGGCGATCAGAACTGCTCCAAAAATCTCAAGTCCCCTTGGTAAAACAGCCTGATGTCGTCTATCCCGTAGCGCAGCATGGCCACCCGCTCCAGACCCATGCCCCAGGCGTAGCCGGTGTAGGCCTCGGGGTCGTAGCCCACATTGCGGAAGACGTTGGGGTCCACCATCCCGGCCCCGGAGATCTCCAGCCAGCCCGACTGCTTGCACACCCGGCAGCCGGCGCCTTTACAGAAGACGCAGGAGAAGTCGTACTCGACGCTGGGCTCGGTGAAGGGGAAGAAGTGGGGGCGGAACCTGATTTTGACATCCGGGCCCAGCAGCTGTCGGGCGAAGTAGGTCAAAGTGGCCTTGAGGTCGGCCAGCGAGACGTTGCGGTCGACGTACAGACCTTCGCACTGGTGGAACACCGGCATGTGGGAGGCGTCGATGGCGTCCCGGCGGTAGCAGCGGCCCGGAGCGATGATCCGCACCGGCGGCCTCTGGGACTCCATTACTCTGATCTGCACCGGAGAGGTGTGGGTGCGCATCAGAAGGTCGGGGGGCTTTTCGAGATAAAAGGTATCCTGCAGGTTCCACGAGGGGTGGTCGCGCGGCGTGTTCAGGGCCTCGAAGTTGTGCCACTCGGTCTCGCAGTCCGGCCCCTCGGCCACCGAGAATCCCAGACCGTGGAAGATCTCCACCACCTCGTCCATTAGCTGAGAAAGGGGATGTCGATGCCCAGCCCAGACCCTCCGCCCCGGCAGAGTGACGTCTAGGGACTCGGCTTTCCGCTTGGCGGCGTCGGCCTGAGCCAGAAGCTCAGCCTGGCGGGCCTCCAACAGGGAAGACACCTCTTGCTTGGTCCGATTGGCCGCGGCCCCGTAGGCCGCCCGGCGCTCGGATGGCAGGGAGGAGATCGCCTTCAACATCTCGGTCAGCTGGCCCTTGCGGCCCAGGTAGCGTACTCTCAGCTCCTCCAGTGCCTCAGGGGAACCGCAGGCGCCTATGGCCGACTTGGCTTCCGCGGCTACGCTAGCCAGCTTGTCTTCCATAAAACTTGTCAAACCTATTCGAACCCATCCAACGGTTGTCGTTGAACCGGTTTACTGCCTGGCAGATCAGGCCTTCGCCGCCTCCACCACCTTGGCGAATACCTCGGGATCCCGGGCCGCCAGCTCGGAGAGCATTTTGCGGTCGATGGCGATGGAGTTTTTCTTTAGGCCGCTGATGAAGGCGTTGTAGCTGATGCCGTTCAACCGGCAGGCGGCGTTTATCCTGACGATCCACAGCCGACGGAAGTCGCGCTTCCGATTGCGGCGGTCGCGGTAGGCGAACTGTCCGGCCCTCATCACCGCCTCCTTGGCGATGCGGTAGAGCTTGCGGCGGCCGCCCCAGAAGCCCTTGGCCTTGCGGAAAATCTTCTTCTTGCGATGCCTGGTGGCTACCGCGCTGGTCACTCTGGACATACCTCTATCTTTCCTTTCCTTTGTTTATCGGTCCTAGCCGTTGGGCAGCAGACGCCTGATGTTGCCCAGGTTGGCGTTGTCCACGGTCGATCCGTGGCGCAGTTTTCTCTTGCGCTTCCGGTTCTTGCACGAGAGCAGGTGGCTCTTACCCGCCCGGTTCCTGCGGACCTTGCCGCTGCCTGTCAGCCTCAGCCTCTTGGCCGCCGATTTGCTGGTCTTTATCTTGGGCATATCTCCTCCTTTTGATTGGTACCTATCCTGTGGCCGCAGCTCCCCGGCCGCGGCGGCTGCCGGTCCTTTATCCCACCGGGTTATTCCCGTTCGGGGCACACGGATGACGTCTAAAGCAGGCTATTTCGGAGAGATGAGCATGTGCATTATCCTCCCCTCCATCCGTGGGCTCTGCTCCACCGTGGCTATCTCAGTAACATCCTTGACGAATCTTTCCATCAGTTTCTGGCCCAGGTCGATGTGGTTCATCTGACGCCCCCGGAATCGCATGGAGATCTTCACCTTGTCCCGCTTGGATAGGAATTCCTTGACCAGGTTGAGTTTGAACTGGTAGTCGTGTTCGGCCATCTGGGGACCGAAGCGCATCTCCTTGACCTTGGTCTGGTGCTGCTTCTTGCGGGACTCCTTGAGCTTCTTCTCCTGGGCGTAGATAAACTTGCCGTAATCGATGATCTTGCACACCGGGGGCCTGGCCTCGGGAGCGATCTCCACCAGATCCAGACCGGCATCCTCAGCGGCACGCAGGGCCTGTTTGATGTCCATGATGCCCAGCTGGCTTCCGTCCGGGCCGATGACCCGAACCTCTGGCACCCGAATGCGGTCGTTGATACGGTGCTCCTTGATAATAGGTTTACCTCCCTTGCGGTTTGTGGTTGACCCGGATTTCGACAGCCGGATGCCGTGGTGCCGGGCCTGTTTTTTTTCGCCTGAGGGACCTTTTGATGAAAAAAGGAAAGGCCGGTGACCGGAAATACCCGACCACCCGCCTCAAGCTGGTTGACCTCGGCTGGCAAATAAATGCCGCGCTTACGGCAAGGGCCGCCGGGTGAGAAGCTTTCCCCGGTAAGGGGGCGGATGGCTTCTTCTTTTCTATTCTATTTGCCGGAATTATACCAATTTCCGGCACGATTTTCAAGTCTTCAGATGGATTCGCCGATCAGCTCTGGAATGCCCGGTTTCTCCCGGCTTATGGAAATCGACCTGCCCAGCCTCTTTACCGCCGTCTCCCCCAGTGCCCTGTCGTTGGCCAGGACCGTTACCAATGTGTCACCCTCGGCCACCCAGTCCCCGATTCGACAATGGAAAATGAATCCCACTGCCGGATCCACTGCGTCCTCCATCCTCAGCCGGCCGCAGCCCAAGCCCACCCCCGTTATACCTATCTCCCTGGCGTCCATGGAGTTGATGTATCCGCCCCGATCGGCTTTTAGTTCCAGCGCATGCCTGGCCTGGGCCAAAACCTTTTGGGGCTCGTCAGCGACCTTAGGATTCCCGCCCTGGGCCAAGACCATCTCCCGGAACTTCTCCAAGCCCTGCCCCGAGGAAATGGCCTGCCGTAGTATCCGTTCGCCTGAATCGAGGTCGGACGCCCGCTCGCCCATCACCAGCATCTCAGCCCCCAGCCGATAGGTGACGGCCATCAGGTCCTCGGGCCCCGAGCCCTTGAGACACTTGACGCACTCCTCGATCTCAAGGGCGTTGCCCACCTTTCTTCCCAGCGGCTGGTTCATGTCGGTGATCACCGCCCGCATCCTGCGTCCCAGCCCCCGGCCGATGGCCACCATGGTTTCGGCCAGTTTCTTCGAGTCTTCGAGGTTTTGCATGAAAGCCCCGGATCCGGTCTTGACATCAAGGACCAATCCGTCGGATCCCTCGGCCAGCTTCTTGGACATGATGCTGGCGGCTATCAGCGGGATGCAGTCCACCGTGGCGGTAACGTCTCGCAGGGCGTAGAGCTTTTTGTCGGCCGGGGCCATGTCTGCGGTCTGGCCCATCATGGCCAGGCCGGTGCGAGCCAGGATGCGGTGGAACTCGTCAAAGCTCAGGCCTGTCCTGAACCCAGGTATGGACTCCAGCTTGTCCAGCGTTCCGCCGGTGTGGCCCAGCCCCCGGCCCGAGACCATGGGCACCGGCACCCCGGCCGCGGCCACCAACGGCGCCAGGATGATGGACACCTTGTCCCCCACCCCGCCGGTGGAGTGCTTGTCCACTTTGATCCCGGGGATGTCGGAAAGGTCGAATACCCGGCCTGAGTTCATCATGGCCATGGCCAGGGCGGTGGTCTCGGCGAAGTCCATGCCCTTGAGAAAAATGGCCATCAGCAGGGCCGCCGCCTGGTAGTCGGGGATGCGGCCGGCGGTGTACTCGGCCACGAACCAGCCTATCTCCTCGGAGGATAGCTGTCCGCCTTCCCGCTTTTTGTAGATTATCTCGTAAGGGGTCATAAACACCTCTAGAATCTATGTCATCCCGATAGCGGCTCCTTGCCACACAAGTTGAGGAATGACATTAACTACATCGTTTACCCTTCAACTTGCCAAGCATGGAGCCCTGCTCAGGGTGACCTGCGTATAGGTCACATCTCCCCGGCCCGGATCACCGAGCGTTTCCCGTACTTCTTCCTCAACCTGTCCACCGCCTGGTCCACCCGCCGCTCCCTGTCACGGCATATGGCTTCATCGTGGAACAGCTCAAGCTCCGGTTCCGCCGCGGTGAAGTTGGAAACAGAAATCCCCAGCAGCCTGACCTTCCTCCCGTCCTGGTAGTTCTCTCGGAACAAGCCCTCGGCCAGCTCCAGCAGCTCCCGGTAGGCGTCGGTCGGCTTGGGCAGGGTGTGGCGGAAGGTATGGGTCTCGAACGATTCGTAGCGCAGCTTCAGGGTGACGGTGCGGCCGGCCGTCGCCGCCGCCCGCAGCCCGGCCGCTACCCCATCGCAGAGATAGACCAAGGTTTTGTGGATCTGCTTAAGGTCCGAGGTATCCGTATCGAAGGTCGTCTCCCGGCTGATGGACTTGGTCTCGCCCCCTCCCCCTACCGGATCATCGTCTCTGCCTTTGGCCCTGGCCTGCAGGTATCGGCCCATCAGTCCGTATTGGCGCTCCAGTCGCTCGGGCGGGATCCCGGCCAGCTCTCCGACGGTGGCAACGTGGAATATTTTCTTGAGCGACTCCTCGGTCTTGGGGCCGATGCCCCAAATGCAGCGGATGGGCAGGGGGGAGAGGAATTCAGCCGCCTGGCTTTCTTCGACCACCACCAGCCCGTCTGGTTTCTCCAAGTCAGAGGCCACCTTGGCCACCAGTTTGTTTGGGCCTATGCCCACCGAGGCCGTCAGCCCGGTCGCCTCCCTCACCGCCAGTTTGATCTTCATCCCCATATGGCGCGGATTTCCCAGCAGCCGGCCGCACCCGGTTATATCCAGGAAAGCCTCGTCCACAGAAATCTGTTCTACCAGAGGGGTAAAGCCGGACAGAACCTCCATCACCTGTTCCGAGACCTCCTGGTACCTGGACATCCTGCCGGGCAGGTACACCCCGTGGGGGCAAAGCCGATAGGCGACGGATATGGGCATGGCCGAGTGCACCCCGAACTTGCGGGCCTCGTAGGAGGCGGCTGATACCACCCCCCGCCCCCGGCCGCTTTTAGGGTCGGCTCCTACGATCACCGGTTTGCCCAAAAGCCCGGCATCGTCCAGCACCTCCACCGCGGTAAAGAAGCTATCCATGTCAACATGGGCTACCAGCCTGTCCATAACCCCTCAACGATAAAACGACCCCCAGCGTCAGCGCCTTATGGCCGTCTCGGTCTTGTCCGGAGGGATCTCCCTGTCCGGCTCGCCGTCGCCGTTGGAGTCCCAGGAAAGGGTGAAGTCGTCCATCTCGGCGCTGATGTCAAGCCCGCCCTCCTGCCCCGCTCCGGCCGAGAAATCGTAGCTTGCCGACCGTACCCTCCCCCTGTCCCATACCGTGACCGTCATCCTGAAAACTGCATACTCAGATGAGGTCACCTTCATGTCCAGCTCCTCGCCCCCCCGGTAGGTCGCCCGCGACGTCCCGGCGGCCGTTTGATAATCGAGGTTCGCTATCCTGCGGGTGACCGCCATACCAGAGGCGCTGCCGGTGCGCCGGATCTGCTCCCGCATCCTCTCCAGGCCAGCCCTCTCCTGCTCATGAAGCGATGGATTTCTCAAGGCCGCCTCCAGCACCGGCAGGTACTCCTCGGCCGTGGCCGGTCCGGTATGGCGCCCCTCCTCGTCGGTAAAGTGTAGCTCGGCCGGCCCGGACAGCTCGACTGAAAATCCAAACGGGGCCTGGTAGGGGGCAGGAGCCTTTTGGGCGGTATCGGCGGCCGGGGCCGGCCCGCTTTCCGAGGGAACCGCGCCCACAGGCTTCAGGGCCCGGAAGCCGTCGTCCCAGTTGGCCGGGACACAGCCGGCCGCGGCCAGTGCCGCCGCCAGGATGGCCATCGTCTTTTTCATCTAATGACCCTTCACATATGGACAGTTTTTTCGAAGACAGCATCTAGGGCAAGCCGGCCTGCTGGAACGGCAAACCCTTCTTCCGTGCTCGATCAGGTTCAGATGAAAAGAATAGACCAGGTCGTCCGGGACCAGCCGGCGGAACCTCTCCTGGAAATCCTCCCTTCCCTCCCCGGGCCTAACCCAACCGAGACGGCCGCATACCCGGTAGATGTGGGTGTCCACGGGAAAGAGCGGCATGCCGGCGCCGAACAGGAGAGTGCAGGCGGCGGTCTTGGGCCCGACACCGTCGATCTCCTTCAGTGCCCGGTAAGCCGCCTCAGGCTCCATTACCCTTAGGTGCTCTAGGGTCGGCCGACCCTGTTCCCTCCGGAGGCCGCGTACGATCTCCACGAGCCTCCTAGACTTGATGTTGGCCAACCCTCCCTGTCTGATGGCCTCGGCCACCTTAGGAACCTCAGCTTCGGCCAGTCTGGCCCAGCTAGGAAAAGCGCGCCTCAGGCTGGCGTAGGCCCTCAGGCTGTTGGCATCGCTGGTGTTCTGTGAAAGGATGGTCTCTATCAAGATGTCCAACAGCGGCCGTTTGGACCGTGGGGATGGCCGGCCGTAGCATTCCGCTAGGATTCTTTCGACTTTGGCAATGGACGGCGCCCTCATCTTCTGTCGCCCCGGTTTAGGATCTCCTCCAAGGCCTCGGAGGCAGTGGAGACCGGGATGCCCCTCATGCATTTCGGGTCCCTGCAGTCGGTCCGGTTGCATACCAGGCAGGCCAGAGATTCGTCCCGCAACACCCGGTGGCCCTCACCCCACGGTCCCTGGGATCTGGGGCTGGTCGGACCGTAGAAGGAGACCACCGGCACGCCCAGGGCGGTGGCGATGTGCAGCGGCCCGGTGTCGTTCCCCACCACCGCGGCGCAGCCCGAAAGCAGAGCCGCCATCTGGCGCAACGTGGTCGTCGGCGCCATGGCCGCTTGGGGCCCTATCCCCCGGACTATCCTCTCCGCATCCTTCTTCTCGTACCTGTTTCCCCAGAAGACTAGGTATTTTCTCCCGGTCCGCCCGCCGCCCAGGCGGCCGAGCTCCGAAAAGTTCTCCGCCGGCCAGCGTTTGCAGGGCCAGCCGCCGGTGGGAAGGAACCCAACCACCGTCTCCCCTCGATCATAGCCTAGCTCCTGCCACACCCTGATTCGGTATCCCCTCTCCTCTGGGGTAAGGTTGTATACCAGCTCCCGGCCGGCCTCCGACAGCCCCAGCTCCCTAAGGATATAAAGATTGAACTCCACCTCGTGCCCGTAGTTGGCCTCCCTGGCCGAAAGCACCCGGTTGTAGAAGAGCCGCCGGTAGCCGAAGTCAAAGCCGATCCGGATGCCGGCTCCGCTAGCCAGCGACTGGATGGCGGTGCGCGGCGTGCCAACCAGGTCGATGCTTAGTCCGCAGCGCCTTGCCTTGATCTCGCCAAGGAAAGCAATCTGTCTCCGAAGGCCGCCGCCTTTGTAGACTAGGAGTTCGTCGATGTCCTGGTTGTTCTCCAGCACCGGAGCGCAGGATTCTCGGACCACATAGTGGATCTTGGCCTGGGGAAGGCCGCGGCGCAGGGCCTTAAGCAGAGGCGTGGTCCAAAGCACATCACCCACCCCGCTCATCCTGAGCACCAGGATACTCTCAGGGACGGGCGTCATCCAAGGCCTTCCGGTAGGTCGCCTCGTAGCCGGCCAGCATGCCGGCCTCGGAGAATTTCGTTTCGACAGTTTTCCTGGCCGCCCGGCCAAGCTTTTCCGCCAGGGCGGCATCCGAGACAAGCTTGAAGAGCTTCTCCCTCAGGTCCTGAGGGTCCCTTACCCTGGCCCTTAGGCCATTGACCCCGTCCTCGACGATATCCAGCACCCCGTCCTTGGCGTAGGCCACGCAGGGCAGTCCGGTGGCCATGGCCTCGCACAGTGCCAAGCCGAATGACTCGGCATGGGAGGGGAAGGCAAAAATGTCCATGGCCCGCAGGTACCTTTCCCTGTCCGGCCTGAAATCCAGGAAGACCAGCTTTGGCCCAAGCCGCGCTACCGCCTTCTCCTTTAGGCTGACGGCGTAGGCCTCCTCGCCTCGGCTGGCCCCGCCTATCATCAGGAAGCGCAGTTGCGGCGAGCCGAGCCCCGAGGCCGCTTCCAGGAAATCTTCGAAACCCTTGCCCGGCGACAGCCGGCCCATCATGCCGATCACCACCTCCCCTGGCTTAAACCCCAGCTCCCGGCGCATCTGATCCCTGGCGGCCGGCTGGGGCGAGAACTTGCTGGTGTCCGTACCCAGATAGACTAGGTCGATCCGGTCACGCTTAAGAGACGTGGTCTCCTCCAGATTGTCCCGTATGAACGAGGAGATGGCGGTGGCCCGGGTTACCTTCGAGTAGAGGAAGCGGTGCCATGGCCCGCGCTTGGCCACGGCCGATCCCAGCTGCTTGGTTAATATCAGCGGCCGTCGCCCGGACATCAGGTTGGCCGGCACCGCCCGGTGCAGGTCTTTCGAGTAGTGGACATGTAACACGTCGGGTTTGAATTCCACTAGAGCGCAGGTCAGCCGCTTCGTCCCAGCCAGGTCCCAGGGGCCAGATTCCCGAAAGCCGATCAATTCGACTGATGACCTTTCCGCCTGGTCCCATAGAGGACAACCCTCGGTCGTAGCCAATTTTATGGAATGCCCTGCCGTCTGCTGCAGCTCGGCCAGCCGGGCCACGCTGATCTCCATGCCGCCCCAGGAGCGCGAGCTGCAGACGTGGAGTATCCTCACGGCGTTCGCCCCGCGTTCTCCCGGAGTTCCCTGAGCTTCAGGTACTTCATCAGCACGTAATAGCCCGATAAGATGCAAAGGAGAAGGCCCTGGGTGCCGTCCCTAAAGCCCTGCTTTACAACATACATCTTGAGAAAGGTGGCCAGAGGCGAAAATACCAGTCGGCTCCAGCGGCATGGTTTATTGCCCTTTGCCAGCTCTTTGGCTGCTATCGAAGTATAGGAGTTCATTCGATCAAGATAGACATCTAACGAAGGGTAAGTATAATGGAGCAGGGGGTGGCGGAACCGGCCGGTGCGGCCTTCTATTTTCACGATGTCGTGCGGGTTCATCCCCCCGAACCTTCCCCGGTCCTTCCTGAAAAGGCGGAGATGATGGTCAGGCCTCCATCCGCAGTGTTCCATCCACCGCCCCATGAAAAGCGAGCGCCTAGGCAGATAGTAACCATCAAGGCCATCGAAATCGCGTAAACGGGCGGCCCGTATCTCGGCTTTCAGCTCCGGGGTCACCTCCTCATCGGCATCAAGAGCCAAGATCCAGTCGCCGGTGGCACGCTCGATAGCCAGGTTCTTCTGCTGGATGTGGCCCGGCCAGGGATTTACGTGGACATGGGGGGTGAATTTAGCAGCCAATTCTACGGTATTATCACTGCTTTGGGCATCAACCACTACGATCTCATCCACAAAATCCAATGCGGCCAGGCACCTGACGATGTTAGCCCCCTCGTTCTTGGTGATTATGGTGGCCGAGAGCTTCATCCTTTGCCGCCCCTTCTCGTCAGATAATCCTCCCATCTGGCCGGCCGGTTCCTCTCCAACCACCTGCGGTGCCAGGCCTTGGACAGCCTGAAGAACCAATAGGCGGCCATGGAGGCCGCGTTCATGAAGCCATGGGCCCCGTCGCGGAAGCCCTGTTTGACCACATAACATTTCCACCACATGCTCAGAGGTGACAGGGCCACGTGCCAGATGGAGGGATCGTATCCCTGGGGCAGCCGCTCCTCGACGTCCAGGTCGGAATAGCGGTTTATTTTTTCGAAGAACTCGGCCGGGGTGGCGTAGCAGTCGTGCCACAAGGGCTCTTTGATTCGGAGGATGGCCGGCTCGCCCCCCTCCACCTCCATATAGGTGTGGGCGTGGCCCACCCACCGGCACCGGCTGCGCCTGGCCAGCCTGGGCTGGTAGCTGGGGTTATAGTTGCCGTAGTTGATCCGTTTCCCCCAGAAATGCTCGATGCGCCTGATCCAACCGGCGTTGTAGGTGCGATATCTCTCCGGATCGGAACAGATCTCTCTCAACCTCGCTGCCAGCTCCGAGGTGATGTACTCGTCCTGGTCTAGTATCAAGATCCACTCGCCCCGACACCTGGCCATACCGAACTCCCGCTGGGCCCGATACCCTGGCCAGGGATTGACGTGCACCTCCCCAGTGTATTTTTTTGCCAGGTCCAGCGAGCCGTCGGTGCTGCCGGAATCCACCACCACGATCTCATCCGCCCATTTCGCGGATTCCAGGCAAAAACCAAGCTTTTGGCCGCCGTTGAAGGTATTGAGCATCACCGAGAGCCTATCAACGGGCACGGCCGGCCTCCCAGAGCTTGGCGTCGGTTATGAACTTATACAGGGCCGTCAGATGGGCCAGGGCGTAGCCCCGCCAGCCCTCCCGCCAGCCCTGGTGATGGACATATACTTTCCAGAACTCGGACAGCAGATCGAAGACCATCTTGGCCGGTCCGGCCCGCCTGCCTGCAACCAGCTTCTGCCGGGCCTCGAGCGAGGAGTATCGGTTCAGTTTTTCCAGGTACCGGTATATGTCCGGAGCGGTGTGATGCTCGATGGTCCCCGGGGCCAGCCTGCTCGTCTTCCCGTCCACTTTGACCCCCTCGTGCACCTGGACCTCGGGGACGCTGGCCGACCCGCACCTGAAAAGCCGCAGCTGCCAGTCGCCCTCCCATCGGGCATGTTCCATGGGTCTGCCCAGGAAGTAGTTCCTGCGACGCAGGTAGAATCCGTCGATTTCGGGCGAAGGCGAGAACGAGGGCAACGCCTCCTGCAGCCCCTTGTCCAGCGCCTCGTCGGCGTCCAGGAACATGGCCCACTCGGTCCTGGCCATGCCGATGGCCCGTCTTCGCTGGGCGGCGAAGCCGGGCCAGTCGGTGGCCACCACCTCGGCGCCCAGGCTTTTGGCTATCTCCGCCGTCCGGTCGCGGCTCCCGGAGTCCAGTACCAATACCCGATGCAATCCCCTGGCGCTGGACACCGCCCTTCCGATATTAGCCTCCTCGTCCCTGGCTAATATCAATACGGTTATGAGCGCCATCGGCTCTCCAGCTCCCCCAAGATCCAAGATACCGCTCCGCCAAGGTCCTGGGCGATGCATTCAGGACGAAGTACGCGTACCCAGGGTTCGTCGCCTTGGCTATGCCCGGTGAGCACCAGGGCCGTCCTGGCCCCTATATTCCTGCCGAACTCGATGTCGGACCAGTTATCGCCTACCACAAAGCTCTTTCTCAGGTCCAACCCGAACCGCTTTTTGGCCTCCAGGGCCATGCCAACCCCCGGCTTCCGGTAGATCGATCCCTCGTCGGGGTGATAGGGACAGTAGTAGACCGCGTCCAGCCGGGCGCCCTGGCGCCCGAGGCCCTGCCGCATCTTCTCGGTCATCCTGTTAAGGGTTCCCATGGTCAGGTAGCCGCGGGCCACGCCTGACTGATTGCTGGCCACGATAACCCTGACGCCGGCGCGGTTCAAGGCCCTGATGGCCCGGCCTACTCCCGGAAGCAGCCGGAATTCCCCGAGCCTGCGGACGTAGTCTCTCTCGAAGTTGATGGTGCCGTCGCGGTCAAGAAAAACAGCGATGTTTTTTCGGTTCTTTCTTTTCACGACGTTATCGGCAGATCCTGCGGAAGAGACGGCCGGACTTGAGCAGCCTCTCCTCCTCCAAGCCTATCTCCTCTTTCTCGTCGGTTATCCTGCGGTCATCCACGTGGACCGCACCCTGTCTCACCAGCCGGCGGGCCTCGGAATTGGTCTTGGCAATGCCGGTATCAACCAGGGCCTTGATTATCCAAACCTGTGGCATTCCAAAGGAATGGCGGGCGATTTCGTCGGGCAGGCCCCTCCGGCTGAATACCCTGGCAAACTCCTCTTCGGCCTGTCTGGCCTTCTCCGGTCCATGGTAAACTTCCACGATGGCCCGGGCCACCTCAGCCTTGAGATCCCTGGGATTTTCGGACTTGAGGCGCTTCTCCAGCCTTCCGAGTCTCTCATCGTCATAGAATGCGGCCAGCAGGGCGTAGTCGCGGATGGAGGAATCGGGGATGGACATGGTTTTGCCGAACATCTCGCCGGGGCTGTCCTTGATGGCGATGTAGTTGCCCAGCGATTTGCTCATCTTCTGCAACCCGTCGGTCCCGGTGAGGATGGGCATGGTCAGGCAAACCTGCGGCTCCTGGCCCAGCTCCTGCATCAACTCCCGGCCAGCCAGGAAATTAAAGTACTGGTCCGAGCCGCCCATCTCCACGTCGGCCTCCAGGTGCACCGAGTCGTAGGCCACCATCACCGGGTAGAGGAATTCGTGGACGCCGATGGCCGTCTCGCCCCTGAATCGTTTGGAGAAGTCGTCGCGCTCCAGCATCCGGGCCACGGTAAAGGCCGAGGTCAGCTTCAGGATCTCGGCCATGGTGAGCCTGCCCAGCCAGTCGTTATTGTAGACCACTCGGGTTCGCTCCCGGTCCAGCAGCAGGTAGACCTGCTCCATGTATGTCCGGGCGTTCTCCTTCACCTGCTCGGCCGACAGGGGCTTTCGGGTCTCCGACTTGCCGGTGGGGTCGCCGATGCGGGCGGTGAAGTCGCCGATGACGAAGACCACCTGGTGGCCCAGGTCTTGGAACTCCCGTAGCTTGCGGAAGCAGACGGCGTGGCCCAGGTGCAGGTCGGGTGCCGAGGGATCGGCCCCGTACTTGATTTTGAGCGGCTTGTTCTCCTTTAGGGACCGCTCCAGTTTCAGCATTAAGAGCTCTTCGGGCACCAAGTTCACCGTGCCCCGCTTGATGATGTCGAATTGTTCCTTGGCGTTCATGTCAGTTTTCAGACCGCTTCCCACTTTTGTTAGGAATCCAGGAATGCATGAATTACTTTGAATTATTCAATTTGCCGAACAGCTCTTGGTGATAAGCATATTCGCATGATGGGAATTGAGATTGCCGGCGGTTTTATCTTCCTGCGTTCCTGGCTTCCTTATAGAATAGAAACGAGATCAATTGATTTTCTGCTCCACCGCCGGCCTGCCCTTCAGCGCCTGGCGCCGGCCTACGATCCTGGAGAAGTCGTTGAACAAGGTGTAGGCCACTAGCAGCAGCAGCAGGGTCACCCCCACCTGCTGGATAACGGCCTGTACCTTGCCCGGCAGTGGCCTTTTTCTCGCCCCCTCTAGCAACGAGAAGAAGATGACTCCGCCGTCCAGCACCGGCAACGGCAGTAGGTTGAGGACGAAAAGGCTGACCGACAGCACCGCCATCAGCTGCAGCAGGTCGGACAGCCCTTTCTTGGCCGACTGCCCGGCCATCTGGCCGATCATCACGAACCCCCCCAGCTGTTGCGAGGCCGCCTTGGGCCTGGTAACCAGCTGTCCCAAAAAAACGTAGGTCCGCACTGTGGCCGCCAGGGTGTTGGCCGTCCCTAAAAGGACCGCCTGGTGAAGAGGCCACCTTACCGTGTAGCTGCCGTAGGAAGGCGGTGAAATGCCGATGACCCCCACCGTGCCCTGTCCCGGAAGCTGCTGGGGTATCGGCGTCACGTCTATATTAATGGTGTCGGCCCCGCGCTTTACCTTCAGCCTGACCGTTCTCTCGGAGTTGGCGTAGATTATGGTCCGCATCTCGTCCCAGGTGGCCACCGGTTTGTCGTCGATGGCCAGGACCAGGTCGCCTTTCTGCATGCCAGCCTGGTAGGCCGGCGCTCCGACCACCAGCTCACCCAGCTCCGGCTCGATGGCCGGGCCCATGGATCCCAGGAGTTCCTCCCTGCCTGCGGTCGGCACCATCACCCCCAGCTCGGCGCCGCCGCGCCGCAGGACCAGGGCCAGGCTGTCGCCTATCCCCTGGAGGCCTCTGGGCCAGGCCTCCTCAAGCTGATGCCAGGTGCTAACCGGTGTCCCGCCGAGGGAGACCACATAGTCGCCGGGAAGAATGCCGGCTTTTTCTGCTAAGCTTCCTTTTTTCACGGTCCCCACCAGCGTGGCATAGTCGGGAAGCCGCACGCCGATGACGCCCACCAGTGACAGCAGCAGAAAGGCGGTGACCAGGTTGGCCCCGGGGCCGGCGAAGGCCATCAGCACCCGGCCCCACCAAGGTGCGGCCATGTAGTCGCCCGGCTTGGCAGCGTAGCCCACGTCGAAGGCTTCCTCCCCGGCCATCTTGACGTAACCGCCGAAGGGCACGGCCGAGATCTTGTACATGGTCTCACCGCGTCTGAAGCCCAGGATCTTCGGCCCGAAACCCAGAGAGAAGGTAAGCACCTTTATCCCGATCCTCCGGGCCGCCCAGAAATGGCCCAACTCGTGGACGAAGATGAGGATGCCCAGCACGAAGGCGGTGGATAAAACGGTAATGGCCATTTGGCTTTTTCTTTATATTAATCCGATTTTGGTATCAACGAATCTCCATGAGAAACCCAATTTCCGTCTGCCTGGAGGATTCTAACTGGTATTGACGCTGCAGGTAGGCCAGCTTCAATTCGGCGCTCAGCAGTTCGGCATGGATGTAGCGTATCAGTATCGCGTCGCGCCTGCCGGCCCCAAACAGGGGATGAAAGGACCCGCTTCCCCTCAGCTCCGGTTCGTTTTGATAGATGGCAGCCTCGTAACTGTCGGTGCGGAACAGCGAGCTTTGGGCCCGCAGGTGGAAGGAATTGCCGCCCCTCCATCCAAAACCGGCCGAAAGCATCTCTCCGTTTTCGATATCTCCCCGGGATGGCCGGTGCCGGCTAGCCGCGTAGTCGGTGGAGATAACGAATCCCCGGCCCGCCGTCCAGTCCATAGAACCTCTGACCGTTTGCCGACGTTCCCTCGCCTCCCACCACCAGCCATCGGATTCCTCCAGGCGTTCCTTCTCACCGATCTTGAGACGAAAAGCGGCCTTCAAATTTTTTATTATACCA
This sequence comes from uncultured bacterium, assembly GCA_964518765.1. Taxonomy (GTDB): domain Bacteria; phylum Edwardsbacteria; class AC1; order AC1; family EtOH8; genus CAZPNX01. The sequence continues at coordinate 84,319 of CAZFJC010000005.1, forward strand.
TTATCCATTTTAAAATCCAATAGAAAACCGCCGTGCCCGCCTTCTACGGCCGAGGAGGCGGACCAGGGTCGGAACCAATGGAACAAGGCGGAGATCGTCGTAGCTGCCGGCAGCCAGGATTTGTGGAACAGGGCCGCCCCTTGTTCGTCGTCGCCGCCGTAAACCTGGTAGCTATTGAACCTCGGCGCCAGGTACCCTGGCTGGTAGGCATAGACCAGCAGGGCGGCCTCGGTGTTCGAAATCCTCGAACCGGCCACCGCGCTGAAGGCGCCCCTGCTTCCGTCGTTGGCGGCCGCCTCGAATGACAGGTGCCCGGCCCCGCCCCTTATGCCCCCGGAGACGCTTGCCCCGCCGCGGTAGTCAAGCGATTCGGCCGTCTGCGGACGGTATGAGCAAACGTAGGCCAGGCTACCCAGCCAAAGGCTTCCATCCGTCTCCCAGTGCAGCGATATCGTCCCCAGCCTCTCCTCGGCGTTGTTTTTCCTGGACAGCTCCGTCTCGGTCCGGTGGTATCCGTCCCGGTAGAGATGGGCTAGCCGTCCGTTGCTGTCGACGCGGGAGTCCACCCGCCTTGACGAGGCCGAGGCCAAGAACCTCCAACCGCCCATCCTCAACCAGCCAGCTCCGCCGCGCAAAGCCGACCATTCGTTGGCCGAAGTGTTTATGGCCAGCCTTGTTTTCCCAGCCGGCCTGGGGAGGCAGCCGGGATAAAGAAAAGTTGGCGAGGAGCCTCCGAAGGCTAGGCCCAGGCCCGAAATTAGCTGGTAATCCCCGGCCACCGCCTCGAAACTGCCCCGGCGGCCCCGGTAGCCGGCGGCGGCAGACCAGTAATCCAGCCAGTTCCCCTCCCCCCTGTCCTTCTGGGTCTGCAGGCAGGCCGACCAGCCCTCCTGTCCGATCAAGCTCAGGCGCTGCCTGTTGCCCCAAGGCTCGGGCTCGGCCGTGTAATCAGCACTCCATGACCTCTGCCACCAAGTGGCCAGCGAAGGTTTTTCGCCTCGGCGCGTTTTTCCTTCTATATATATATAGGGTAGGATCGCCTCCATCGTGGCCTGATCGACCACCCCCTCGTCCGTCAGCCGGTAGGGGTCGGAGACCGGCCCGCCCCTAAGGCGGTTGTAGATACGCAGCGCCTGGGCCGGGCTCAGCCAGGGGATCAACATCATCTCCTCGGGGGTGGCCCGATTGAGGTCGATGGGGTTGTCCAGCAGGTATTCCAGCAGCTCGGACAGCTCCTCGGAATCGGTCTCGGCCTCCATCTCCGGAGCCTCCTGGCCCCAGGCGGCCGATGCCAAAAGCAAAACCAGTATGGCCATGGCCGCCATCGTTGGATCGAGTGGGATTCTTATCATCGACTGGCTGGACACGAGGAAGATGCTTATCTCTTTATCGAGAACACGTTTGGACCGTTAGGATGCAGTCGCCGAAAGATAAACTCCGGCCAGAATGAGGACGCCCCCGGCGATCTCTCTCGTAGTGGGCGCCTGCCCCAGCAGCAGGAAGGCCAGGACCGTGGCCCCGATGGGCTCGGCCACGATCATCATGGCGATCCTGGAGGCCGGCAGGAATCTCAGCCCCCAGTTGAAGACGGTGTGGCCCAATATCTGGGGCCCCAGGGCCAGGGCCAGGAACAAACTCCAGGTGCGGCCGTTGAAGCCCCAGAGCCTTTCGCCCGCAGCCAGGCCGGCAGCTAGTAGAAGCAGGGCGGTGGCCGTGTAACAGACGGTGGCATATCCGACCACCCCCAGACCCTGTCTCATCCTTCTACCGGCCAGCAGGTAGAGCGAGGCCATCAAGGCCCCGCCCAGAGCCAATAGGTTTCCGGCCATCGCCCTTCCGCCGGCCTGGATGGCCCCGCCGCCTATCAGCAATCCCCCGGCTATCACCAGCACTATGGCGGCCCCCAGCCTCCAGCTTACCCTCTCCCCCAGAAACAGCCAGCCCAGTATCCCCACGAAGAGCGGGTTCAAGGTCACCAGGACTACCGAGCTGGCCACGGTGGTAAACTCCAGGGAGTAAAGCCACAGCCCAAAGTGCATGGCCAGGAAGAGGCCGGACAGCAGGGCGCCGGTGAGCTTTTTCCTGTCGAACGAACTCCATCCCCTATTCGCCATAAAGGCTGGCCACAGCATCAGGCTGGCCAGACCCAGGCGATAGAAGGCCACCGCCAGGGGCCCCGCCCGGCAGAGCTTGATGAGGACGGCGGCGCTGGAGATGGAGGCTATTCCCAATGCCATCATCGCCCAAAGGTAGGGGGGACTTTTTCCCAATGTTGGCTGACGAGCAGAGGAGATGGCCTCCATCTCCTCTGCTCCTGCTCCCTTTGATTTACAGATCCTTTCGCCTCACCAGGGAATCCCGGAGCCATCTGGCATCGTCCTGGACCGGGTGGTCCTGGTTATAATGAAGGCCTCGCGACTCCAGCCTGGCAGCGGCACACTCGATCACCAACCTGGCCACGGTGGAGATGTTCCTGAGCTCGGCCAGCTCCTCGGCCACCCGGTATCGCCAGTAGTAGTCCCGAATCTCCTCCTCGATCACCGCCAGCCTCTGCCCGGCCCTGAACAGCCGCTCATCGCTGCGGACCACCCCTACGTAATCGGACATCAGCTGCCTGATGCTCTGGCGGTTGTGGCGGACCACCACCTTCTCCCGGCTGGGCACCGATCCCACGTAGTCCCATCCTGGCGCAGAGGCGGAAGGCCGATCTTCCTCCATGGCCGCCAGGGCCGCCCGGCGGGCGAAGACCAAGGCCTCAAGAAGCGAGTTGGAAGCCAGGCGGTTGGCGCCGTGCACCCCGTGGCACGCCGTTTCCCCGGCGGCATACAGCCCTTGGATATCGGTCCGACCGAAGAGGTCGGTCCTCACCCCGCCGCAGATGTAATGGGCGGCCGGCACCACCGGTATCCGCAGTTTCTCAAGATCGATGCCGCGCTCCCGGCAGCCCTGGGTGATGTTGGGAAAACGCCTCTGGAAGCGCTCCAGTCCAATGGGTGAGATATCTAGTTCGACGCAGGGGTCCCCGGTGGACTTGAGCTCTGTGTCTATGGCCCGGGCCACCACGTCCCGTGGCGCCATCTCCCGCCGCTGGTCGTAGACGTCCATGAAGGCCTTGCCCCGGCGGGTGCGCAACACCGCCCCCTCGCCTCTCACTGCCTCGGATATCAGAAAGCAACGTTCGTTCTCGTCCGGCAGGCTCTGGTAGAGGGCGGTGGGGTGGAACTGGACGAACTCCATGTTGGCCACCGTGGCCCCGGCCCGGTAGGCCATGGCGATACCGTCTCCGGTAGCGATGGGAGGGTTGGTGGTATGCAGATAGGTCTGTCCCATGCCCCCGGCCGCCAGCAGGGTCCGGCCCGAATCCAGGGTCTCCATCTCCTGGGTATTTGGGTCGAGCACGTAGGCTCCCAGGCAGCGGGTCCGGCCTCCGCTCCGGTCCACGATCAGGTCGACCGCCAGGTGGTGTTCCAGCATCCTGATATTGGAGCAGGCCCGGGCCCGCTCCACCAGCACCCGCTCGATCTCCCGCCCGGTGTAGTCTCGGGCGTGGACGATGCGGCGGTGCGAATGCCCGCCCTCGCGGCCAAGGTCGAAGCTGCCGTCCGGTGCCTGGCTGAACCCCACCCCCATCTTGAAAAGCTCGCGCACCAGGATCGGGCCCTCGGCCGCCATGGCCGCCACCGCCTCGGGGTTGGAAAGTCCGCAGCCGGCCCTGATGGTGTCCTCGATGTGGGAGCGGACGTCGTCGTCCGGCCCCATCACCGCCGCCACCCCGCCCTGGGCGAGGTTGGTGTTGGAGTCGCTGCCGGCCTTCTTGGTGACCAGGGCCACCGTCCCCCGCTCGGCCGCCTTCAGGGCGAACGACAGGCCGGCGATGCCGGAGCCGATGACCAGGAAGTCGCTTTTGATGTCGGATCTCCGAGCTTTTATAATACTATCTTAATATACCAATAAACTGCCGGGGCGGCGAACATCATACTGTCGAACCGGTCCAGCACCCCGCCGTGGCCCGGCAGCAGAGACCCCGAGTCCTTGACGCCAGCCGCACGCTTCAGCCTGGATTCCACCAGGTCCCCCAGAGTTCCGAAGGCGGTCACTATCACCGCCAGCGCCAGGGTGTGCCATGGACCCAGACCCAGGCGCCACCTGGCCTCAAGGCCGACGGCCGCGGCCGCGGTGGCCAGAAGCCCGCCGGCCAGGCCCTCCACCGTCTTGTTGGGGCTGATGTCTGGAGCTAGCTTGCGGCGACCGAACAGCAGGCCGGTGAAGTAGGCCCCGGTGTCCCCTATCCAGACCAGGGCCATGGTCCAAAACAGGAGCCAGAAGCCCCTCTCGTGGGATCCGGTTTGCAGCAGATGGGTCAGGAATCCCCGGGGCGGGGTTAATTCCCGCAGCAACAATAGATGTCCCAGCATGGCTGGGATGTAGGCCAAGCCCAACAGGCAAAGGCCCGCCTCCTTGGCTGAATCCGTTCGCCCGTCATTGGCCAGAACCAGTGCGAGCAGGACCAGCACCCACAGCACCGCGGCTCCGATGGGCAAGCCGGGAGAGTTAAAATAGGTTAGAGCCAGCAGGACCCCGGACGTTCCCCACAGCCAGACAGGCCTCCTTAAACCGCCGCCGAACAAGCTGGCGAATTCCTGGAAGCCTATGAGCGACAGGGCCAGCGCCAGGCCGAAAAGCCACCAGCCGCCCAGCCAGGCGGCCCCGGCCATCAGCGGGATGCCCAACGCGGCCACCGCCAGCCGCACCCCGAGGGTGTCGAACCTGCCGCCTTGGCGCCCCGCCCCTCCGCTTCCACTGTCAGCCATTATTCTTCTGCTTAACTAGGTTGCTCATCAAGGGGATCATATTTTTCCGAAGCGCCGCTCCCGGCCCCGGTAGTCGTCCAGCGCCTTGAGCAGCTCCTTGCGGTCGAAGTCTGGCCAGAGCGTCTTGGTGAAGTACAGCTCCGTGTAGGCGCCCTGCCAGATGAGAAAGTTCGACAGGCGGTATTCCCCCGAGGTTCTGATGATTAGGTCAGGGTCCGGTATCTCAGGGTGATACAGACTGCGGGACACCGCCGCTTCGTCGATCTGTTCCGGCTTCAGCTTTCCAGCGGCCACCTCGGAGGCCAGGGACTTGAAGGCGTCCACCAGCTCCGCCCGGCCGCCGTAGGACAGGGCCAGGTTGAGCACCAGGCCGAGGTTGCCGGCCGTTCTATCCATGCCCTTCTGAAGCAGTTTCCGGGCGTTGGGCTCGATGTCGTCCAGCCGGCCGCTGACCACCACTTTGACCCCCTTGGCGTCCAGCTCGTCGATCTCCCTGACCACGCTCTCGCCCAGAAGGCGCATCAAGCCGCTGACCTCGGCCCTGGGCCGCATCCAGTTCTCCACCGAGAAGACGTAGATGGTCAGGTATTTGATGCCCAGCTCGCCGCAGGCGGTGACGATCCTCTTGACCGCCCCCACCCCGGCTCGGTGACCAGCCAGACGGGGCAGCCCGCGCTTTCTGGCCCAGCGCCCGTTGCCGTCCATGATGATGGCTATGTGGACCGGCATGCTGGAACGGCCCTGGGGCCGGCGGCCTAGCTTTGTTCTCTCAGCTTTAAAGTCCATAAGCGAAAAGCGCTACCCCTCGCCGGCCCTGTTCCTCCACCCGGCCGGTCGGAGCGCGCCCCTTCGGAATCGGTTCTGTCCTCAGCTCTCTTTGATGGCGTTGACCGGGCAGCTGTCCACGCAGGCGCCGCAGTCCACGCAGTCGTCGGTTATCTCGTACCGGTCCTCGCCCTCGATAATGGCCCCGTTGGGGCAGGAGTCAACGCAGCTGCCGCAGGAGACGCAATCCTCGGTGATGACGTATGGCATGAACCCCTCCTATACCTCCATGATCTCTTTTTCTTTCTTGGCCAGCACCTCGTCTATTCCCTTGATGGCCTTGTCGGTCAGCTCCTGGGTCCTCTCCAGCGCCTTCTTGGACTCGTCCTCGGAGATCTTCTTATCCTTTTCCAGCTTCTTTATTTCGTCGTTGGCCTCGCGCCTGATGTTGCGCACCGCCACCTTGTGGTCCTCGGCCATCTTCTTGACCACCTTGGAGAGCTCCCGCCGGCGCTCCTCGGTGAGGGTGGGGATGGGCAGTCGGATCACCCGGCCGTCGTTCATCGGGGTCAGCCCCAGCTCCGACTTGAGAATGGCCTTCTCGATCTCGGGCAGCATGTTCTTGTCCCAAGGCTGGATGACCAAGAGCCGCGGCTCGGGCACCGACACCCCAGCCACCTGGTTCATGGGCACCAGGGCCCCGTAGCTCTGCACTTTGATACCCTCCAGCAGGGCCGGGTTGGCCCGACCGGTGCGGATGCCGGCGAACTCGGCCTTCAGGGCCTCGGCCGCCTTGGCCATCTTCCGCTCCATCTCCTGGTACACCTGGTTCAGCATCTGGCTACTCCTTGACGATAGTGCCCAAGGGCTCGCCCAGCACGATCCTCTTGAGCGTGCCCGGGGCGGTGAGGTCGAATACGATGATCGGCATCCGGTTCTCCATGCACAGCGAGACGGCGGTGGCGTCCATCACCCCCAGTTTCTGGGCCAGCACTTGCCCGTAGCCCAGCTCCGAGTACCTCTTGGCCGATTTGTTGACCACCGGGTCCGAGTCGTAGATGCCATCCACCTTGGTGCCCTTCAGCAGGGCCTCGGCCCCGATCTCCACCGCCCTCAGGGCGGCGGCGGTGTCGGTTGAGAAGTAGGGGTTGCCGGTGCCGGCGGCCATGATCACCACCCGCCCCTTATCCAGGTGGCGCAGGGCCCGGCGCCTGATGTAGGGTTCGGCGAACCTGGGCATATCGGCGGCGCTCATCACCCGGGTCTGGCAATTATGCGACTCCAGCACGCTCTGCAGGGCCAGGGAATTGATGACCGTCCCCAGCATCCCCATCTGGTCGGCGGCCACCCTGGCGATCCCCCCGTCCCCGACCTTGGCCCCGCGTATCAGGTTGCCCCCTCCCACCACGATGCCAATGGAAAGGCCCAGCCCCTGTATCGAAAGCACTTCGTCTGCCACCGCCCTCATGGCGGAAACATCGATCCCCCGGCCGTCCGGGCCTCCCAGGGCCTCGCCCGACAGCTTGAGGAGCACGCGCTTGAATTTAGGGGCTGGGTCTGCCATAGCTTCTCTAGCGTGAAGCTGGGCCTTTCGGCCCGGCAAAAATCGGCCGGTCTCTATTCTCCCAAACGGTAACGGACGAATTCGATCCGGCCCAGTTTTCCCTTATAGATCTCCCTGGCGGCCGCCTCCACCGTCTTGGCCGGGTCCTTGATGTAGGCCTGGTCCATCAGGCAGACCTCGGAGTAGAACTTCTTCATCTTGCCGGCCACGATGTTCTCCACCACTTTTTCCGGCTTGCCCGAGCCGCGCACCTGCTCCCGGTAGATATCCTTCTCCTTCTCCACCGCCTCGGCCGGGACCTGGTCTCGGCTGACATACAGCGGCGAGGCCGCCGCTACCTGCATGGCCAGCTCCTTGGCCAGGGCACGCAGCTCCATCCCGTCGTCGCCCTCGACCCTGATAAGGACCCCCATCTTTCCGCCCAGATGGATGTAGCTTTCGATGATCCCCTGACTGGCCGAGAGCCTGGCCCCCCGCCGGAACTTTATATTCTCGCCCAGCTTGGCGATGGCCTCCTTAATCTCGGTTTGCTTGCCCTCTGGCAGCTTGTCGGCCGCGATATCTCCTTCGGCCTGCTGCAGCGCCCAGCTGGCCAGCGAGGCGGCCAGAGCCTTGAACTGGTCGGTCTTGGCCACGAAGTCGGTCTCGCAGTTAACCTCGATGATAGCTCCGCTTTTCCTGTCGGGAGAGATGGCGGACTCGACCGCTCCGTCGCCGGTGGCCCTTCCCGCCTTCTTCTCGGCCGTGGCCACGCCTTTCTTTCTTAAGTATTCCACCGCGGCTTCGAGGCTGCCTCCGCTGGCGGCCAGGGCCTCCTTGCAGGCCATCATCCCGGCCCCGGTCTTATCCCTAAGTGCTTTTATATCCTCTACGGTGAATGACATTTTTTATTTTCTCCTATCCCGGAAAGTCAACGTTGAACTGGAAACCGCTGGCGCGGCGCAATCCTTAGATTCCTGGATTCCTAAGCGGTCTGCCGGCGGCGATCGGTTATTCCTGGGGTGCCTCTTTGGCCGGAGGCCTGGAATCCGGCTTGGCGGTCTCCGGCGCCGCTGGCCTGGGCGGCCTAGACCCTGTGGTCCGCGGCCCTCTGGGTGAAGACGGCCGCTCTCCGCTGCGCCTGGGTCCCCGGTCGCCCTGGCCCCTTCTGGGCTCTCCACGTCCTCCAGCCGAACGCGGCTTATGGTCGGTAAGATGGCGTACCGTGCGGCCCGGGGTGCCCTCACCACCCGCCTGCTGGGCCTGCTGGGCGGCCTCCTGCTCCTTCTGGTACTTGGCCCGCCCCTCGAGCACTGCCTCGGTCACCAGGTAGGTGATCAGCTTTATGGAGCGCAGGGCGTCGTCGTTGGCCGGGATGGGGAAGTTGATCGGATCGGGATCGATGTTGGTATCCACCATAGCCACCACCGGGATATCCAGCTTCCGGGCCTCGTCGATAGCCAGCTTCTCCTTCTTGCAATCCACCACGAAGATCATGGCCGGCAGCCGGTACATGTTTTTCACCCCGCGCAGCACCTTGTCCATTCTGAGCCGTTCGTGCTCCAGCCGCAGGGCCTCCTTCTTGGTGTATCCTTGGTAGCCGCCCTCGGCCATCTTCTCCAAGTCTTTGAGGCGTCGCACGCTCTTCTGAATGGTGGCGAAGTTGGTCAGCATCCCGCCCAGCCAGCGCTCGTTGACGTGGTGCATGCCGCAGCGGTCGGCCTCCTCTTTTATCAGGTCGGCGGCCTGGCGCTTGGTGCCGACGAAGAGGAATTCCCCGCCTTCCTCGGCGGTGCGGCGCACCTGGGCCAGCGCTGTGTCCAGGCACTTCATGGTTTTGTGCAGGTCGATGATGTGGATGCCCTCGCGCTCGTCGAAGATGTACTTCTTCATCTTCGGATTCCAGCGCGGCGCCTGGTGGCCAAAGTGGACCCCGGCCTCCAGCAGATCCTTGATGGTGTAGGTTACCAAGTGACCGAACCTCCTAAGTTAAGCTGGTTTTCCCCGGCCTGCCAGAAGCTTCCTGGGCCGAGGCCTCCGCCCCCCAGCCGCCGGGATCCCTTCTCCGGGGACACCGCCGTCGGCATTTTGACAGGGCGTGTGGAATATGGTTGGTTTATTTTCCCTGATCCTTATTGCCCAAAACTCGCCGGCTGCCTAGATTTGCGGGATTTGGCATCGGGATCTTTGGTCTTCGGCCTTTAGCCAAAGATGGATTTTAACGCTTGGAGAACTGGAACCGCTTGCGGGCCTTTTTCTGGCCGTACTTCTTTCGCTCCTTCTCCCTGGGATCGCGGGTCAGCAAGCCGGCCGACTTCAGCGGCGGCCTAACCCCTTCCTGGGCCAACAGCAGCGCCCGGGAGATGCCCAGCTTGAGCGCCCCGGCCTGGCCGGCGATGCCCCCGCCGTCAACCTTGGCCCAGACGTCGTACTTGCCCAGCCCGCCCACCAGCTCCAGGGGCTGCTTGACCAGCATCACCAGGGTCGGCCGGCAGAAGTAATCCTCGCAGGTCCGGTTGTTGACGGTGAATTTGCCATCGCCCGGGCTCAGGCGCACCTGGGCTACCGATGATTTCCGCTTGCCCGTGGCCTTGAAAACCTCTTGGGTCATTCCTTCTCCTCGTATCCTTGAGAGTGGTTGAATTGCTGACGGCCCGACCTATATCTCCAGGACCTTGGGCCCCTGGGCGGCGTGGGGGTGCTCCGGCCCAGCGTAGACATGCATCTTGCGGATCATCAGACGCCCCAGGTTGGTCTTGGGCAGCATCCCCTTGACCGTCATCCGCAAAGCCTGGGACGGCCGCGAGGCCAGCAGCTTGCCGTAGTCGATGGTCCTCAAGCCGCTCTGGTGTCCGCTGTGGCGATAGACCCTCTTGGACTCGGCCTTGCGTCCGGTGAGCTTAATCTCCCTGGCGTTCACTATAACCACATGGTCCCCGCAGTCGACGTGCGGGGTGTACTGCGGCTTGCCCTTTCCCTGCAGCAGCCAGGCCACTCTGGTGGCCAGACGGCCCAGCGGCTTGCCCTTGGCGTCCACCAGGTGCCAGCGATGTTTGATGTCGCCCTTCTTGGCAACGTAGCTCCTCATCTTCCCTCCGAAATGCGACTAAAAAGCCCTCAAACCTCTTGAGGGCTTGTTGAAAACCCAGAAGTGACGTAAGTATAACCCAAAAAATAATTTCCTGTCAAGAGGCTGGGAGATTTTTCTGCTGGGTCCCGATGACCCCTCCCCCCAGCACCAGGTCGCCTTGGTAGAACACGGCCGACTGGCCCGGTGTCACCGCCCTTTGGGGCGTGTCGAAGCTGACCTCGGCCCTATTTATAGATAGCGCTATGACCGTAGCCGGGGCGGCGGTGTGGCGGTGGCGTATCCTGACCCGACAGCGGACGGGCCTCATCGGCTTGGACAGGATCCAGTTGACCCCGCCGACCAGACATCCGGCCGCCCTCAGCTTATGGTCATCGCCGACCACTATCCGGTTGCGCTTGGTGTCGATCCCCAGAACGTATAGCGGATAGCCCGCCGCGATCCCCAATCCCTCCCGCTGGCCTATGGTGTAGTTGGCGATGCCCCGGTGCCGGCCCAGTACTTTACCTTCTTCATCCACTATGTCGCCCGATTCCAATGGGAAATGACCCTTGAGGAACTCGACGTACGATCCTTTGACGAAGCATATCTCCTGGCTCTCCGGGCGGCCGGCCGCCGTCAGCCCATACGCTTTAGCCTTATCCCTAACGCGGTCCTTCGTCATGCTGCCCAGGGGGAAGATGACATGGCCGAGCTGGCGTTCGCCCAGCGGCCAAAGGAAATACGACTGGTCTTTGCCCTTATCCGCCCCCATGGCCAAAGCTGGACGACCTTTTCTGCTTACTATCTTGGCATAGTGTCCGGTGGCTAGCCCGGTACATCCCAACGTCAGGGCCTTGTCCAACAGGGCGCCGAACTTGACGTGCCGGTTGCACTCCACGCAGGGATTGGGCGTCCGGCCCTTTTGATACTCGGAGACGAAGTAGTCGACGACCTTCTCCTGGAAAACCCGGCGGCAATCTACCACATAATGTTGGATGCCCAGCCTGTCGGCCGCCTGCCGGGCCGAATCCACCGGGTCCAGCTGGCAGCGGCTCCGGTCGCAGCCCGCCCCGGATTGGTCGAAAAGCCGCATGGTCAGACCGATCACCCGGAAGCCCTTCTCCACCAGCAGGGCCGCCGCCAGGCTGCTGTCCACCCCGCCGCTCATGGCCACAGCGACGGTATGAATATTTCTTCTTGTTCCGATGGTCATGACGACTTCTGGCGATATGGGTCAGGTCCGGCGATATAAAATCAGCCGGATCTCAATACGGCCGCACTTGGAGTAGAGCCGGAAGCCGTTTCCTATCGAGAAGGCGGCCACTCGGCCACCGGAGGTTTCCCCGGCCGCTACTCCAGCGGCACCTCATAGACGAAAATATCCTCGAGCTTCCGGTGGTCATTGAAGCACAGATGCAGTTTGCGGCCAGCCATGATCCGGTCGCGACGGTAGCGGTTGAAGTACACCAGGTGCAGGCCACCCGATCCGTCACCGAAGACGCCCGCCAGCCGCCAGCCCTCGCCTGCCTCCCGCGCCGAAAACTGGCAGGCCGAGGCCAGCGAGTCCAACACCACCGGCCTTCTGGCGAGAAGGCGCTCCACCTCGGCCGCCAGCAGGCTGTCGCCGCCACTGGGCTCAAGGTAATTGAGGGCAACCCTGGGCCGTTGGCATTTGACCTCGCCCCGAAATTGGCTCAGGAGGTCGAACCCTTTCTCCCTTCGGCAGCCGGCCAGCATCAGGCAGGCCAGAAATATCGGCCAGGTCCGTCTCACTTTACCCCCAGCTCTTTCCTGAGCCTCCGGTAGGTCCGCCCCAGCCCCTCGGAGATGACCTTGGTCCCGGCCAGCACCGGCATGAAGTTGGTGTCCCCGTTCCACCGCGGCACCAGATGGAGATGTATATGGTCGACGATGCCGGCCCCGGCGGTCCTCCCCAGGTTGAAGCCCAGGTTGAAGCCGTCCGGCCGCATGGTGGCGGCAATGGCCCGCTGGCATTTTCTGGCCAAGTCCATCATTTCGAGCAATTCCGAGTCTCTTAGCTTCTCGAGTTCTCCTACATGCCTATAGGGAGCGACCATCAGGTGCCCGTTGTTGTAGGGGAAGAGGTTCATGATGACGAAGGTCTCCTTCCCCCGAAGCACGATTAGGTTCTTCGCATCCTGCTTCTGCCTGGGCTTGAGGCAGAAGATGCAGCCCTTTTCCTTCTCCTGCGATTCGCCCGTTATGTAGGCCATGCGCCAAGGCGCCCAGAGACGTTTCATTCGTTCTTCCAATACAGGTTTTTCAGAACAGCTCCATCTGCTCCTTCTTGCCGGCCGTAGGTTTCTTCGCCTTGGGCTCGAAGAGCTCGATCCTCCCGTACTCCCCGTCGTAGCCCGGCTCCACATGCACCTGTCCCCGGCGCACCGCGGCTATCCCCTGGGCCACCTTCTCCTCGGCCACCTCCAGGATCTCGGACTCGTTGGCGTCCATCAGCACCGTGAACTCGTTGCCGAATCGGGCCACCAGTTGTCGGTATTCGTAGTTGACGGACTGGGTTCCCACCCCCACCCCCAGAGCGGCGGCGATGATCTCCTCCAACGGCACCAGGCTGACGTAGTCGATGGCGTTCTCCGGCCGCTCCCCGGCCCTCCGGTCGGCCAGATCCTCCACCCGGTGCAGCACCCCCGGGGAAAGCTTCCTACCGCACTGGGGGCACTTGTTGCCGTGCTGGATGGCCTCCTTCGGGGTCAGCCTTTTTCCGCAGGCCCGGTGTCCGTCGTAGTGGTACTTTCCCTCCTCGGGGAAGAACTCGATGGTGGCCCTGAGCCTTCTGGGGTCCTTATCCTTCAGGGCTTCCCGGATCTCGGAATAGTCCAACTTGCAGTCGAAGATGACGGCCTCTCTCCCCAATTTTGACGGGCTGTGGGCATCTGAGCAGGAGATAAGGGAGTAGCGGTCCAGGGCGGAGAGCCGCCAGTTCATGGGCGGGTCGGACGAGAGGCCGGTCTCCAGGGCGAAGATCCGGTCGGTGTACTCCTCGTAGCAGTCCTCTATTTTGTCAAAGCCGGAGCTGGATCCGAAGACCGAGAAGTGGGGGGTCCAGACGTGGGCCGGTATCAGCATGCATTCCTCGGAGACGCCGAAGACGATCTCGGCCAGGCGCGAGGCGTAGATGGGCAGTATCGGCCGGCCGTCGATGGAGAGGTCCCCGAATTTCTTAAGCCGGGCCGAGACCTCGGCCGCCGCCTCCAGGGACGGGGCGGCGATGACGTGATGCACCTTACGGCTGCGGCCGTTTTTGGTGAAGATGGTGTTGACCTCGGCCGTGGGCATGAAGTGCACCCCCTTGTAGCGGTAGAGTCCACGGCCGTTGGGCTCCAGCTTGAAGCGCAGCTCCTTGAACCACTGGGGGTGGGTGAAGTCCCCGGTGCCCAAAAGCTCCAGGCCCTTGATCCTGGCCCACTCGGTAATATGCTCCAGGTCCATCTCCGGGCTGGTGGCCCTGGAGTATTTGGAGTGGATGTGGAGGTCGGCGATGAAGCGCATCTCAGGCCTTGGCGATTATCATGGCTCTATCGGTTTCTGTGTCGGGTGGCTCAACGGTCCCATGTTTGAATATCCGGATTTCCCCGAACCCGGCATCGTTAAGATATGCTTCGATTTCAGTCATCTCGTACCCCCGCTCCACGTGGACCTCGCGCAGCTTCCGGTAGCCGCCGTTGCCGTCGGGGCTGAATACCGTCAGCTCCATCCGGGCGGTGCGGTCGCAGGGGCGGTAGGAGCTGCGCCAGATGGAGTGGACCTCGCCGTCCTGGCGGACCTTAGTGCCGTTGCCCCAGTTTTTCGACAGGGCGTGGATGGTGTTCATGTCGAACAGAAACATCCCTCCGGGCTGGAGAGTCTTCCTGACGCAGGCGAAGCAATCCAGCAGCTCCTTTTCTCTGGCCAGATAGTTGACGCTGTCGAACAGGCAGATGGCCGCGTCGACCGGTTCATCCAATTCGAACCGCCTCATGTCCCCCAGCCGCCAGTCGATCTTGGCCCTTTTCGCCTCGGCCTTGGCCCGGGCGAACGCCAGCATCTCGTCCGATATGTCAAGGCCGGTCAGGCTGAACCCGGTCTCAGCCAGGAGCAGGGCGGCCGTGCCGGTGCCGCAGGCCAGGTCCAGCACCCGGGCTGGGGGAACGATCCTATGTTTGGATAGTATGGACTCAACGTAGGCGGCCCAGGCCGGGTAGTCCACCTCCCCCATCAGGGTGTCGTAGACGGGGGCGATCTGGGAGTAGGGAGTTGGCTCCATAGCGGAACGCCTTCTAGAGGCCCAATCCTAATCCCTTCCCCGCTGGGGAAGGGGAGAGAGGGGTTTGGTCCCCAGTCTTTAGCATCCCCGGCCCAGCTCGAAGGCCTTCCTGTTCATCTCCACCGTCTTGGGCGGAACCCGCCTGGTGATAACCTCAAGCCACTTGTCGGTCGGAAGCTCCAGCCTTTTGGAGAGCGCCCCCAAAAGCACCATGTTGATGGTCTTGGGACTGCCCGCCTGCTCCGATAGCCTCAGACCGTCGCAGAGCACCGTGCCCGGGACCTGGGATTTGATGCGGTCGATGATGTCTTGCGGGTACTCGGCCTTGCCGGTGGCCACCGTCATCGGCATCACCTGCTGTCGGTTGATTATTACGGCGCCGTCCCTCTTCAGGAAGTCCAGGTAGCGGGCGGTCTCCATCTCCTCGAAGGAGAGGACGACGTCGGCCTCGCCCTGGCGGATCAGCGGCGAATGGACCCTGTCCCCGTAACGCACGTGGCTGACCACGCTGCCGCCCCGCTGGGCCATGCCGTGGACTTCTGATTTCTTGGCGTCGAATCCGCAGGCCATGGCCGTCTCGGCGATGATGTCCCCGGCCAAGAGCACCCCCTGACCCCCGACGCCGCAGATGACTATGTTTACGGTTTTCACTTGTCGGCTCCTTGTTCGTGGCAACATATTAACGTTGGACGTTTGACGTAACGCTATGACCGTTTTCTCAAGCTTTGTTGCAGCCCCTTCAGCATCACGCTGATCTCGATCGCTTCCTGTTGATTGCACCGGTATTCTTCGGATCCCAGGAAACCGATTTCTTTCGCTATATCTAATCCTGCCATTACCTCGAAAGTTGAACGCTGAGCGATGTCTAGGAACCTTATAAACTCCTTGGTCGATCTGCTTCCCGCTCCCTCCGCGATATTCAAAACGATGGAGTAGGCCGCCCGGCGCAACTGTGAGGTTAATCCCAGAACTTCGCTTTTCGGAAACTTGGCAGTCAATTCATAAATAGTCTTCGTATAAGCGACCGCCTTCTGATAAACTCGAAGGTCCCTGAACTTGTTCATCACTCTACATTCAACGTTACTACGCCTAACGTTACTACGTTCACCGTTTCATCGCCTTCTTGGGGCACAGCGACGCACACACCTCGCACCCGGTGCAGAAGATGGGGTCGATGTGCGATTTCTTCCTCTTGGCGTCGAAGGAGATGGCCGGGCAGCCCAGCTTGAGGCACAGCCTGCAGCCCACGCATTCATCTTCGTCAACGTGCAGGGGCGGCTTGAACTTCTTGTCTATCAGGATGCAGGGCGACTTGGCGATGACCACCGAGACACCGTCGTGGCTCGCCGCCGCCTTGAGCGCCGCCTCGGTAGCCTTGAGGTCAAGCGGGTCCACGGTTTTGACGTCCTTCACCCCGCACGCCCGGCAGATCTCCTCCAGCGACAGCACCGGAGCCGGTTGGCCCTGGAGTGTTTTCCCCGAGCCCGGGTTCTCCTGGTGGCCGGTCATGGCCGTGATCCGGTTGTCCAGTATCACCACCGTGCCCCGGGCGTTGTTGTAGACCATGTCGATCAGGCCCGTTATCCCGGAGTGGAAGAAGGTAGAGTCGCCGATGACGGCCACTGTCTTTTGGGCCATCTCCGGGCCTAGGGCCTTCTCCAGGCCCATGGCCGCGGTCACCGAGCCGCCCATGCAGATGACGGTGTCCATGGCCTCCAGCGGCTCCATCATCCCTAAAGTGTAGCAGCCGATGTCGCCGGTGGCCGTCAGCTTCAGCTTGTTGATGGCGTAGAACACTCCGCGGTGCGGACAGCCGGGACAGAGCACCGGCGGCCGGCCCGGCAGCTCCATGTTCTTATAGGTCGGCTCCGCCTGTAGGCCGAAGGCCCGGGCCACCGCCGTCGGGTCCAGCTCGCCGACGATAGGCACCCTGTCCTTCCCGGAGATCGGCCTGTCGAACTGGCACTTGCCCTTGACGGAATAGCCCTGGGCCTTTATCTGCTCCTCCAGGAACGGGTCGTTCTCCTCGATGACATAGACCTCGTCCACCGACGAGATGAAGTTGGCAATCAGCTTGCCGGGCGGCGGGTAGGTAAGTGCTAGTTTTAAATAGGAGGCATCCGGGAAGACTTCTTTGGCGTACTGGTAGGAGATACCGCTGGTGATGATGCCCAGCTTGGTGCTCCCCCTTTCAATCTTGTTCCCCTGAAAAGTCTCGCCGTACTCGGCCAGCTTCTTCAGCCTCTCCTCAACCTTGACGTGCAGCTTCCTGGCATGGGCCGGAATGGTTATCCTTTTTTTGATATCCTTGACGTATCCCATCGGC
Organism: uncultured bacterium; assembly: GCA_964518765.1. Lineage (GTDB taxonomy): Bacteria > Edwardsbacteria > AC1 > AC1 > EtOH8 > CAZPNX01. The sequence continues at coordinate 101,116 of CAZFJC010000005.1, forward strand.
TTGTGCTCCCTCCTCTCACCCGGCTCCACCGCCCCCTTGGAGTGGGAGATGCGGGTGGTCAGCCTTAGCAGCACCGGGGTGTCGAACTTCTCGGAGATCTCGAAGGCCAGCCTGGCGTACTCCAGGCACTCCTGGGAGTCCGAAGGCTCCAGGCAGGGTATCTTGGCCATCTTGGCGTAGTAGCGGTTGTCCTGTTCGTTCTGAGAGGAGTGCATGCCCGGGTCGTCGGCCGACACCACCACCAGCCCCCCGGTGGCCCCGATGTAGCCCATGGAGAACAGGGGGTCGGCGGCCACGTTCAGGCCCACGTGCTTCATGCAGGTCAGGGCCCGGGCTCCGCCGAAGCTGGCCCCGGCCGCCACCTCCAGGCCCACCTTCTCGTTGGTTGCCAGCTCGGCGTAGACCTCCTGGTACTTGGCCAGGTTCTCCAGTATCTCGGTGGAGGGCGTCCCCGGATAGGCCGAGACCACGTTGACCCCGGCCTCCCAGGCCCCCCGGGCCACCGCCTCGTTTCCGGAAAGGAGTACTTTCATGCGTTCTCCATTTAATATTCGCCCGATTTCTTGCCTGTCTCTCTTTGACTTTTATTATAACCCATGCCTGGGCCGAAGTCAAAGCAGAAAATGAAAAGCCCGGACGGCTGACGTCCGGGCTGGGCTGCTTTCGCCTGTTTCTGACCACCCCTCGCTCCCCTCCTTAGAAAAGGAGGGGATTAAGGGGTGGTTGGTTATATGCTCTTCGAAGTTCTCGGCCGTCCCCCGTTCCACTCCTTGATTAAGGAGGGGATAAAAGGGGAGGTCAGTGTCCCGCCCCCTCGTCCGGCTTGGTGATCTCCAGCGCCTTGGCGATCACCTTGACTGCCCAGTCCACGTCCCGCTTGGATATCACCAGCGGCGGGGCGAAGCGGATGGTCTGCTCGTGGGTGTCCTTGGCCAGTATCCCGGACTTCATCATGGCCAGGCAGTAGGGCCGGGCCCGCCCCGCCTCCAGCTTCAGCTCCATGCCGGTCAGCAGGCCCATGCCCCGGACCTCCTTGATCTTGTCGGTCTTGATCTTCAGCAACTGCTTGCGGAAGTAGTCGCCCAGCGACCTGGCCCGCTGGTCCAGCTTCTCGCGCCTGAGCACGTCCAGGGCGGCCATGCCGATGGCGCAGGCCAACGGATTGCCCCCGAAGGTGCTGCCGTGCTGCCCGGGCCCGATGACGTCCATCACCTCCCAGCAGGAGAGCACCGCCGAAACCGGGTAAAGCCCGCCGCCCAGCGCCTTGCCGACGATCAGGACGTCCGGCTTGGCCCCCTCGTGCTGCCAGCAGAACGGTTTTCCGGTGCGGCAGAATCCGGTCTGCACCTCGTCCAGCATGAAGAGGACGTTGTTGCGGTCGCAGATCTCCTTGCATCTGGTCAGGTACCCCTTGGAGGGCACCTTGACCCCGGCCTCGCCCTGGATGGGCTCCACCATGAAGCCGGCGGTGTTCTGGTTGATGGCCTTCTCCAAGGCCTCGGGGTCGTTGTAGGGTATGATCTTGAAGCCGGGCATGGCCGGCCCGTAGCCGCCGTAGGCGTCGGGATCGGTGGAGAAGCTGACGATGGTGCTGGTGCGGCCGTGGAAGTTCTCGGAGCAGACGATGATCTCGGCCTTGTCCTTGTCGATGCCCTTCTTCTCGTAGCCCCACTTGCGGCAGAGCTTGATGGCCGTCTCCACCGCCTCGGCCCCGGTGTTCATGGGCAGGGCCACCTCCATCTGGGCGTACTGGCACAGCTTCTGGAGGAAGACCCCCAGCTTGTCGTTATGGAAGGCCCGGCTGGTCAGGGTCAGCTTGTCCGACTGCTGCTTCATGGCCCGGATGATGGCCGGGTGGCGGTGACCCTGGTTGACGGCCGAGTAAGCCGACAGCATATCCAGGTACTTCTTCCCTTCCACATCCCACACCCAGATCCCCTGTGCCTTGGCGATGACCACCGGCAGCGGATGATAGTTGTGGGCCCCGTATTTCTCGGTAAGGTTGATCAGGTCCTTGCTTTTGGCCATTTGCTTTTCTCCTTTTCGGTTCGGGCCTGAATATCACTGAAAAGACGATGGTATCACCCTGAGCCCGGCATCGTGGCTGTCAGGTTGAAGGGTGGCGCTGTCATCCTTCAATTGGTCAGACAGAATGCTTTCCCAGGATGACATCGAGCTCATCTGTTTCCTACCTCTTTCCCCCGAAGAGGTCCTTCCTGATGCCCAGGTAGTTGGCGATGTTGGCCCTTTTGTCGATCACCGGGGCTATCCTCCCGATCCTGGAGGTTAAGACAGTGGTCACCCCCGGCCCGTGCCCGGCCAGGACGCAATCCGAATGAACCACCACCCCGATGGACACCGAGCCCTTGCGGAAGCAGCGGCCGTAGCAGTTGTCGGTGTTCTCCAGGGCGACGATGTCGCCGAAGCGCACCTTGTCGATGCCCAGCCTCCTCAGCGTCTCCTTGTCGGCGGTGGTGATGTCGTAGTCGCCGCTGGCCACCGAGGCCGATCCCAGACCCGAGCCCATCAGCTCGGCCGGTATGGAGCAGACCACCGGGACCTCCAGCATCCTCCGAGAGTTGACCCGCGCGCCCAGTTTGTGAAGCAGTCTGGGATCTATATTGAAGACCCGTATCTCCGGCAGGTCCAGCAGGGCCAGGCCCAGGCCGTAAGACTTTATCTGGATCTTATCTCCGATGACCAGCTGCTCCAGCACCTTCCAGTCGAAGTCCACCAGCACGTGCTCGATGCCGCCGTGCTTGCCGGTGACCCATCCCTTGGCGCCCTTGGCGGCGCCGCTGACCAGGGTGGCCTCGTTGCCGATGCAGGCCAGGGTGTTCAGGCCGGCGTTCTCCGGGCTGGATGGCTCCTTGCTCTCCCGATTGCTTATAGAGACTCCGGGCTCCATGTGGTCGGCGGCCCAGCCGAAGGCCGGATCGCCCACCCGGATGTTGAAGGTGATGCCCCCGGTTCCGGGCAGGATCATGGCCTGGCCCTCATGGCTCACCCGGTAGGGCGAGCGGAACTTGGGCGAGGTGATCTCTCCGATCACCGACTGCATCACCAGCTGTTTCTCGTTGGTCTTTAACATCTCAGCATCTTTCTAAATCGTGTGTCTGCCTTTCCAGCCCCAGACCGCCAGGGCCGCTATCCCGGCCTTGGCTATATCGCCAGTGAGGAAGGGGAGCGCCCCCATCTGCAGGGCGCGGCTTACGTCGAGATGGAGAAGGGCGGCTAGCCAGGCAGAGCCCGCGGAAAGTATCAACACGGACCCGAGAGCCATGGCGCCTATCGTCGTTCCGATCCCCCGCCTTGCCTCGAGCATCCCGCCGATGCTGTAAGCGGCGGCCACGAAGCCCAGGAGATAACCCCCGGTCGGCCCTAGCAGATGTCCGATGCCGCCGGCCGCGCCCTGGAACACCGGCAGGCCGGCCGCTCCGACAGCCAAATATAGGGCCTGCGAGGCCGCCGCCCTGCGCCCCAGGAAGCCGGCCGACAGCAGGACGGCCAGCGTCTGCAGGGTCAGCGGCACCGGGGTGAACGGCAGCGGCACCCGGACGAAGGCCGCCAGGGCGGTCATCAGGGCGAAGGCGGATATGCCCAGGGCGTCGGCCAGCGCCTTCGGGGCCTCGACCGGCCGGGCCAGGGCTAGCTGGATGTTTTTCATAGAGGTGTCTGTAAAAATCATAACTCTTAGGAATGGATCCCGACCACCCCTCGTTTCCCTCCTTGATGAAGGAGGGGACAAAGGGGTGGTCGGGTGATTACGGTCCGAACTCCAGGTCCGGCCCCTTGAAGTGGCGGTGCTCCACCACCGTCAGCACGTGGTCCAGAATCTCCAGGCCGGCCTTGGCCTCCTCGCGGCTTAGGACCAGCGGCGGGCAGATCCTCAGGGTGTTGGTGCCGCAGCCCAGCATCAAAAGTCCCCGCTTGAAGGCCTCCTGGATGACCGCCTCCATGGCCTCGTGGGCCTTCTCCCGGGTCCTTTTATCCTTGACTATCTCCACCCCGATCATCAGACCCTTGCCACGAACGTCACCCATGGAGCAGTGTTTCTTCTGCATCCGCCGCAGCTCGGCCGTCATGTACTCGCCCACCAGCTGGGCGTTTCGCATCAGACCCTTGTCGATGAGGTCCATGGTGGCCAAAGCGGCGGCGCAGCACACCGGGTTCCCGCTGAAGGTGTTGCCGTGGGATCCCGGCTTCCAGTCCATTATCTTCGAGGGGGCGATGATGGCCCCCATGGGTAGGCCCGAGGCGATGCCCTTGGCCGCGGTGATGATGTCCGGCCTCACCCCGAAGTGCTCGATAGCGAACCATTTGCCGGTGCGGCCCATGCCCGACTGGATCTCATCGGCAATCATCAGGATACCGTGCCGGTCGCACAGCTGGCGCAGGGCCTTGACCGCCTCGGCCGGAGGCACTACGTAGCCGCCCTCTCCCTGGATGGGTTCTAATAGCAGTCCGGCCACCTCCTCCGGGGGGACGATGGTCTTGAGGACCACATCCTCGATGTACTTGACGCACTCCAGCGAGCAGCCGGGATAAGACTTGTTGAAGACGCAATGGTAGCAGTTGGGATAGGGCACGTGGGTGACGCCCGGCATGGTGGGAAAGAAGCCCTTCTTCTGGGTGGGCTTGGAGCCGGTGCAGGAGACGGCCCCCATGGTCCGGCCGTGGAAGGCCCCGATGAAGGCCAGGAACTGCGGCCGCTTAGTGTGGTAGCGGGCCAGCTTCAGCGCCCCCTCGATGGCCTCGGCCCCGGAGTTGCAGAAGAAGACCTTGCTGTCGCGGCCGGTGGGCGACACTTGCCGGAGCCTCTCGGCCAGCTCCACCTCGGGCAGGTAGTAGAAGTCGGTGCCCGAGTAGTGGATGAGTTTTCCCGCCTGGTCGGCGATGGCCTTGACCACCTTGGGATGACAGTGGCCGGTGGAGTTGACGGCGATGCCGGCGCAGAAGTCCAGCAGCTGGTTGCCGTCGACGTCGGTCAGCCACACCCCCTGGCCGCGGTCGATGACCGCCGGGTAGGCTCGGGTGTACGACGGGGAGAGCGACTTCCGATCCCGGCCGACGATAGCCCTGGCCTTGGGACCGGGGAAGTTCTTGCTTATCTGGGGGCGCTTTCTTATCGGCATAGTCTACTTCTTGGGATAGGAGATCGTTTCCAGAATGTTTATCCTCCTCTTCTTGAGCTCCTTCATGAAAACCGGGTAGAGCTCGCTGTCGACGGCGTCCTCCGGAGCCACGATCCCCTTCTGGGATATCTGCCCCCTGGCCACCATCCGGGCGGCGATGGCCACCGGAAAACCGGTGACCCGCATCATCGAGGAGATATTGTTCTTCTTGTCGGCCGCGTCCCACATGTGGTACTCGATCTTTATCCTGCGGCCCTTCCTCTTCCCGACCACCGTGTTGTACATGACGCAGACATCGGTCTCGCCCGGGCCGGCCACCAGCCTGGGGGTGATGCGGGACAGCAGGAACTCGCGGGGCGATATCTTAATCCCCTTGAAGTCCACCGGCTCCAGGTCCAGCATACCGCACTCCTTGAGGGTGAGCACCCCGGGCCAATGCCCTGGCCAGCGCACCGTCTTCTCGGCGAATTCCTTCAGCTGGGGCCGGGTGTAGATGAAGCTGGGCATGCCCGGGGTGACGGCGCACTGCAGCTCCTCGTTCTTGCCCAGCTTGTTGAACACGAATGTCTCCAGATCGGTGGCCGCGTCGACTTCCACCACCTTGCCATTCTTCACCACCTTCAGCTTGATCATGTACTCGCGCAACACGTGATCGAAGGCCCAGGTGATCATGTAGCGCAAAGGGTGGTTGGCGCTGTCCTTCTTGGAGGGCACCCCGCCCACCCGGGCGATGGCCACCTCGGCCCGGTCCATCTTGCGGATGGCCTCGCCCACCGTGACGTTGCTCAGGCCCGGAGCAAAGCCCATCCCGTCCAGGAAGGTGACCTTGTTTTTTATGGCCGTCTCGTGCAGCCAGTCGCCGTACTGGTCCAGGGTCATCCCCTGGGGCAGCTCCAGTCCCTCCACCTCGTAGGCATCCGGCCGGCGATGGTACTCCTCCAGCATGTCCACGATGTTCAGGCCGGCCTCGACCGCGTAGTGGGCGATCTTGTAACTGCGGCGTCGGTCGGGCAGGGCCAGCACTCCGACGTCGTACTGCTTCATCAGCGACTTGACGGCCGCCTCGTCAGCCACGTCGGCGGTGTGGATGGCGACACGGTCGCTGCCCAACCAGTTCTTGACCTTCTGCAGCGACTCGGCGTTGCGGCCCACCAGGCCGATCTGCTTGACCTCGTCGTCCTTGGCCAGGTCCCAGGCCACGGCCGAGCCGATCTTGCCCGAGCCCCCGAAAACCAGCACCTTCATGGCCATCTCCTTGATTAAAAACATATAAACATATAATTTTACCAGATTTTTACCGAACTGTCAATGATTTGGATCAAACGCCTTCAGTTCCGGGCCATGACATCTAATCCTTTGCTATGCTTGATGTTGTCTAGATTTCTTACTACCCTCTGACAATGGTCATTGACAATAGGGCGATTATTAGTATATAATTAATATTCTTGGGGTTTTTCTCTGGGGGATCGTCCAACGGCAGGACACGTGGCTCTGGACCACGGTATCGGGGTTCTCAGCCTGACGCCCGGCAAGGGGTCGGGCGGCGGCTGACCCGCCGCTTATCATGCCTTATATCATTGCTCAGGCGGGGAATCCCTGTCCATGCCCCATCTCGTTTTTGTTAATCGTCGGAAAACTTGTAAAAAATAACTGGGGGATCGTCCAACGGCAGGACACGTGGCTCTGGACCACGGTATCGGGGTTCGAATCCCTGTCCCCCAGCCAGAAAATAGAAGAGGCGACCCATTGGGTCGCCTCTTCTTTATTTACCGGATGCCTTTATTCCCTCCGTTACCCGTGCTCCTGGATCGCCGGTCGGCCGACGGGGCACCGCTTTTCCCTGGGAATGGTCCGCAGCATCAAAAGGTGCAGGCTCACCCCGAGGCCGATCGCGCCCAGCAGCAGTTCCACCCAGGGGCTGTCCATGACCAGCACGGACGCCCCCAGCGAGGCCCACAGCAGCGCCAGCGAGGAGATTTTTGTGGAAAGCGGCACCGCCCGTTGCTCCAGGTAGTTCCTCAGGTGAGCCCCGCAGATACGGTTGTCCAGGAGCCAGCGGTGCAGCCGTTCCGAACTGCGGGCGAAGCAGAACAGGGCCAGCAGCAAGAAGGGCGTGGCCGGGAGGAGCGGTAGGAAAATCCCCGCCGCTCCCAGGCCGGCCGCCGCCAGGCCGGCCACGACCAGCAACCGGCGTTTCACCGCCACCGCCCCCTGGCTGACCTCACTTCCAGCCCAGCGCCTGGCGCACCCCCTGGGCGTAGGCCGGGTCGGCCTTCCGGAAGTTCTCCAACTGGCGCTCGATGATCTCCCTGGGCACGCCCTGCATCGACCCGGCGATGGCCGCATGCAGCCGGTCGCGCTCGGCCTGCGGCATCAGGCGGTAGAGGTTGCCCGCCTGGGTGTAATCATCGTTGCCCTTCCGGTGGTCGTAGCGGTCGGCGTCGCCGCTGATCCGCAGCGGCGGCTCCTTGAACCGCGGATCCTCGGCCGGCCCGCCGAAGCTGTTGGGCTCGTAATTGACCGCGCCGCCACCGTTGCCGTCGAACCGCATCCCGCCGTCCTTGTAGTAGTTGTTCACCTCGCAACGGGGTTTGTTCACCGGCAGGCTCTGATAGTTGACCCCCAGCCGGTAGCGCTGGGCGTCCGCATAGGAGGTCATCCGCAGCTGCAGCATCTTGTCCGGGCTGTGGCCGATGCCGGGGGGCACGTCCTTGGGGCAGAAGGCCGCCTGCTCCACCTCGGCGAAATAGTTCTCCGGGTTGCGGTTCAATTCGACAATGCCGACGTCGATCAGCGGGTAATCCTTGTGCGGCCAGACCTTGGTGACGTCGAAGGGGTGGTAGGGCACCTTCTCGGCGTCCAGCTCGGGCATGATCTGGACCTGCATTTTCCACTTGGGGAAGTCACCCTTGGCGATGGACTCGAACAGGTCCCGCTGGTGGCTCTCGCGGTCCGCGGCGATGACCTTGGCCGCCTCGTCGTCGGTCAGGCACTGTATGCCCTGCATGGTCCGGAAGTGGAACTTGACCCAAAACCGCTCACCCTTGTCGTTGAACAGGCTGAAGGTGTGGCAGCCGAACCCGTGCATGTGGCGGTAGCTTTTGGGGATGCCGCGGTCCGAGAACAGGATGGTCACCTGGTGCACCGACTCCGGCGACAGCGACCAGAAGTCCCAGGCGGCGGTGGCGCTGCGCAGGTTGGTCTTGGGGTCGCGTTTCTGGGTGTGGATGAAATCCGGGAACTTGTAGGGGTCGCGGATGAAGAACACCGGGGTGTTGTTGCCCACAATGTCCCAGTTGCCTTCCGAGGTATAGAACTTCATGGCGAAACCGCGCACGTCGCGCTCGGCGTCGGCCGCGCCCCGCTCCCCGGCCACGGTGGAGAACCGGAAGAAGCACTCGGTCTTGGTCCCGGGCTTGAACACCGCTGCCTTGGTGTACTTGGTGATATCGCCGTCGATGGTCAGGATGCCGTAGGCGCCCGAGCCCTTGGCGTGCACCACCCGCTCCGGGATGCGCTCCCGGTTGAAGTGGGCGTGCTTCTCGAACAGTTGCCAGTCCTGCGCCAGCAGCGGGCCCCTGGGGCCGGCCGTCAGGGAGTTCTGGTTGTCGGCTACCGGGATTCCGGCGTCGGTGGTCAGTTTCTTTTTCACCATTCTCCTCCTTTCGTTCATTCTTTGACCTGGGTGGTGAGGAAGGTGGGGAGCGTCATCTGGCCTATCTGGTCGCGCAGCTCCTCGATCTCGTCCAGGTGGCGGTCCTCGTCGCCCAGGATCCTCACCAGCATCTCCCGGGTAGCGTGGTCCCTGACCTCGCCGGCCAGGGCGATGGCGTCGTTGTAGGCCTTGATGGCGCCGGCCTCGGCCGCCAGGTCGTTCTCCAGCTGGGCGGGCACGGCGTCCCCGATGGATATCTTGTTCAGACTTGACACCGTCGGTCTGCCCTCCAGGAACAGGATGCGGCCGATCAGCGCCTCGGCGTGCTTCATCTCGGCGATGGCCCGCTTCTCGAAGTGCTGGTGCAGCTTGCCGTAGCCCCAGCTCTCGCACATCTCGGCGTGGACGATGTACTGGTTGATGGCCGTCAGCTCGTCGGCCAGCAGCGAGTTGAGGGCCTCGATGAGTTTGGGGTTCCCCTTCATGCCGTCCTCCTCAGGATGGTTACTTTTTTCCCTTTTTCAGGGCCTCCTCCACCTTCTCCTTGGGCAGCTTCTTGGTGCAGAAGAACCAGTCGTAGCACTTGATGTCCTGGTCCTTGCCGTCCATCCGCTCCTTGGCCGTTCCGCATGACCCGGCCGGCGGAACGATGACGTCGTCCCCCGGCTGCCAGTCGGCCGGCATGGCCACCGAATAGGCGTCGGCCGCCTGCAGGGCCACCAACACCCGGTAGAGCTCGGCGAAGTTGCGCCCCAGGCTCAACGGGTAGTAGATGATGGTCCGGATGATCCCCTTGGGGTCGATGAAGAATACCGCCCGCACCGCCTTGGTCTGGCTCTCGCCGGGCTGGATCATCCCGTATTTTCTGGCCACCTCCATGGTGATGTCCTCGATCAGGGGGAACTTGACCTCGACGTTCTTCATCCCCTTGTACTCGATCTTCTCCTTGATGGTCCTCAGCCAGGCGATGTGGCTGTACAGCCCGTCCACCGACAGCCCCACCAGCTTGCAGTTGGCCTCGGCGAACTTCTGCTCCATGGAGGCGAAGGTCATGAACTCCGAGGTGCAGACCGGGGTGAAGTCGGCCGGGTGGGAGAACAGGATCACCCAGCTGCCGGCGTACTGGTCCGGGAAGTTGATCTCGCCCTGGGTGGTCACCGCCTTAAAGCTGGGGGCCTTGTCCCCGATGCGGGGCATGGTCACGGTTTGGTTCTGGGTCGGCTGTTCCATGGTCGGTCTCCTTTTTTATTGGTTGGTTTATTTACTACCTCTTTTGTCGTGGCAGCTGCCTTGGTGCAGTTGACGCAGATCCCGTAGAACTCGATGGTGTGGCCCTTGATGTCATGTTTCGTCCGCCGTCGGGCCTCGGCTGTTATGTCGTCCATGAGCGGCAGTTTCAGGTCGCTGACCGCCCCGCACCTCTCGCAGATAAAATGGCTATGAGGCGAGATGATGGCGTCGAAATGCTCCAGGCCGTCCCGCAGCCTTTTCCTGGCCAGCCTGCCCTCCTCGGCCAGTATCGACAGGTTTCGGTAGACATTACCTAAACTGGCGCCAGGCGATTCCCAGCGCATTCGGTCGTGGACTTGGATGGCGGTGGGATGGTCGTTGTGGGCGGCAACTATCCGGTATATACGTTCGCGCTGGGCGCTCCGCCGCCTGGCAAGTCTTTTATTAGTATTCATTCTTATTATTAATATACTACCGAACTGGCCGAAAGTCAATACCCCGGAGCCATTATTTATTGTTCTGAAGGACCGCCAGGCGTGGACGCCAGCCCGGCTCGGTCCATCTTGAAACCAATAGAGGGGCAGCCCTTTGGGCTGCCCCTCTATTTTCGGCCCTCGTCAGTCAATCGCTGGTGCTGTAAACCCGGTTCCGGCCGTATCTCTTGGCCTTGTACATGGCCACGTCGGCCCGTTTGAGCAGGGACTCGATGCTGTTGTCGTCCTCGTTCAGGGCCGACACCCCGATGGAGACGGTGAACGGCACCCGCTCCCCCCCGGCCAGCTCGATGTAGGTCTCGGACAGCTTATCCCTCAACCTCTCGGCCACCGTCCGGGCCTGCTCCAGGTTGGTCTCCGGTAGGACGATGGCGAACTCCTCCCCCCCGATACGGCCGAAGACGTCGATGTTCCTGATCATCCCCTGGCTGGTCAGGCACAGGGACTTCAGCACCTCATCCCCGGCCCCATGCCCGCACTTGTCGTTGATCTTCTTGAAGTGGTCGATGTCGAGCATCAGCAGGGCTAGGGGCTTCTCCGAGCGTCGGGCGCGCATCAGCTCGCGCTCTGCCATCTCGAAGAAGTGGCGGCGGTTGCTGATGCCGGTGAGGACATCTGTCTTGGCCTGATGCTCCAGCTCGATGGCCTGGACCTCCAAAAGGTTCTTGGCCTTGAGGAGCCTGCCGGCCAGCAGGGCTGTGCCCATCAGAAGCAGAATGATGACGGCCATGCCGATTATATGATAGCGCAGCTGGGAGCGCCACTGCCCCAGGTCCTCCCTCAACAATGAGGAGATCACGATGGTGTAGGGCAGGTCCTCGGCCCGGTGGAAGGCGCTGATGCGGCGTTGTCCATCCCAGGGGGAGAGGGTGATGCTCTCGTATTGGCTCTGGCCGGTGGGCAGAAAGGCGTCCAGCTCCGGGTAGTTGGCCCTTTGACCGGCCGCCTTGGGGATCTGGGGCAGGTGAAGCAGTAGACGGCCCGAGCCGTCGACCACAGCCACCGCCCCGCTTTTGGCGAAGCCGGCCTCCCCGAAAAGGGCCGCCATCTGCTTGGCGTAAAGCCCGGCGTAGATCACCCCCTGGAGCCCGGGGCGCCCCCTGACCCTGATGGCCCTCGAGAAGGCGAACCAGACGTCCTTGGTGTTCAGCTCCTGAAAGGCCCCGGAACAGTGGATCTCTTCCTGGGGATGAGCCGCCAGGTGGGCGAAATACTCCCGATAGGAACGGTCCGCCCCGATGCTGCCCTTGACCGGCCCTTCCCGGTCCACCCCGGCCACGAAGATCCCCCGGGCGTTCATGATGCCGAAGCCGAATATCCAAGGATGGGTGACTATTTTTCTTTCCAGGATGTCGTTAAGGCGGCGGGCCGCCTGCCTTCTGGGTCCGTTCCTCAGCGCCGGCATCAACCCACAGACATCATCGTGGACGTCGCGCATGATATAGTCTATCTCCCGCAGGGCGCCCGACAGCCGCTCGGCCGATATCTTAGCGATGTTGGCGTTGCGTTGCTTGGCCACCTCCACCGCCTCCCGGAAGGAGCGGGTCAGTAGATATGCCTCGGCGGCTACCAGCATCAAGGCGGCTAGCGTCGCTAGCAAGATGAAGTAATTTCTTTTTACGGACATCCTCTAGTTTAGGAAAAACCCCTCAATATTTATCTTATCGTTATTATTTCCCTTATTTATGGTTAATGCTATCACTTACTTGCCAATTTGTCAATATATTTTATTGCTGTTTTGTAACTTATTATTTTACAAGTTAGTTTTTGCATTTTTTACAACATGAAAGAGGCGCCCGCATTGGGGCCGCCCCTAACATACTATGGATCTTGCTCGTTCCTGAACAGAAATGTTTTTATTGTCTTATACGGCGATCGCCTAAGCGACTTATCTAATTAGACTCGACAACCTCCCCAACCCTGCCCTCGATTACTTTACCGCCGAGCTTGCTTTGCAGATAACCGACCGCTCTCTTGCCCGTGCAATGGCACGCCACTACCAGGTCGGGCGACATTGCCTCTAACGCTGCGGCTGTCAGCTCCAACCTCCTCTCCGTTGCCCCGCCCAAGTGAAACCCCCCGATGATGGCGCTTATTCTCTTCCGGCCATTGGTTTTTATAATATGGCCTAGCGTGTTCACCAAACCGGCATGGGCGCATCCGGTGATGACTACCAATCCCTTCGCGGTTTCTATCCACAGGCCCAGGTCGTCTTCCAGTCTGTCAGATATCCCGCCGTCTTGGTCCTGGAAGAACGGACCTCCGATGTCCTCGTAGTCGTTGATTCTAGGAATTGGTCCTGTTAGTCCTATCCCTGGGGCGATCATCGTTGGTTCTACGATATAGCCGAGCCGATCAGGAGGCTGGCCCTGGAGCATATCCCGCGCGTCCGCGGGCATTCCGATATATCGGGCAGAGCCTTGGCGAACGCTGTACTTCGCCTTTAGGGCCGAAGGGTGGAGATAGACTTTCGCCCGGCTGGCCAGGGAGATTACAGCCGCCAGCCCGCCGGTATGGTCGTAATGGCCGTGGCTCAGGACTACGGCGTCGGTGCCGGAAAGGTCCACCCCGAGTTTCCGAGCGTTAGCCAGCAGCGCCCCGCCCTGTCCGGTATCGAACAGGATTCGTATCCCCGCGGCCTCGATCCACAGCGCCAGCCCGTGCTCGGCCGAAAGCCCCGGGCCGTCCCGGTCGTCCACCAACACCGTTATCTCGGCCATTCCGATAGGATACACCAGCTGGCGGAGATCAGTGGTCGCAGGCGTTGTCGCCGGTTTGCAGGGAGCCGGCCAGGTAGTCGCTGACTATCCTTTCCGGCGTCTCGACCGGGGCGCCCACCACCACCTTGATGCCCTGCTCGGCGAACAGGGATTGGGCTCTCTGCCCCATGCCCCCGGCGATGATGACGCCGGCGCCCTTGCTAGCCAAAAAACGCGGCAGCAGGCCGGGCTCGTGCGGCGGGGATTCTATCTCCTCCTGCCTGATGATCTTTTTTTGGACCTCGTCGACCTCCACCAGGGCGAATCTCTCGCAGTGCCCGAAATGAAGCGAAAGCTTTTTCCCGGCCATGGGAATGGCGATCTTCATCCTAGCCTCCTATGCTGTTTTTCTATTGGCTCTTACCCCTCGATGACAGCACCGCCCTGACCATGCCGACCATGGCTTGTGAGGTAGGGCTGTCGGGATTATGTTTAAGATAAATCCATCCGCTGTCCCCGGACTCGGCCAGGGCCGGGTCTATGGGTATGGACCCCAGGAAGGGCACGCCCATGCCGTCGGAGATCAGCTTGCCTCCGCCGGATCTCAAAATAGGGGTGACCCGGCCGCAGTGGGGACAGGCGAAGCCGCTCATGTTCTCCACCACCCCCAGCACCGGCACCTCCAGCAACCGGCAGAAGGTGATCGACTTTCGCACGTCCACCGCCGCCACCCGCTGGGGGGTGGTGACGATCACCGCCCCGTCGGGTTTGACCAGCTGGCAGACCGAGAGCGGCTCGTCTCCGGTGCCCGGCGGCGAGTCTATTACCAGATAATCGAGATCACCCCAGTCCACGTCCTTGAGGAACTGCTTGATCATCCCGTACTTCATGGGGCCCCGCCAGACCACGGCGTGATCCTGGCTCTCCAGAAAGAAGCCTATGGACATGACCTTGAGGCCGTCCACCTCCACCGGGATCATCCCCCCCTCCGGCCCCGAGATCTTGGATCCCTCCAGCCCCAGCATGGTGGGCAGGCTGGGGCCGTGGATGTCGATGTCCAGCAGGCCCACCCGTTTGCCCCCGGCCGCCAGGCCCGCCGCCAGGTTGACGGCCACCGTGCTCTTGCCCACCCCGCCCTTGCCGGAGAGGACCACTATCTTGCTGCCGATACGGCACATTCTAGAAGCCAGCTTCTGCCGGTCTAGGAAATCCTCTTGGCTCTCTTGAGGCTGGCGTGTTTTGGCCTGGCAGTCGGTCTTGCCGCAGGCTTGACAGTTGCTCGTCTTCCCTTTTTCTTCTGACATTCCGCCTTTTCTTCTTTTCTCTTTTACTGATTTATCGCTTTCCAGACTTCCCTGATATCATCAGCCGAAGGCGCCTCGGTCTCCACCACGGCCTTGGCATCCATCTGGGCCCTGGTGATCGCCGGATCATAGCGTATCCGGCCGGCTATTTTGGCCCCGCCCTCCCTGGCCCTCACCTCGATCCTGTCGGCCATCTCCTGGTTAAGATCCCACTTGTTGACGCAGACCGCGGCCGGCACCCCGAAATGCCTGGCCAGCGAAAGGACCCTGGCCAGGTCGTGCTCGCCAGACACCGTGGGCTCGGTGACCACCAAGGCCTGGGAGGAGCCGGTGAGAGAGGCGATGACCGGACAGCCGATGCCCGGAGGCCCGTCGGTGATCATCATGGTTCTACCCGACTGCATCGCCAGCATCTTGGCCTGGGCTCGGACTATAGAGACCAATTTGCCTGAATTCTCCGCCGCCGCCTCCAGCCTGGCGTGGACCATGGGGCCGCACCGGGTGTCGGAGATCATCCACTCCCCACAGTCCCTCTCCGGGAAGTCTACGGCTCCGGCCGGGCAGAGCCTGACGCAGACGCCGCAGCCCTCGCAGGCCTCGGGCGAGATAGAGTAACGGCCCGCGCTTTCCGAGACAGCCAGGAATCGGCAATGCTTTAGGCACAGTCCGCAGCCGATGCAACGTCCGCTTTCGATGACCGCCAGGTTACCGCTCAGGAACCTCTGTCTCTCCCTGACCTGGGGGGTTAGTATCAGGTGCAGGTCGGCCGCGTCCACGTCGCAGTCGGCCACCACGGCCTTTCCCGCCAGGATCGCCAACGATGCCGCCAGGCTGGTCTTGCCGGTTCCGCCCTTGCCGCTGATGATGGTTATCTCTCGAATATCCTTCGGCATCTATCCTTTTTTCCCATCCTGGCCGATGGGTTGATAATAGCATCGGCCGTCGCGTTCGCTCTTTTGGATCGAACCTCTCTTTACCATGGATTCCAGCTCCTTGAGAGCAGAGAGGCGATGCTTGCCCAGGCCCTGGGCCACATCTTCCGAGGTGCAGGGTCGTCGGCGAAGCAGGGCCATGATCTCTTCCCGGTAATCTCCTTCGTCGGATGATGATTCAGGGCTTAAAACTCCTGCCGATAGCGAGATGATGTCCGCCGGCATCGAAAAGAAGCCTGAAAGCTTCAGCAGCCGTTCGTATGCCAAAGGCCGGACCCCAGGCTCGGCCGGCGGCCTGACCGCGGTGTTCAGCTGCACTCGATCTGGCCTCATCCTGCCGGCTATCTCCGCTATCTTTTTTACTTGCTCCACGCCGTCGTTCCAACCGTCCAGAAGCATCACCTCCAGCCAGATCCGCCCCTTGTATCCCTCTCTGAAGGAGATCAGCCCCTCCACCATGCGCTCGAATTCGATCCCGCCGTACGGCCGGTTTATCCTCTGAAACATCTGTTTATCCCCGGCATCCAGCGAAGGGATTACCAGGTCGGCCCCTAAAAGCGATTCCGCTACCCGGCGATCCCAGAGCAGCGAACCGTTGGTGATGACGGCCACCGGGATGCGGGTTTTTTCCTTGATGTCTCCGATCAGGCGCCCCACGCCCGAGTTCAGGGTAGGCTCGCCCGAGCCGGCCAGGCTGATGTAATCCGGTTTGTCGCCCTCGGCCAGCTTGCGGCCCAGCTCCTCCAGCACCTCGTCGACCGGCACGTACTCTTTGAGCATGATCGTTTTGTCGGTCGTCCGTCCCAGCTGGCAGTAGACGCAGTCGTAGGTGCACGTCTTGTACGGCACCAAGTCGATCCCCAACGACCGACCCAGCCGCCGCGAGGGCACCGGGCCGTAGAGGTACTGGCTCATATCGATCGGAAGCCTCCGTTATCTGCCATCCTGCGGCGTTTTCTCGTCTCCCGGCCGGCCCTTCCTGCGTTCCATTATCCTGGCCACCGCCTCCCGCACTGATTCCTCCCGAAAGCCCGGCAATCTATTCCTAATTTCCTTGATCCTGGTGTCCGGCGGAACGTCGGACGCCTTGACGCCCAGTTCACGGTAGATCTCTCCGATATCGATGCTGAATGTTTTCCCCACATCGCGAAGGGTCATGAAACCCCTGATACTTTGAGGATCCAGGGAGCCGTCCCTGGTCACCACCGCCTCCAGTGTCGGCTCCAGGGTCCTCCACATACCGGTGGCCATGGCCAGGCCGATGATGCCCAGGAACAGTGCCAGACCGGCCGACCCTACCACCAACGGGCGGAGGCTCCTTCCCATGATCCTTGTCTTGAGCGTCTCCTTCCCGGTGGGGCAGACTGCGACGCATTCCAGGCAGCTGATGCACTCGGCGCTGTGCACGGCGTCCAGGTCGGCCACCGGGATGTCCACCGGGCAGGCTTTGGTGCACCGGTTGCACTTGATGCAGGTGTCCCTGTCTCTGGTAATCCTGAACAGGCTCAGCTTTTCGACCAAACCCAGGAACGCGCCCAGGGGACAGAGGTATTTGCAGAACACTCGGTCGTAGAAAAACGACAGGGCCATGGAGGCGGCTAGAACGACAAGCCCTATCAGGAACTCGTCGGCCAGTTCACCCCAGCCGGCCGGGATGTGGGCGTAGGCGGCGAAGGGATCATAGGGCGCTATCACCAGGTCGCCCAGCCTCCAGGTGAAGAACAGGATCGCGGCCAGTGCCAGATATTTGAGGCCACGCAGCGGCCGGTCGATCCTCGGCGGCACGGACGGCCTTCTCTTCATCAGCCTTCGCCCCAGCCTGCCGGGCAGCTCCTGCAGGAATCCCAGGGCGCACAGCCAGCCGCAGAAGTAGCGCCCAAACGCCAGTGCCAGAAGGACGGCGCCGGCCAGGAGCACGAAATTGGCGCTGTTGGTCCGCTTCAGGAACTCGCCCCCGGCCGCCACTTTGTAGACGGTCTCCAGGGCGCCGAAGGGGCATATGGTATGGATGGAGGGCGAGCCTTTGGGGCCGCCCCCCAGGACCTGGTGGCGAACGGCGGCGATGGTGACGACCGCGAGAAATAGGGTCAAAATAGCCAGCCTGAGCGCCGTGGTCGTATTGATCTTCTTCATCGGACAGCCGAGAGCAGGTATTTGTCAAGATACCTCTGCTTGGCTTCATCGGAGCCGCATTTGCCGAGGAGACGCTCCGCGGCCTTCAAGTTCTCCTCGACACTCAACGGCACCTGATCGCTGTCATGCCGCACGGCATCTCTCGGGCATATTTTATGGCAGGCGCCGCACCGGATGCACTCATCCATGTCTATCTGCGCGATCCGGCCCCTAAGCGCGATCGCATCCGCAGGGCATTCCGTTATGCATAGTCCGCACCCAGTGCACATTGCCACGTCAACCCACGGCATTCGTTTCCTCCCATGCCCTGGTCCGTCTCATTGGGGGTTTCGGGAATATCGCCCATACCCTCGAGCGGTATTCGCGGTAATCCCGGCCGAATTTTTCCTCCAGGTACCGCTCCTCCTCTCCGATTAGTATCCTATATATAATATACATAAATACCGGAACGGTGATCCCGTTTACCGACCCCGTCATGACAACCACCCCCGGCGCGATGAACGATATCCAAGCCCCGTAGATGGGGTGCCTCATCAATCCGTAGACGCCGCTGGTGCACAGTCGGCCGCGGCAGAAATACCGGTCTATGGTGAACGCCGACACCAGGTAGATACCGCACCCGACCGCCGCCAGCGCCGCGCCCGTCCAGAAGTTGGCCGCGGGGGATATGATGACGAACCTGAGGTCGGAAAACAGTGAATATTGGATGCTGGCCGCGGCCGCCGCGTAGAGGGCCGACAGGGCTGCGAACCTGGGCCCCACGCCCTACCTCGTCATGACTTCCCTTTCACCCGACTGATCGGACGCTGGGATCAAGCCGCCGTTTCCCTTCAATCTCCGCAGAGCGGCTTGTCGCAGCGCTGGTCCCGGCCGCAGCAGGTGCGCCCGGTGGTCTCCAGCGAACAGCCGCCGGAATTACCCCTGGGAACGGCGCCCCCTCCCTTCATGATGAAGCCGCCTCCGCCGGTAATCAGACGCTCGACGGTCCCGCCGCATTCCGGGCACGCGGTGAGGGCCTCCTCGGACATGGCCTGCTGCTGGGCGAACCTAGACCTGCACGACCGGCACTGGTACTCGTAGGTCGGCATGCACCCTCCTTCGCTTAGCCGTATGGCTTTTGTTCTACTCGACTATCCGTAGACTTTCGGATGTTCATTTTTTCTTCCTCAATTCCTCCTCCACCTCGCCCGCCCCCTCGTCATAGTATTTTTTCTCGTCCGGCGCCAGCTCATGGAGCAGCCTGAGGAACTCGCCGGCATGCACCCTTTCCTCGTCGGCGATGTCCTTGAGCACCTCGATGGCCAGCTTATTGTCGGTTGACTCGGCCAGCTGCATGTACAGCTGGATGGCCTCGTACTCGGCGGCCACCATGAAGCGGATGGCCCGCACCAGCTCGCTGTTGGTCAGCTTACGGTCGCTGGCCATTCCCGAAAAGGGTGTTGCAAATTCAGGCATTGTTTTCTCCTTTCGCTTTATCGGTTTTCGGCTGTCGTTCTGATTGTTTTCATTCACTAGCCATTTCTTGCTCGGAAGCACCAGCGCGAGTGGCCCATCGTTGCGCAGAACCCCGCAGCGGTGATGCCGTAGAGCACTAACTGCTTGCCCTCATTCTCAGCCAGTCCGGCGATCTCATCGTAGGTCCCGTTGGCCAACGAAGTGCCGGTGGCTATTATGAGGTCTGAGCAACGGACCAGCTCGGCTATCCTGGTCCGCCCGTCCATTATAACAGCGCCCTTCCTTGGCTTGCCGATATTCGCTGGATTGAGATCGGCAAGGCACACGTTACCCGGGCCAAACTTGTCTATCAGGGCCTCGGCGATGGCCGGATTGAGTCCGATCAAGCCCGCTTTTCTCGCGCCCAGATCCCAAGCCCTATTGGCCATCTCGGCGGCGCAGCCCTCCGGGTCCTCGTCCCTGCAGTGCACCGTGCCCCTGGCCAGTCCCAGATGGCACATGGCCGCATTGGCCGCGGCTAGGAAGATTGCCCGCTCCCGGCTCGTTCCCAACGGCATGCTGACGATCTCCCCCAATCGTCCCGAAAAGCTGGCCGGCGCATCGGTGAACGCCTGCCCCCTCGAGCCTAGAATGACGGCCTCTATCACCCTCTCCCGGCCCTCGATGATGGGATAGTCCCGGCGCTGGGGATTGCCGATGGCCTCCTGGGGCGTCAGCGGTTTCACCGTGACCAGCACCTCGGCGTCGTCCAGTGATTTGCCTTTCAGCGCTTCCTGCAGCCTCTCCCGGAACAGCTCGATGGCAGGCTTCGGGTTCATGGCATCACCTTTAGTCCCGAATGGATGAATTGTATCGACACCCATACGAACACCAGTCCGAACAGCAGCATTAGCAATCGGGACGGCGCCCGGTGGTTGACGGCCGCCCCCAGCTGGGACCCGGCCAGGCATCCCAGGCACACCGGCAGCGCCGTTGAAATGTCGACGTAGCCCTGGGCGTACTTGAAGGCGGCGCTGATCAGAGCGTTGGCGCAGAAGCAGACCAGCGCCGAACCGATGGCCACCTTGACCGGGCTCTTGAAGAGATAGCGGAAGGCGGGCACCAGCACCGCGCCGGTGCCGATGCCGAACAAACCGGGCAGAATGCCGGCGATCACTCCCAGGGCGACCTTGCCCGAAGCGGTGCCGCCCATGGTCGCCGGCGTCGGATCGTTATCTTGGTCGCGCTTGGTAAATACATCCCAGATGATGCGCAGCGACAGCAGACTGAATACGCATCCGATGCCTAGGTCCAGCCATTGGCCCCGCCGCGCCAGCTGGAGAAAAAGCACCGAAAAGATGACGGTCGAGGCGGCGCCGCTTAGGATCACGGGCAGCAAACGGCGTACCGGCACGTGTCCCATCCGGTAATGCTTGATCCCGCCCCCCAGCGTGGTGCAGAAAACCGCGGCCACCGTGGTCCCGGCCGCTTCCGCTGGGGACAGACCCACGAAGAAGCGAAGCACCGGCATCAGAATGACGCCGCCGCCGATCCCCAGCAGGCCCCCTAACAGGCCGGCCGATAATCCGACGGCCAGCAGCACCATCCAGGTGTCGGCGGCATGGGCCATCTCACAACGCTTTCTTGATCGCGGTTTCGAGCCTCTGCCACAATACGTCGAACAGGCCGCGGTACTCTGGCAGGGCTTCAACCATCAGCCTCCCTTTCGAGTACTCCTCGGCTATCCGTCGGTCGTCGGGGATCTCGGCCATTATGGGGATGCCTTCCCTTCGGCAGTAGTCGTGTACCCGGCCGTCGCCGGCCCCAAGCCGGTTTACCAGGACGCCGAAGGGCAGCTTCAGCTCCCGGATCATGTCCACCGCCAGCTTGAGGTCATGGAGGCCGAAGGGTGTGGGTTCGGTCACCAGAAGGACGAAGTCGGCTCCCCGGACGGCGGCTACCACCGGACATGAGGTGCCCGGCGGCGCGTCGATTATCACTGGCGTCTCCTGGGTCATTCTTCTCTTGACCTCACGGATCAGCGGGGGTGCCAGCGAAACGCCTACATCGAGCCTCCCTTGAACCAGCCTGATGTCGCTGCAATCCAAGGTCTCGACCATCCCAATCCTCTTTTCCCTCTCGCTGATCGCCTTTTTGGGACAGACAAGCAAGCAGCCTCCGCAGCCGTGGCACAGCTCCGGAAAGACGATGGGCGCTGGCTTAACCGCAGCGATGGCGTGGAAGCGGCAGAAGCGGCCGCACTCGCCGCACAGGTCGCAGAGTCCGACGTCGATCTCCGGGACCGGCAGGGTCACCACCGACTCGTCCCTCGATACGCCCTTCAGGAAGAGGTGAGCGTTGGGCTCCTCTACGTCGCAGTCCAGAAGCTGGACGGGTCGGCCCAATGACTTGGCTAGGTTCAAGGAGACGGTGGTCTTACCTGTGCCGCCCTTGCCCGAGGCTACGGCCAGTATCATTCCGCCCCTCCGGGGGCCGGCTCCGACCTGGCCACCACCCATGACCCTGGCGGATAACCGACATGCGCCGCCGCCACCTGGCACTTGGCTTGGAATAGGAAGAACACCTCTCGGGGCGCCTCGCTCAGTGTCTCGTAGTTTCCCTGCCCTTTGGCGATGACCATGTCGGCTTTTCGGAAACGGTCGATAAATTCTGGTTTGCAGTCCTCGAGTATGGTCCCGGGCGCGTCGGAGCCGTTGTCGATGACCTCGGCCATCCTGTCCAGGCCGACCGCCGCCGCATCCTCCATGGTGGCGTCGTTAATGGCCGACCTCCCACGCACCGCCACCGTCACCCGGTCCGGCCCCAGGCGTTTTACCAGCAGGCGGTCGAAGGCGATCTCCCCGGCGTTGTCCGCCAGGTAGAGTATCCGCTTGGCGGCCTGGACGGCCTTGCGAAAATTCTCCCATTCGCCCTGGAGCGGCTCGGCCTCCGCCTTGTCTATCGACCCCCTTACCCTGGCCTCGTCGAGTTCGCCGCCGACGCCCATGTCGATGATGTTGCCGGCAACCGCCAGACGGGCCGCCGCCATCAGGGCATCGGGCGATCTTTCGACCATAGCCTCCAACTCTGGCAGCAACGACATGGCCATGGCGTTCTGCCGCTGCTTGGCCTGGCGGTAGGGATCCGGGTTGCCCGACAGCTCCCTCAACAGACGGTGGATGCGCTGTCCCATCACCGGCGGGGGCAGGTTCAAATCCATATCCCCGGCCCAGTGCAGCACCCGCCTCATCAGTTCCTCCTGGAGGCGGCGGTCACAGGACACCATCCGAGAGGCTTCCAACGCCTGGCGCATGAAGCATGGTAGGCAGTCGAGGTGGGTCCTCATCCCGGCGATCCCCGGCGTCCGCGCCTTTGGATCACCTCCTCGTCCACCTGGTCCTGCCAGCCGTTGCGAGTAGTGTGAATGCGATCGAACTTCACGGAATAGGGCTTGATGTCCAAAAGCGGGGTGCCGTCCAGCATATCCGCGCCATCGAAATGCAGGATATTGCCCTCGACTTTGATAAGCTCCACTACGCTCAGGCCGATGGCGTTGGGACGGCTGGGGGACCGGGTGGCAAACACCCCGCGTTCCTGGTCTTGGAGGAAGGGCCGGGTGATCAGCTTAGCCGGACCTGCCTGGTGAAGATGGTAGATCAGATAAATATGGGAAAAGCCGTTTAGGTCCCTTAGACCCTCGGCGTATTCGGGAAAGACCTCGGCCCGTCCCGGGCATCCTTTGGCGAATTCCGGCTGTATGGGCGTATCCTCGCCCCGGAGATGGGTGCTGCGGATGACCCCGATGGGACGGAAGGTGACTTCCTCGCTCACACCCAGTGGCTCTCCACATCCGAGGATCCGGCCTCCTTAAGCTGGCCGGACTGGTAGCGCTTCAGGGCCTCGGCTACGGTCGGGGCGTCGGTGTTATAAACCTTGATCCCGGCCGCCTTCAGCACCTGGAAGGCCTTGGGCCCGCAGTGGCCGGTTACTATAGCCTGAGCTCCGGAGAGCGACACGGCCGTGGCCGACTGCACCCCCGCCCCCTGGGCCGCGTTCAAGTTCTGCTGGTTGTCGATGATCTCTACGGCCTTCCTCTCCAGGTCGTAGATCAGGAATTTGGGCGCCCGCCCGAAGCGGCCGTCCAACGGGCTGTCCAGGCTGTCACCCGAGGTGGTGAAGGCGATTTTCATTTTCTAAACTTTTAAATGTGGATATTGAAATAGATCAAAATGTACTTGAGGGAAACGTACAGGAAAAGCAGGCCGAACAGCACCTTGAGGATATGCGGCTTGAACCTGGCCACCAGTTTGGCGCCATAGAAGGCGCCGACCAAGGCCCCGATACCCAGCACCACGGCCACCGGTATGTTCACTACTCCCTGGATTTTCTTAAAGACGGTGCCCACCAGCGCCATCCAAACGAAAGCGGCCTAGAAGGTGCCGATGGCCAGCTTCATCGGCGCCCTGAGAGAAATTGATGAAGGCTGGCACCAGGGCATAGCCGCCGCCCAAGCCGATGATGCCGGTGATAGTGCCGATCAATGATCCCGGTATGTTTTTGGTATGTGGCTGGCCCGGAATATTTACGTGGTGCGATTCGTGCCCCTTGACGAACAGGCCCTCGTACAGCATCCTCAGGGAGACGACGATGAAGGCGATGCCGATGATGAGGTCTATGACCTCCCGGTAGGGCTTGACGTAGCCGAAGATCAAGGAACCGATGATCACACCCAGGACTCCGGAATAGCCTACCAGGATGGCCGTCTCTTTGTCGACGTTTTTCATCCTGTAGTGTTGTATGGCTCCCGACGTAGCGGTGAAGACCACCGCCACCGCCGGATCGAAATGAAAGCCGAAACGGATGACCGGCATCATCAGGGTGCAGCCTCCGGTGCCCAGAAGGCCGCCGACCACTCCGGCCAGGAAGCCGGTAGCCAGATATATTATGTACATCACAATCATCGGTTTATTATGAGGTGGACCCCATTGTCAAGACAGAAAATGGGGTGATAAATGTTACAGGTT
>CAZFJC010000006.1:0-115906 GCA_964518765.1 uncultured bacterium
TGTCCAGCGGCCTAGGTGTAACACTCAGACTGGCACTAATAACGGGGGCACGTCATTACCGTAACGGCAACTACGATATTTACTGCTAACTGATCGACGATAATGGCACGATGCTTTGGGGGGCTAATGGCATGCCTGTCTGTGTTGCAGCAGGCGACCAAAATCTATCATCTTTTAAGTATAAAAACGGCGTTTTTCTTTCATCTTGGGTTGATACAAGGAACGGCAACGATGATATCTATTCGCAGCTGATCGATACGTTGGGAAATCGACTATGGCCGGATAGCGGCGTGGCGGTATGCACACATGCGGCGAACCAGTTGGCAACAAAGGTCGAAAGCGACGGAGCTGACGGCTGGTTTTTCTGCTGGACCGACGATCGCACCGGCACCCAGGACATCTATGCGCAAAGGGTGATCAGCGATGGTTCGCTGCTTTGGGAGACTGAAGGCAGGCCGATTTGCCAGACTTCTTTCAATAAGTATCTGTATAATGTCGTTTCCGACAACAGGAATGGATTTGAATGCATATGGACCGAAATTCGTTCTTCCTGTAACGATGTTTACGTTCAAAGATTCGATTCGCTGGGGAACGCCCTGTGGCAATACGGCGGCGTGAAGGCCTACAGTTTAGGGATGGACCAGTACAATCCCTCAATGATAAGCGATGGATTTCAGGGAGCATTTATTGTATTTGATTTTTCAGGAAATGATCTGATGGCGCAAAGGGTCGATTCCTTGGGAAACACTTGTTGGGGTGGTGGAGGAATTCTGATCGCGGATAATACTAATGCGGGACCTGGTGCCAGCATATGTAAATGCTATCCCGACCGGTTCGCTCTTGTATGGAGTGACATGAGAAACGCAACCCACGACATCTATGCCCAAGCGGTCGATATGGGCGGCATGACCCAGTGGGCTGTGAAAGGGATGCCGATTTGCACGGCACAGTACGATCAGATAGTTCCCATTTCCATCGGTGATGGACACGAGGGGGCGATAGTGGTTTGGAGGGAAACACCTGTGTGGACAAACAACAATCTTTATGCCCAAAGAATATTCAGTGACGGGCACGTGGGTGTCTGTGGGGGCGAACAACAGGTCTTCACGTCTATATTAGGACCCAACGTAGAATTATTTCCAAATCCGGCTCGGAAGAAACTGAAGATATCGTGCGATGTTCGTCGAAATGGGCTAGCGTGGTTGCAGATTTCAAACGTGATCGGACAAGCAGTAAAAAAGATCGACTTTGGATATCGAGATCGGGGAATATTAGAGTACGAAGTTAATATTGAAAGCCTCCCGGCCGGTATATATTTGCTGACCATTTCGACAGATAGCAGGATCGCGACTAAGAAATTTCAAGTGATAAGGTAATCATTTATACATGCTTAACCTAATCCTCTGCGGGGCCGGCGGCCGCATGGGCCAGGCCGTCATCGAGGCGGTCAAGGCGAACCCCGAATATAAAATAGCCGCGGTCATCGAGCATCCAGGACATCCCCAGATCGGCAAGCCCTTCGCCGACGGCCTGCCCACGGTGCTGAACGACATGCTGCTGGCCATGAACACCGGCGACGTCTGCGTGGAGTTCACCACCCCCGAGGCCACCCTGGCCAATGCCAAGAAGGCGGCCATCATAAAAAAGCCCATGGTCATCGGCACCACTGGACTGGTGGCCGGCCACAAGGATCTATTCCAGGACCTGGCCCAGGAGATACCCATGGTGGTCTCCTCCAACATGTCCATCGGGGTCAATCTGCTCTACGCCCTGGTGAGGGGCGCCGCCAAGAAGCTGCCCAAAAGCTTCCAGGCTGAGGTGTTCGAGGCACACCACCAGTGGAAGAAGGATGCGCCCAGCGGCACCGCCGCCAGGCTGGCCGAGGAGATCATCAAGATTCGCGGCGGCCGGCCGGTCTACGAGCGGCAGAGCCGCAGCCAAACGCGCCAGCCCGACGAGGTGGGAATCTACTCCATGCGGGCCGGGGATATCATTGGCGAGCACACCGTGTTCTTCGCCGGTCCGGGGGAGCGCCTCGAACTAACCCATCGGGCCCATAATCGTCGGGTATTCGCCGAGGGCGCCCTGCTGGCGGCCAAGTTCGTAGCTACGGCCAAGCCCGGGCTTTACGATATGCAGGACGTGTTGGGGATCCGATGAACAAAGCCGTATTGTCAGAAAGGTAGGGATAGATGAAGAGGTTCTCAAATCCTTTCGGCAGCGGGTCGGTCTTTTATTGCTGCCTGGCGGCGGTCATGGTCGCCATGGGGGCCGGCTGCTCCAGCAGATCGGCGGACGAGCTTTACCAGGACGGGGTGGCCGCCTTTCAGGCCGGAGACACGGTCGCAGCCGTGAAGTATTTCCAGGGGGCCATAAAAAGAGACCCGGCCTACACCGATGCCCACTACGCCCTGGGGATTTGCTACTTCACCCCCGAGGGGAGGAACAAGGCGATAGGCTGCTTTCGCCGGGCCATCGAGCTGAACCCGGGTAAACTGGAGGCCCACCTGGCCCTGGCCCAGGCCCTGCAGAGGTCGAACAAGCCGGACACCGCCATAGCCGTCCTCAAAAGGGCCCTGCTGTTGTTCCCGGAAAGTCCGGAACTCTACTTCAATATAGGATACACCTACTTCAACAAGGCCAGGAAGGATTCGGCCGAATGGGCCTACCGCCAGTCCCTGGAATATGATTCCACCAACGCCGAGGCCTGGTACAATCTGGCCTACTCGATGACCGAGCCAAAGAGGCGCCGGGAATCAATCGGTTTTTTAAGGAGGGCGTTGGCCATAAAACCGGACAAGATGGAGGCCCACTATCTGCTGGGTATGCGCTTGCTGGACGATCCTAAAAGGTCGGTAAAGGAGACGCAGGAAGCTTTGACCTCGCTCAGAAAATACGTGGATGCCGGCATGGCCGACCGGGTGAAGAGGCAGAGGATCGACGAGAAGCTGACGAAGGCTGGTCTGAAATTATGATCGTCAAACAGGCCGAACGGCTGAGGAGGTTGCCGCCCTACCTCTTTGCCGAGATCAACGCCAAGAAGTCGGCCCTAGTGGCTCGGGGCCATGAGGTCATCGATCTGGGGGTGGGCGACCCGGACCTGCCGACGCCGCTTCACATCATCGAGGCCTTGAAGGCCCAAGCCGGCAATCCCGAGAACCACCGCTATCCATCCTACGAGGGTATGCCGGAATTCCGCCAGGCGGTGTCCTCCTGGTACCGGAAAAGGTTCGGGGTGGAGCTTGACCCCGAGGGCGAGGTGGTGGCCCTGATGGGCGCCAAGGACGGCCTGGCCCACGCCCCCTGGGCGCTTTTCGATCCCGGCGACAAGGTTCTGTGTCCAGACCCTGCCTATCCGGTCTATGCCGCCCAGAGCATGTTTGCCGGGGCCGAGGTGGTCCACTTTCCGCTGATGGCCGAGAACAGCTTTCTGCCGGACATCGCCAAGCTGCCCCAAGACGCCAAAGCCATATTCCTGTGCTATCCCAACAATCCGACGGCAGCCGTGGCTGGGCTGGATTTCTACCAAAGGCTGGTGGAATGGGCGTTGGAGCGCGGGGTGCTGATCCTAAATGACGGTATCTATTCCGAGATAGCATACGACGGCTTCCGACCTCCGAGCATACTTCAGATTGACGGCGCCAAGAAGTGTTGCGTTGATTTCCACTCCCTCTCCAAAACCTATAATATGACCGGCTGGCGGGTGGGGATGGCGGTAGGCAACCGGGAGGCGCTGGCGGCGCTTTTAAAGGTTAAGACCAACTCGGACTCCGGCGTGTTCCAGGCGGTCCAATACGCGGCGGTGGCGGCGCTGGAGGGGCCGCAGGGCTGCGTGGCCGAGAATTGTCGGATCTACCAGGAGCGACGGGACGTTCTGGCCGAAGGACTTCGCAAACTGGGGCTGGAGTTCGAAATGCCCAAGGCCAGTTTCTACCTGTGGCTCAAAACTCCAAAAGGGTACGACTCCATGTCTTTTGCCACCCTGCTGCTGGAGAAGGCGCAGGTGACCGTGGTGCCTGGGATCGGATTCGGGCTGAACGGGGAGGGATATGTCCGCATTGCCCTGACGGTGGATAGGGCCAGGATAGAGGAGGCGGTCGGCCGGATGACCAAACTACTATAAAATAATAGTATATTAAGCGAGATCCTTTGCCCTTGATAGTCCAGAAATACGGCGGTAGCTCGCTGGCCGACGCCGAGCGCATCAAGGCGGTGGCGGCGCGGATCGTCCGGACCAAGCGGCGGGGCAACCAGGTGGTGGCGGTGGTCTCGGCCATGGGCGACACCACCGACGATCTGATCGATCTGTCCCGCCAGGTGACGACTTCTCCCGGACAGCGGGAGCTGGACATGCTGCTGACCGCCGGGGAGAGGATTTCCATGTCCCTGGTGGCCATGGCCATCGCCGACCGGGGAGAGGAGGCCATCTCCTTCACCGGCTCCCAAGTGGGCATCATCACCGACGCTCGCCACACCCGGGCCAGGATACTGGAGGTCAAGGCCGACCGCCTCAAGCAGTCTCTGGCCCAGGGGAGGATAGCCATCGTGGCCGGGTTTCAGGGCGTCAGCCTGGGCCGCGAGATCACCACCCTGGGGCGCGGCGGCTCGGACACCACGGCGGTGGCGCTGGCGGCGGCCCTGGAGGCCGACCTCTGCGAAATTTACAGCGACGTAGCCGGCGTCTATACCGCCGACCCCAGGCTGGTGCCGGGCGCCAGGAAACTGGCGTCCATATCCTACGACGAGATGCTGGAGCTGGCTAGCTCCGGGGCCCAGGTGCTGCACCCCCGGGCGGCCGGCCTGGCAGCCCGCCACCGCATACCGGTGCGGTGTCTGAGCAGCTTTGGCAGCGATTCGGGAACCCTGATAGGAAAGGCAGGCAACATGGAGAGGATAACCATCCGTGGAATCACCCACGACCGCTCCCTGGCCATGTTGGCCCTATGCCAGGTGCCGCGCAGCAGCCGGGTGGCCACCCAGGTGGTGTCCCGGCTGGCCGAGAAGGATATACCCATCAAATCGTTCTTCCACGGCGCCCCAGGCGGCACCCTGGTGGACCTGTTCTTCGTCATACCCGAATATGACCTGGAGCCGGCCCGGGAGGTGATGTCCAGGAGCCTGGCCAGGCTCAAGGGCGGCAGGCTTTCGGTCAATCGGCGGATAGGATCGGTGTCTCTGGTGGGCAGCGGGGTGGGCAGCGAGGCCGGCATCATCTGGCGCATGCTGGAGACCCTGTCCAAGCTGAGGATACATGTCGAGGGCCTGGCGGCTACCGAGATCAAGGTCACCTGCTTTTTGAACCGGGAGGACACCGAGAGGGCGGTGACCAGCCTACATAAAACATTTATCGGTTAGACCATGCCTGAAGAGAGAAGCGTCTGCCCCATCCGCTTCATCCGCAAGCCGGAGGAGTCGGAGTGCATCCGCGAGATGTGCGCCTTCTGGGTGGGTGGCGAGCATTTCGAGGACGAGATCAAGGGCCCGGCCCGTTTCACCGCCATTATGACCATGCAGAAAGGTCAGGAGGCGCCGGACCAGGGCCGGGAGAGTTCCACCGGCAAGTGTGCCATCTTGGCCATCGCCGAGGTGATGGTGAAGAAGGCTTGATGGCGGCGAAGGGTGGTGGGACGACCCTGGGGCTGGTTGGGGCCACCGGCCTGGTGGGCACAACTATATTAAGGGTCTTGGAGGAGCAGAGGTTCCCGATCGGCGAACTTAGGCTGTGGGCCGGTTCCCGATCAGTTGGGAGGCGGATAATCTTCAACGGAAGGAGGCAGCTTGTCCGGGAGATCGATCCGATTCGGTTCCAGGGCTGCCATCTGATTATGTTTGCCGGCACCGAGGGCGAGAAGGGCGCCAGCCGTCTCTTCGCCCGGCAGGCGGTCGCGGCCGGGGCGATGGTCATCGACAACGGATCGGACTTCAGGATGGAGCCGGGGGTGCCTTTGGTGGTGCCCGAGGTCAACCCCGGCGATCTGCGGCATCACCGCGGAATAATCGCCAACCCCAACTGTTCCACTATTCAGCTGGCGGTGGCCCTGGCCCCGATACACCGACGGTTCGGCCTGAGGCGGATCGTGGTGGCCACCTACCAGTCGGTGTCCGGGGCGGGCCGGTCCGGACTCGAAGAACTTCGCTCTCAAATCGAAAAATCAAAAATCAAAATTCGGAATCCAGTTTTCGGAAGATCCATCGCCGGAAACGTCATTCCGCAGATCGGCGATTTCGGCGAGCTGGGATATTCGTCCGAGGAATGGAAGATGGTCCGGGAGACCCAAAAGATACTGCACGACCGGCGGATAGCCGTAAACGCCACCAGCGTCCGGGTTCCGGTCGAATTCGGGCACGCCGAGTCCATCTACTTCGAGACCAGGGAAAAGGCGTCTCTGGAGCAGCTCGAGGGCCTGCTGGGGCGCGCCCCCGGGGTGGTGTTCTCTAGCGACGGGTACCATACGCCGGCGGAGATCGCTGGCCGCGACCAGGTTTTCGTCAGCCGGCTGAGGGCCGATCCATTCCATTCGAGGGGCTTTAGCCTGTGGTGCGCCGCCGACAATTTACGGAAAGGGGCGGCCGCCAACGCCGTGCAGATAGCCTGGCTGCTTTACAGGGAAGGAATGTTAAAATAGGAGAAACGGACATATGTCTTGGCTCAAACAGCTCTCTGAGGTTCTCTACGCTCCGGCCCGGGTGTTCTCCGCTATGGCCGAGAGGCCCCGCTGGCTGGCGGCCCTGCTGGCGGTGGTGCTGGTGACGGCGGCGGTGACGGCCGTCATCATGAAGCCCATCGTCATGCCGGAGCAGATCGAGCGCATCGTCAGGAACCCGGATATCTCGGAGGAGGCCCGGGAGCAGATCCTCGTCCGGATGGAAAGCCCCATGGTCTTCTGGAGCGGCCTGATCGGGGCCATGCTGTCACAGCCGGTGGTGTTACTGATAACGGCCCTGGCCTATTGGGGCCTCTTCAGCTTCCTGGGCGGCAAGGCCGGCTTCAGCCACATGTTCTCGGCCGCGGTCCACGGGGCATTGGTCTCCATCCCCGCCTCGCTGGTGAAGGTACCCCTGATGTTCGCCATGGGCACAGCCAAGGTCCACGCCTCGCTGGCCCTGCTGCTTTCGCCGGAAGCCGAGGAGACGTTCCTCTACCGCCTGCTGGCCCAGGCCGATCTGTTCGCCATATGGTCGCTGGTCATTATGGCGGTCGGGTTCTCGGTCTACTCGGGCGTCAAGAGGAGCACCTCCTACTGGGCCACCTTCGGGCTCTGGGCCGCCTGGATACTGGCCAGCTCGGCCCTGGGCGGCGCCCTTCACTTCGGTCCTCGTTGACAACCCCGGGGCTTTCTGTTATCATAGGACATATGGGTCATCCTTCAACTTGTCGGGCGGGCAGCCTGGCTCAGGATGACAGTCAAGATAAAATAAACCAGGGCCGGGCCCGATGGAAGCGACGACTGCCAACCCCGCCAGGACCGGAAGGTAGCAACGGTACGCAGATCCTCTCCTTGTTATCGGACAAGCCTGGCCCTGGCACTTTTAATTCTATTGATGATTTATAAGAATAAACAAACAAAGTAAAGATATTTGGAGTTTTAAATGAAAAATTGGTTTATTTTTCTTATTGTACTTGCTCTAGTAACTTTAAGTTATTACTGCAAAGCAGGGACTCCATGGATTCAGGATAAATTCATAATAATGAACCAATGTGGAGATCCAACAATACATTTGTGGCATAATCTTGATTCAATAGCTGTACTTTTACAGAACAATAGGGTTGACCCCATTGATTCAGCCAATTTCCAATTATTTAAAGATGCCCATTTTAACCTGATGTTCGGAGATAGAGCAAAACAACCAATAAGATATAAATACATGCTTTCATTGGCTGCAAAGGTGGATATCAAATGTTTGATTTGTGATGATAGATTTTGGGGTTTTGGTTCGGGTGAAGACACAATGTATATAGAAGATGGCAGTGGTTGGTACAAACCATATAGTGATAGTGTCGCTGATGTTATAGTAAATTACTTGCTCAGTGACACGAACACAGCACGCCAAAATGCTTGGTATGGTTTTACGCTTTATGACGAGCTGCCTATACCTTATGACTATGGTGATTTTACAACAAATCTAACGGCAACAAAATACTCAAATTACAGGCAATGGTTTACGCATTTTAGGGAAAATACAGAAAATAAATTAATGTACATAAAATTACTGCCTGTTTACGCATTTAACGAAGGCAGTTGGAGATTTCCTGGTTTAGCCTACCCGACTGATACAATGAGAGCGATAGAATATGAAAAGTACCTTGACTGGTTTAGTGGGAATATTCCATTAGGATACCCGGATACAACACCAATAACTTTGGATGTGATGCAATGCGATTATTATCACTTGCTTGACGATGGACGTTGTGAGACATTCTACAATTGGGACGCCTTGAGAAGAAAGTCCGGGAATAGGCCATTCTGGGCACATGTAATGTCAATGCAGCATTTTGATTATCTTAACCCAAGATCGCAACATCTTAGGCATTCCGCTTTTGTACCTATAGCATATGGGGCAAAAGGTTTGGGTTGGTATCAGTATTATTCTGATAATTATGATTATGATCATGGTGAAGCGATAGTAACTAACGATCCTATAAATCCCGGAAGGGATGTGGCCACTGAAAAATACGAAAAAATAAAAATGATTAATAAGTATATTGAAGAAATAATTGGACCAGTTGCAGTATGTTCAAAATATTTTGCCGCTTACCATGCTGATACGGTTCCAACAAAGGATAATGTCATAGATCACCTGATTAATCAAGGATCCTATATAATTGATAGTGTCTCGAATAATAATTGCATGGTAGGAATATTAAGAGATATAACAGATAATAGTGTTTTTTACGGCTTTATTATTTATAAAGAAGGCGGTTTTGATACTGAAGACCTTGATGATCCTGAGCAAGTAGATGTCTGGCTGAAAGGTAATTATTTGGTCGATCTTACATCCAGTATTTTTTCCGACGAATATCAATGGGTAAAACCAACAGTTACCTACTTTCCAATAAATAATACTACTAAATTTACCTTGTCTTTAGCCCGGGGTGAAGGAAGAATGTTTAAAATATCGATGCCGGAAAACATCACTGTTTCAAATGATACTCGAGAAGGCAGCGTTTATGAGGCAACGAAGAATATAACAACTGATAATGTGATATTCAATAATAACAATATTGTGCGAAGCGGAAATGCAATTAAATTAAATGCTGGTTCGCGTATAAGAATTAATCAAAGCGGTTCTACGTTTAAAGCATACATCGATACGGTTCTGGCGCAATATTCAGGCGAAGGGGGAAAGAAGTCATTTACTAACATTCTTAATAGAAGCCTTACTGACAGACCGGAAAGATTGGATTTAGCGCTGACTTCTGGAAACTACCCCAATCCTTTCAAAAAAAATACACTCCTCAAGTATACAATTCCCGAAAAGTGCCTGGTCACAATTAAGGTTTATAATATCTTGGGGAGAAGAGTTAAAACAATATTAAGTGAAGAGAAAATGCCAGGAAAACATCAGGTAGATTTTAAAAGGGGACAACTATCGTCCGGGATTTACTTTTACCAAATAGAGGCAGGTGATAGTAAAATTGTTAATAAAATGGCAATTATTAATTAAGGGGAATGACATGAAAAAGATTTTCTCGTCAATAATAGTCCTTTTTTGCGCACAATGCGTTTTTGCGCAACTTTCTGTCAATAATAACATGGTTTGGTCAACCAATGGTTTATGGATAGGCTGTGATTCTTTACAAGTACCGTCATTTCCAAGGGCAAGAATTGAATTATCGACGATAGACGGTTCAACGGCATTGAGAATATGTGGTGATTATCACCCCGACGACTATTATCTAAATATTATTTCAGGAGTACACGCGTTAGGGGGCCGAAGTTATATTTTTAGGGTGAAAGATTTAAGTGGACCAACTGATCTGGATGCCATGAAATTAATAGCTAAAAATGGCACTATATTAATAAAAAAACTGGCATTGGGCAACAAAGACACGATAGCTCAAAAACCATTGCATATATTTACTCACGATGATTCAACGGCATTAAGAATTTGTGGTGAATATCAACCTGATCAATATTACTTAGATATTTTATCAAGAAAGTATGGTGATGGTGATAGAAATTATGAATTCAGAGTAAAAGATATTGATGGCTTGCAGGATTCGGCAGTTTTAACTATTGTAGGTCAAAATGGTAATATTGGTATTGGGAAATCCTCGCCAGTATATAAACTTGATGTAAATGGTTCAACAAATATTAATGGAAACACAACTATTAATGGAAGCATTGGTGTAGGTACTATTAGCCCTAGTGTAAAAATGGACGTAAATGGTGACATTGCTTTGCATGATAGCACGCCACCAGCACTTCAATCGGTAAATAACAATTATCAGATAGGAAACCATTCTTTACTTAGGCTCAAAAGCAATCAATCGGCGACAATTACAGGTTTTTCAGGTGGTGTACAAGGTAAAGTATTGTGGATTATTAACGTCGGATATAATACAATAATATTGGCAGATCAAAGCCCCTTTTCTTCTCCGTCCAATAGGATTATTGGGAGTGTTCGCTTAAGTCAAAATCAGACATCAATGCTTTGGTATGATAGTACAACTCAAAGGTGGAGAGTATTAAAATAAGACATATATTTTCAATAATTGGTCCTTTATAATGTCCTACCTCGTCCTCGCCCGCAAGTGGCGGCCACAGACCTTCGAGGAGATCGTCGGCCAGGACCACGTCACCACCACCCTGCGGAACTCCATCCGGGCCGGGCGGATCGCCCATGCCTACCTGTTCGCCGGGCCGCGGGGGGTGGGCAAGACCACCGCCGCCCGCATCCTGGCCAAGGCAGTTAATTGCGTCCAGGGGCCTACCGAACATCCCTGCAACCAGTGCAGCTCCTGCCGAGAGATCACCGCTTCGCGCAGCATGGACGTCTCCGAGATCGACGGCGCCTCCAACCGCGGCATCGATGAGATCCGGGACCTTCGGGAGAGCGTCCAGTACTCGCCGGCCCAGGGGCGGCGCCGGGTGTACATCATCGACGAGGTCCATATGCTGACCAAGGAGGCCTTCAATGCCCTATTGAAGACGCTGGAGGAGCCACCGGCCCACGCCATGTTCATCTTCGCCACCACCGAGGCCGGCAAGGTGCCGATGACCATCCTCTCCCGCTGCCAGCGATTCGACTTTCGACGCATTGCCACCGCCGATATGGTGGCCCACCTTAAGGCGATGCTTCAGTCCGAGGGGATCGAGGCCGACGAGGAGAGCCTCTTCCTGGTGGCCCAGAAGGCCGAGGGTAGCCTCCGCGATGCCATCAGCCTGTTGGACCAGCTAATCTCCTACGGTGGTCGATCCATCTCGGCCGGCGACGTCCGCAGCGTGCTGGGGCTGGTCGATACCTCGCTATACTTTCGAGCGGTGGAGCTGGCCAGGTCCGGGGACGCGGCCGGGGCCTTGGCCATGATCGAGGAGCTATCAGCGGGCGGTTACGATCTGCAGGAGTTCGTTTTAGGCCTGTTGGGCCACCTGCGCCGACTCCTTTACATCAGCTGCGGTGCCGGGGAGATCGCCCTGGCGGCCGCCCCTCCGGAGGAGAGGAGCCGCTATGTCCAGCAGTCGGCCGGCATGGACGCCCGGGACCTGATGCGCATGATCAGGTTGCTGGCCGAGGCCGAGGCCTCTATGAGGAGAAGCACCCAGCCGCGGCTGATCCTGGAGCTGGCCTACGCCCGGCTCTGCACCATGGATGCCACCGTCCGCATCGAAGGGCTTCTGAGCAGATTGGACGGGGCCCAGGACGGAGGCCCCGGGACGGCGGCCCCGGGCGGGGGAGAAGAGACCGTCGAGAAGGCCGTGCCGCCCGGACCTTCGGAGGAGTTGGGCGCCACTCAGGGGGGGCAGGACATAGAGGCGCTCTGGAACAGCCTGCTGTCCGAGGTCAAAGGGATCAACATGATCCTGGGGACCTGTCTGGAATCGGCCCGTCCGATGGGGGTGCGGGACGGGAACCTGGTGCTCGGATTCTCCGGGCCGCAGGCCAATTTCTCCATGGCCAAGATGGAGAACAAACAGCTGGCCTGCCTGGTCGAAGAGCAGGCTGCCAAGCTCTGGGGATGCCGACTGAGGGTGATCTGTCAGCTGGAGGACGCCCACAAGGAGGTACTGCTGAAGAGGACCAGCCGGGAGGACGAAGTTGAGCGCCGCCGCCTGCAGGCCCAGAGCTCGCCGCTGATTAGCAAGTTCATGAAGGCGGTCGATGGCGAGGTGCTCTAGCCGTCATCACACCGACATTCTGCCAGATACCATGAACTCCGACTCGCCATCCCTCAACCGGACCATCGACGAGCTGATGAAGCTGCCGGGGATAGGCCGGAAGACCGCCCAGCGGCTGGCCTTCCATCTGCTGAAGTCCCCGGCCGAGGAGGCCAGGGCCCTGGCCCAGGCTATCCTCGAGCTCAAGGACAAGGTCCGCTTCTGCCGAGAGTGCTTTAACGCGGCCGAGGAGGAGCTTTGCGCCGTTTGCCGCGATCCCCAGAGGGACCGGGGGCTGATCTGCGTGGTGGAGGAGGCCAGCGACCTGATGGCGGTGGAGAGGACGGCCGAATACCGAGGGATTTTCCATGTCCTCCAGGGGCACCTCTCGCCTTTAGACGGCATCGGCCCGGACGACATCAGGGCCCGGGAGCTTATGGAGAGGCTGGGGCGCTCGTCGGTCAGGGAGGTGATCGTGGCCACCAACCCCAACGCCGAGGGCGAGGCCACCGCCGTCTATCTGACCCGCCTCATAAAGCCGATGGGCATCAAGGTTACCAGGATCGCCCGGGGCCTTCCGGTGGGAAGCGACCTCGAGTTCTCGGACGAAGTGACCCTGGCCCGGGCGCTGGAGGGAAGGCTGGAGCTGTGAGGGACGGACTGTCCTACAGGGGCCTGGGGTTCGCTTTATTTGCGGTTCTGGCGTCAGCCTGCGCGGCCGGCGCGGCGACCATGGGCCTCAGAGAGACGGCCGAGAAGCTGATCGTCGATTACTCGGCCAGCCGGCGCGCCAGGACGAGGCTCTCCGGGCAGATAAACGTGATGGTCCGTCCCTTCGCCTGCGGGGAGTCCTTCAAGCATGAGGATGTCGGCGCCCTGGCGTCCGAGATCATCATCCAGCACCTGATGGGTTTCAAGCAGATCAAGGTGCTGCAAAACGAGCCGGCGACGGCCTTGCCCGAAGGCGCCGACCGGAGTACGGGGATTCAGGAATCCTACGGTCCGGCCTTGCTGTTGACGGGCAGCATCGACCGCCGCGGCGACCAGTACCAGATCGGGATCAGCCTGGTGGATCGCGCCACCCTGGTGGAGATAGACAGGCGTCAGATCAACATGTCGGGCAGGGATTTTCACCGGTTGCTGGGCCGATATCTCAGATGGAAGCACCGCCTCTGGGATCTTCAACCGTACCTTCAGGGGCTGTACACCGAGCGCTACCTGGCCGAGGGCTACCCCTCCAGGCTGATTACCTCCAGCCATATGGGGGTGAGCGCCTCCACCCTGGTGGAGACATCCCGGATGGCCATTGACGAAACGGCCGAGTTCACCGCCGGACTCAGGATAGTCCACCGGCAGAGGATGATGCTGGATCTGGCCTACACCGCCCACGGCCACTCGACCTCGAAGGGCCAGTTTCTGGCGACCATGATCAACCAATACGACCCCAACGTAAGCGGCCGACTGCTGATGTACCTCAGCTCTTCAAGCTGGACCGCCACCTTCTGCGGCTACAGGAAACTCTATGGGACGCTTTACGGATATGCCGGGGCGGGGTGGGAAAGGACGCGCATCGACCAAACCGTGTCCTCGATGACCAGGTTCCAGTTCTCCGGCAGCGGCGGCAAGGTCGAGGTCAAGGGATACTTCCTGTCGCCCCAGGAAGCCCTGGTGGAGGGAGGGGTGATCACCGACCGGGCGGCGCTCCCCATCCTGCGGACCGGCATCGAGTGGCGCCCCGGTCGCATAGGCTTCAATTTTCTGGCTACCTATCGCCTCGGAGACGGCGATTTCCGGCCGGTCACCATGGCGGTCGAGGAGGTGTTCTATCCCAACAGCGGCGAGCCCGAGAGAATTTCCTATACCGTCATGGACGTGACCCGCTACCGCCTGCCCCGTCTCTCGATAGGCGCCGCTTTCACCCTGTCCCTTTAAGCCAAACAGGTCATGTGTATGAGTGGTTTGGATAATCCGGTAGACTGCAAAAGATTCAACGGTTACAAACCCTGCGGCCCGGGGAAACTATGCGCCGCCTGCCAGGAGCGCCAGCCCCGGGGCAGGATGGTGCTGATCATAAACCTGGATGCCCTGGGGGCGGTGCTGATGACCACCGCCCTGCTGCCGGCCGTCAAGCGCCGTGATCCGGTCTCCACCGTCCACTGGGTGACCCTGCCGGCGGCCATGCCGCTTCTGGAGAACAATCCCCTCATAGACCGGGTCTGGCCCTACGACTTCGAGACGGTCACCATCCTTCAGTCCATGAGATACCACCGCCTGTACTCGGTGGACAAATCACCTCGCTCCGACGCCCTGGCCATGATGGTCCCGGCCGGCCAGAAACTTGGCTTCGGACTCGACAGGAACGGCGCCATCGTCCCCTTCAACCGGGAGGCGGAATACGCCTACCGGTTGGGGCTGGACGACCGGCTCAAGTTCAAGGAGAACCAGGTGACCGGGGTGCGTTTCCTGGCCCAGGCCCTAAGACTGGACTATCGGGGCGACGAGTACATCCTAAAGTTGAGTGACCAGGAGAAAAGCCTGGCCGCCGATTTTCGCCGAAGATACCGGATGACGGACGGCGACATCGCCATCGGCTTCAACACCGGCTGTTCCGATCTTTTCCCCAACAAGAAGATGACGGTGGAGCAGCACCTGTGGCTGATCAAACGCATACGGAAGGGGCTGCCCAAGGCCAGGCTGGTGCTTTTAGGCGGCCGGGCCGAGACCGAAAGAAACCGGGAGATAGCCAAAAGGGCCGGCCCCTTCGTTATCAACAGCCCAACCGAAGAGGGGCTAAGGCGCGGCATAGTTTATCTGCAGGCGTGCGACCTGGTGGTCACCGGCGACACCTCGGCCATGCACATAGCCATAGCCCTAAAAAAATGGGTGGTGGTTTGGTTCGGTCTGTCGTGCGCCTCGGAGATCGAGCTTTTTGGGCGAGGCGAGAAGATCGTCTCCAGACTGGACTGCGCCCCCTGCTGGAAGAAGACCTGCGACCATCTGAGCTGCCTTAAGCAACTGGACATGGAGGCCATGCTGGCGGCGGTGTTGCGCGGCTGCAAAAGGCTGGAGCAATACCGAAAGTGAGTCCCAACCCTCCGCGCCCAAAAATCCTGCTGGTACGCACCGACCGCATTGGGGATTTAGTGCTCTCATTGCCGGCGGCCTCTTTGATAAAAAGACGGATCCCGGGGGCCGTGGTCCACTTCCTCACCCAGCCCTACACCGCGCCCCTGGCTGCCATGGCCCCGGATGTGGACGCGGTTATACTGGACGAGTCCCAGGGAGCCTGGGGGCTTTCCCGAAGGCTGGCGGCCGGAGATTACGATACCGCCGTTCTGCTCCACCCCACCGCCCGGCTGGCCGGGGCGCTTCTTTTGGCCGGCATCCCAACCCGTGCTGGCACCGCCTACCGGGCCTACAGCTTTTTGCTTAACAGGCGGATTCCCCTGCACCGGAAGGACAGCCTTAGCCATGAGTTGGAACTCAATCTCGAGGTGGTCCGCCGGGGGCTCGGGTTGGACGGCGACGCTTCGGGGGAACAGGCCTTCCTACCCAGGATAACCGTCAGCTCGGAGCAGAGGGTTGCGGCCGGTTCCCTGCTATCCTCCGACTCCAGCAGGTTGGTGGTGGTACATCCCGGCAGCGGCGGCTCGGCCCGGGACTGGCCGCTATCCTATTTCGCCGGGCTGATGGATAGGCTGTCTTCACAAGGCTTCGATCTGGCGGTAACCCTGGGGCCTGGCGAGGACGGGCTGAGGCAGACCATTGAGCCGATGTTGGCAAGCCGTGTCCGTTGGGTTTCCGGGCTAGACCTGGGCCAACTGGCGGCGATCCTTTCGATGGCCAAACTGGTGGTGTCCAACAGCACTGGGCCCTTGCATATTGCGGTTGCTGTCGGAGCCAGAGCATTGGGGATCTACTGCCCGGTCAAGCCCTGCCTGCCCCGAAGGTGGGGGCCGTACGGCCCGGGCCACGCGGCCCTGGTCCCCGAGGTTCCGGTCTGCGAACGTTGTATCGGCCCTGTCTGTCCCCATTGGGACTGCATGGAATCCCTGACGGTGGACAAGGTTTTGTCCCAAGCCTTGGAGATGCTGAACCAAAAATGGTCCCCCAATTAGCCGGCATAGTTGCCATCCTGGCCGCAGCTTCGCTGGGCCAGGCGACTTCGAAGCTTCCGCCGGGCGCCAGGCTGCAGCGCGGCGAAAAGCTATTATATTCGATCGAGTATGTCGGGATCAATGCCGGATATTCCTATATAAAAATAGATAGCCAGATGACCTGGGCACGGGGCCGTCCGGCCTACCATCTGGTGAACGAGACCTGGTCGAACCCCTTCTTCTCCAAGTTCTATCGGGTCCACGACCGTTCCGAGTCCTTCGTCGACTCCGAGACGCTGGTCTCGCTGGTCTTCCACAAGAGGATCCGGGAGGGCAGCTACCGCCACGAGGAGGAGGTGGAGTTCGACCACCAGGCCAACAAGGCAATATACAGCACCGGCCAGGAGGTGGACCTGGTGCCCGGCTCGCGCGACATCCTGCTGACCCTGTTCTATTACCGCCTGTTCCCCCTGGAGGTGGGCCGGTCCCTCTACATCGATAACCATACCGACAAGCGCAACTACCCGCTAGAGGTCAAGGTGCTGCGCCGGGAGAGGCTGAGCACCATCCTCGGCAAGGTGGACTGCCTGGTGGTGGAGCCGGTGTTGCGTACCCCTGGGCTTTTCGAGCACAAGGGCCGCCTGTGGGTGTGGTTGACGGACGACGCCCGGCGCATACCGGTGCTGATGAAGAGCAAGATCGTCATCGGCTCGATAAACGGAGTGCTCAAAGAATACTATCCGCCGATCGAATAAATATGGGAAGATACCAGGAGGCAGACCTCTCCAAGATCAGGCGCTATCCGGTAGGCAGGAGGCACAGCAAGGTGGACCTGGCTATGGCGGCCGGGCCCTGCTCCCCTTCGGATTCCGTGGGCGAGTTTATAGGCCGCCTGCCTCGCCTCCTCAAGGCCAAAGATTTGATGGCGCTGGCCGGCGACATCGCCAGGGCCAGGCGACGCGGCAGGCCGGTGCTCCTGATGATGGGGGCGCATCCCATCAAGTGCGGACTGAACCCGGTGCTCATCGATCTCATGGAGCGGGGCCTGGTCACCTGCCTGGCGCTGAACGGGGCCGGGGCCATCCACGACTTTGAGATGGCTATGTGGGGCCGGACCTCCGAGGACGTGGCTCGGGGCCTTGAGGACGGCTCTTTCGGTATGGCCCGAGAGACGGCCGACCTCATCAATGGCGCTGTCATCCAGGGCGATGCCCAGGACCTGGGTTTCGGAGAATCGCTGGGTCTTTTTCTGGAGGAGGAGAAGACGCCCAAGCGACGGTTCAGTCT
This sequence comes from uncultured bacterium, assembly GCA_964518765.1. Lineage (GTDB taxonomy): Bacteria > Edwardsbacteria > AC1 > AC1 > EtOH8 > CAZPNX01. The sequence goes on from CAZFJC010000006.1 coordinate 17,705, forward strand.
GCTGGCCACCTGCCGCCGACTGGGGATACCGGCCACGGTCCATGTAGCCATCGGCACCGACATCGTCCACCAACACCCTTCGTTCGACGGGGGTGCAGCCGGCCGGTCCAGCCACCGGGATTTTCGCATCCTGGCCCGCCAGGTCGGTAAGCTGTCCCGGGGGGTGGTGATAAACCTGGGCTCGACGGTTATCCTGCCCGAGGTCTTCCTCAAGGCCCTGACGGTGGCCCGAAATCTGGGCGGCTGCGTCAAGGACTTCACGGCGGCCAATTTCGATATGGTACAGCATTACCGCCCCAACGTCAACGTGGTGCAGCGGCCGACGGCCAGCGGTGGGCGCGGCTACAGCTTCACCGGCCACCACGAGATCATGGTGCCCCTATTGGCGGCGGCGGTTAAGGCAGCAATGAAAAAAGGGGCGCCAGGCGCTTTGCGATGCGAGGCAACGCGTTCCTACAGATAACCGTGGGGCAATAACAAAGTGAACGTAAAAAGTGACATTTATGCCGTGGTCCTGGCCGGGGGAAGGGGCGAGAGGTTCTGGCCCAAGAGCCGGGCGTCTCGACCCAAGCAGCTCCAGGCATTGACCGGAGCCAGGACCATGATCGAGGAAACCTTGGCCCGGGTGTCGCCGCTGGCCCCACCCGATAGGCAGTGGATAATCACCAGCCGGGAACTGGCGGAGAGGGTGACATCCGTGGTCGGCGCCGGCCCCAAGGTCATCGGGGAGCCGCTGGGAAGGAACACGGCCCCGGCCATCGCCATGGCCGCTTCGGAGATAGCCAGGCGGAACCCGGATGCGGTGATGATCGTCCTTCCCTCCGATCACCACATCAGGGACGTGCCGTCCTTCAGGGAGGCCCTGGCCAGGGCGGTCTCCCTGGCCGAGATGGGATACCTGGTGACAATCGGCATCAAGCCCGAGCGGCCGGAGACCGGCTACGGGTACATCGAACGGGGCGACCCCCTGGAGGGAGAAGGGTGCTTTTCGGTCGAAAGCTTCCGGGAGAAGCCGGACCTAAAGACAGCCGAAAGCTTTCTGGCCAACGGCTCATTCTACTGGAACGGAGGCATCTTCATCTGGACGGCCCGGAGCATTATGGACAGCATCAGCCGGCACCTGCCGGAGCTCCACCGTGCCACCATGGACTGGCAATCACAGGGAGGGCTCTCGGCCGGCCCCGAGGCCTTCCGCCGCTACTTCGAGGCGGTGGAGAAGATCTCCATAGACTACGGGGTGATGGAGAAGGCGGCTAAGTCCGGCACCGGGCAATGCCGAGGCGTAGCGGTGGTCTACGGGGATTTCGGCTGGGACGATCTGGGGTCCTGGGAGGCGGCGGCCAGATACTATCCGGCAGACGCCTTGGGAAACAGGATCTCGGGGGAATGCCTGGCGGTGGAGTCCAAGGATAACATCGTGGTTTCGGACCAGGGCCTGGTGGGACTGCTGGGGGTGGAGGGCCTGGTGGTGGTCCGTTCGGGCAACGCCATCCTCGTCTGCCGGAGGGACCGGGTCCAGGAGGTGCGGCGGGTGGTGGAGGAGCTGGGCCGCGCCCATAGGAAGGAATACCTGTGAGCTGCCGTTCTCGGCTGCGATCACATAAAAAGCAGAAAAAAAGATTATCGAAGGGATGGAATATGAGATACGGTGTTTTCCCCTTGATGCTCGGGATGCTGCTGTTCTGCGGCTGTCCCAAGAAGCAGACAATCCAGGAGCCGCCCAAGGAGCCACTCACCGAGACGGCCGTGCCCGCATCCCAATCGGGCGCGGCCCCGGCTCCGTTCCCGGAGCAGCCTGCCGCTTCAAACCCGGCTCCGGCTCAGCCGCCCGCGGCCCAGCCGGCCCGCCCCATGAGCGGCTGGAGGGTTCAGCTGTTCGCCTCCGGGACCAGGGAGAACGCCCGCCGGGTGGCCGAGGAAGCCAGGTGGAAGTTCCCCGATCAACAGATATTCATCATCGAGCAGGAGGGGCTGCACAAGGTGCAGGTGGGGAACGGTCTGGGGAGGGCGCAGGCCGACCAGTTGAAGCAGAGGGCCAAGGAGCAGGGGTATCTCGGCGCCTTCGCCGTAGAGGTGGCCGTCGGGCCCTGACAGAAGATTCCAATAATTATGGGGGATGGTTCTATGCCGAAGCTCACTAATTACAACGAGAAGCTGGTCAAGGAGGAACTGGAGAAGATCCTGGAGGACCGCCGCGACGTCTGCAAGTGCCGCGCCTGTAAGGTGGACATCATGGCCTATGCCCTCAACCAGCTGCCGCCGCGCTATGTGGCCAGCGACGGTGGCCACATACACACCATGGTCAACATCTCCACCGACCAGCTCAAGGCCCAGACCATGGCCGCTCTGGTCAACGCTATCAAGGCGGTGGCCCGCAAACCGCGCCACGGCATGCGCAAGGGACTGAACACCGTCTCCCGGCGCTGATGCCCTGTTGACAGGGGGCGGTTTTTCCCGTATTATTATTGAGACTAGGCGTGCAAAATATGAGCTACTACCAGAGCTTCAAACGGAGGAAAGTCCAGGTGGATGCCTGTTGGGACGACCTCTTCGAGCTGTTGTCCAGCCTGGACAGCCCTGAGGTGGAGGACTGGCTGGAGTCAAGGGCCCAGAGCGGGTTCACCACCGAGGAGTTCATGCACTTCCTGAGGAACATCGACCGGGACGAGGTCCAGGACTGGTTGTGGGTGCACCGCGAGGACTTTATGGTCCTGATGTCGCGGCCAGCCTTCAACTTCGCCAACGGGGCGGTAATCGACGCCGAAAACCGATGGCAGAAGGTCTTCTTCCTCTCCCCGCACAAGCAGGGCGGAGGAGGGGGGGAGCAACCATGAGGAGGACCCTGGCCGCAGGTATAGCCCTAGCGCTGGCAGCGTCCGGGGCCATGGCCGACGACTGCGGTTTTACCTTCCTCAGGCTGCCGCTTTCGGCTCGGGCCACTGCCTTGGGAGAGGCGATGGCGGCCCTGGCCGACGACGCCCCCACCTCGGCCTACAATCCGGCCGGGGCGGCGCTGATAAGGCGGAGGACGGCCTCGGCCGGGTATCTGAGCTATGTGGCCGGCATACAGGCCGGGCAGTTCAACTTCCTCCAGCCGGGCCTAGCCAAAGGCACTGTTGGTATCTGCCTGTCGTATCTAAACAGCGGCAGCATTGCTCAGACCACCCTGTACATGCCTGCCGGCGACGGCTCCGAGTTTACCTTCACCACGACCTCCCTGTCCTTGGTTTACGGCCGGGAGCTCACCCCACAGGTCTATATCGGGGCGGCGGCCAAGGGCGTTCACGAAAGGGTGCTGGAATACACAGCTTCGGCCGCAGCCCTCGACCTGGGGGCCATCTACGAGGTGGACCTGGAGACGGCCTCGGCCCGGCTCTTCAAATCAGGCAAGCCCCGGAGCCTGGGCACCAGCCTGGCTTTGGGGATCTCGGCCCAGAACCTGGGCGCGGCCGCCGACGCCTTCATAGACGTCAAGGAAAAACTGCCCCTGACCTTCAGGCTGGGTATGGCTTACCGGCCTTTCATGAACAGGGTGGCCCTGGCCCTGGGTGGCGTCAAGACGGTCGACTCGCCTGCCAAGCTCCAGGCCGGCCTGGAGTACTGGCTTAGGGGGATGGCCGCCCTGCGGCTCGGCTACAATGGGGTGATGGCCGACGTCAGAAACGGATCCAGCATCGACGATCTTTCGGGATTCGCCTGTGGGCTAGGGGTCCGCTACCGCGGCTACTCGGTGGGCGCCGCCTACACCCCCTTCGCCGGCCTGGGGCACCCGCTGAGGTTCGAGCTGGGGGCGGAGTTCTAACAGTCGCCCAGGGAAACACCGGGTGGTCAGAAAAAGGCCACCCTTTTTTGCAAGTGCGATTGATGAAAGTTGAGCTTATAAACGACCAGCCGGAGTTCTCCGGGACAGGGGTGTACGCCTGGAACCTTTACCGTGCCCTGAGGCGTCTGATTGACGTGCGTATGTCCTACTACGACTCAAACAGCGGGGCCTGCCGCTCGCTGGGGCCGAACGGGGAAGAGAGAAGCATCAGAACCAGGCTGACATCGGTCAAGCCATTCTTCTGGTGGGACTGCCACCGGCGCCTGTCCCATCGAGGGCTTTCCCATTTCGTCAGCCAAAACCTCTCGTTCCTGGGCACCGAGGGGAAAAGGATCGTCACTTGCCTAGACCTGATACCGCTGGTCATGCCAGAAAAGCCTGGGGAGAGGCTGTGGCGGCGACTTCTCTACTCGGGCATCAGCACCGCCGACTATGTCATCTCCATCTCCGAGCATACCAAGCGGGACCTGATGCGGATCTACCGACTGCCGGCGGAGAAGGTCACCGCCATACCCCTGGGCGTTTCCGGCGAATTCCGGCCGCGCGACAAGAGCGCCTGTCGGCGGGAACTGGGGCTGCCGGCCGGGGCGAAGATCATCCTGCACGTCGGGACGGCTGCCAGACGCAAGAATTTTTCGGCGGTCTGCAGGGCTGCGGCCGAGGCCGGGAGGTCGGTCAAAGGGCTGATGCTGTTAAAGGTCGGCCGGGTCAGCGACAACGACCGAAGACTGGCGGCCTGGCTGGGTCTGGGAGAATTGCTGGTGGTGAGGAACCGGGTGCCGCCCGAACAGCTGCCGCTGTTCTATTCGGCGGCCGACGTCTTCCTGTTCCCCTCGACCTACGAGGGCTTCGGACTTCCGGCCCTGGAGGCCATGGCCTCGGGCTGCCCGGTGGTGGCCTCGAACTCGACTTCGATCCCCGAGGTGGTGGGGGAGGCGGGGGTGCTTCACGACTCCGATGATATCCGAGGGATGTCCGAGTCCATCATCATGATCTTAGGGGACCGAGACAAAGCGCGGGAGCTGTCCGGGGCGGGACTGAAACGGGCTTCCGCGTTCACCTGGGAGAGGACGGCCAGGGAGACAGCCGCGGTGTACGGAAGCTTTCCTGTATCATAATACCCAGAAATGGGTCTTGACAAGAAATGAAATAAATGATACATTTCAATAGCTATTTACTTAAAAAAGCACACTATCATCACATAAACAAATAGAGTGAGTGCCGTGGCGTCGCTAGATAATGTCCGCTGGACACTAATGAGCGGCTTATGATAAAGAAACCTATGGGGGTGTTCTGCGCCATCGCCTTCCTGCTGCTGGCGGGGAATGCCCTGGCATCGGACGACTCCCTGAAGGTTCACCTCAGCGGAGGCGGAACGGTAACCTACAGCCTGGACGACATCCAGAAGATCACCTTCGACCTCACCGGTGTAAACGAGGAGACGCTGTCCAAGCTCGGGAAGCCACTAAGGGCCCTTTTGCTAATGCAGAACAGACCCAACCCATTCCAGGCAAACTCGACCATCGACTACCAGCTGCCGAAGCCGTGTAAGGTTAAGCTTGGCATCTATAACCTGAACGGACAGATGGTAAGAACCCTGTTAGACGGACAGCAGCAGGCCGGAAGCCACAGGGTATCGTGGGACGGCAGGAACGCCCAGGGACAGAAGGTGGCCAACGGTATGTACCTCTACCGGCTGGAGTCGGAAGGGCGAACATTGTCGAAAAAGATGTTGATAGTAAGATAAGGATATTAAGATGAGAAAGCTCGCACTGTTCATGTCCCTGGCCGTCGCTGTGGCCGTCGCCTACGGGCAGACGATGAACGTCCACACCGGCTCGGGGACCGATGCATACAACATCGCCGACATCGACAGCATAACATTCAACATCGGCCAGCAGAACGATAGCATATGGACCGCCAAAGCCTCTCTGCCGGCCGCGGTGTGGGCGCTGTCGGGCGTGGCCCTTAACGGCAAGGTATATGCGATCAGCGGGCATATGGTGGATTCCACCGTGTTCTGGGAGTACGATCCGGCGATCAACACCTGGACGACCAAGGCTCCAATGCCCGTTGCCCACGGAACCTCGCCGGCGGTGGCGGCGGTGGGCGGGAAGCTATACGTGATCGGGGGCATGTACACAAACGCCACGCACGTCTATGACCCGACGATGAACAGTTGGGAAGCGAAAACGAGCATGCCCACGTCCCGTTATTATGCCGGGGCTGCGGTTGTGGACGGGAAAATATACGTTATAGGCGGGCTGACCGGAAGCGGCAGCACGAGCAAGGTCGAGATGTACGATCCAGCAATGGATACTTGGACGACCAAGGCCTCGATGCCAACCGCTCGACACGGATTAGCGGTTGCCGAGGTTAATGGATCTATCTATTCAATTGGCGGGGACGATTACAACAGCGGGGTACATTATGCTGTTGCAGAACGATATATTCCTGATTCCAACGCCTGGGAAGCCAGGGCTTCGATGCCGACGGCCAGGAGGTCGGTGGGCTGGGGCGTGGTCGGCGGCAAGATCTACATCATCGGCGGGGAGAATTCATCCGGCTACCTGAGCGTGGTGGAGGAGTATAATCCATCAACCAATTTGTGGTCAACGAAGACTTCAATGCCGGCAAAGCGTTCGCATATGGGCTGCGGGACAGAAGCAAATATGATATACTGCTATGGCGGTCTTTGTTCCGGGGGCTATCAGGTGACGACTCATGAATGTTACGATCCAACGATTGACCAGTCGGGTCGTTAACCTAGGACGGGCTATGCCCGTATGGGCCGATAAAAACACTTGGAAAGGCATTCGCTCACGCGCATGCCTTTTTTATTGACCCTAAGCGCTATATTATGATATAGTTAGAATTAGATTGAATAAGGGGGTATTATGTCTCATCCGAAATGGGGCGCAGTATACAAACCTGCGGTTGACTTGAGTGAGTTCATTGATCATGTATACTCTCACAAGCCTTACCTTTCCGAGATCTTTGACAGGAAACCGGCGAAGCTACTGGAGGTGGGGGTTGGGGGAGGCTCGACTTCTATATTTCTATCATATTTAGGCATCAAGGTCACCGCCATAGATAACGACCCCCGGGTTCTAGAGGCCGCCGTCCGTAATAATTCGTGTCTCCGCGGACATCTTGAGTTCAGGGAGGCTGACGCCTTCCACCTACCTTTCCCCGACGACAGTTTTGATGTTGTCTGTCACCAGGGATTTTTCGAACACTTCGAAGACGGACAGATAACCGCCCTGACCAGGGAACAATTGAGAGTGTCACCGCACGTCGTATTCAGTGTACCCACCCTATATTACCTTTCCCGGTCACTAGGCGAAAGGTTGATGGTCAAAAGGAGGTGGGACTCGCTTTTTAGTGATTTCAAGATCGTCAAGAGCTTCTACTACGGCCGACCCCGCAACGACTCGCCTGGCAAGAGGCTGCTTTCGGCCTTAGGGTGGAGGAACATCTACTACTGCTGCGTGCTGGGCAGGAAATAACGGGCCAAAATGAGTTACTGGCGCCTGCTTAAATACACCGCCGCCGTTTTGTTGGTGGGAACGATCTGCTTTTTTCTGGGCCGGTCCCTGGCGACCAACTGGCAGACCGTGCAAAGCAGCGATCTTAAATTTTCATATCGTTGGCTTGTTCTAGGATACTTACCACTGGCCGTCTCGTTCGTCCTTGGGGTGACAGGATGGAAGCTCATCCTCGACTCTCTGGGTGTGGTACTGCCGTGGACCCGAAGCTTCTGGACCATCTCCGGATCGCACTTGGCGAAATTCGTTCCAGGCCACGTACTGGCCCTGGGAGGGCGCGTTTGGCTGTGCGGACGCGAAGGAGTACCCAAGGCCATAGCAGCCACCGGCGTGGTTATTGAGATGATCGCCCAACTGGCCGCCTCGACGGCGGTCTTCATGCTCCACTACCTGTCCGCGGGTCGCAAGACAGGGAATGGCTACTTGCTGGCTGCGGCTGCTATACTGGCTGCCCTAATGGTCGTGGCCCACCCCGTGGTCCTCAAAAAGGCATGGCGCTACATTCCTAAATATGGCAGGTTGGTCGAGGGCAGAATCGTCTATTCCTATGGAAAGATAGCGGTCTTAGTAGCCATCTATATCGCGGCTTGGTTACTACAGGGTGCGGGCGTATGGTGCGTTGCCAGGTCGGTTCATCCCTCCCTGCCACCGTCCGCCGTCCTGGCGACCGTAGGCGCCTACGGCGGAGCCTATGCTCTTGGCTTTATAAGCTTGGTGGCACCGGGAGGGTTGGGTGTGCGCGAGGGTGTCCTAAGCTATCTTCTATCGGGTATTATGCCGCTTCCTGTGGCAATAATCGTGGCGATAGGGACGAGGATCTGGTTGACAATATATGACGTGGCCATGACCTTAATATCACTCAAGTTCTACAGACCTGGAGATAAAAATGCCAAAGCATAAATCGGGCAAGTACAAGTTATCTATTTCCGTACCACGGACAGCACCAGGGGGGTCAATTTTCGAAAGATCATGGTTAACGTTGGCCGTTATGGCGGTTCTGGCAATCCTGATCTTCAACCGCTCACTGCTGCCCGGGGCCATGATTTATGGCTCCGACTTCGTCTCCGGGGCCTATATGACATACAAGTACATAGCGGCAAACATCTCCGGGTACGGGCAATTTCCCATGTGGGATGCCAGACTATTCGGGGGCGCGCCAATGGTGGATGCTGTGACCTACGGCCATTCCTTCTATCCGTTGCTGACCCTTACCCCCTTTGTGTACAAGCTTGGCATCGATCCGGCCACCCTCAACGCATGGTATTACTTCCTCCACCTCCTGCTGGCCGGTGCCGGCGCTTACGTCTTCCTGCGCAGCCTGAAACTTTCCGGGGCCGCCTCGTTCCTGGCCGGGACGGCCTACATGTTCACCGGCTCGGTGGCCAGCCTGATGTACGCCGGGCACGACGCCAAGATAATCGTCTCCGCCCTGCTGCCGTGGCTTCTTCTCTGCATCGATCGGACCAGCCGCACCCGTAAGCTTCTTTGGGGCATAGTGGGCGGTCTGGTGATCGGCCTGGCCCTGCTCTCGCCCCACGTCCAGATGTCCTACTACCTGCTGCTGGCCGGATTCCTCTACGGCCTGGCCAGGATGTGGGTACTGTGGCGCGACGGAAGGCAGAAAGACAACATCCTCCGCCTGGCCGGCCTGGGGCTGGTCATGCTGACGGTGGGTTTTGGACTATATGCCATTCAGGCCCTGCCGCTCCAGTACTACCTGAAGTTCTCCCCCCGGGGCCAGGACAAGGGCTACGCCTTCGCCACCTCGTACTCCATGCCGCCCGAGGAGGTGGTCAACACGGTCTGGCCAGAGTTCTCCGGCCTGCTGGACAAGGACTCGGACCAGGGGCCGACCCGCCTTTATTGGGGCCGTCGTGACCTTAAGCTGCATACCGAATACATCGGCGTCATCCCGGTGCTGCTGGCGGCGCTGGGGATCGCCTACAGCCACAGGAAACGGCTTAAACTATTCCTGTGCGGATTGGCCGGCTTCGCCCTGCTCGTGGCCTTCGGCGGGTTCACCCCGCTGTACTATCTGGTTTATTACCTGATCCCGGGGATGTCGAAGTTCCGCAGCCCGGCCATGATCTTCTACCTCGCCTCCTTTTCGGCGATTGGCCTGTCGGCATTGGGGGTGGAGTCGCTTCTGGACGGCACCGAAAAGCCGCGCCTCAAGCGGGGCCTGCTCATCGCCCTGGGCGCCGGCCTCCTCTTCGGCCTGGTCTTCTCGGCGGCCAGGGAGGGGATGGTCAACCTGCTTGCGCCATTCGCCGCCAGGGGCTGGGGGCAGCAGGCTTTATGGAACAGCCATCCGGATATGGTCAGGGGATACTGGCTGGCCTATCTCCTGTTTCTCTCCGGGACCGTCCTGATATGGCTCCTGATCAGCCGCCGGATCAAGCCTCAGGTTTGGGCCGTGCTGACGGGCCTGCTGGTCTTCCTGGAGCTGTGGAGGGTGGACGCCAGGTTCATGAAGGTGGTGTCGCCGAACGATTACTTCACCAAGGATCAGGTGGTCGAGTCGCTTCTCAGGGATCGGGAGCTTTATCGGGTATGGCCGCTCCAGGTCCACCAGCAGGGCAATTATCTGACGCTTTTCGGCCTGCAGACGGTGGGCGGAGAGCACCCCAATCCGCTGAGGCGCTACAACGAGCTGGTGGGCAGCGATCCCAAGAGGCTGCTGCCGGACTTCCACAACCTGCTCCAGAGCCCGCAGCTCCTAAACCTCCTCAACGTCAAGTACCTGCTGATGCAGCAGACCCTAGGCCTTCCCCAGTTCGTGCTTAGCGATTCTTGCTACGGTGGGAGGATCAAGGTCTACCGCAACACTGCAGCCTTGCCGAGGGCCTGGCTGGTCGGAAGCTATGAGGTATTATCCGATGACAAGGCCATTATCGAGAGGCTGAAGTCGCCATCCTTCGACCCACGGACTACGGTGGTTCTCGAACAAGCCCCGGAGGGCTTTGCCTCCCAGGGCCAGCCCCAGGGCCGGGTTGAGGTTGATTCCTATCGTCCGAATGAGGTAAAATTAAAGGTTGAGAGCGACCGATCGGCCCTGCTGGTCATGTCCGACAACTGGTACCCGGCCTGGAGGGCCGAGGTGGACGGGACCCCGACGCCGGTCTTGCGCGCAGACTACACCTTTAGGGCGGTGCCGGTCCCGGCCGGGACCCACTTAGTCGAGTTCCGTTACCGTTCGGGCGTGTTCAACACCGGGCTGGCCGTGAGCCTGGCCACCGCCCTCCTTTCCCTGGCGGGCATCGCCGCCTGCATCATATACGAGAAGAGGAAGCCATGAAGTGCCTGGTGATCATCCCCACCTACAACGAGAAGGACAACATCCCTGTCATCGTCGGCCAGGTGCTAGCCCGGGACCCGTCAATCGAGGTGCTGGTGATCGACGACAACTCGCCGGACGGCACCGGCCGGATCGTTGACGACATGTGCGCCCGGGACCAGAGAGTTCACGTTGTTCACCGACCGGGCAAGATGGGATTGGGGACGGCCTACGTCACCGGCTTCAAGTGGGCTCTGGAACGGGGCTACGACTACATCTGCGAGATGGACGCCGACTTCTCGCATCCTCCAGCCACCCTCAACGTCTTCCTGGAGAAGATGAGGGATTGGGACTTGGTCATCGGGTCCCGCTACCTGGCCGGCGTCAATGTGGTCAACTGGCCGCTGAAGAGGCTGCTGCTTTCCTATTTCGCCAACATTTACGCCCGGGTGGTGACCGGGGTGCCGGTGCGCGATCTGACGGCAGGATTCAAGTGCTACCGCCGGGCGGTGCTGGAGGCCATCGACCTGGACCGAATCCGCTCCAACGGCTACGCCTTCCAGATAGAGATGCATTTCAAGTCATACTACAAGGGCTTCCGGGTGACCGAGGTGCCCATCATCTTCGAGGAGCGGCGCATGGGCCAGAGCAAGATGAGCAAAAAGATCGTCTACGAGGCCGCCTGGATGGTATGGAGGTTGCAGCTGTTGAGGCTGGCCGGCAAGCTTTGAGTATAAGGGCGATGAACCGCCGCTTGCCTGTTCGATCGGGAGAGAGAGGATAGGGGCGATCCCTTCCTCTTTTTGCTGTCGATGAAGGAACTGAGCCTGATAATAGTCTCCCGCAACGTGTCCGGGCTGCTGGACCGCTGTCTGGCGTCGGCCAAAACCGACCCCTTGTGGCGCCGAGGCCGGATGGAGCTGATCGTGGTCGACAACGATTCCGAAGATGGTAGCCGGGAGATGGTCAGGGCCCGCCACCCGGAGGCCAGGCTGCTGGCCAACTGCCGGAACCTGGGTTTCGCCGCGGCCGCCAACCAGGGTATACGGGCAGCGGCCGGGATCTGGCCGGTCGTCCTAAACCCAGATACCGTCCTGATGGAAGAGGCGCTGTCCAGGCTTCTTGAGCATTCCAGCCATAATCCCGGCACCGGGATCGTCGGCCCTAAGGTGCTGAACCCGGACGGCAGCCTTCAGCCATCGAGGAGGAGGTTCCCCACCTACGGCAACATACTTTTCGCCCGGAAATCACCGTTATACTGGATCCTGCCGGACAACCCCTGGTCGCGGAGCTATCTGATGGCCGATGGCGACGCCGGCTCGGTGCAGGGGGTGGAGGCGTTGGCCGGGGTATGTCTGCTGTTCAACCGCCGGATGCTGGAAAAAACCGGCCTTTTCGACGAAAGCTTCTTCATGTATCTGGAGGACATAGACCTCTGCTACCGCGCCCGGCTGGCCGGTTGGAGGGTGGACTACGTGCCCCAAGCCGTCGTCTATCATTGCTGGGGAGCCAGCTCCAGGCAGGAACGGGCAGCCATGGAACAGCATCACCGGAGGTCGATGTTCCGCTATTTCTGCAAGCACCACCGGCCCGGCCCGCTGCAGAAGGCATATCTTTGGGCCGGATTGACAGTCCATTCCCTTATTGCCTAGCGCCTCGAGTTTTCCAAAGCCGCCCGACGGGCGGTTTTTTCATAACCGATTGGTTTTCTCTTGATTTACAACCCTTTTTGTGTTAAATTAAAGCGTTATGATATTGGGAAGCTTACTAACGGCCCTTTTCGGGACCAAGCACCAGCGCGAAGCTAAAAAGCTTTGGCCGACGGTCGCAGAGATAAACCGGCTGGCCCTGGAGTTTCAGGCGCTAAGCGACCAGGAGCTCCAAAACAAGACGGCCGAGTTCAAAAAGGCGGTAGTCGAAGGACGCCAGAACGGGCGGGAGGACCGGGAGATCCTGGACGACATCCTTCCCGAGGCCTACGCCGTGGTCAAGGAGGCCTGCCGACGCCATCTGGGCAAAAGCTGGAAGGTGGTGGGCATTGAGAAGGCCTGGGAAATGGTACCTTTCGACGTCCAGCTGCTGGGCGGCATCGTCCTGCACCAGGGAAAGATCGCCGAGATGGCTACCGGAGAGGGCAAGACCCTGGTGGCCATCCTCCCCCTCTATCTAAACGCCCTGGCCGGCCGCGGCGTCCACCTGGTGACGGTCAACGATTACCTGGCCCGACGCGACAGCCAGTGGATGGGCGAGATCCTCCGCTTCCTGGGGCTGACGGTCGGCTGTCTGGACGACACCGAGCCCGGCACCGCTCAGCGCCGGGAAGCCTACCAGTGCGACGTGGTCTACGGCACCAACAACGAGTTCGGCTTCGATTACCTACGCGACAATATGGCTGGCGACATCTCCCAGTGCGTCCAGCGGGAACACTACTATGCCATCGTGGACGAGGTGGACTCGGTGCTGATCGACGAGGCCCGGACACCGCTGATCATCTCCGGGCCGGTGGAGCATACTACCCACCGTTACGACGAGATGGTGCGCCCGGTGGCTCGGTTAGTGGAGGCCCAGACTCTGCTGGTAAACCGTCTGGTAGCCGAGGCCGAGAGGCTGCTGCAGGAGGGCAACCAGGCCGAGGCCGGGATCAAGCTGCTTCAGGCCCACCGCGGAGCCCCCAAGAACAAGCGGCTGCTTAAGCTGCTCAAGGAGGGCGGCCACAAGAAACTGATGCAGCAGACCGAGACCGACTACCTTCGGGACAAGAAGCTCCATGAGCTGGACGAGGAACTCTTCTTCTCCATCGACGAGCGTTCCAATGTGGTCGACCTGACCGAGAAGGGCCGTCAGGCGCTGTCGCCCAAAGAGCCGGAGCTGTTTGTCATCCCAGACCTGCTGGAGGAGATCCACCGCATCGACTCCGATCAGTCGCTAACGCCGGAGCAACGGATGGAACGCCGCCAGGCCCTGGAGCGGCTTTTCACCGAGCGTTCGGAGAAGAATCAGAACATCGCCCAGCTGCTTCGGGCCTATTCTTTGTTCGAGAAGGATGTGGATTATGTGGTCTCGGACAATAAGGTGATAATCGTCGACGAGTTCACCGGGCGGCTGATGCCGGGGCGCCGCTACTCCGACGGGCTGCACCAAGCGCTGGAGGCCAAGGAGGGAGTGGCTATCGAGCGGGAGACCCAGACTCTGGCCACCATCTCCATCCAGAACTATTTCCGGCTCTACTCCAAGCTGGGGGGGATGACCGGCACCGCCATCACCGAGGCCGGGGAGTTCTACGAGATATATAAGCTGGAGGTGGTGGCCATTCCCACCAACCGTCCGGTGCGACGTCTGGATTGTCAGGACTATATCTACCGCACCAAGCGCGAGAAGTACAATGCGGTCATCGAGGAGATCGTCGAGCTCAACGCCAAGGGGCGTCCCATCCTGGTGGGCACGGTCTCGGTGGAGGTCTCGGAGACGTTGTCCCGGATGCTGGCCCGTCGCGGCATCCGGCATTCGGTGCTCAACGCCAAGCATCACCAGAAGGAGGCTGAGATAGTGGCCCTGGCCGGGCAAGCCGGGGCGGTGACCATTGCCACCAATATGGCCGGCCGCGGCACCGACATCAAGTTGGGGCCGGGCGTGGTCCGGAGCCCCCACTGCCGACTGGTCCAGGAGGACGGACATCCTGACCAGTGCCCCTACTACCAGGAGCTGCGATGCCGGGAGTTTCCCGCCTGCGGCCTGCACATCATCGGCACCGAGCGCCACGAGGCCCGGCGCATCGACCGCCAGCTGAGGGGCCGCTCCGGACGGCAGGGCGACCCCGGCTCCTCCCGCTTCTACCTGTCCCTGGAGGACGACCTGATGCGGCTGTTCGGCTCGGAGCGTATCGCCGGCATCATGGAGAGGATGGGGGCCGAGGAGGGTGAGGTGCTGACCCACCCGCTGCTGACCCGGCAGATTCAGACCGCCCAGAAGAGGGTCGAGGCCCACAACTTCGACATCCGGAAGCACCTGCTGGAATACGACGACGTCATGAACAAGCAGCGGGAATCGATCTACCGGATGAGGCGCCAGGCGCTGGTACAGGAGGACCTGAGACGGGAGATCGCCGAGATGATGGAGCGGGTCCTGGACGCGGTGCTGGCCCGGAACACGGAGGAGAAGGAGTATCCGGAGAGCTGGAATTGGGACGGACTGCGGGAGGAGATGCGGCGCCTTTTTTTGCTGGACGTCGGCCGACCGCAAGAACGCATCCAGCATCTGACGGTGCCCAACCTCCGCCAGCTGCTGTGGGATTCGGTCCAGGAGCACTATCGGTCCAAGGAGCAGATGCTGGGGTCGGAGTTGATACGACGGGTGGAGCGGTACGCCCTGCTGCAGACCATCGACGAGAACTGGCGGGAGCACCTTCACAAGATCGACATGATCAAGGAGGGCATTGGCCTCAGGGCCTACGGCCAGAAGGATCCGCTGGTGGAGTACAAGCGTGAGAGCTATAATATGTTTGTAGAGCTTCTGGACAGCATCGATGCCCAGGCCACCGAGCTCCTGTTCAAGGCCCATCCCGGGAATATGACGCCGCCGCAGCCCAGGCCGGTGTCCGTCACCACCTTCAAGCCGGATGCGGCCGGGCTGGGGCGCCAAGCACCCGCGCCCGAGGCCGATTTGGCCGCCGGGCGGCCAGCAGCACCAATGCCCAAGCAGGCCCCGGTGGTCAAGCAGGGCCCCCGGGTAGGCAGAAACGACCCCTGCCCCTGCGGCAGCGGCAAGAAATTCAAGAAATGCTGCGGAGCCTCGGCCTGAGGTCTCCTCCGCACAATAGCATGAGAGGTCATTGAGATGGCACCTCCCACCGACAAGCAGCAAGACGCCGGCCAGTTCAACGCCTGGCTGAGCAACCTGGGCCCCTCAAAAGGAGGGTCCAGGCCCCTGCCCCAGAGGCCGCCCGGCGCCGCCCCCAAGCCGCCGGCCCAGCCGCCCCAGGCGGCCAAGCAGGGCGGCCTGCTGGGCTCGGTGGACGAGGAACTGGACGATATCTTCGGCCGGATAACCACCGACGACTCGGCTCCGGCCGCTCCGCCCCAAGTTCCGGCCGCCTCCGTGCCCCGTCCGGGGCCGGCGCCGATCGCGGCCCCACCGCCCCTCCCGCCCCGACCCTCCCAGGAGATGCCGTGGCCGTCCCGGCCCCAGCCATCGCCCGTCCCTAGGCCCCAGCAGGCTGCGCCGACTTCGCTGGCTTCGGCCCCGAGCTCGGCCGTGCCCCAGGTGCAGGCGCCGCGGCCGGCACCTAGGCCGACCGCGCCTTACGTTCCTGCCGCGGCAGCTCCGCCGCTATCTCAACCTATGGCCCCGGCTCCGGCCCAAGCCGTATCGGAGCAGATAGAGGCAGCGGTGGCCGAGGCCAAGTCGTCCATGCAATCCCAGATCAGGGAGCTGCAGACCAAGTATCAGGAGCAGAGGCAGAAATGGGAGAAGCTTCTGGCCGACCTCCGGGCGCGCAACGACGAGCTGCATAAGAGGAACCAGGAGCTCGAGGAAGAGCTGGCGGCCTTGCGGGAAAGGCAGAGGTCGCTGATCATGGAGCTTTCCATTCAAAGGGCGACACCGCAGCCTATCAGCCTTGCCCCGCAGCCTATAGAGATGCAGCAGACGGCCCCGGCCCATCAACCTCCGCCACAGGAGGAGGCCAGGGAAAGCCAGCAGACTGAGATCTCCATAGAGGCTCCCCAGCCACCAGGGTTCATGGGCGTACAGCCCGAGGCCACCTTCGAGATTCCACTAGCGAAACCGGAGGTGCCGGCGTCCGGCGAGGCTGACGACCTATTGGCCGAGTTGGATGCCCTGGAGAAGGAGATGAAGAACCTGGGGGGTGAGGGCCAGGGCTGATGCCCGAATTGCCCGAGGTGGAGACTATCCGCCGCGATCTAGCTGCCTCGGCCCGCGGCAGGAGGATCGTCTCGATAAAAGTGCTCAACAATGGCTCGGTCAAAGGCATCACACCCAAGGGGCTCAGCCGGGCGCTGACGGGCCGGCGGCTTAGCAGTTTTAGGAGACGGGGAAAGAACCTGATCATCGATCTGGATTCGGGCCAGTCCCTGGTCGTTCATCTAAAAATGACCGGGATCCTCCAGATGCAGACGGGTGATGGTCCGCTGCCCAGGGCGGCGCGGATCATCTTTGGTTTTTCCGACGGGGGGCGGCTGGTCTTCAGCGACCAGAGGAAGTTCGGTTCGGTACAGCTGGTGGAAGATGCTCAAAGGGTGCCCGGACTAAAGAAACTCGGCCCCGAGCCCTTAAGCCGGTCCTTTACCACCGGTGTCTTGGCAGAAAGGCTAGCCGGGAGGAAGGCGCCAATCAAGCCGCTTCTACTAGACCAGTCGGTGTTGGCCGGGCTGGGCAACATCTACGTCTGCGAGTCCCTTCACCGGGCCGGCATCGATCCGCGCCGTCCGGCCTTGGGCTTGAAACCCGACGAGGTCGCCAAGCTGCACCGTTCGATTAAGGATGTGCTTAAGGCCGCCATCAGGGCCCGGGGCAGCTCGGTGGACACCTACCGCGACGGCCGCGGCCGCAGCGGCTGGTTTCAGGTGAGCCATAGGGTGTACGACCGGGAGGACAGGAGGTGCCGACGGTGCGGCTCCCTGGTCAGGCGCGAGGTATTGAGAGGGCGGGGGACGTACTGGTGCGAGGGATGTCAGCACTAAAATGGCGAGGGCCGGCACGGAGCCACCTTTAACGTTGAACGTTAAGCGTTACTACGCATCATGAAGATCGGCATCATCTCGGACACCCACGACCGCCTGGACATGGTGAGGCGGGCCTGCCAGCTGCTGCGCCAGGCCGGGGCCCAGACCGTGCTCCACGCCGGCGACTACGTGGCCCCGTTCGTCGTCCCCGAATTCGACAAGGGCGGGATGAGCCTGATCGGGGTCTTCGGGAACAACGACGGGGAGAAGCTGTTCCTGTCGCAGAAGTTCAAGGAGTTCCGCTTCGAGGTGTTCCACGGTCCGTACGAGTTCGAGATCGAGGGACGCAAGGTCTGCCTGATGCACGAGCCCCGCTGTCTGGACAGTCTGGCTCGATCCGGCAGTTACGACTTGATAATATACGGGCATACCCACCAGATCGACATCCAGGAGGAGGGCACCCTGGTCATCAACCCCGGGGAGGCCTGCGGCTACCTGACGGGAAAGGCCACCTGCGCCCTGGTGGACCTGGGGGACATGAGCGGCCGGATCATCGAGCTTGAGGCCAAGGCCGAGGACGGTGGCGTTGGCCGGTAAGTCAGCAGGTACGCTGGCGGAAAAGGCCGACAGGCTGAAGTCGATCATCCGCGGATACGGCAGGGCGGCCGTCGCGTTCTCCGGAGGTGCCGACAGCACCCTACTCACAGTGCTGTGCCATGATATCCTAGGGGAGGGTCTCCTGGCGGTCACAGCGGCATCGCCCATTCATTGCCCTGACGATCTGAAAAACGCCAAAGCTTCGGCCCGAAGGACGGGATTCGCACATCTGGTGATAGAAACCAACGAGCTGGCGAAAGCGTCTTTTACCGCCAACCGCCCCGACCGCTGCTATCACTGCAAGCGCCATATATTCTCAAAGATCGGACAGGTCGCTCGCAAACACGGCATTCGGACCATCCTTGACGGTACCAACGCCGACGACGCCAGGACCTTCAGGCCGGGCCGCAGGGCCGCGGAGGAACTGGGGGTGGTGAGCCCTCTGGCCGAGGCGGAGCTGACCAAGGCAGAGGTCAGGATAATGCTGAGGAGCCGGGGCCTGCCAAACTGGGACAAGCCGGCCCAGGCCTGCCTAGCAACGCGGGTGCCATTTGGCATCAGGATTACAGCGGAGATATTGGAAAGGGTCCGGAAAGCGGAGCAAGCGCTGGCGAGGATGGGATTTGAAGCCTTCAGGGTACGGCACCACGGGGATGTTGCCAGAATTGAGCTACGGCCCGAAGACCTGGCCAGGGCGGTGAGGAAACGGTGTCTCGTAACGGAAAGGATCAAGGCCGCCGGCTACAGGTTCGTGGCGCTCGACCTGACCGGATACCAGATGGGATGTTTTGACGCATGAGTAAGCCAGCCTCGGCACGCCAGGGTGTGCGAAAAGCGTAATGGACAAAAAGAGGGTCGAAAAAATTCTGAAGGACGTCAAAGGCGGCCGGTTATCGGTGGACAGGGCCCTGGGAAAGCTGAAAAGCCTACCCTATGCCGACATCGGGTTCGCCAGCATCGACAGCCACCGTCATCTGCGGCGGGGGGCGCCGGAGGTCATCTTCTGCCAGGGGAAGACGCCAGAGCAGGCGGCCGGCATCTTTTCGACCATGTCCAAGCAGGGATCGGTTATGGCCACCCGGGCTGATGAAGGGCATTGGAGGGCCGTTAAGGCGAAATGCTCGAGCGCGGTTTATTACAAACAAGCCAGAATTATAACAGGCAAGGCATTGTCCCGTAAAAAGACAGGAAGGTATGTGGCGGTGGTCACCGCTGGCACCTCCGATATACCTGTGGCCGAGGAGGCCGCCCTGACCGCCGAGATGCTGGGCTGCCGGGTGGAGCGTCTTTGGGACGTGGGCGTGGCCGGCATCCACCGGCTGTTCCATAAGATCAAAACATTGCAGGAAGCATCGGCTATCGTGGTGGCGGCCGGTATGGAAGGGGCGTTGCCCAGCGTGGTCAGCGGCCTGGTGGCTGTTCCGGTGATCGCCGTCCCTACCAGCGTGGGCTACGGGGCCAGCTTCAGTGGGTTAGCGGCGCTGTTGGCCATGCTTAACTCCTGCTCGCCGGGGGTGGCGGTGGTCAATATCGACAACGGGTTCGGCGCCGGCTACCTGGCCTCGATGATCGTGGGGAAGGACGAACCTTGAGGATCGCCTATTTCGACTGCCCGACCGGGGCCGCCGGGAATATGATCCTGGCCTCGCTTCTGGAAGCCGGGGCGGATGTAAGGTCCGTCGAGCTGCAGCTGCGCGGATTGGCCGTCAAGGGGTGGAAGCTGGTGCGGGAAAAGGTTAGGAAGGCAGGCGTGGCTGCCATGCATCTAGAGGTCAGGCAGGGCCCCCAGCCGGAACGCCGCTTAGCCGACATCTTCAACCTCATCGACAAGGCAAAGCTCTCGGACAAGGTGACCGGCAGCGCCTATCTCATCTTCGGGGCCTTGGCCAGGGCCGAGGCCAGTGTCCACGGGACGACGGTGGACAAAGTGCACTTCCACGAGGTGGGAGCGTTGGATGCTATCGTGGATATAGTGGGCACCTGTTTGGCCCTGGAGGACCTGGGAGTAGAGAGGGTTCTGTGCTCGCCGCTTAACGTGGGGCGCGGTAGGATCAAATGCTCGCACGGCTGGCTGCCGGTGCCGGCCCCGGCCACGGCCCTGCTGCTTAAAAAGGCGAAGATATTCCAAGACGACCTGGACGGGGAGCTGGTGACCCCGACCGGCGCCGCTATTTTATCAACCCTTGCCTCGGGCTTCGGCCCGATGCCGTCGATGTCGGTGGCAGCCGTGGGCCACGGTGCCGGGACCAGGGAGAGCAAGGTCCCAAACATGGTACGCGTTTTCGTAGGCGAGACGGACGAAGCGGTTGGCAGAATGACGGAGCCGGTGCTGCTGGAGACCAACCTGGACGATCTCAATCCCCAGGTCTACGAGCACCTGATGGACCGGCTGTTCAAGAGGGGGGCGCTGGACGTCTGGCTGACGCCGGTCATCATGAAGAAGGGCCGCCCAGGCATCGTGCTGTCCGCCTTGGCCCCCCGACAGACGGAGAAGGCCGTGGCCGATCTGATCGTTGCCGAGACCACTACCTTGGGTTTGAGGCGGAGGGTGGTGGAGCGCCGTACCCTGCCGAGGGAAATGGTGAAGGTGAGCACGCAGTACGGCCCGATCGGAGGGAAGGTGGCTCTGTTCGGATCGGGAGGGCGCCGGTTCGTGCCCGAGTATTCCGAATGCCGGAGGGCGGCCGTGAAGCGGAAGGTGCCACTGCGGGTCGTTCAAGAGGAGGCCATCAGGATCTTCGGAAACTCGCCTGGTAAATTTTAGTTTCGGCTCATCTCGACCCAATATATAATTCATGGATTTCAGCATCCCCAGAATAAGGCTCAAGCCGCCGCCGGCCAAGGTGGCCTTCGACTACGCCATGATCACCCTGGGAGCGGCCCTGATGGCCCTTTCCTACGACCTGTTTTTAGTGCCGCATAAAATCGCCCCGGGAGGG
Organism: uncultured bacterium; assembly: GCA_964518765.1. Taxonomy (GTDB): domain Bacteria; phylum Edwardsbacteria; class AC1; order AC1; family EtOH8; genus CAZPNX01. The sequence goes on from CAZFJC010000006.1 coordinate 38,569, forward strand.
GCTGCCGGGCTGGCCACCATCTTCCACTACCTGTTCAAGCTGCCGGTGGGGGCGGTCATCTTTGCCATCAACATCCCTCTGTTCGCCTGGGGTATCGCCGAGTTCGGTAGGCGCTTCGGACTGCGCACCATCTACGCGGTGTTCGCCTCATCCTTCCTCACCGACTTCCTGCAGTCGGCCCTGCACCTGAACGCCGCCACCAAGAACCCTCTGCTGGCTACGGTCTACGGCGCGGTGCTACTGGGGGCGGGGCTGGGGTTGGCCTTCAGGCACCAGGCCACCACCGGCGGATCGGACATCGTGGCCCAGATCATCGCCAAGTACACCAACGCCACCCCGGGCATGGGAATAATGGCGGTGGATTTCGTCGTCATCGCCCTGGCCGGGATGACCTTCAAGAAGGTGGACCTGGCCCTCTACGGGTTCATGGCCCTCTACATCTCCGGGAGGATCCTGGACTTCATCCTGGAGGGCTGGTCCTACAACAAGGCGGCCTACATCATCTCCGACCGCTGGCGGGAGATAAGAGCCGAGGTGGTGGAGGGCATGGGCCGTGGCGGAACGGTCTGGACGGGGAGGGGGTTCCACCAGGGGGCGGAGCGGACGGTGTTGTTCTGCGTAGTCTCCAGGCGGGAGCTCTCCACCCTGAGGGAGACAGTGCGGATGCTGGATCCCAAGGCCTTCATGGTGGTCACCGACGCCAAAGAGGTCCTGGGCCAGGGCTTCACGCCCTGGAGCTCGGTGGCCAAGAGCTGAGGACAAAGCCATGAGAGGCTTTTCGGTTGTAAACCTATCCGCCCTCATGATCTGCCTGCTGTCGACAGCGATGGCGCGGTCCCAGGAGGCACCGCCCGATCCGGCTGCACCGCCTGACAGCGTCCAAGCTGCGGCCGACACCTCGGGCAAGCGGCTTCTGGGCTGGAGGCTGACGGCCATGGCCGGGCTGAACTTCTCCTCCACCCACCTCTCCAATAACTGGCAGGGGCCGGAGGCTAATACCTATGCCCTGTCGGCCTTCTGCGATGGCACTGCCAGGCGGCGCTTCCGCTGGTTCGACTGGAACAGCCGCTTCAACGCCGAGTACGGGCAGTCGAAATTCGGGGAGGGGCCGGCGGTGGAGACGGCCGATCTGATTCACTCCGACACTTACCTGGGATGGCGGGTGCTGGACCGCTTCCACCCCTACGGGGACCTGACCCTGGATACCCAGTTCGACTTATTCTTCAGGCCGGTGGTGCTCACCCAGAGCCTGGGCCTGGGCGCCATCCTGGCCGACCGGCCGGACTTCACGGCCTCGGCCAGGGCCGGGCTGGCCCTCAAGGAAGTCTACGATCCGTCCTTGGTGCTGGCCAGGCCGGCCGGCCAGCTGACGGTGATCCAGCCCTCGGACACCTCGGCTACCCGGTTCCAGCTGGGGTTAACCGCGGTGGCCTCATTTGACAGATCCCTGCTGTCCAGCTCGAGGCTGGTCTCCGAGCTCCGGCTGTTTGTCCCCTCCGGGCTGGACGCCGCGGACCTGAGATGGGACACGGCGCTGTACCTCAAGATATCCAAGTACCTGAGCTTCAAGGCCGGCCTGTTGGCGCTCTACTCGACCGACCGGGATTATCCTTCGAGGTTTCCCCGGGACGTTAGGACCCGCTTCACTACCGGTCTGGGGGCCAGCTGGGCGCTGTTCTGAAAAAATCTTTGTCGTCCTGGCCCAGGTTTCCCTCCTCGGACTCCGAAGGATCCGATAATGCGGCCGGGAAGCCGACTCAGGATAACGCCACCAAGAGAAAGGAAAGTAAAAGTGAAAGACCTGGCACTTAGGGCCTTGGATGCGGCCCAGGCCGCCGGCGCCACCTATGCCGACGTCAGGATAATCACCGAGGAGTCAGAGGGCCTGGCCGTCAAGGACGGGAAGGTGGGCGGAGTGAACCGGAACACGACCTCGGGATTCGGAGTGAGAGTGATAGCCGGCGGGGCCTGGGGGTTTGCCGCCAGCCCCAGGGTGGAGAAGAAGGAGATCGAGCGCATTGCCCGGCTGGCGGTCAAGGTGGCCAGGGCCAGCGCCCGGCTGAAGTCCAGAGACGTGTCGCTGGCTCCGGTCGACAAATACGTAGACGAGTACGTCACCCCGCACCGACAGAATCCGCTGGAGGTGCCACTGGAGGCCAAGCTGGACCTGCTCCTGAGGACCGATGCCGCCATGCGGAAGGTCAAGGGGGTGGCCATCACCGAATCCCGTATCTCTTCGTGGGTGGAGGATCAACTTTTTGCCTCAACCGTTGGCTCGGTCATCAAGCAGCGCATCGTTCAGTGCGGCGGCGGCTACACGGCCACGGCCGTAAAGGGCGGAGACGTTCAGTACCGCTCCTATCCCTGCTCCCACGGGGGGCAGTGGGAATCAAACGGCTATGAGCTGATAGAGGAGCTGGATTTTATCGGCAACGCCGAGCGGACGGCCGAGGAGGCGGTGGCCCTGCTGTCGGCCGACGAATGCCCCTCAGGGAAGAGGGACATCATCATCGAGGGCTCGCAGCTGTCGCTCCAGATTCACGAATCGGTGGGCCACCCCCTGGAGCTTGACCGGGTGCTGGGATCTGAGGCCAACTACGCCGGCACCAGCTTCGCCACCACCGACCATCTGGGCAGGCTGCGCTACGGCTCCAAGGCGGTGACCATCGTCTCCGACCCGTCATGCCCCCGGGGCCTGGGCTCATACGGCTACGACGACGAGGGGGTCAAGGCCGAGCCGTTCGAGCTTATCCGAGAGGGGCTGCTGGTCAACTATCTCTCCTCGCGGGAATCGGCCAGGGTGATCGGCAAGCGCTCCACCGGCGCCATGCGGGCCGACGGCTGGGAGAACATGCCCCTGGTGCGGATGACCTGCATCAACCTGATGCCGGGGGATATCACCTTGGAGGAGTTGATCGCCGATACCGACGACGGGATATACCTGGCCACCAACAAGAGCTTCTCCATCGACGACCGCCGCTCCAACTTCCAGTTCGGCACCGAGATCGCCTGGGAGATCAAAAAAGGCAGGATGGGCCGGATGCTGAAGAACGCCACCTATGCCGGCATCACCACCCAGTTCTGGAACTCATGCGACCGGGTCTGCGGAAAAGGGGACTGGAGGATATGGGGCACGGCCAACTGCGGCAAGGGCGAGCCGCCGCAGGGAGCCAGGACAGCCCAGGGCTGCGCCCCAGCCCGGTTCCGCCAGGTCCAGGTGGGCGTGGTGCCCAAGTAAAACAATATTTCAGCCACGGATTTCCATTGATGTCCCATAATATGGACTAGGTCCGTGAAGATCAGGACGAAAGAAGGGATAGAAGAGAATGATCGATAAGAACCAAGCCAGGAAGATCTGTCTGCAGGCCCTGTCGTACGTCAAGGAGGGGCCGGCCGAGGTCATGCTTGACCAGACGATAAAGCCGCTGACCCGCATCGCCAATAACACCATCCATCAGAACGTGGAGGTAGCCGACTTCAGCATCTCCCTGAGGGTGGACATCGGCGACCGCTCCGGAAGGGCCACCACCAACCAGTTCGACGAGAAGTCGCTGGCCAAGCTGGCCCGCCAGGCGGCCGAGGCGGCTAGGGCCATCGGAGTGGACCAGGGGCTGCCGCCCATAGCCAAACCGCAGCGCTACCGGACCATGGGCGGATACTCGGAAAGGACCGTCTACGTCGAGCCGGCCAGGCGGGCGGCCATGGTCAAGAAGGCGGTGGAGCTGGCCAAGAAAAGCAAGGTGGAGCTGGCCGGCCTGGTGTCCAACACCGGCTACGTTCGCGCCATGGCCAACACCAAAGGCCTGTTCGCCTACCACCGGCAGAGCTCGGTCACTATGGAGATCACCGCCCGCCAGGGCCTGGCGGCCGGGCGGGCCGAACAGACGGCCCGGTCCATCGCCAAGATCGATCCGGCCAAGGTGGCCTCGAGGGCCATCGCCAAGTGCCTGGGCACGGTGAACGCCAGGACCCTGGAGCCTGGCACCTACACGGTGATCCTTGAGCCCGAGGCCGCGTCCACGCCTTTAGGGTTTATGGCCTGGCTGGCCTTCGGCGCCCAGTCGGTCCAGGAGGGCACCAGCTGCCTTTCCGGCAACATCGGCAAGAAGCTGTTCGGCGCCAACATCACCATCGTGGACGACGCCTTCCATCCCCTGATGAACTGGGCCGAGCCCTTCGACTACGAGGGCATCCCCAAGAAGCGGGTGGTCATCGTGGACAGGGGCGTGGTCAAGACACCGGTCTACGACCAGAAAACCGCGGCCAGGGAGGGGAGGAGGACCACCGGGCACGGCCTGCTCCAGCCCAACACCTTCGGTCCGTTCCCGCAGAACCTGGTGCTCAAGGGCGGCCGGACCACGCTGGAGCAGATGATCAAGTCCACCGAGCGGGGGATACTGGTGACCCGCTTCTGGTACAACCGGGTGGTGGACCGCAAGGTGCCCATCATCACCGGGATGACGCGGGACGGTACCTTCCTCATCGAGAACGGGAGGATAGTCTGCGGGGTGAAGAACATGAGGTTCAACCAGAACCTGACCGAGTTCTTCAACAACGTGGAGGCCCTGGGGCCGGCGGAGTCGCGGAGGAACATGGTGGTGCCGCCGATGAAGGTAAATAACTTCCATTTTACCGGGAGAACGGAGTGACGATTAAAACCATAAATCAGAAGTCAGAAGTCAGAATCCGCCGGACCCGGCAGTCCGACAAGCGCATCGTCCTCAACTTCTGCAAGCGCACCTTCGGCCGCTGGGGCGACTACCTGCCAGAGGTCTGGGACGAGTGGGTGAAGGACCGGAAGGGGATCTTCTTCGTGGCGGTACTGGCCCCCTCGACTCCGCTCGGGGCCCAGCGGCCTGTTGGAGTCGGGAAGATAACCGTCCAGCGGCCGGGAGAGATATGGCTGGAGGGCCTGCGAGTGGATCCCAAGTTCCGGGGGCACAAGATCGGTCGGGCCATACAGGATTGGTCCTGGAAGTGGGCTTTGAGCAAGCGACCCAAGTTCATCCGCTACGCCACCGGCTCGTACAATAAGATCTCCCAGCACCTGGGAAAGTCCATGGGCATGCGGATCATCGCCGGGTTCGACGAGTACGCGTCCAGGCCGCTGAACAAGAAGGATACGGCGCTGGTGCGCTCGTCCATATCCGAGCTGGACGCGTTGCTGCGGCTTTTCAAGAGTGACAGGGACGCCGCCAACTGGAGGGGGCTCTTTCTCAAGAGCTGGTCGGCCTGGGAGTTCGACCGGGAGGCGTTGGCCGGGCTGATCGCCGGCAAGCAGGTTTACTCATATTACGACGAGAAGGGCCTGGCCGGTTCGCTGGCCATCCTGCAGTCTAAGAACAAGAAATATCTCAACTACTGCCGGGCGGCAGGCCGGGACTCGGCGGCCTTCAAGTTCGTCCTGCGAGAGGGCCGGGCGCTGGGGCGCCTGCTGGGGGCTAAAAAGATGGAGATGCACCTGCCCAGGTCGGCGCGCAACCGGCGGCTGGTCAAGGGGACGGGATGGCGAAGGCCGATGGACATCTGGATGGTGATACTGGAGAAGCGATTCTAACGAAGGGCTCATCCCGGCTCCGCTCGATGACCGCAGCTTAATTGGAGGTTGCCGAGCGGAGTCGAGGCAACCGAAGTTGTGACAGTGCGAATCATTGGACTCGTTCAAGCTAGTTTCAAGCTATCAGCCCACCGGCGACCAGCCGCAGGCCATCGAGGCTCTGGTCGATGGGCTCAATAAGGGGGCCAGGCACCAGGTGCTGCTGGGGGTCACCGGGTCGGGCAAGACCTTCACCATGGCCAACGTCATCGCGCGGGTCAACCGTCCGACCCTGGTCATCTCGCACAACAAGACCCTGGCTGCCCAGCTCTACGGCGAGTTCAAGGGATTCTTCCCGGAGAACGCGGTCGAATACTTCATCTCCTACTACGACTACTACCAGCCCGAGGCCTATCTTCCGGCCTCGGACACCTACATCGAGAAGGACTCGGACATCAACCAGGACATCGAGCGCCTCCGTCTGCGGGCCACCTCGGCCCTGATGGAGCGGCGGGACGTGGTCATCGTAGCCTCGGTATCCTGCATCTACTCGCTGGGCTCGCCGGATGAGTGGCGGGAGTACATGCTGGTGCTAGAGCAGGGGCAGAGGGCGGACCGCGAGGAGATTATGAAGCGGCTGGTGGGCATCCAGTATTCGCGCAACGATGTGGCCTTCGAACGGGGCACCTTCCGGGTGCGGGGGGACACCATCGAGGTCCATCCCGGGGACGAACAGATCGGCCTGCGCATCGAGCTGGAGGACGAACGGGTGGCCCGTCTGTCGCGCTTCGAGCCGCTGACCGGCAAGGTGGCCGAGGTCAAGGAGAGGCTGGCGATCTATCCCACCAAGCACTTTCTGGTGTCCAACCCTAGGCTGGAGCAGGCGCTAAAGGATATCAATGAGGAGCTGAAATGGCGGGCGGCCGAGCTTACCAATCAGGGTAGGCTCCTGGAAGCCCAGCGTCTGCAGCAGAGGACGAAGTACGATCTCGAGATGATCAAGGAGGTGGGGTACTGCTCGGGCATCGAGAACTATTCGCGCCATCTGGCCGGGCGACGGCCGGGCGAGCGGCCCTTCTGCCTCCTGGACTTTTTTCCGAAAGACTACCTGCTCATTATCGACGAGTCGCATGCCACCATCCCCCAGGTAAGCGCCATGTACAACGGCGATCGCTCTCGCAAGGAGACCCTGGTGGAGTTCGGGTTCCGCCTGCCCTCGGCCCTGGACAACCGGCCGCTGAAATTCGACGAATTCGAGTCCCTGATGAACCAGGTGCTCTATACCTCGGCCACCCCGGCCGAATATGAATTGAGGAAATCGGGCGGAAGGGTCATCGAGCAGATAATCCGGCCCACCGGGCTGGTGGATCCCGAGGTCGAGGTCAAGCCCATCGCCGGCCAGGTGGACGACCTGATGGAGGAGATCAGGATCAGGGCGGCACGGAAGGAGCGGGTGCTGGTGACCACCCTCACCAAGAAGATGGCCGAGGATCTGGCCGAGTTTTTGGAATCCTCCGGAGTGAGGGTGCGCTACATGCACTCGGAGATTGACGCCATCGAGAGGGTGGAGATCCTGCGCGGCCTGCGGTTGGGCGAGTTCGACGTGCTGGTGGGGATCAATCTTTTAAGGGAGGGGCTGGACCTGCCGGAGGTGTCGCTGGTGGCCATCCTGGACGCCGACAAGGAGGGCTTCCTGCGCTCGGAGCGCTCGCTCATCCAGACCTCGGGCCGGGCGGCCCGGCACCTGGCCGGAAAGGTCATCTTCTACGCGGATAACACGACCGACTCCATGAAGCGGGCCCTGGCCGAGATGAACCGCCGGCGGAAGGTCCAGCTGGAATACAACCAGAAGCACGGCATAACCCCGCAGTCAATCGTCAAGTCCATCGAGCAGGTGATGCTGGCCACCTCGGTGGCCGACTCCAAGGGCGAGGTGGCCAGGGAGGAGCTGGCGGCCTACGAGGTCTCGGGGCTTTCCAAGGAGGAGATCATGGCCCAGCTGGAGCGCTCCATGTTCGAGGCGGCCGCGGCAATGGATTACGAGCGGGCGGCGGTGCTGCGGGACGAGATCCGAAAACTCAAGGGTGAAACCATAGACGATAAAAGGGAGATGGGGGTTGGGCGGAGAAGGACGGGAAGGCCAAAAACGACGTACCGGAAGCCGGATCTGGGGGTGGAGAGGGTGAGGGGGAGGAAGGGGAAGAGAAACTAAATTTAATGTTCAAATATCATGAAAAGAATACCGGCATTTTGCATTCTTGCCACAGCTTTTACATCTAGTATATTACTTTGTCAAGATTCCCTAAATCTACAAACTGTTGGATCATGGGCGTATGGACCGTGCAGAGCTGTAAAGGTTTATCATTATGGAGAAAGAAGATGCGTTTTTATTGGATGCGGCGGTGGTCTGATAGTGTTCGATGCAACAGACCCAAAGTTGCCAAGAGAAATTAACAGTGTTAATACTCCTGAAATGGTGCATGGCATCGATATCTCTGAAAATACCTTGTACATTGCAAATGGAAGCCACGGTTTGCGTATTTATGATGCGACTGATCCATGTAATATAATCGAAAAAGGGCACGTTTTAACACTAAATAGTGCCATTAGTGTTGCCGTAAAAGACAAGTATGCAATAATTGCTGACGGCGATTCTGGCGTAGCAATAATAGATATTAATGATTTAAATAAACCTAAACACCTATATAACATCAGAACCCCTGCTACAACGTCAAATGTGTTCATCAGGGGAACGGATCTATTTGTAGTTGATAGCCCTATACATGCGACAAAAAGTGGCCGAAAGTTTATAAACGGACATGTTTTCCGCTTTCACACCAACAATTTACCAAATATTGATTCAGTTAACAGTGTTGAGCTTGATTATTTCGAAAACTCGAGATACTGCTCAGTGATTGGTGGCGTTATTTATAATATTAAAAAGATCGTTGAAGAAGTAAATAATGGCAAACTTGTTTCTATCGAAAAGGGGCAAGAATTAAAGTCTTTGTTTAGATCGCCAGGTTTGATAACAAATGCTGATATATTTGATCGGTATTTACTGTTGTTTGGCATTAAAAGAACTGTATTGATTGATGTAAAAAACAAAGAATTAATAAATTGGAATATATCACTTGAAAGTTATCCAGGCACCCCTGTTTTTGACATTGATGATTCATTGCTATTTTTTGGTGGTCAAGGGTTATCAATATTTGATGTAAGTAATATCTCAAATCCAAAGGAATTAGCAAAATGGTATAGACCAGTACAGGTTGCGCGATTTAAAGTTTCAAATTCATATGCTTATTTAGCCGATCTGAAATACTTATCGATACTGAATGTAAAGAATCCAGATAATATTACTGAAGTGGCGAAATATGGATATCCTGGCGGAGTGGTTGATGTAGAAGTTAATGGTAGATATGTTTATGTGTATTCCTACAATGGAGAATTATCGGTTCTTGAAGAAGATAACGGTTTTTTCAAGGAGAAATCCAAGATTATTTTAAAAACAGGCGGTCATAGATTAATCAAGTACTCTAAATATTTACTACTTATCGAAAGTAAAGGAGATGTTTCCGTGTATAATCTTCAATGCCCGTGGCAACCCACTTTTTACACTAGAGAAAATTTCCAGGTTGACAATATAGACGATGTAATATTTACTGATGGTAAGATGATTTGTTATTCAGGTTTGGGTTATGATAGCTATCTTGCTTCAGTAAAGATGAAAGATCTTTTTGATCATTATATAAATGATATTTGGAGCCCTGATAAGTATAAAAGAACCAAAATAAAAATACAAAATAGCGCGGGAAAGGGGTTTGGTCAGGAAAATGGTGAGTTTAACAATGATAGTGTATATACAGTATCCTATAAAAGGGTGATTACTGATATGGAATGCTTTAATAAAAAGATATATACAACCGGATATTTATACTCTGAGCAAGAAAGTATATGGGACATAGTAAGGCCAGTTATTGTCGACAATTATTGTAACATTAAAGAATTATCGCAAGAAGAAAATGTATTTACTTGTGGTGTTAGTATGGATAAGTATAATGACATGCTTGTCGTATCGGATGCTTATTATGGCCCGGGTATTTACAAATGTCATAAAGGGGTATTTAAAAAAATTGCCTGGTACAATTTAATGACGAGCGATTATTTTAACGATGTGAAGATGAAAAATAAAATCATTTATGCCATAAGCAATTCATGGGGTTTAAAAATATTTGAATTAATAAATAATTAATCTTTCCAGGTTAAAACAATCGGTTTTATAGCATAGAATAAAAATGACGAATCTGCATGGCTTAGTTAAGGATCTTGCCTTCGAGCGTCTGACCGGCACCGCCGGCGAGCGGAGGGCCGCCGGGGTCATCTGCCGGCACCTGAGGGCGCTGGGTCTCAGGCCCCGCCTGGAGCCGTTCCCGGTCAACACCTTCGAGACCGGCTCGGCCACTGTCGAGGTAGGCGGCCGCAGGTTCAGGGCCCACCCCTTCGGCCTCACCCACAGCCTGGACATCTCCGGCGAACTGGCCTTCGTCGAGGACCCGGAGGTCGTCCTGCGCAACCGGGGCGCCTACCGGGGCAAGGTCCTGCTGATCTACAACTACACCCGCAAGATAAGCCCGGCCCTGCGAGAGCAGGGGGTCAAAGCCTGCCTGGCCATCGGCGCCCCCCTCAAGCAGGCGCCCAGCTGGTCCTACCGCCAGAAGGACTACGCCATGGGCTACGTGCCCTCGGCCACGCTGGACTACCGGGACGGGGTGGCCCTGTCGGCCATGTCCGGCAAGCGCGTCCGGTTCAAAGTAACGCAGAAAGTGCGCCGGGGCGCCGGCAGGAACATCATAGTGGACATCAAGGGCCGGGGGCGGGACGAGAACCTGACCATCGCCTGCGGCCACTACGACAGCGTGGCTCGCTCGCCTGGCGCCACCGACAATGCCGGGGGGGTGGCGGTCCTACTGAAGGCAGCCGAGCACTTCTCTCGACACCGTCCGGCGCGCCACCTGCGGATAATTTTCTTCTCCGGCGAGGAGCTGGGCCTGCGAGGCAGCTTCGCCTACGTTCAGAGGCATAAAAAGGAGATCAAGGAGCGACTGGGGCTGGTGGTCAACGTGGACGTGGCCGGCGATGAGCTGGGCAGGAACGAACTGGTGGTGCTGGGGACTCAGAGGTTGCAGGGATATGCCGAGGGGATAACCCGCGAGCTGGGGCACTTCTTCCACTCCAGCCTGGACGTTTACAGCAGCGACTGCATGCCCTTCGCCGTCCTGGAGGTGCCGTCGGTCAACCTGGCCCGCGAAGGCGGGGAATCCTCTTCGCTGATACACACCCCGGGGGACCGGGCCGAGCGCACCTCCGCCCGGGGCCTGGCGCCAACGGCCGGGGTGGCGGTGGCCATCCTCGACCGGGTGCTGAACGCCGCCATCTACCCGGTCGACAGGGAGATCGACCGGTCGCTGAAGGACAAGGTCGAGAAGTACCTGTGGGGCTCGCGGCTGGAGGAGCCGGAGCTGGACTGGACCCCGGAGTACCGCAGGTAGCTGTTGGAATGTCAAAAGCATAAAAGATATGCCCCCGTCTGCGCTTCAGAAAAAAACATACCTTCCCATCATCCGACGGGCCCTGAAGGAGGACCTGGGGAAAGGCGACATCACCAGCCAGTTCACAGTCGGCGCCGAGGCCGGGGGGCTGGCCCTGGTGATGGCCAAGCAGGAGGGCGTGCTGGCCGGTGTTGATGTCTGCCGCGAAGTTTTCTTAATGGTTGACCAGTCGATCAAGGTCGAGGTTCAGAAAAAAGATGGCGACAGGATCGAATTCGGCCAGGTGGTTCTGACCGCCCAGGGGAGAACCCGCTCCATCCTGGCAGCCGAGCGGACGGCCCTTAACTTCCTCCAGCACCTCTCGGGCATCGCTACCCTCACCGCCAAATACGTGGAGGCGATCAAGGGCACCCGGGCCGTTATACTCGACACCAGAAAAACGACGCCCGGGCTGAGAGCGCTGGAGAAATACGCCGTGGCCTGCGGCGGAGGGCGGAACCACCGCCTGGGCCTGTGGGACATGGTGCTCATCAAGGACAACCACATCGAGGCGGCCGGCGGGGTGGCCAACGCCATCCGCAAGGTCAAAGAGGCGGACCACGGCAAAGTGAGGATAGAAGTGGAGGTGCAGAACCTTTCCCAGCTGGAGGAGGCCGCGGCCGAGGAGCCGGACGTCATCATGCTGGACAACATGAAGCCGGAGCGAATGGCCGAGGCCTGCCGTTTGGCCTTCTCCCACCCGGCCCGGGACCAAGGGAAGCTGAAGCTGGAGGCCTCGGGCAATGTGACGCTGGAGAACGTGCGGCAGATCGCCGAGTGCGGGGTGGACTATATATCCATAGGGGCCATCACCCATTCGGCCCATGCCTTCGACTTTTCGCTGCAGCTGAAGGCGGTGGGGTAGCGGGTTTAACCGCAGTGGTCGCGGAGAAGCGCAGAGGGCGCCAAGGTTTTTATGCATGAGAACGAGCTGTCAGGATTGATTATCGGGGCAGCGATAGAGGTCCACAAGGCACTGGGACCGGGACTGCTTGAATCATCATATGAAGTGGCTCTAAAGACGGAATTGTCTTTAAGAAAGTTGCCGGTTAAACAGCAGGTCGCCCTTCCGGTTGTATACAAGGGGGAAGAATGCGATGCCGGATACCGCATTGACCTTCTAGCGGGTGAAAAAGTGATAGTCGAGATCAAAGCGGTGGAAGCCCTGAATGATGTACATATGGCGCAGGTCCTAACCTACCTCAGATTAAGCGGCTGCAAGCTGGGCCTGTTGATAAACTTCAACGTGACCAAATTAACCAAAGGCATAAAACGCATCGTTAACCGTCTCGAGCCGTAAAGAAACAACGGTCTTTGCGTCCTCTGCGGTTAAGGGAGGTACTATGGACAAGCACCACCCGGTCATCATTCTGGTGGCCAGGCCGGCCGCCGGTAAGAGCGAGGTTATCGACTACCTCAAGAAGACGCCCTTGGTGGAGCGCATGGAGAGGTTCAACGTGGCCGAGCTGGCCGAGTTCGACGATTTCCTCTACATCTGGGAGTGGTTCGAGGAGGACGACTTTCTCAGCGCCAACGGCAGGGAGCGCCTGCACTCCAAGCCGGACTACTACTTCAAGGACGAGTTCGCCTGGCACGTCTGTATCCAGAAGATCAACAACGCCTTCGCCAAGCGGCTGGCCGAGCCCGATTTCCTGAAAAAGCACACCTCCCTCATCGAGTTCGCCCGGGGCGGGGAGAACGGGTTCCGCGACGCCTTCAACTTCCTGTCTGACGACATCCTCAAGCTGGCCCGGATCGTTTACATCAAGGTGAGCTATGAGGAGTCGGTGCGCAAGAACCGGAAGCGGGCCCGCAAGGGACAGGAGCACAGCGTCCTCTACCACTCGTTGCCCGATGACAAGATGGAGTATTACTACAAGATAAACGATTGGGACAAGCTGTCCGGCGGCAGGGATAGCGGGGTTATCGAGATAAAGGGCCACCAGGTGCCATTCGCCGTCTTCGACAACATGCCGGAGAAGACCGACGACCCAGCCAAGCTGGGTCCGGCCTTGGACGAGGTCTTCGCTCGGTTGGCCAAGATCAACCCCTAAGTCCTACCGACTGCGGAGAATGCAGTGCCATTGCCTTGCATGGTTCCGCAAAACAACTCCGTTTATTGCCAAACTAGCGAGGTGTCGAAATGTTCCTGAAAAGTAGAGAGGGCAGCACCCTGCGTCTAGTGGAGCTGTGCCTGGCTTATCTCTTCACCTATACGATCTACACGGTGGCCACCAAGTACTACACCGGCCCGCTCAGCCGGGGTCTGCCCGGGGTGAATAACTGGGAATACCTGGTCTATAGCACCCTGGGCGGCAGCTTAGTATGTCTGGCGGTGGTCTCGGCCTTCCGCTGGGCGCGGATGGAGTCGGCTAACATTGTAACCTGGGGCAGGCTGCGGTTTCCGGCCGAGTACCTCTATATAATCCCCTCCGGTGTCTGCACCGCGGTGGTCATTCCCACCACCACCCTGCTCTATGTGCTACTGCGGTCGGTGATGGTGGCCATGCTGATTATGCGGGGGTCGGTCATCATCTTCTCTCGCATCATCGATGCCATCCAGATCAGGCAGGGAATCCTCCACAAGAAGGTCTACTGGGAGGAGGAGGTGGCGGTGGTGTTTGCCATCGCTGCCGTCGTCCTGCAGCTGTTCTTCGTTAAGGAGGCGGGAGGCGGGGACCTGATCAGGAACGTTTTGGCCATGGTTGTTCTGGGCAGCTATCTGAGCGCTTATTTCATCCGCATCTACATCATGAACTACTACAAGAACACCAGGGGCAAAGGATGCAAACAGGACAACAAGGCCTTCTTCGCGGTGGAGCAGGTGTCGGCCTCGGTGACCATGCTGGTCATACTTTTCGTGCTGATGCTTCTGCCCTCGGGCACGGGCAAGATCCTGGCGGCTGTCCAACGCGGATACCTGGCGGCCTCGAGCTACTGGCCGATGGAGGTGCTGGCCGGCGGGATCTTCGGGGTGGTGGCCTTCTTCTCGGTGTTCATCTTCATGTTCAAGGGGCGGACAGCCACCTTCGCCGGCCTTTCCAACCGGCTGACCTCGTTGATATCGGGCACCATGGCCACCTTGCTTTTCGCCCTGCTGTTCGGCGGCAAGTATCCCAAGGCAGGGGACTGGCTGGCGCTGGTCTTCATATTCATCGCCGTGGGGTTCATGACCCGGGCCGAGATGAAGCGATCGGCCGAGCTCAAGCGGGAGGGCGAAATCTGCGCTCCCGAGACTGCCCAAGCCAAGTAGGGCCATTTCCCCTTGTCAAACGAAACACCCTGAAGGACAGCCTCAGACTTCTATCCGCTAATTTTACCAGAGGAGACAGTTGCCGCCATGCGGTTAAATGTCGTCGACACCGACCGCTGCGTGGGATGCCAGGTGTGCATGTTCGCCTGCTCCCGCCTGCACGGCCAGCCCGGCCTGGGGGCCAACCGCATTGCGATCCGCTCGGCCGGAGGCATGGAACGCGGCTTCGTGGCCGTGGTCTGCCGGGCCTGCCAGGACCCGCCCTGCGCCGCGGTCTGCCCCAACGACGCCCTCGTCCTGCGACAGGGCGGAGGGGTGCTGCTCAAGCCGGAGAAATGCACCGGCTGCGGGCACTGCCGGGAGGCCTGCCCCATGGGTGCGGTCTTCTGGGACGAGGAGGGCCAGAAGCCGAGGATCTGCGTCCACTGCGGCTACTGCGCCAAGCACTGCCCCCACGAGGTGCTGTCCATGGAGGAAAATTGAAATGCTGGAGCGGGACACCCTGGCCAACGTCCTCTACGTCGATCTCTCCAAGCGAAAGCACTGGGTGGAGAGGAGGGTGGATCTCTTCGGAGATCGTTTGGGAGGAGCCGGCGCGGCCATAAAACTTCTGGAGGAGAATTGCCCCAAGGGGACCGACCCGCTTTCGGCCGGCAACCCGATAATCCTGGCCACCGGTCCGCTGGCCGGGCTCTTTCCGTTGGCCTCCAAGACGGTGGCCATGTTCAAGTCTCCCCACACCGGGAACCTGGGCGAGAGCCACGCCGGAGGCCGGAGCTCGGTGGCCCTGAGGATGGCGGGATACGGGGCCCTGGTCATCCTGGGCGCCAACGACCGGCCCGGATATTTAGCGGTCCACGGCGACAAGGTATATTACCGTGATGCCCGGGCCCTATGGGGCATGGGCAGTTCGTTCACCACCGGCCGGGTCATCAGGGAGAACGAGCCCGGCCCGGGGCTTCGCAGCATCATGCGCATCGGGCGGGCCGGCGAGAACCTGATTACCTATTCGGCGGTGACCACCGAATCCTACCGTCACTTCGGAAGGCTGGGGCTGGGGGCGGTATTCGGATGCAAAAAGCTGAAGGCGGTGGTGGTCTCGGGCCAGCGCGGCCTGCCGGTGGCCGACCTCAAGGAGTACCGGGAGCTTTATGAGGAGATCCACCGAGCGGCGGTGGAGTCCCCGGCTATGAAGAAATACCATGATCTGGGGACGCCGGAGAACATCAGGCCGCTTAACAAGCTGGGTGGTCTACCGGTGCGCAACCTGTCTGCGGTCAACGACCAGGCGGCCGATGCCGTGTCCGGCGAAAAAATGGCCGAGGGCTTCCTTGGCAGGCGTTTGGCCTGCACCCATTGCCCGGTGGGCTGCATCCACATCGCCGCCCTGAGGGAGCCCTATGAGCGGGAAGCCTATTTCTACAAGACCTCGATGATCTCCTACGACTACGAGCCCATCTATTCCATGGGGACCATGCTGGGGGTTTTCGATCCCGCCAACCTGCTCAAGCTGCTGGACGCGGTGGAGAAGGTGGGGCTGGACTCGATGAGCGCCGGGGTGGCCCTGGCCTGGGCCACCGAAGCCTTCGAGAAAAAGCTGATAGGAGAACAGGAGACCGGTGGGATCAAGCTAGCCTGGGGCGATGTCTCCCCCTACCGCCAAGCCATCGGACGGATCGTATCCCGGAGCAATGAGTTCTACAGTCTGCTGGGGAGCGGGGTGGCGGCCGCCTCGGACAGATACGGAGGGAAGGAGTTCGCCCTGGCCTTTGGGGGCAACGAGATGCCGGGCTATCATACCGGACCGGCCGCCCATCTGGGTTACCTCTTCGGGGCCAGGCACAGCCACCTGGACAACGCCGGCTACAGCGCCGACCAGAAGAACCTGGGCAAGGAGCCATTGCCGCCGGAGAAGCTGGCCTCGGACCTGGTGGCCGAGGAGGAGTGGAGGCAGGTGCTCTCCAGCCTGGTGCTCTGCTTCTTCGCTCGAAAGCTTTATACCGAGGATCTGGTGTCCAGGGCCCTGAAATGCTGCGGCTATAAGCTCGGGGCCGACCAGCTCAAGGAGCTGGGCAGGAAAATTTTGAGGGACAAGTACGCCTTCAAGGTGCGGGAGGGATTCGACTCTGGGGCCGGGGACCTTCCCGAGCGTATCTATCAGACGCCAGCTCCGGGTGGCGCCATCGACCGTGCTTACGTGGCGGCGGCCGCCAAGGCCTACCGCCGGGAGCTCGGACTGGCACCATGACCAGATGGCCGGCGGTCTTAATGGCCGGGGTGTTGCTGTCGGCTGCGATCCAAACCATAGGGAAAGCGGACAACGAGGTGGCGAAGAAAACCGTCAGACTGCCAAAGCCGGCCACGGAGGGATCGGTATCGCTGGAAAAGGCATTGGCCACCAGAAGGTCGATCAGGAGCTTCTCCGACAAGCCGCTGACCATGGCCCATGTCTCCCAGCTCCTGTGGGCGGCCCAGGGGATCACCGAGCCCAAGAGGGGCCTACGGGCCGCGCCCTCGGCCGGCGCCTGCTATCCGATATCGCTCTATCTGGCGGCCGGCAAGGTCGAAGGCCTCGATCCCGGGATCTACCTTTACTCGCCGGCCGGTCACCTGCTGCTGAGGAAGTCGTCGGCCGACGGCCGGGGCGACCTGGCCCGGGCGGCCATAGGGCAATCCTGCGTCGGCACGGCCCCGGCGGTGCTGGCCCTGGCGGCCGATTACGGGAGGATCAAACCGCGCTACGGCGACCGGTCGGCCAGATACACCGACATGGAGGCCGGGCACATCGGGCAGAACGTATCGCTGCAGGCCGTGGCCCTGGGCCTGGGCACAGTGATGGTGGGAGCCTTCGACGACGGGGCGGTCAAAAAGGCCCTGGGCCTGCCGCCGGAGGAGGCCGCGCTCTACATAATCCCCGTCGGCCATCCCTCAAGATGAGGGCATTAGAGCGGTCGTGCCTGGGTGGCATCAGATATAGCATATATTGCTATATCCTTATCTCTTGCCTTACGGAGGCGCCAGCCAGCGGCCAGCCCGACACCTCGTCGTATTTTTTCTACCGGGGCCTGGATTACGGTTCGCAGGCCGTCTACCATCCGGGCTCGGTGGTCATCAACGGCGGCTACGGCATCTGGCAGGTTCCCAGCCGGGCCGGCGATCGGAGGATTTTGGACGTGCCCTACCGCCGCTGGTGGCGCAACTCCTGGGCCAGCATCGGGCACCCCCTGAGGACCATCGAAGCGGTCGGCTGGAACAGGTTCCTGGCCAACGAGGTTTTCCCGGCTGACCCGATGGACCGGAACCGGGAACAGTTCGTCCCCAACTACTTCCTGCACGGGATCGGGGCGGGGATGCACTACCGGGCTACGACCGAATGGTTTCGGTACCACGGATTTCCGCACCCCCGTCTATGGTCGCTGGCGACCATGGCCGCCTACCACCTGGCCACCGAGGTGGTGGAGAACGGGGAGACCCAGGGCCCTACCCTGGACCCGATCGCCGACCTCTACGTCTTCAACCCGGCCGGCATCCTGCTCTTCTCCTCGGACCGTATCTGCCGGTTCTTTTCACGAAAGCTTGGATTGGCCGAGTGGTCCCAGCAGCCGTGCTACAACGCCCGCACCGGCAACCTCGAGAACATGGGCCAGTTCTACGTGATGCGCTATCCCCTCAGGGCCGACCGGTCCTGGAGCCTGATGGCCCACTACGGACTGCACGGCATGGCCGGGTTGAGCCGGCGGTATCCCGACGGCCGGGCCTGGTCGGCCGCCGCCGGTCTGATGGTGGAGAACCTGGAGGCGGCGGTCCAGGAGGGGCCGGGGGAGGCCTATGCCGCCAGTCTGAGCTGGAGCGCCGGTATTTTCTACGACCGAAACAACTCCCTGCTGGCCTCGCTGCTGGTCAGCGGACTGCCTCACAACAAGGCCAGGCTCAACCTCTATCCCGGCGTTCTGAGGCTGGGGCGCTTCAGCCCGGGCATCATCGCCTCCTGGGGGCACGAGCTGGTGGTCGGAGTGAACGCAGCCTTTGTTCCCCTGGGGTTGGCCTGGGGCTCGGAGCCGCCCTGAGACGATAAGAGCGCTTGATTTTCATCCGGTTATCGTGTATCCTTGCCTCGGCTCGAGATCGATAATTCTGATAAGTGAGTGGCCATGGACCAGAAGGTGACCACCAAGACCCTGATGAGGATGAAGCAAAAGGGGGAGAAGATCGCCTGCCTGACGGCCTACGATTTTCTGACCGCCCGCCTGCTGGACCAGGCCGGCATCGACCTGATACTGGTGGGAGACTCGGTGGCGATGGTCTTCGCGGGCTACGAGAATACCCTCCCCATCCGCATGGAGGATATGCTCTACCACACGGCCGCGGTCAAGCGGGGGGTGAAGCGGGCCATGGTGGTGGCCGACATGCCCTTCCTGTCGTACCAGACCTCAATCGCCGACGCCACCCACAACGCCGGCCGCCTGCTTAAGGAGTCCGGGGCCGAGGCCGTCAAGCTGGAGGGAGGACGGGTGGCGGCGCCCATCGTTAAGAATCTGGTGGAGCGCGGCATCCCGGTGATGGGACACCTGGGGCTGACGCCTCAGTCCATCCATAAGTTCGGCGGCTACCAGCTGCAGGCCAGGGACCCGGAGTCGGCCGATCGGCTGATGGCAGCCGCCAAGGCCCTGGAGGCGGCCGGCTGCTTCGCCATCGTACTGGAGAAGATTCCCTATCAGGTGGCCAAGAGGGTGACGGAGACGCTTAAGATCCCCACCATCGGCATCGGGGCCGGGCCCCACTGCGACGGCCAGATCCTAGTGGTGGACGACGTCGAGGGCAAGTTCGAAGACTTCGTGCCAAAGTTCGTCCGTCGCTACGCCGACGTAGCCGGGGAGATGAAGAAGGCCTACCGGGGGTACATCGAGGACGTCAGGAAGGGGAGCTTCCCCAGCTTGGACGAGAGCTTCTCGGAGGATCAGTGAGGCCCCAACCGCAGAGGGCGCAGAGGAACCTGGGTTTCAAGATCAGCTGAGGCGTATGAGGATCGTAAGAACGATCGGGCGCCTGCGTTCGGAAATCGCCCGGCAGCGGCGGAAGGGCAGGCGCATTGGTCTGGTGCCCACCATGGGGGCGCTGCATGAGGGCCACCTGTCGCTTATTCGCTTGGCCAGGGAGAGAAGCGATTTGGTCGTCGTTTCGATATTCGTCAATCCGACCCAGTTCGGACCGAAGGAGGACTTGGCCAAATACCCGCGAGACCTGAAGGGTGATGCCGCTAAGTGCCGCAGGGCCGGGGCGGACCTGGTGTTTGCCCCGAGCATCAGGGAGGTATATCCCAAAGGTTTTTCCACCTACGTCAACGTGGAGGGACTGACCCGGGGTCTGTGCGGGACCTCGCGGCCGGGGCATTTCCGGGGTGTGGCCACCGTGGTCTGCAAGCTGTTCAACATGGTCCAGCCCGATGTGGCCGTCTTCGGCCAGAAGGACGCCCAGCAGGCGGCGGTCATAAAGCAAATGGCCAGGGACCTCGATATAGCTGTAAATATAGTAATCGCCCCCATAGTTCGCGAGCCCGACGGCCTGGCCATGAGCTCCCGAAACGCCTACCTCAGCCCGGCCGAGCGGGCCCAGGCCCCGGCGCTCCACCACGCCCTGCAGCTGGCCAAGGCGCTTGCCAAGAAGGGTCGGCGGGACGCCGAGGGCGTCAAGCGGGAGATGGAAAAGCTGATCGGCATCGAGGCGCCCCTGGGCAAAATAGACTATATAGAGATAGTGGACAGCGCCGACCTGCGGCCGGTCAGGTCGATCAGAGGTAAAACACTGGCGGCCCTGGCGGTAAGGTTTCCCAGCGCCAGGCTGATAGACAATACCGTTCTTTGAAGGGGCTGCCCGTGGCTCCAAAGGCCGAAAGCTGGACCAGGGTGATTTTCCTGGCTGCGGGCCTGGCCTGGGCAGCAAATGGAACAGCCGGAGGCCCGGGCGACGAATCAAGGCGCTGGTTCAACTGGAGCGTACACTTGGCACCCTTCCCGTCCACTTCGCGTTACAAGGATTCAAAAATACTTAAAAGGAACGACCTCCTCGGGATGGGCACCAAGTTCGAGCTTTGGCTCCTGCCGGAATCATGGGGGAACCTGGCGCTGGCTCTAGGCCTTGACGGCGAATGCATGGTGCACTTCCTCAAGGGAGCCATCACCGACCGGCTAGATTCCAAAAACCCCGCCACCATGTTCGACATCGCCACCTATTCGTTCGGAGCGGATGCGGCTTTTCCCTAACGCGCCAGGATGGGAAGGGGCTTCGGAATCCGATCCTGGACGGGATTTGAGGTGCTGGACGTAAGCACGGCCCAGTGCGCTCTACGATCCGACGGTCCGAACTGGGAGGGGCAGGACAACTGGGTGCTAGGAAACCTAGCCATCGGAATGGAGGCCGAACTCTCCCCGCGCTAGTCGATCGATTAACGTTACCGCCGCCGGCCGGTGCCTCACCTGGCCAGCTCGCTTCTGAGGCTGGGAAAGCGAAATAGGGAATACGGCCTGATAGCTCTAGGAAGCTCAATCGACGGCCATATTAGCTATGTATATATAGGGTATATAAAGAGAAATGTGGGCCAGCCACTAATACCTACAAGACCGAGGAGTGTCATGCTGCGCAACCTCTGCAAATCCAAGATACACCGGGCCACCATCACCGAGGTCCACCTGCACTACGAGGGCTCCATCGCTATCGACGAGAAGCTGCTGAAAGCGGCCGACATCCTGCCCAACGAGATAGTTCAGGTGGTCAACGTCAACAACGGGGCCCGGTTCGAGACCTACGCCATCAGGGCCAGGGCCGGGTCGGGGACCATCGGCCTCAACGGGGCGGCCGCCCGGCTGGGCATGCCCGGAGACAAGGTCATCATCCTTTCCACCTGCTACGTGGACACCGAGGTGATCCGCAAGTATCGGCCCAAGGTGGTTTGTGTGGACGACAGGAATAGGATCTCGAAGAGGACCAAGCTTTGAGCCGGGAGGTCCGCTGCCTGATACTGGCGGCCGGGGCCGGCACCCGGATGAAGTCGGACCTGGCCAAGGTGCTGCACCGGTTGTGCGGACGCTGCCTGGTGGAGCACGTGGTGGACGCGGCCCAAAGGGCGGGCATCGCCAGGCTGGCGGTGGTCATCGGCCACCAGGCGGACAAGGTGAGGCAGGCCCTGGCCGGCCGGGCAGTGGGCTTCGTGCTCCAGGCCGAACAGAAGGGGACGGGGCACGCGGTGATGCAGGCCGAGCCGTTGTTCCGGGATTTCGACGGCGACCTGCTGGTGCTCTACGGCGACGTGCCGCTTATCAAACCCGAGACCATCAAGGCCCTCTTGGCCAAGCACCAAGCGGAGGGCAACGCCTGCACCATGCTGACCACCATCGTCGATGATCCGGGAAGATACGGTCGGGTCATAAGGGGGGCGGACGGCGGGGTGGAGAGGATAGTCGAGGCCAGAGACGCCTCGCCCGAGGAGCTTGAGGTGCGCGAGATCAACCCGGCCATCTACTGCTTCGACTGCCGGCTGATGCTGGAGGCGCTGCGCCAGGTGCGTCCGAACAACGACCAGAAGGAGTACTACCTGACCGACGTCGTCGGTATTATGAAAAGCCAGGGGCGGCCGGTGTCGGCGGTCATCGTCCGTGACAGTCGGGAGGTGCTGGGCATCAACACCCAGGAGGAGCTGACGGAGTGCGAGGCCTACCTTGAAGGACAGGCTGGTCAAACCGCTAGGGCCTAGAGGCAAGGCCTCTGGCAGATCATCCCGATGGCTGCCGCTGTCGGTGATCCTGCTGGCTGCGGTCTGCCTTTTGATAGCCGGCTCGCTGTGGCTGAGGCACCGCGAGGCGGAACGGGCCAGGCTGGGGCTGCTCAAACGGCAGATCAGGATCGAGGTTCTCAACGGCACGGAGGTAGAGCGCCTGGGGCAGAGGGTGGCCGACCGCTTAAGGAAAGCAGGCTTCGACGTGGTGGAGGTGGATAACGCTGAGGATCGAGGATTCCCGGAGACGGTGGTGGTGGACCGGGTCGACAATCGAGCGGCCAACGCCCGGCTGGTGGCCGATGAGCTAGAATGCGGTAACATTATACCTCAACTGGAACCGACACTATTATTGGAGGTGACAGTAATCGTTGGGCAGGACTATGTCAAAGAGAAAAAGCGCCGCTTCCTCGGCCTCTAGGGCCAAAAGGTCGCCGGCCGCTGTCCCGGCCAAGAGGCCGGCCGCCAGGAAAAGAACCGCCGCCTCTGAGGAGCTGGCCCGGACGGCGGCCAAACTGGCCTTGACCAAAAAGGCCTTCGACGTGGCCATCATGGACATGCGCGGACTGTCTTCGGCCACCGACTTTTTCGTACTGGCCTCGGCCGCCACCGATATTCAGGCCAAGGCGGTGGTCAGGGCCATCGAAGAAGGCCTGCGGACCCAGGGCCAGCGGCCCTATCATGTGGAGGGCCTGGAGAACGCCCGCTGGGTGCTGATGGACTATGTGGACATAGTGGTCCACGTGATGCAGCCACGGGTGCGCGATTACTACGGCTTGGAGGAGCTGTGGGCCGATGCTCCCAGGGAGGAAATCAAGGACTAGGCGGCTGCCGGCTTCCTAAGGCTCATGAAGAGGATATGCTGGACGGCAGTTTTCGCGTCCGCCGCCGATACAGCCACGGCCGCTCCGCTGGGCATCGTCGATACCCTACAGGGGACCGGCATCCCCGCCTGGCTGGCGACGCTAATCATCTCCATGCTGCCCGTCTTCGAGCTGCGCGGAGCTATCCCGGTGGGGTGCAGGGTGCTGGGCCTGCCGTTGGCCGAGGCGGTGGCCCTTTCGGTCCTGGGCAATATGCTGCCCATCGCGCCCATCCTGCTGCTCCTGGGGCCGTCCTCCGCTTGGCTGTCGAGATTTCCCCTCTTTAAGAGATTCTTCGACTGGCTTTTCGCCCGGACCCGGAGCAAGAGCGATTTGGTGCGGCGCTACGAGCTGGTCGGTTTGATGTTGTTCGTGGCGATACCTCTGCCCATGACCGGAGCCTGGACCGGGGCGGTAGCTGCCTTCCTCTTCGGCATCGGTTTCTGGCCAGCCCTGGGAGCCATCTTTTTGGGGGTGCTCATCGCCGGGGCCATCATCACCGCCTTGGTGCTCATGGGAATTTGGGGGGCGGCCGTGGCCGGACTGGCGCTGTCGGCCCTGGCGGTGGCGGCGCTATGGCGGTTTTGGGCAACAGGCGGATCTGACGGGCATTAATCAATCGACATCGGAGCATGATCAAGCAACACCTCTCCAAGCTGATTGCCGAGGCGGCCTCCCAGATGCTGGGCAGCGAATTGTCTCCTGATCAGATCATCCTGGAGAAGCCCAAGCGGCCCGAGCACGGAGACTGGGCCTCCAGCCTGGCCCTGTCCCTGGCCAAGGAGATTCAGGCCAAGCCGCGCGACATCGCACAAAAGCTGACTGCTGCCATGCGCCCGGATCCGGAGCTGGTTTCCGAGGTGGAGATAGCGGGGCCCGGCTTTATAAACTTCAGGATGGCTCGGGGATACCTGCACCGCCAGCTGGCGGAACTGTTGAGGGCGGGTAGGGCGTTCGGCCGAGGCGAGCGGTATCTAGGCAAAAGAGCCCAGGTTGAGTTCGTCTCCTGCAACCCCACCGGCCCGCTGACCGTGGGCCATGGCCGCCAGGCGGCCATCGGCGACGTTTTAGCCCGCCTTTTGGAGTCCCAGGGCTACCAGGTGGAACGGGAGTACTACTTCAACGACGCCGGACTGCAGATGCGGGTGCTGGGGGAGTCGGTTTATCTCAGGTACCGGCAGCTCCTGGGGCAGAAGATCGAATTTCCCGAGGGCCATTACCAGGGCCAGTACATCCGCGATATCGCCGAGTCTTGCCGAGCAGAGCGGGGCGACGGTCTAAGCGAGAGCGACCTGGAGTATTTCAAGGCCAAGGCGGTGGAGGCCATCTTCACCGATATCCGAAACACCCTGAAGCGTATGGGCATCGTCTTCGACCGCTACTTCAACGAGAGCTCGCTCTACGAGGACGGATCAATAGAGAGGACCAAGAAGAAACTCCAGGCCCGGGGTATCACCTACCAAAAGGATGGGGCGCTTTGGTTTCGGGCCACCCAATTCGGGGCGGAGAAGGACCGGGTGCTGGTGCGCTCCACTGGCGAACCCACCTACCGCCTGCCGGACATCGCCTATCACTGCGGCAAGTTCGACCGGGGCTTCGACCTCATCCTGGACGTCTTCGGGTCCGACCACCAGGCCACCTATCCCGACGTCATGGCGGCGCTGGGGGCTATGGGCTACGATACCTCGAAGATGGACGTCCGCATCCACCAGTTCGTCACCCTGACCCGCGGCGGACAGCAGGTGAAGATGTCCACCCGCAAGGCCACCTACGTCACCCTGGACGAGCTGTTCGACGAGGTGGGGGCGGACGCCGCCCGCTACTTCTTCCTGATGCGGCGAATGGAGGCCCATCTGGATTTCGACCTGGACCTGGCCAGGAAGCAGTCGGACGAGAATCCAGTCTTCTACGTGCAATACGCCCACGCCCGGATCTGCTCCATCCTGCAGCACGCGCAGGAGAAAGAAGTGAAACTGGAGGATGGAAATCTGGAGCTGCTCAGGGAGCCCGAGGAGATAGCCCTCATCAAGTTCCTGCTGGAGTTCCCGGACCTGGTCCAGGGCGCGGCCGAGGCCCGGGAGCCGCACCGGATTCCCGCCTACCTGCAGGAGCTGGCGGGGATCTTCCATAACTTCTACCATAAGCACCGAGTGGTGGCCGACGACCAGAAACTGACCAGCGCCCGCTTAAACCTTTGCCAGGCGGTCAAGATCGTTCTGTCCAACGGGCTGGGGCTGCTCGGGGTGTCCGCGCCGGAGAGGATGTGACCTGCCAACCAAGTTACCGACCACCCCTGAGTCCCCTCCTTGCGCAAGGAGGGGAAGGGGTGGTTGAGTAGACATGAAACATAAAACCGATTACGCCGGGCACGACCGGCTCTACCGCCAGAGAAGGTCCGAGGGCAAGCCGGGCTGGGACGACGGCGGGCAGTGGGAGGCCTGGAAGGCCGAGATCGAGGCGCTGATGGGCGATCCAGCCTTCCCCAAGTCCGGCAAGGTGCTGGAGCTGGGCAGCGGAGCCGGGGATGTGGCCCTGCTGTTTGCGGAGAGGGGCTATCAGGTATCCGGCATAGAGATCTCGCCGACCGCGGTGGAATGGGCGTCGGATAAAGCAAAAAGCAGAAATCTGAAAGCTGAATTCGTCGTCGGCGACGTGACCAACCTGGGACATTGGGACGACGGGGCATTCGACGCGGTGATAGACGGGCACTGCCTCCACTGCATCATCGGGGAGGACAGGGCCAAGGTTCTTTCGGAAGCCTATCGGGTGCTCAAGCCGGGCGGGTTGCTCTACTTAAACACCATGTGCGGGGAGCCGGATGAGCCGGAGGTGGCCAAGGATTTCGATCCAGAATCGCGCTGCGTCGTGGTCGGCGGGGTGGCCCGGAGGTATTTGGGCAGGCCGGAGGGCATACTGGGCGAGGTCAAAGCATCTGGATTTAAAAAAGAGAGGTACGAGGTCCGCACAGGACAGGGCCGGCAGGGGGATTTGATCGTGTTTGCAAGGAAATAGGCCTGGATTCCCGATTGCTCGGGAACGACAGAGGGTAAGCATGAGATACCAGGATGCGGGAGTAAACATAGACGCCGGGACCGAGTCGGTCCGCCGAATCAAGTCGATCGTCCGGTCGACGTTCAACAGGAACGTCCTGTCCGGCATCGGCGGGTTCGGGGCCCTCTACGACGGACGCTTGAAGGGATACCGGGAGCCGGTGCTGGTGTCGTCCTGCGACGGGGTGGGCACCAAGCTCAAGGTGGCGGCCATGGCCGGGGTACACCACACGGTGGGCCAGGACCTGGTGAACCACTGCGTCAACGACGTCCTGGTGCAGGGGGCGCGGCCGTTGTTCTTCATGGACTACGCGGCCTTCGGAAAACTCGATCCTCGGATACTGGAGTCCATTGTCTCCGGTTTCTCCAGGGCCTGCCGGGAGAACGGCTGCAGCCTCATCGGCGGGGAGACGGCCGAGATGCCGGGAATGTATGCTCCGGGCGACTACGACCTGGCGGGGTTCATAGTGGGGGCGGTGGAGAGAAGGAAGCTGGTTACCGGAAGCCGTATCAATCCGGAGGACGTGGTCATCGGCCTGGCGACCAACGGCCTGCAGACCAACGGATACTCGCTGGCCCGCAGGATCCTGTTTGAGAAGATGAAATTCAAAGTGAAGACCAGGCTGCCCGAACTCGGAATGACTGTGGGCGAGGCCCTGCTTAAGGTCCATCCCTCATTTCTTAAACCGGTGACTCCGTTGCTTGCCTTGGGTCTGATAAAGGGCATGGCCCATATCACCGGCGGCGGATTTTTAGACAACATACCCCGCATCCTGCCTCGTGGGCGCGCTGTGGCCATAGCCAGAGGCTCCTGGCCGGTGCTGCCGATCTTCGAGGTCCTGCAAAAGCTGGGACGGGTGCCGGAGGACGATATGTACCGCACCTTCAATATGGGGATAGGATTCGTGCTGATAGTATCGCCCCGGGACGAGATTAAAACGATGAAGATGCTGAAAAAGACGAAGACGAAAGCGTACGTCATCGGGCGGGTGGTGGAGGGGAAAAGGCAGGTTCATCTGCTATAACGCTTATACTTGCTGTCCTATCGTCCCCTCTTGAGAGGGGATTAGGGGTGTGTCATGAATTTCGAAAAATATGATCCGAAACTTAAAGAACTTGCTCGAAAACTCAGGAACAACGGGACCAGGGTAGAGGTTATGCTTTGGAACCGTCTGAAGAAAAAGCAAGTGCTCGGGCAGGATTTCCATCGTCAAAAACCGTTGGGAAGTTATATCGCTGATTTCTATTGTCCTGAAGCTAGATTGGTTATCGAAGTGGATGGGAGAAGCCACCTCAATAACGGGGCAGTTGTAAGAGACCGGGAAAAAGATGAGTATCTGAAGAAAAGGGATTTATCAGTGTTACGACTAAGGAATGAGGATGTACTAAACGATATCGGCAATGTGTTGAAAAGGATCGAGAGTATTATTGTGAGTAAAATACACACCCCTCGATCCCCTCTCTAGAGGGGATGAGTTAAGATGAAGATATTTGTCAACGAGAGAAGGACAGCCGTCCCCGAGGGCACCAGGGTCGCCGAGCTGGTGAAAAAGCGCAAGCCGGAGGCCGACCTCTGCGTGCTCAACGGCTTTCCCTGCCTGCTGGAGCATACCCTGGAGGAGGGCGACCGATTGGTGCTGATAAAGAAGGGCAGGAGGCCGTCGAGATTGGAGCTGGAGAACCTGATGTCTGCCCGCCACACGCCTGGGGTGCACGCCAAGCTCAAGAAGGCCTGCGTGGGCATCGCCGGCTGCGGGGGCTTGGGCTCGACCGCGGCCATGGCCCTGGCCAGGGTGGGAGTGGGCAGGCTGGTGATCGCCGACTTCGACGTGGTGGAGCCATCGAACCTGAACCGCCAACAGTACTTCGTCTCCCAGATCGGGCGGCCCAAGGTAAAGGCCTTGGCCGAGAACATCAGGAGGGCCAATCCATTCGTCAAGGTGGAGCCCCATTACCAGAGGGTGGTGGCCGAGAACGTCAGAAGCCTTTTCGGAAAGTGCCAGGTGATCATCGAAGCCTTCGATCGGGCCGATCAGAAGGAGATGCTGGCCGAGGCGGTGCTCTCCGGCCTGCCGGAAACGCCCCTGATCCTCGGCAACGGCATGGCGGGATGGGGCGGCAATAACCTGCTGAGGACCAGAAGGCTGGGCAACCTCTATATCTGCGGGGACGAGACCACCGAGGCCGGTCCGGGACGGGGCTTGATGGCGCCCCGGGTGGGGGCGGCCGCCTGCCTGCAGGCCAACCAGGCTTTGGAGATACTGCTGGGGCCGGATCCGGACGTGGGCAGGACGTCCAAGGGTAATGAAGCCCTGCCCCCGCACCTGCCGTGCCCCAGAAGGAACCTCAGGAGGCCCAGGCGGCTATGATCAAGGTCAATGGCCAGGACCATCCTTGGCGGCCGGGGATGACGGTGAGCGACGTCCTGCGGGAGAAGAACTACGTCTTCCCCATGATCATCGTTAAGATCGACGACCGCTTCGTGCACCACGACAACTACGACGTCACCCCGGTGGAGGATGGGGCCGACTTCTGGGCCATCCACCTGATAAGTGGGGGATGATCATTGCTATGCTAAAATAACATGCTGATAGACACCCACGGACGCAAGATAACCTACCTTCGGGTCTCGGTCACCGACCGCTGCAACCTGCGGTGCCGCTACTGCATGCCACGGGAGGGAGTGGCGCTTCGGGAACACCGGGACCTGCTCAGCTTCGAGGAGATAGAGACCATCGTTCGGGCGGCGGTGGAGCTGGGGGTGCGCAAGGTGCGGCTGACCGGGGGCGAACCCCTGCTGAGAAGGGACTTCCCTAAGTTGGTGGTCAAGCTGGCCAATGTTCCCAGGCTGGAGGAGCTGAACCTGACGACCAACGGAGTCCTGTTCGCTCCTTTGGCGGGCAGGCTGAAGCAGGCGGGCATCAGGCGGGTCAATATCAGCCTGGACACCCTGAAGCCGGAGCGTTTCCGGGAGATGACCGGCAGCGACCAATGGGCGAAGGTGATCGACTCGGTCGAGGCCGCGGTTAAGCACGGCTACCAAAAGGTGAAGTTAAATGTGGTGACGGTGGCCGGGCACAACGAAGACGAGGCCGAGGACTTCGTGAGCTTCGCTGTCGACCGCGGCGTGCACCTGCGGTTCATCGAGATGATGCCACTGGGGAACGACTTCTGGTCGCCGCAGCGCTCCCTGCAGGGGGACAGCATCAAGACGAGGCTGGAGAGGGCCTTTGTGCTGGAGCCGATGCCGCCGGACGGAGTGGCCTCCGAGTTCCGGATCAAGGGAACAATGACGACCGTAGGCTTCATCAATCCCCTGTCGCATCCCTTCTGCCGTCGCTGCAGCCGGCTGAGGCTGACGGCCGACGGTTTTCTACGGCCGTGCCTGGCAAGCCAGGTCGAGATCAATCTTCGCGAACCGGTGCGTCACGGGATGGCGGGGCCCGCTCTGCGGAGGCTGTTCTACGAGGCCCTGCGGCTGAAGCCCGAGGGACACCAGTTCAACAGTGACAGGCCGGAGTCCAATCGGCTGATGGCGGAGATAGGAGGCTAACCACGAAAATTCCAAATCCGAAATCTAAAATCTCAAAGGCCGGGCTGTCGCATTTAGACGCAAAGGGCCGGGCCAGGATGGTTGATGTCAGCAGCAAGCCCAAAACCCTGCGGGTGGCGGCGGCCCGGGGCAGGATATCCATGAGGCCAGGCACCCTGAGGCTGATCCAAGGCAACCGGATGGCCAAGGGCGACGTGCTGACGGTGGCCAAGATAGCCGGCATCCAGGCGGCCAAGAATACTACGTCGCTGATACCGCTCTGCCATCCCATCGGGCTGACCAACGTAGAGATCGATTTTCGCATCGATAGAACCAACACTGCCATCGAAGTCACCAGCCGGGTATCCTGCCGGGACCGCACCGGTGCCGAGATGGAGGCCCTGACGGCGGTAGCCGCCGCCCTGCTCACCATCTACGACATGGCCAAAGCAGCGGAACGGAGCATGGTGATCTCCGACATCAGACTGGTGGAGAAGAGCGGAGGGCGAAGCGGGAGGTGGTGTGCCCCCAGCCTTGATCCCTTCCCCAGAGGGAGGCTAAGATAGTGGGCACGGTGGTGGCCGTCTGCCTCAGCGGTAGAAAGGGCGAGGTCAAAAGGCCGGTGGAGTCGGCTCATCTGGTGGCCGGGCATGGTATAGAGGGCGACGCCCATGCCGGAGACTGGCACCGCCAGGTGAGCCTGCTGGCCGAGGAGAGCGTCGATAAGATGAGGGGCCGGGGGGTGGAGCTGGTGCCCGGGATTTTCGCCGAGAACCTGTTGACCCGAGGATTGGACCTGGCGGGTTTGAAGGTTGGGGACCGTTTGAGAGTCGGGGATTCGGTTGTTCTGGAGATCACCCAGATCGGCAAGGAATGCCACCAGGGTTGCGCCATCAGGGAGCAGGTGGGCGACTGCATCATGCCGCGGGAGGGGGTGTTCGCCCGGGTGGTGGTGGGGGGAACGATCGAAAGAGGAAGAGTGATAAATGTTGAGGCATAGACTTCTATTGATAACGTTGCTTCCATTCATTGGCAGTATGTCATTGGCCGATGATGGGAGATGGTATCTGGAAGCAAGATACGGCCCGGAGGTTTTTAGTAATTTAGCGCATGTGGAGTTGTCAACGAAATCATATAACAAAGGTGTCAATTATGGCCTATCTTTGGGTAGGTCCTTGCGTGGGGATATAAGCATTGAACTATGCATGGCTCTTACGACGAACAGTTTTCCGGATAATAAAGACACGGCTTTTAACTTCTACGGGGAAAGAATTGTGCAATTCATTGAAGGCGAGGAATTCACTTCAAGATCCTTAGGTGTAGGTCTGCGCTTATCTTTTAAGGAAATGGGCAAGGGGCCATTTCTTAAATTTGGTGGCGGTGTAAGTGAAGACAAATATGGATCCGTCATCTATTCATATTATAGCTTGGATTATTCCCTTATTTACCAATTTTACGAAAAACCAGAGATGGTCAAATATAACCCATTTATTTCCTCGGGAATGGGGTATGATATCGCCTTAGGAAAGAACTTACATTTGGGGGCAGAATCAGCAGTAATAATAAAGAAAGACTATATTTAAGTATATTTTGCCGCTACTTCCGGGCATAGCTAAAACCATGAAGGTATCCATCCTCACCGTCTCCGACAAGGGCTGGCGGGGCGAGCGGGCCGACAACTCGGGCCCGGCCATTAAGGAAATGCTGGGGCCGCTGGGGGCCGAGATAGTCGCGTACGATATCGTGCCCGACGAGCGGGAGGCAATCGCCGCCAAGTTGAAACACTACGCCGACGAGATGGGATGCGATCTGGTGTTCACCACCGGGGGGACCGGCTTCTCGCCCCGCGACGTCACCCCCGAGGCCACCCTGGATGTAATAGAGCGGGCGGCGCCGGGGATAACAGAGGCCATGCGGGCCGAGAGCCTCAAGAGGACGCCGATGGCCATGATCTCCAGGGCCACGGCCGGCATCCGGGGGCGGACGCTGATCATCAACCTGCCGGGATCGGAGAAGGCGGTGCGGGAGTGCCTAACGGTGGTCATGCCGGTGCTGGGGCACGCGGTCGAGGTGCTGCGGGGCCAGGGCGGGGAGTGCGGGAGCCATGCCGGTGGAAAATGAAACGCGAATGGTGAAAGGTGGGAAGTGAAACCTCAGATGAAAGCGATATGAGCAATACCAGAAAAACATCGGGGCACAGCCGCTGCGCCTTCTGCGGCAAAACGGTGGACGAGGTCTCCCAGATGATCGACGGCCGGGAGGCGGCCATCTGCGCCAACTGCGTCACCATCTGCGCCGACATCGTGGAGCGGGAGAAGCGGTTCACCGGCTTCCCCACCAAGGACAGCCTGCCCATCCCGGTGGAGATCAAACAGGTGCTGGACCAGTATGTCATCGGCCAGGAGCGGGCCAAGAAGGCGCTGGCGGTCTCGGTCTACAACCATTACAAGCGCATCCTGTGCTACGGCGGCGATGGGGAGGTGGAGCTGGACAAGAGCAATATCCTGCTGATAGGGCCCACCGGCACCGGCAAGACCCTGCTGGCTCAGACCCTGGCCCGCCTGCTGAAGGTCCCCTTCGCCATCGCCGACGCCACCACCCTGACCGAGGCCGGCTATGTGGGCGAGGACGTGGAGAACATCCTGGTGCGGCTGCTGCAGTCGGCCAACTACGACCTGAAGAAGACCGAGATCGGCATCGTCTACATCGACGAGATCGACAAGATCGCCCGCAAATCGGAGAGCCCGTCCATAACCAGGGACGTCTCCGGCGAGGGGGTGCAGCAGGCGCTGCTGAAGATCCTGGAGGGGACGGTGGCCCACGTGCCGCCCCAGGGGGGACGCAAACATCCGGAGCAGCCGCTGATACCGGTCAACACCCGCAACATCTTGTTCATCTGCGGCGGGGCCTTTCACGGGCTGGAGAAGGTGATCGAGTCGCGCATCGGGGCCAGCAGCCTGGGTTTCGGGGCTGAGATCAAGGGCAAGTCCAACTACCAAATAGGCGAGGTGCTGGCCAGGGTCCAGCCCGACGATCTTTTAAAGTTCGGCCTGATACCCGAGCTCATCGGACGTCTGCCGGTGATCTGCTCCCTGGATGACCTTGACCGGCAGGCCTTGGTGGAGATTCTCACCCGCCCCAAGCACGCCCTGGTCAAGCAGTACCAGACCTACTTCGGCATGGAGGGGGTGGAGCTGGAGTTCCTGCCCGAGGCCCTGGAGGCGGTGGCCGACGAGGCCCTCAAACGCAAAACCGGGGCTAGGGGGCTTCGGGCCGTGCTGGAGGAGACCATGCTGGACATCATGTACCAGCTGCCTTCGCAGAAGGAGGTGGCCCGCTGCGTCATCGGCCGGCCCACCATAGTCGGGCGGCAGCCGCCGCAGTATATAATGAAGGACGCCGGCCAGGCGGCTTAAATGCGTTTAACGTTGAACGTTTGACGTTGAACGTTACGGGGGAGAGATGACATGGCAGCAAGTAAAAATATCTGCGTGGTCGGCGCCCAGTGGGGGGACGAGGGCAAGGGCAAGATCGTCGACCTGCTGGCCGGGAAGGCCGACATCGTGGCCCGGTACCAGGGCGGGGCCAACGCCGGGCACACGGTGCGGGTCGGAGGCAGGGAGTTCGTGCTTCACCTGGTGCCCTCGGGGATAGTCCACCCCGGGGTACAGTGCCTGATAGGCAACGGGGTGGTGGTGGACCCCCAAAGCCTACAGGAGGAGATCGCCCTGCTTAAGAGGCAGGGGATAGCGGTTAGGGGTCGGCTACGCCTTAGCGCCAACGCCCACCTGACCCTGCCCTACCATGTGGCCCTGGACAAGGCCAGGGAGGCGCGGCGGGGAGCGGCCATCGGCACCACCCACCGCGGCATCGGGCCCACCTACACCGACAAAGCGGCCAGGGTAGGGATCACCGTGGGCGATCTGATTCATCGGGTGCCGTTCCGGGCTAAGCTGAGGAGAAATTTCGAGGAGAAGAATTTCCTTCTGCAGAATTATTATCACCAACGGTCTATCAATTTCCCCAAAATCCTTTCCGCCTACGAAAAATTTATTCCGATGCTCAAGCCCCTGGTCTGCGACGGGGCGGCCTGGCTCAACGGCATGATGGCCGCGGGCAAACGGGTGCTGTTCGAGGGGGCCCAGGGGACATTTTTGGATGTGGATTTCGGAACCTATCCCTACGTTACCTCATCGTCCACCATCGCCGGCGGGGCCTGCACCGGGCTGGGGATGGGGCCGGGCAGGGTGGGCCAGGTGATACTGGTGGCCAAGGCTTATACCACCCGGGTGGGTCACGGGCCATTTCCCACCGAGTTCGATCCGAAGATGGCCGAGATGGTGCGGGCCAAAGCCGGAGACGAGTTCGGGCGGACCACCGGCCGGCCACGGCGTTGCGGTTGGTTCGATGCGGCCATGGTGCGCCGGGCGGTCCAGCTGAACGGGGCCGACTATTTGGCCATCACCAAGCTGGATGTGCTGGATGGGATGAAGGAGCTGAAGGTCTGTACCGGGTATCGGGGGCCCGGCCTCAAGGGAGACGCATTCCCCCTGTCGGCCGAGGAGATGGAGAGGTGCCGCCCCATCTACCGGACCCTGGCCGGATGGAGCGAGAAAACCGGCAGCCTCAGGAGGTACCGTGACCTTCCGCCCAACGCCCGGAGGTACATCGAAACCATCGAGGGCCTGTGCGGCGCCAGGGTGGGGATGATCTCGGTGGGGGCGGAGCGGTCGGCGACCATATTCAGGTGACCGGTTCCTGTCACCCTGAGGCAAGCATCCTGCTGGTCAATTTGAAGGGTGACACTGCCCATGCCCCTGGTCCTCATCCCTCAGCCTGCCGGGCATGTGGGCTATCTCGGGATGACAACGGGTTCATCGCACAAAGCGGCACTTGACCGCAAGGCGAAATTTATAGTAAAATAGAACAATAGAGCCCGGGGAGCCAGTAGCTCAGCCGGCAGAGCACCGCCCTTTTAAGGCGGGAGTCATGGGTTCGACTCCCATCTGGCTCACCAAAGGGTTCGCAATCCCAAAGGAGGCGAAGATGGCGCCGAAAGAAGTCCTAAAGAAGGTGGTCCTGTTCAAGTACCTGTCCCCGGCCGAGATGGACGCCCTGGAGAGCAAGCTGACCCAGCGGCACATAGCCAGGGGGACGGTGCTCTTCAAGGAGGGGGCGCCCGGTGACGAGATGTTTCTTATCATCAAGGGCGAGATGGAAGTCTCCATCGAGCGCAACGAGTCCAAGCTGGTGCTGGCCGAGCTGGGCGAGAGCTCGTTTGTGGGCGAGATGTCTCTGATCACCGACCGGCCACGGACGGCCACGGTGACCGCCCTTTCGGATGCCGACTGCTACGTGCTCTCCAAGGAGGAGTTCCAGCGTCTGCTGGTTAAGGAGCCCCAGCTCTCGGCCCGGATGTTGCTGGCCATGACCGAGATCCTCTGCGACCGCATCCAGGCCACCAACGAGAACCTGGAGACCTACTTCCTCATCAACCGGGCCATCGTGGACAACGAGCAGTTCCGGAGGCTTTACATCCACAGCCATGTGAAGACCTGATCTTCCGCTGTCACCCTGAGTTCGGCCACAGGCTTGGCGGTTTGAATGGGTGAAAGCGGGGCGGTGTCAACCCCTTCGCAAGCATAGCAGGGCGAGGTCCTCAGGGCGGCGCTTCAGCTTGCCGGGCACGGGGTCGCCCTCGGCAGGTTCGGGGCAGGTCTTTGGATACAGTTAGTTTGCAGTGTCATCCTTCGACTTGATGGGCAGGAAGCAATCTCAGGATGACAGTTAGTGTTATCGCGTCCCCATCGACTAGCGGTTAGGTCACCACTCTTTCAAGGTGGCGGCACGGGTTCGAATCCCGTTGGGGACACCAGCTCTTTAGCCATTAAAGTACCGCCACCTTGATGATGAGGGCGAAAGGGAACACTATTTTTGACAAGTAAATGTTTTCCATCGGGTTGCGCAAAAAACAGGCAAAAAAATGGCGAAAAGGCTTGACAAATAACCTAAAAAATTGGTATATTTAGGCTTTGAATAGCGTCAATACAACAAGGAGGTGAAATACGCGAGTCATTTCACGTCTGGTCCCCGGTCATCCTTGGAAATCTAAAGAAAACCAAATAACTAAAAGGAGGGTATTGGTCAACATGAAGAGAACACTGGCATTGCTGGTTTCCCTGGCGCTCGTGGCCGGACTGGCCAGCGCCGCGCCGTCGCTGTACGGATCCAACGGACTTATCATGACCATCAAGCCGGACAACTGCGGGCCGATGAGCTTCGGGATCGGCGCCCATGGCTTGCTGAGCATGAAGTCGGAGGACTACAGCGGCTCTTCATCCTCATGGAGGAACATCGATATCGTCCCCGAAGGCTATTTCGCCATCAACGACATGTTCGAGATCTCGGTGGCCCCGGGCTACCGGATGTTTCACACAGCCTACACCCCGACCGGCGGCACCGAGGTCACTGACGACGTGAACGGCGTGACCGACACCAGGATTGGCTTCAAGGGCTCGTTCCTGCGCGGCGAGGGCTTCAACCTGGGCGCCTATTTGGGGTACACCTATCGCTCGGGCAGGGTGTGGAACAAATACATCAACTAC
Source organism: uncultured bacterium (assembly GCA_964518765.1). Lineage (GTDB taxonomy): Bacteria > Edwardsbacteria > AC1 > AC1 > EtOH8 > CAZPNX01. The sequence goes on from CAZFJC010000006.1 coordinate 74,767, forward strand.
ATCAACGACTCGTGGGAGACCGCCGACGGATATTCGGCCACCGGCGATGTCACCTTCCTGTTGATTCCGGGCATCAAGGCTGGCAAGGGCTGCGCCCACCTGAACATCGGCGCCAACTACGACCTAGACAAGTACGAGCCGGCCGGATCGACCGTCGACGGGATCTACCCCAAGCTGGACGTCCCCTTCGGGATCGGCGTGGGCTACGATTTGGGCATGGTAAACCTGATGCTGGACATCACCGGTACCGCCTGGGTCAACGACAGCACCAAGTACCCCAAGTCGTATGTCACCACCCCGGATTCCTTCGAGCCCAGCCTGATGAACTACCCGCTGTGGGTCACCCCCGGCCTGCGGTTCAAGTTCGGCCCTGGGTTCAACTTCGACCTGGGCTTTGCCTACAACCTGCAGACTAAGGATTCCACCCTGAGTGGGTTCAGCCGTTCGGTCGACTGGATGGCTATCGCCGGCCTGTCCTTTGCGCCCTGCAAGCTTGGCCCGAAGGTCCCGGCCACCGGCATCATCGCCGGCAAGGTCACCGACAAGGCGGGCAAGGGCCTGGCCGCGGTGGTCACCGCCGCCGGCCTGACGGCCAACACCGACCCGGCCACCGGCGCCTACACCATCTCCGGCATCGAGATCAAGAACCTCCCGACCGAGGTCAAGGCCGATGCCAAGGGCTATATCGCCAAGAGCTCCTCGGTGATGCTGACCAAGAAGAACAAGAAGACCCCGGCCGTTCAGGACTTCGTGCTGGAGCTGAAGCCCATCCCGGCCAGCGACGTCACCGGCATCATCACCGACCAGAAGGACGGCAAGCCTCTGGCCAACGCCACCCTGACCTTCAAGGGTCCGAAGACCGTGACCGCCAAGACCGACGCCGCCGGCAAGTACACCGCCAAGCTGGAGGAGGGCAACTACAAGGTGACGGCAGAGGCCGCGGGCTACAAGCCGTTCGCCTTCGACGTCACCGCCAAGGGCGGCATGCCGGTCAGCAAGAACGCCAGGCTGGTGAAGGTGGCCGAGAAGTTCTCCTTCTCCAACATCTACTTCCCGTCGGGCAAGTCTACCATCACCACCAATGCCGAGGCGGTCCTGATCCAGATCTACGACATCCTCAAGGAGCACCCGGAGCTGAAGGTCGAGATCGGCGGGCACACCGACGGGCTCGGCGCCCGGAGAACCAACCAGAGGCTGTCCCAGGCCAGGGCCGAGGCGGTCGTCCAGTGGCTGATCGGCAAGGGCATCCCGGCCAGCCAGATGGTGGCCAAGGGCTACGGCGAGGACAAGCCGATCGCTAGCAATAAGACCCGTAAGGGCCGCGAGCAGAACCGCCGGATCGAGGTCACCGTCATCCAGTAGTTCTCTCCAGGCTTTAAAGAAAGCCCCCCGCCAAGGCGGGGGGCTTTCTTTTGCATAGGGACTTTTGCATTAACAGATCTGCGGCCATCGAGTGCCCCGAGCACGCTCGGTACAGGAGGCCGGCGTCTCGAAACGTCAACCGTTGGTCGAGCGGCCGAAGGCTGTATCGAGGCCAGGTGGACTACTCGACGTCCGACCGGTCCCTCGGCAAGCTCGGGAACAATCGAGATGGCCGTAGGCCATGTAAACCAGAGGGGGAAGAAAAACCGGTTTATCCTGGCGTCCGCTTGCGCCGGAACTTTGCAGCCGATGGCCAGAGAGCTTTCAGATCGCTCCGCCCGGCCTCCTTGAGGCTCTGGCCGCGGCGCCTCAGCCGGCGCTCCACCCGATGGAAACCGGAAGCGAAGCCGTCGGTGGCTCGGCGCAGGGCGTCCTCGGGGTCGATGTCCATCAGTCGGGCCAGGTTGACCAGGGAGAAGAGAAGGCGCCCCAGCCTTTGTCCGGCCTGGCGTCTCCGCCCGCGGGAGAAGCTTCTGGAGATGTCGCCCAGGCCTTTCTCTACGGCGGCCAGGGCCTGGTCCAGGCCCTCCCACTCCAGGCCGAGCCGCGAGGCCTTCTCCTGCACCCGGCGGGCTTTGAGAAGGGCCGGCAGATGGCGGGGGACGCCATGGAGGGAGGGCAGGCCGGCGGCCCGCCTCTCGCCGCGCTTGATCTGCTCCCAGTTCTCCAGCACCTGGCGGACGCCGTCGACCTTCGCCCGGCCGAAGATGTGGGGATGGCGCCGCTCCATCTTGTCGATGTGGGCCGCGATGGCGCGATCGATGTCGAAGCGTCCGCGCTCCCTGGCCAGCTGGCTGTGGAAGATCACCTGGCCCAGCAGGTCGCCTAGCTCCTCCATCAGCTTGCCGGGGTGGCCTTGGTCGATGGCCTCCACCACCTCGTAGGCCTCCTCGATGAGGTAGGGCCGCAGGCTCCTATGGGTCTGGGCCCGGTCCCAGGGGCAGCCGCCCGGGGCGCGAAGGCGGGCGTAGAGATCGACCAGGCGGTAGAAGGGAGTGTGAGATTTTTTCCTAGCCACGGATTTTCACAGATCGAAATTAACTTAAACTTTCAATTTTGCACGTGATATCATCCCGAGAAAAACTCATCGCTTTGCAGGCTGAGGGATGAAGACCCAGGGCATGAATAGCCGTCACCCTTCAGTTTGACAAGCAGGATGCTTGGCTCAGGGTGACAGAAACAGGATCGATCAGATCACCAGCCGTGTCAGCAGGGGGTTGATGCGGGTTACCGCCTCGTAGTTGATGGTTCCGATCCAAGCAGCCAGCTGTTCGGCCGTTATCCGCTCCCGCCCCTGGGCTCCCAGCAGCACCGCCTCGTCTTCGGGCCTGACGCCGGGGATGTCGGTGACGTCAGCCACGCACAGGTTCATGCATACCCGACCCCTGATGGGCGCCCGCCTCCCGCGGATGAGGACGTGGGCGGTGTTGGAGAGTTTTCTGTCGTAGCCGTCATAGTAGCCCACCGGCAGCACGGCCAACCTGGAGTGTCGGGTGGTGCGGTAGGTGCAGCCGTAGCTGACGTAGGAGCCGGAGGGCGCCTCCTTGACCTGGGCCACTCTAGTCTTCCACGTCAGAACCGGCCTCAGCTCCAACCAGGGGTTGAGCCCGCGCGAGGAGAGCATGGTCTCCCGCGAGGGCCACAGGCCGTAGATGCCGATGCCCAGGCGCACCAGGCTGCGGCGGGTCTGGGGGAAGATGACGGCGGCGGCGGTGCAGGCGGTGTGGGCCAGCGGCGCCCCCAGGCCGCGCCTGTCCAGCTCGGACACCAGAGACTGGTATCGCTGCATCTGGCTCTGGGGGAAGCTGCGGTCCAGGGTGTCCTCGATGTTGGCGAAATGGGTGGAGTAGCCCTCGAGCTTCAGCTTGTCCGATCGTTTGATGAAGCGGGCCAGCCGGATAGCCTGCTCCATACCTACCCCCTGGCGATTGGTGCCGGTCTCCAGCTTGATGTGGATGGGGATGGGACGGCCGCCCGGCAGCCGGGAGAGGGCTCTGACTGTCTCCATATTGTAGACCGTCAGCCGCAGGCCGGCCCGGGCCGCGGTTTGAAGGCCGTTATAAGGGACGTAGCCCAACACCAGCACCGGCAGCCTGATTCCATCGCGGCGCAGGGCCAGCCCCTCCTCCAGCGAGTTGACGCCCAGCCAGTCGGCCAGGCCGCTTTTGGCGGCCAGCGAGGAGACCTCCCTCAGGCCGTGGCCGTAGGCGTTGGCCTTGACTACCGGCATCAGCTTGACGCCGGGGCCTATCAGGCGGCGGAAGGCCTTGAGGTTGTGGATCAGGGCGGAGCGGTCGATCTCCACCCAGGAGTTGTCGTATTTCATGGGTTGGACAGGATCGGTGTTGCTGATGATAATCTTGGCCGGCGAACCGGAGCGAAGGGTTGGGTAAAAGCCTAGCTGCGAAAAGATTGCAGCTATTCTACTACTTTGTTCCGAGGGATGCAAGGGGATAAGCAAAAAAAACGAAAAATGGTATTGATTTTATCCTCAAAGTATGGTAAAAATAATAGGTTATAGGTCAAGATGAAGGAAGAACAGAAGCAGCCCCTGCCCCCGGCCAGCCTGGAGTCTCTGATCTATATGCTGGCCACCTCGGCCATGGTCAACCTGGGGATGATCCCTAATCCGGTTGACCAGAAGACCGAGAAAAACCCGTCAGCGGCCCAGCATAGCATCGACCTGCTGAGCGTCCTGCAACAGAAGACTAAGGGGAACCTGACCGAGGAGGAATCGCGCTTGCTGGAAGAGTTGCTTTACGACCTGAGGATGAAGTACGTCAAGACCGTATCACCATCGGAGCAAAAGATAGAGAAAGGAACCACTCCATGACGAGAATGCCCAGAACGCTTCTGGCCCTGGCTGCGGCCGTGCTGCTGGCGGCCGGCGCCATGGTGGCCCAGCAGGCGGCGGTCCACCGGGTGATCGAGGGCGACACTTTGTGGGACCTGGCCGGCCATTACATGCAGAACAGCTTCTCCTGGCCTCTGATATGGGAGGCCAACAAGGACAAGGTTGAGGATCCGCACTGGATTTATCCGGGGCAGGAACTGACGATACCGCCCGCGAGTCCGGTCGCTGCCGTGGCCGAGCCGGATACTGCGGCTCCCGCGGTAGTCGTGGCCGCGCCGGCGCCCGAGCCAGAGCCGGAGCCCGAGGCGCCGATCGCCAAGCCCGCGGCTTCGATCCAGCGCTCCCAGCTGATCGGGGTGAGGAAGGGCAGCGAACCCGTGGTCTCCGAGGCTTTGGCCTTCATCTCCGGATACCTGTCGACCGAGGAGGAGAAGCCGCTGGGCAGGTTCATCAAAACCGATGTCAAGGAGGCCGATTACCTGACCACCAACGACCGGGTGTACTTGAATCTGGGGGTGCGCGACGGCACCCGCCCCGGAGACCGTTTCGCCATATACCGGCTGGGCAAGGGGGTGAAACACCCCAAGGGGGGGCAGGACCTGGGGAAAATGGTAAGCATCGTGGGGGTGGTCGAGGTGGAGCAGGTTGAGGAGCAGAGCTCCAAGGCTAGGATCATCAGATGCTACCAGCCGCTGGGCAAGAAGGAGACCGTCAAGCCCTATGTGGAGGCGGTGGTGCCCAAGAACGTCAAGCCGCTGCCGGTGCAGAAGTCGCACGAAGGCTACATCGTGGCCCTGCGTGAGCCGGAGCTGGCGGCCACCACCTACAAGGTGGCCTATATCGACAAGGGCCTGGCCGACGGCATTATGCCGGGAGACGTCTTCGAGATCTACCGGGTGCAGAAGGAGGCTCCTGACCCTGACCGGGGGGGCAGCGTCAAGCTTCCCGATATAGTGGTGGGCGCGGTCCAGGTGCTGGCGGTCAGGAACAACACCGCCTCGGCCTACATCAGCGCCTCCAGGGTGGAGGATATCAAGGTGGGCGAGACCATCAGGCTGGTCAAGCAGATGCCCCGTTAGGGAGAGTTGATCGTAAGGGCAACGCGTTTTGGGGGAGGGAGCGTAATGGCTTCGGGCAGGAAGCTGATAGGTGAGATCATGGTGGCCCTGAGCTACGTCTCGGTGGAGCAGATCAACGAGGCCCGGATGACCCAGATGCAGGGATCGCCTAAGCGGCTGGGGGAATGCCTGCAGGACCTGGGCTACGTGGACCAGAACCAGGTAGAACAGGCCCTGGCCATCCAGGGCATGGAATGAAGCCTGCCGCACGAAAATATTTGGCAATAGCGAGAGCAAGATGGCCCAGCTGAACACCGCGGAGCTGCTGAAGAACGTCTATCTCTTCAACGATCTCTCCAAGCCGGAGCTGGAGAAGATCCTGGGCCTGGCCTACGACAAGGAGTTCGGCAAGGAGGAGGCGGTGTTCCACGAGGGGGAGATCGGCGACGCCCTGTTCATCGTGATGGAGGGGCAGATTCGCATCTCCACCATGGTGCCCGGGGTGGGCGAGGAGGCCCTGGCGATCCTCAAGCCGGGCGCCTACTTCGGGGAGATGGCTCTGATCGACGACTTTCCCCGCTCGGCCTCGGCCATCGCCCACGAGGGGCCGGTTAAACTGCTGGCCATCTACAAGCGGGACTTTAAGAAGCTGATGGCCGAGGACAAGGAGATGGCCTACAAGCTGATGTCGGTCTTCATCCGTACCCTGTCCTCGCGGCTGCGGGAGACGGACGAGAAGCTGAAGAGCATCTTCGCCATCGCCAAGGCTTTCTGAAACAGGAAAAACAATGCGAACGAGGCCGGACGGCCTCTTTCGCTTTATGGGGGATGGAGCCAATGAAAAATAATATTGCCATCTGCTGCCTGCTGGCGGCGGCCGCGGCCCTGGCCGGTTGCGGCCACGGACGGGCCGGATCCAAATCCTATAAACTAATAGATATATCCGCGCTGGCCGCCGAGCCGGCGGGGATGGCGGGACGGCGGGTGTCGGTCGAGGGCACCCTGGAGAACACCGGGGCCAACTACTTCACCGACCTGCGGCCGGTGCTGCGCGACGGGCGGGGGGGGGAGATCCCGGTGAGCCCCTGGCTGCCGCTGTCGGTGCCGCCGCCCCGGGCAGGGGCCGCGGCCGGCAATCGGCCCAGGCTGATGTCGGATCAGCTGGGCAAGCGGCTGAGGCTGTGGGGCGTATGGGAAAAGACGGATTCCGGCTATGCCCTGCGGGTGGAGAAGGACGAAACAATCAAGGAGGAGTGAATATGAAAAAAGCCATCGGTTTGGCGCTGGGGCTGGCCGTGTGCCAATTGGCCTGGGCCATGCCTCCCATGCCGGGCAGCGGCGCCAAGGACCCGACCATAGGGCATCCAATAGTCGAGAAGCCCAACCCGCACGCCTACCGGATAGTCAAGGGCGATGACGGGCTGGAGGTGGCCGTGTCCGTCCTCTCCAAGGGCACCAAGCGCTACCCGGTGCTGCTGATAGACTACAGCGACCGGCCGGGCACCATCGCCCGGGCCAGGTTCGACTCCCTGCTGTTCATCGCCGGGGGCGTGGCCACCGGATCCATGGCCGACTACTACCGGGAGGTGTCCTACGGCCGGGACACCATGTCCGGCAGCTGCTACGGCTGGCTGTCCTCGGGCCAGACCCAGGCCTACTACGGCCAGGGTTCGTACGGGCTGAGCGGGGCCTATCCCAATAACGCGGCCGGCCTGGTGATGCGAGCCCTGCAGCTGGCCGACGGCTCGGTGGACTTCACCCAGTTCTCCCGCAGCGGGAATCTTTTGGACCTGGTGATCGTGGTCCACGCCGGCCCCGGGGCCGAGGGAAAGCCGGACTCCACCAACTGGATCTGGTCGCACAACGCCGCCCTGTCCAGCTGGGGCGTGCCTCAGGCCAACCGCATCTTCGACGGGGTGATCATCGACCAGTACACCATGCAGCCGGAGATCAGTGCCCTGGACACCACCTACCACACCGAGCAGATCGAGATCGGCGTCTTCGCCCACGAGCTGGGCCACGCCCTGGGCCTGCCCGACCTCTACGACACCGACAACAGCTCCGAGGGGGTGGGGCGCTACTGCCTGATGAGCTCGGGCTCCTGGGGGGTGGACTACTACAACAGCACGCCGCATCGGCCCGCCCACCTGGCACCCTGGTGCAAGAAGTTCCTGGGATGGATCACGCCGCAGGTGATATCATCCGAGACCCTGGGCCTTAAACTGCCTCCGGTGCAGTCCACCGGCCAGGTGCTGAGGCTGAATACCCCGGCGGCCAACGAATACTTTCTGATCGAGAACAGGCAGTGGAACGGATTCGACAGCCTGTTGGACGGCGAGGGCCTGCTCATCTGGCATCAGGACGAGACGGTGATCACCAACGGTTTGCCCACCAACCAGATCAACGTCACCGAGTCCCACAAGGGCGTCGATGTGGAGCAGGCCAAGGGGACGCAATCATTGGATTCCCCGGCAAATCCCTCGAATTGGACGACCTACAACCGAGGAGATTACAAGGATTTCTATCCCTACCTGACCAACGCCGCCTTCACCAACGTCACCACGCCCAACAGCAACACCTACACCGGCATTGCCAGCGGAGTGGGCGTCAGCAACATAACAGCCGGATCCGGCGACACCATGGTCTGCGACATCGGCATCCCCGGCTTCACCATCGGCCTGCTGCAGAGCCCGGCCTTTCCTCAGTACTTGACCATCGCCGCCGTGGCCAACAGCGCCCTCAGCAATCCCGGCGCCATCGACACCGCTCTGATGCAGAACCCGTCGGGCAATCAGCCGCTGGCCTTCGCCCGTATCGGAGCCAGCCGCTCCTATCAGGTGGACTTCGAACTGACGGTGGCCGGGACCCACAACGTCCACCTGGCGGCCAGGGATTCGGCCAACCCCTCCACCTGGCGCCGGGCCGACCGCACCTTCGAGGTGGTCTCGGGCAAGTCGGCGGGCGGCGCCATCGTGACCCTGGGAGGCGCTGTTCGGCTGGATCTGGCGCCAGGGGCCATATCACAAGATCTTCTGCTGGCGGTGTTCGAGGATGCCGGTATCCAGATTCAGGATGCCCTGCCGGCCGGCCCGGCATATCAGGTGGGGCCGGGTATGGTGCTGGGGGAGATTTCCCAGCTCTCGTTGAGGTACGATCCATCCAGTCTGGCGGGCGACCCGCGGCGGCTGGGGATCTACCGGGCCGAGGGCGGATCCTGGCGCTACCTGGGCGGCGTGCTCGATGAGGGCGGCGGCCGGGTGCTGGCCGAGATCGACCGGCTGGGCGTCTACCAGCTGGCCTGGAGCCAGGAAAATCCGCCGTTGGCCATGTTGCATAGCGGGGCCGCCGCCGGCGCCAAGCCCAACCCCTTCGGGGACAAAACCACCATCAGCTACCAGCTGGCCAGGCCCTCCATAGTCTCCCTGAGGATCTATAACGCGGCCGGACAGCTGGTGAGGAACCTGGAACAGGGGCAAAAGGCCCCCGGCCTGCATGGTGTTGCCTGGGATGGGAAGGACGATGGCGGTAGAAGGGTGGCCTCGGGTGTCTACCTGTACCGTCTCGAGACGGAGGGCACGGCCCAAAGCGGTCGGATGACCAAGGTAAGGTAGGAGGGACAGGAAATGCAGAACTCAAAACTCAAAATCCAGAATACCGGGGCGTTTGTTTCACTGATGGCCCTTGTGATTTTACCGGGAGCCTTTCTTTTCGCCGGATGCTCCAAGAAGGCCACCGAGCCAACGACCCCCTCGGCAGACGAGCTGATGACCAACGCCTGGAACGCCTTCCACCAGGGGTATTTCTCGAGCGCCCTGGACTATTTCAACCAGGTTTTGGCCCAAAATTCGGCCCATACCGACGCTCTGAACGGCAAGGGCTGGTGCCTGGGGATACTGGGCAACCGTCCCGCGGCCCTGGCGTCCTTCAGCTCTGGCTTGGCCGGAACCCCATCCAGCAGCAGCCTGCGAGCCGGGCTGGCCTTTACTTACGCGGCCATGGACTCCGGGGCAAGGGCGGTTTCCGAAGACTCGACCGTTCTGGCCGGCGACAGCCTGTGGTCGCTGGGCCACCGCTATGTCATGTCCTGGGACTACTTGATGGACTGGCATGACCTGAGGGTCCTTCTGGCCGAGGAGCTGTTCGAGCTGGGCCGATTCTCCGAATCGCTGGCCCAGGTCAAGAAGCTGGACCCGTCTGTTTCCGTGGGCACAGACTTCAGCCTGCCCGAGAACCAGGCGGCCCTGCTGGTGGAGATCGAGAGGCTGTCGATGACCTACAAGTGAAGGCGTAGAGCGCTAGCGATAAAGTAAGAATGGAAGGTCGATGATTATGAAGGTCAAAACGGCCATGCCCAAGGCCCTGAGGGCGGCCTTGAAGCTGGAGCACAAGGGCAGCGCCTTCTACCTACGGATGTCACGTAGGACGGACAACGCCCTGGCCAAGAGCCTGTTCGACCAGCTGGCTATGCAAGAGGTGGAGCACATCGGTCGTATCAACGAGATCCACGCGGCCATCAGCCGGGGCCAGCCCTGGCCGGCGCCGCAGAAGAAGAAGATTGGATTTCTGGAAGCCGAGATCCGCAAGCTGTTCACCAAACTAGGGAGAGAAGGCAGCCGCCCCAAGCTGGACAACGTGGCCGGCATGAAGATCGCCATGGATATGGAGTGGTACAGCTACCGCATGTACGACAAGCTGGCCCGGGAGGCCGAGGAGGGCCCGGAGAGGGAGTTCTTCAGACAGATCTCGCGCGAGGAGGCCAAGCACCACGAGGCCCTGTCCAACGTCTACGCCTATCTTACCGACAACGGCGACTGGCTGGAGCGTTCCGAGAGCCAGACCTGGAACTGGATGAACTCCTAGGTGGCCCGCCTCTTTGAAAATCGCTTGGGCAGCAGCCGAGGCTTGATCTCCTGCCAGCGGTCGATGGCCAGGGCCAGCAGGACCATCAGCCCGGTGAGGACGGCGACGCCGATCAGCGACGGCCACGGCCCCAGGCGCCCCTTCAGCGGTTGCATCCAGACGCCGTAGATCAGGCTGAGGTGGACCCAATAGATCGGCAGGGAGTGGCGCCCCAGCAGGCGGACCAGGGAGAAGCACTTCCGCCTGAAAGGCAAGCAGATCAGGTAGGCTCCGGCCAGCGACAGCAGCTGGATGCCGACGCGTATCAGCAGATATTCCCCACTGTTGTGCCAGAATAGCCAACCTTGGGGATGGGCCAGGTGCTGGGACGCGAGACGGCCGGCGAAGATAAGAAAGGCGGCGGCCAATCCCAAGGCCAGGTAAAGGTAATGATGTCGCAGGTCCTGGCGGGAGCGGTGCCAGGCGATGACCGATCCGGCCGCGGCCCCGGCCAGGGAGAAACCGAGCCGGGGGGAGATCGGGAAAACGCCGGAGGCCGGCCTGCCCACCAGCTAGTCGCGCAGGGGTGAGTCTCCTTCTCCGTAGAGCATCTTGACCAGGGCGGTGGCGGGGATCGCCCAAGGCGGATTATAACCCGGTTTCGGGATGGCTGTCAAAAGAAATCTAATCAAGCTCGAGATCTAAAAATCGGGGAGGGATATGCGGGAGCTGGCGGTGGAAAGAAAAACGGTCGAGGTGGCCATACGCCTCCTCGGCCAGGAGGTGGTGCGGGGACACCTTTTCCTGGCGCTGTTGGCCAAGAACCACGCTGGGGGGGAGACGGTGTTGGACCTGATGAACGAGCCGGAGCCGTTCTTCGTGCTAAAGGTAGAGGGCCAGCCGCCGGTGCGGATGGTCAACAAGGAGCGGATCGTCGAGGTGGAGGTTTTAGGCCAGCCCGAGGAGGATCAGGCCCTGGGCAAGGAGGAGGAGATGTGCCTGGTGTTCCAGGACGGGTTCGGCCTGTCGGGGACGGCCCGGGTGGACCTGCCGCCCACCAAGTCGCGGTTGATAGATTTCCTCAACAATTCGGAACGGTTCTTCGAGCTCAGGGACGGCGGTTCTCTGCACATAGTCAACCGGAAACACATCAGCCACGTAAAGCCAGGGAGATAGCCGATGGCCAGCCTCGACAGTTTTTTCAAGGCGATGATCGACTACCAGGCGACCGAGTTCGTCATCCAGAACGACCAGGAACCTCAGTTCGAGATAGGCGGGGTCAGGCAGAACGTCTCCAAGCAAAAGTTCTCCCGACAGGAAGTGATGGCCTACCTGAGCGAGATCATGCCCGACCAGGCCCGGGAAAGGCTGATGGCCGAGCCCTCGGTCAACTTCGCCTACAGCCCGGCCGGCATAGGCAGCTTCACCGGGACCGTCAGCATGGAGGGCGCCGGGATAAGGGCGGTGTTCACCCCTGGGGGATCGTCGGAGGCGACCCCGACGGCGGCGCCCCAAACTACTTCCCGAGCGGAGCCGAGGAAAGCGGATCCCCCGGTCCAGGCGGCCCCCACGCCTTCCCCGGCTGGGCTGGGGTTTGGTCAATCCGGTGGGCAGGCCCGCTTCACCGCCCAGTACCGGGAGGCGGAGATAGACAGGCTCCTTAAGCTCCTGGTGCAGAAAAAGGGATCCGACCTGCACCTGTCGTCGGGCGAACATCCGGTGTTCCGCATCGACGGGGACATCCGCAAACAGACGGACTTTCCGGTAACCCAGCCCAGCGACGCCGAGAGGCTGCTGCTGGAGATCATGCCGGAACGCCACCGCAAGGAGTTCGAGGCCGATTACGACACCGACCTCGCCTACGAGATCCCCGGGGTGGCCCGGTTCCGGGTGAACATCTTCCTAGACCGTCACGGCATGGGTGGAGTTTTCCGGGTGATTCCATCCAAGACCATCACCGTCGAAGACCTCAACCTTTCCCAGGCCATCCAGAACCTATGCTACCTGAATAAGGGGCTGGTGCTGGTGACCGGTCCGACCGGCTCGGGAAAATCCACCACCCTCTGCGCCCTGGTGGACCTGATCAACCGCACCCGCGAGTGTCACATCATCACCCTGGAGGACCCCATCGAGTTCGTCCACGAGAACAAGAAGAGCCTGATAAACCAGCGGGAGGTAGGGGCCCACACCATGAGCTTCAAGAACGCGCTGCGGGCCGCGCTGCGCGAGGACCCCAACGTGGTGCTGGTGGGCGAGATGCGCGACCTGGAGACCATCTCCATCGCCATCGAGACCGCCGAGACCGGCCACCTGGTCTTCGGCACCCTGCACACCTCGACCGCCGCCTCCACCGTGGACCGGGTGATCGAACAGTTCCCCCCTGACCGACAGGAGCAGATCAGGATCATGCTTTCCGAGTCCCTCAAGGGAGTGGTCTCCCAGACGCTGTGCAAGAAGATCGGGGGCGGCCGGGTGGCGGCCCTGGAGGTGATGCTGGGCATACCGGCGGTGGCCAACCTCATTCGGGAGTCCAAGACCTTCCAGCTGCCCTCCATCATCCAAACCAACCGCAAGATGGGGATGGTGCTGCTCAACGATTCTTTGATGGAGCTGGTCAACAAGAAGATGGTGGAGCCCAAGGAGGCCTACATTAAGTCGATGGACAAGCTGGATATGGCCAACCAGCTGAAGCGCGACGGGCACAGCACCGCCTTTCTGGATGAGGTCAAGTAGGCAGGAATGGGGATCGGGCGGCAGTGTCGCCAGGCAGATAGCCGCCCGGAAGGGCGGCTTTTCTGTCGGCGGAGGCTGGTATAATTACGTTATCCTGGGTCAGGCATGGTGCCGGTCAGTTTGAAGGGTGAAGGCTGCCATGCTTCAGCCAGCCGGACGAGGGGCCATCTCAGCATGACAGGGTGTTAATAGCCAGAATCGACAAAAGAAAAGGAGAATGCCATGCTTGCCTTTCGCATGCGCCAAAAGGAGGCCGAGTTCTACTTCGTCAGCTACCCGGCCCAGGACCTGATCGCCAAGGTGCGGTTCATGTCGCGATTCTACGGAGAACGCGGCCAGGCGGTGGGGGGGGAGAAGGTAGAGGGGTTGGAGGGGGCCGAGGAGTTCTTCGGGATGATCGAGCGCTCCTCCGGTGCCTTCCAGCGGGAGATGAACCGGCGAAAGGTACGCCAGATCCGCGACTTCTACCGGATGGAGATCCAACAGCCGGTAATACCGGGCGCGGTGCTGCTCTATACCCCGGAGGAGCTCTCCTTCTCGCCTTTCAAGGGGTATGAGCGCACCGGGGAGCTGGAGGAGCCCGGGGAGAGGTTCCTGGTGATCGACGGGCAGCACCGGCTGGCCGGCCTCCACTTCTACCTGAGCGAGAAGGACGCCGACCCCAAGATCGATGTTCCCTGCGTCATCTTCGACGGCAAGGCGGCCGAGTTCGCCTCGGAGATGTTCGTCATCATCAACTCCACCCACACCAAGATCAACAAGTCGCATCTGGTGGATCTTTACGAGAAGATAACCTGGAACGCCGACCCGGACAAGAAGTACGCCGCCGCCCTGGTCAAGATGCTCTACGGAGAAGGAGACTCACCCCTGCGCTACCACATCAACATGCTGGGGGGACGCTCCGGCCAGGAGATGTGGATAAACCAGGCCCAGCTCTTCGGCGAGGTGCACCGGCTGACGGCACGGCGCGAGGTCCAGCCTCTGATCCAGGACGGTCGGGGCCGAAGCCGGGAGGCCGGCTACCGCTTCCTGCGGGATTTTCTCAAGGCGGCCAAGGCGGCCTTCGGCGAGACCTGGGGCGACAACAAGAGGTACATGGTCACCCGCGATGTGACCCTGAAGGCGTTGGTGCGGCTGGCCGGCGATGCGGCCGCCTCCTGGGCCAGCGAGCTGGCGGCCGCCGATGACCCGGCCGCTTTGCTGGAGAGCAAACTGGCGCCGCTTTCGGGGATGGCCCGCGATTTCCGGCGGGAGGACTTCTACGAGCGCTTCGCCGCCAAGAGCCAGGTGGAGCGGGTGGAGACCATCCGCCAGAGGCTTTGCCGGCAGCTGGGGATAGGGGGAAAGGGGGGGAACAGCAAATAGGGAGCAGAGTTTTTTTGGCGCTATATAACGCGGTAAAACTTGACATCCGAACCCGTTAGTGATATCTTAACACCAGGTTTACAAAGTAAAAGGTCGGTATAATGTGAAAAAGAAATGACAAGACATTGAAATCGCAATAAGAATGAACAACTACGCCTTCATCGACAGCCAAAACCTTAATCTGGCGATAAGGGCCCAGGGATGGAAGCTGGATTACAGGCGTTTCAGGGTGTATCTAAAGGACAAGTACCATGTCGTCAAGGCGTTCCTTTTCATTGGATACCTGCCCACCAACCAGGACCTGTACACCTCCCTGCAGAACAGCGGATACATCCTGGTATTCAAGCCCACTTTGACTCTGCCTGACGGCAAGGTTAAGGGCAATGTAGACGCGGAGCTGGTGCTTCAGGCGATGGTCGAAATGCCGAATTACGACAAGGCGGTAGTCGTCACCGGGGACGGGGATTTTCACTGCCTGATCAAGTATTTAAAAAGGCACGATAAGCTTGAAAAGCTTCTCGTGCCCGATGAAAGGAGATATTCCTCCCTGCTAAGGGAGTTTTTGCCCGATATAAACTTTATGAACGGGCTGCTGGCAAAGCTGGAGTACAGATAAACAAAAAGAGGGCATTATCCTTCGGACGAACCTTAGGCGTAGCCCTCCATCGTGATTCATGAGTATTATAACTATAAGCCGGCGCTTTGTCAAGGGGAAACTGGGCTTTAAAATTATTTCATTGTAAACTATTCATAATCAGGCACATAAATGCCCTACCTCCACTGGCAGACACGCGAAGAAGACCTGCGCCGCTCCGGCAAGGCGCCGTACCGGCTCCTGGATTACGTGCCCGAGCTTTCCGCCGGAGACCAAAGCCAGGAGAACATGATCATCCAGGGCGACAACCTTGAGGCACTCAAGGCGCTACTGCCGGTTTACGGTGGCAGAGTAAAATGCATATACATAGACCCGCCCTATAATACCGGCAGCGCATTTGAGCACTATGACGACAACATGGAGCATACCTTGTGGCTTTCGATGATGTACCCGAGGTTGGAGCTGTTGCATGAGCTACTAGATGAAAAGGGCAGTATTTGGGTTTCTATTGATGATAACGAATGTCATTACTTAAAAACGATCATGGATGAGGTCTTTGGGCGGAATAATTTTATAACAACAATTGTTTGGCAAAAAATACATAGCATAAAGAACGACGCCAAGATAATATCTGTAAACCACGACTTCATATTAGTATATGCAAAAGATATATCTCGGGTAAAGTTTAATTTATTAACTAGAACAGAAGGAATGAACAGTAGATATAAAAATCCCGATAATGATCCAAGAGGTCCTTGGCAATCAGGTGATTTAGTTGCGAATGAGCCTAGAAAAGATGGCAATTATGATGTTTTAGGTCCCACAGGTAAAATATTCAGAGTACCAGAAGGAAAACATTGGGTTTATTCAAAAGAAAAATTGATGAAAATGATAGAGGAAAATCGTGTTTGGTTCGGAAAGAACGGAGCAGCATTTCCGAGAAAAAAACGTTTTTTAACCGAAGTTCAGCAAGGCAGGACCCCTGATACATGGTGGATTAGTGATGAAGTGGGACACAACCAAGAAGGGAAAAGAGAAGTAAAGGTATTTGACCCTAATGATACATTTGCAACGCCTAAACCGGAAAGACTATTAAAAAGGGTAATAGAATTATCTACAAAAGAAGACGATCTTGTATTAGATTCGTTTCTTGGATCAGGCACTTCTTCAGCTGTTGCCCAAAAGATGGGACGCAAATATATCGGAATAGAGCTTGAAGAACACGCTGTGACACATTGTGTCCCCCGATTGAAAAAGGTTATCGAAGGCGAACAGGGGGGCATTTCCATGGAAGTAAACTGGAAAGGCGGCGGCGGTTTCCGTTTTTTCCGTCTTGGCGAGCCTATATTCGACGAAATGGGTAAAATCAATCCTAAGGTGAGATTCAACCATCTGGCCTCGCATGTTTGGTTCTGCGAGACCGCTACGCCCTTGGTCCAAAAGAAAAGATCGCCTTTCCTGGGCGTTCACAAGGGCACCGGGTATTACCTGCTTTTCAACGGCATTCTGGGTGACAAAACACCGGATGGCGGCAACGTGCTCACCGGCCGGGTACTCAGGCAGCTGCCGCACCACAAGGGGCCCAAGGTGATATACGGCGAGATAACGACCCTGGGCAAGGCCAGGCTTCACCGCGAGAACGTCGTATTCAAGCAGATACCCTACGAGATAAAGGCGCGCTGATATGCAGCTTAAGGAATATCAAGATCGGGCCAAAAAGGCTCTTAGCGAATATTTATCGGAAGCCCGCATTTACGGACCGAATAAGGCTTTCGAGAGGTATGTAGGCAAGCACGGCTCAAAGACGATATCCTCTCATTACAATGAAATAGCCGGGCTCAAGAACGCGCCCTACGTTTGCCTGCGCCTGCCCACCGGCGGCGGCAAGACACTGCTGGCGGCCCATAGCATCGAGGCGGCCGCCAAGAACTACCTGGAGCAGCAGTACCCTCTGGTCCTTTGGATGGTGCCCACAAAGACGATTCAATCACAGACACTTGAAGCGCTAAAGAACCAGACGCACCCGTATCGAAAGCCCCTTGACGAGCTCTTCGAGGACCGGGTTGGGGTTTACGACATAACCGAGGTTGTCCAGATAAGGCCCAAGGACCTGCAGGCTAAGCTCTGCATAGTGGTGACCACCTTTGCTGCTCTGCGCGTCGAGGACAAGGGCGATCGCAAGGTTTACAGCGACAACGAGAACTTCGAGCCACACTTCTCGAAGCTGCTGAACCTGCTAAAGCAGATGAACGGGAATCTGGACCGAAAGGAAGACGGGTCCGTAAAGCAGTCGTTTGCCAACCTGGTCAACCTCAAAGGACCGCTTATTATAATAGACGAGGCCCACAACGCCCGCACCCCGCTTACGTTCGATGTGCTGAGCCGCATCCGGCCTTCCTGCCTAATAGAATTCACGGCCACCCCGGACCGAACCCCGAAAACCGGCAGCAATATACTGGTGAACGTCTCGGCCTCGGAGCTCAAGGCCGAGAACATGATCAAGCTGCCGATAATATTGACCGAGCATAAGTCGTGGCAGGAGGCCCTGCACCATGCTGTCTTGACTCGCAACAGGCTGGCGGAACATGCCAAGGACGAGGAGGAATATATAAGGCCCATACTCCTGGTGCAGGCGGAGAGCAAGGACCGAGACCTGACCGTCGATGTGGTCAAAAAGCACCTTATGGACAACGAGAACATACCGGAGGAGAAAATAGCCATTGCCACCGGCAGCCAGAGGGACCTGGACGATATCGATCTATTCGAGGCTGATTGTCCCAAGGAGGTCATCATAACCATCGAGGCCCTCAAGGAGGGCTGGGATTGTTCCTTTGCCTACGTCTTCTGCTCGGTGGCCAACATCCGCTCCAACCGGGACGTGGAGCAGCTGCTGGGCCGGGTGCTGCGCATGCCCTACGCCAAGAAGCGGAAGAACCCTCATCTCAACAAGGCCTATGCCCATGCTTCGTCCGAATATTTCTGCGCCGCCGCCAGGCAGCTGGAGGTCTGCCTTAAAGACATGGGCTTCGACGAGGAGGAGGTCAAGGAAAGCCTGCAGACCAGTTTCGACATGGGCGACGGGTCGCTTTTCGAGCAAACCGAAGCACTAAAATTGGCGATAGACGTAACGGACATTGCCGATAACCTTGGAAATGATGTTCTGATGCAGGAAGGCGTCGAGTTAAAAGATAACGGCGGGAGGAAGACTCTGATAATATCAAAAATTATCGACCAGACTTTTGAGGATAAGCTGCTGTCAGCCATGACCATCGAACTAAAGGAGCAGACAAGCGAACAGCTGAGAACTTTCAGGCAACAATCATCCGTTTTAAGTGCCCCTTCCCACCAAGGAGTAAAATTCGCAGTGCCCCGGCTATGCCTTGACATTCAGGGAGAACTGGAGTTGGTGGAACCGGAGACGGCATTCGAGGCCAGGCCCTGGAACCTCCTCGACTATCCGTCGGAGCTTACCGAGGCTGATTTCTCGGCCAGCGACGATGCCAAAACATTCGAATTCGATATAGACGGAAACAAGCTGATATGGAACTCGGTGGACCACCAAATGGAAATAGAGATGGTACAAAAGGCCGTAGTGGGTACCGAGACCGAGCTTGTCAGGTTCCTGGATAAAAACCTAAGGCAGCCCGACATTAGGCAGGAAGCAATGATCGAGTTCATGCGAAGGGCGGTGGAGTATCTCAGGTCTTCGAGAAAGATTGACCTGGCAACCCTGGATCTTCTGAAATATCCCCTGGTCAAGGTGTTAGCTAACAAAATAGAGAAGTACC
Organism: uncultured bacterium; assembly: GCA_964518765.1. Taxonomy (GTDB): domain Bacteria; phylum Edwardsbacteria; class AC1; order AC1; family EtOH8; genus CAZPNX01. The sequence continues at coordinate 93,421 of CAZFJC010000006.1, forward strand.
GTAAAAAAGCTGCCGATAGCGCCTTCGAAAAATTCCTTTTCGCGCCTGATACCCCGGTAGAGACCACGTATCAATACAGCTTCGAATTCGATCCCGATGTATATCCAGCCAACTGGTTCTATAACGGCAATTACAAATTTAAAAAACATTATTACCCGACGCCCGGAGAACTGGAGGATACCGGCGAGGAATTCGAATGCGCCCAGGCATTGGACAACATACCCCAGGTAAAACATTGGGTTAGAAACCTATCCCAAAAGCGAGACTTTTCCTTCTGGCTGCCGACTTCTTCTGACCTATTTTATCCCGATTTCTTGGCGGAGCTTGAAGACGGGCGGATATTGGTGGTGGAATACAAGGGAAAGATTTACACAACTACCGATGACTCCAAGGAGAAGAACAACGTCGGATTTTTATGGGAAAGTAAAAGCAGCGGAAAAGGCTTGTATTTAATGGCCCAGAAAATCGACGAAAATGGGAGAGATGTATACAAACAGATATCGGGTAAAATCGAATTGATCAAGTAGAAAGCAGTCCAATGATCGAGCACCTTCACGACCATGCCGTCAGCGAGCTGCGGCAGAGCGCCCGGACCGACACCGTCTTCGTGGTGACCACGGTCCTCTTCGACCTGGTGGTGCTGGCCATCAACTGGGTGTTGGCCGCCTCGGACCGCACCGGGGGCCGGGTTTTGATATTCGCCCTGCTGATCGCTGCCACCCTGATGATCAACTTTTTTGCGGTCAAGGCGCTGGGCAACGGGCGGCGCACCCGCCTGCTGCTGCTTTCAGGGCTGGCCAAAATGTACCAAGATAGCGGGGTGGACAAGTACTACGATGCCGAACTGCTAAACATTTATCGGGACCGCTATAACCTGTTCACCGCGGTCATCGCCACCCTGGCGATGCTAGCTGTCATCGTGCCTTTCATCCAATGGCTCTCCGGAGGATGAGGCAAAGGGGTATTGATGGAAGCGGCCGTCCGGCGGCCGCTTTTTACTATATCATCCGCCAAACATTTCGCTTGCGCTAGGCCCCAATATGAGGTAAAATTAAGCTAAACGGCATTGTATCCCATAAGTTTATGATTCCTCGTCTGGACATAGACCGCGTCAAGGAGAAACTGCGCACCGAGTCCTTCGGCCAGTCCCTTTTCTATTTCGAGAAGCTGTCCTCGACCAACGACAAGCTGGCCGAGCTGGCCAGGGGTGGCGCGCCGGAGGGGACGGCCATCCTGGCCGAGACCCAGACCGCGGGCCGGGGGCGGGACGGTAACTCCTGGTACTCGCCGCCCGGACTAGGGCTTTACCTTTCGGTGCTGCTTCGCCCCAGCCTGCCGACCATCAGGCTGGCCGGGATAACCCTGGCGCTGGGAGAGGCTGCGGCCTTGGCCGTGGAGCAGGCGTCCCCGGCCAGGATTCAGCTTAAGTGGCCCAACGACCTGTTCTGCAACGGGCGGAAGGTAGGAGGCATCCTGGTGGACAATTCCGGGGAATACTTGGTGGCCGGATTTGGCATCAACGCCAACAACGAACTGATACCGCTTGAGCTATGCGACACCGCCAGTTCGCTGTATCTAGAGACCGGCTCCGGCGTCTGCCGCGAGGACCTGGTGGTCAATCTGCTGGAGCGCCTCGAGGCCGCCTACCGGGAATTTCTGGAGGGCGGGTTGGATCCGTTCCGCGAGCGGATCGAAAAACGTTTCTACCTGATCAAGCGATGGGTTTCGGTGGATACGGGCCTGGCGAGGCCTTCCGAAACCGGACGAGGCTCCGGCATGACGATCAGAGGGGTGGCCACCGGCATCGATTCCCAGGGGTCGCTTCTGATCATCGACTCCGAAGGGCAGACGGTCAGGGTCCAGTCGGGGACGGTTACTGAGATCGAGCCGTGATCCTCTGCCTGGACATCGGCAACAGCACCCTTACCCTGGGCCTGTTCCGGGACGGCAGGATCACCCGCAGGTCCGGGCTGGAGCACGGCGGAAGGCTCACCTTCAAAACGGCCTGCCGCTTTCTGAAGAGGTCGCTGGGGACGTGGCCGGGGCGACGGGCGGCGGTTATCTCGGTGGTCCCGAACTTCACCGATGAGGTCTCCCAGGCGGTGGAGCACCTGCTCGGCGTCCGGCCCAGGGTGATTACCGTCCGGTCGATGTGGCTCATGAAACATGATTACCATTGCCCCAAAAGGCTTGGGGTGGACCGGCTGGTCAATGCCTACGCCGCCTGGAAGCTTTACGGGGCGCCGGCGGTAGTAGTTGACATCGGCACCGCCATTACCTGGGACGCGGTGGGCGGTGGCGGAAGATTCTTGGGCGGGGCCATCGCCCCGGGGCCCGGCGCCATGGCCCGGGCGCTGAAGAGCCAGACAGCCATGTTGCCCATGCTGTCGGTGAGGAAGCCGGGCCGGGCCGTCGGCCGGGACACCGATGGATGTATCCGTTCCGGGATATACTGGGGAACGGCGGCCATGGTGCGGGAACTGGCGGCTCGCATCGGACGGGAGGCGGGCGGGGGCGCCAGGATGATAGCCACTGGAGGGGCGGCCGATATTTTTCTGCCGGAGCTGAAGGGTTTTCGCTACGATCCCGACCTAACCCTGAAGGGGATCGGGCTGGCCTGTCAGGCTCTGGACCATAAGGAGGGATATTGAAAGAGCTTTTCATCGATTCCAACCCGTTGGAGACCAGGATCGCCCTGGCCGAGGACGGCCGGCTTACCGAGCTTTGGATAGAGCGTTCGGCCCGGGCCTCGACGGTGGGCAACATCTACAAGGGGGTGGTGAAAAAGATATTGCCGGGGCTGGAGGCAGCCTTCGTCGACATCGGCCTGGGCCGTGACGGGTTCCTTCCCTTCGACGATGTCCAGGCGTCCTTTTTAGAAGACGACGACGAAGGCGGGGAGAAGGGCAGAAGCGTCCGTCGGCAGAAAAACCGGGGGCTGAGGCAGGGGCAGGAGATCCTGGTGCAGGTGACCAAGGAGCCGATAGCTGGTAAGGGGCCGAGGGTCACTTCGTGGATCTCCCTGGCCGGACGTTTCTGCGTGCTGCTGCCGGGCGAGGATCAGATCGGGATATCTCAGCGAATCGCCGCCGCCGAGGAGCGCCGCCGGCTGAAGGAAGAGTTAAGGAAGATGCTGCCTCGGGGATTCGGGGTGGTGGCCAGGACCGCAGCCGGAGAACAGAGCCCCAAAGCCCTGCAGAAGGAGATTAAGGAGCTGGCCGCCCGGTGGCAGGAGACCATCAAAAAGGCCAAGAGGGCCAAGGCGCCGGCCCTGGTCCAGGCCGAGCCGTCCCAGGTCTGGGGGGTGCTGCGTGACGTGGCCGCCTACGGCATAGACCGAGTGACGGTCGAAGGTAAAACTCTGTTCAAGGAGATGCAGTCGCACCTGGGGAGGCTAGACCCGGACTGGAGGAAGAGGCTGAGGTTGCACCAGGGTCCTGGGCCGGCCTTCGCCGAGAACGGGCTGGAGAAGCAGATCGCCCAGGCTATGCAGCGGCAGGTATGGCTGAAGAGCGGCGGCCGGCTGATTATCGAGCAGACTGAGGCCCTGACGGTCATCGATGTCAACAGCGGGAGGTTCGTGGGCAAGCGGGCGGCCGAGGACACTGTTTTCAAGGTCAACCTGGAGGCGGCCGGGGAGATCGCCCGCCAGATGAGGCTCCGGGACATCGGAGGCATCATCGTGGTCGACTTCATCGACATGGAATCAGCACCGAAGCGAGCCAAGGTGCTGGAGGAGATGAAGCGGGCCTTCTCCGAGGACCGCTCCCGACCAGATATCAGCGGCTTCTCGGAATTGGGGCTGGTGGAGCTCAGCCGCAAGCGGACCAAACCCAGCCTGTGGCACACCTCTTCGGAGACGTGTCCCTCCTGCAACGGAACCGGAAGGGTGCTCCATCCAGCCACCCTGGCGGCAAGGATCATGAGGGGATTGTCGGCGGCCCGGGACAGCCTGAGGGGCGCCCAGGTGGAGCTGCTGACCAATCCGGCCCTGGCCGATTACATCGAGGAAAAAATACCCGAGGAGTTCGGGCAGCTGGGCAAGGAGCTGGGATGCCGCATCTATTTGGAGGAGGACGAGGCCCTGCCCATGGACAGGTTCCTTCTGCGCCGGAAAATCGACGGCAGGGAGATAGACCTTGGGGATTTTTCCATTGACAACGGGCCGTTAATAGAATAAAATTATCAAAGCTAAACTCTTAAAGGGAAAAAGGTTCCAAGCAAGCGGCCGGGATGGTGGAACTGGCAGACACGTACGTTTGAGGGGCGTATGGCTCACGCCGTGTGGGTTCGACTCCCACTCCCGGCACCAAGATATCGTGACCCACGGAGGATGCATCGTCCTGGTGCATCCCATCGCCTCTTTGAGGCCGTCTTTCTTTCAGGGGTAGGGTTACCGGTCGGCTGCCGTTCGGATGATGAGTCGCTAAATTCTGCAAGACGGTTTCACCGGCAAGTTTGAGCGGCTGCTGATCCCCATTTTTAACGGAAAGGAAGTGACATGCCCTTCCTAAGGGGCATCTTGGACAAGTACTGCCTGAGCCGGTTTCTCAAACTGGCCCTAGAGGCCCTCCGGGAGAAGAACTACCTTCAGGCCATCGAATCTCTGGAGATGGTCAGGCAGCACGACGCCTCCGCCGGACGTAGGTGCAACGACGTGGTGGTTTTTTACCTGACCGAGGCCAGGCTGGCCCAGGCCCAGCTTCTTCAAGCGAACGGCGACTTCCAGGGGGCGATAAACGTGTATCGCCAAGCTTTGAAGCTGGCTCCCAAGTACGCCGACATCCACCTGGCCCTGGGAAAGCTGCTTGCCGGCCGCCGCCAGACCAAGGAAGCCCTGAAGCACCTGAGACGCGCGGTGGCCCTCAACCCCAACTACATCGAAGCCCATATCAACATCGCCCATCTCAAATCCGAGTTGGGCGACCCGGCCGGCGCCATCCAGGTTTTCCGGTCGCTGGCCAACAAGACCAGCTATTTTAGGCAGGATCTTTTCGACCGGGCCGAAGCCGAGGCCGCCCGGGGGAGGATCAGCCGGGCGGTAAGGCTGTTCTCGGATGCCTTTATAACCGCGCCGGAAAGGGGCGAAGCCCTCTGCGCCATGGGCCGGGACGCCCTGAGGGCGGGGCGCGAAAAAGAGGCCCTGATCCTGCTGCGGCGGGCGCTGCGCCTCAGACCCAAGTACGCGGACATCCACAACCTGATGGGTGTCTGCCAGAGCCAGCGGGGAGACAGCACAGCCGCGGCCAGGCATTTCCTCAAGGCGGTGAGCCTGGCCCCGAACTTCGTTCGGGCCTGGCTTAACCTGGCCTTCCTCTATGAGCAGCAAGGGGAGGGCAGAGCCTCGCTAGCCGCCTACCGCCGGGTGCTCAAGCTCGACCCCAGAAATGCCATCGCCGCCGCCGCCGTCAGAAGGTTATCGTCCCGAGAGACGAAGACATGACCGAACCATGAGCGAGTTCAAGGATTTCTACCATATCCTCGGGGTGGACCGCCAGGCCGGGGACGATGAGATCAAGAAGGCCTACCGGCGACTGGCCATGAAACACCATCCGGACCGGGTACCGGCCGATTCCCGCGACGGACTGGCCAGCAACGCCTTCCAGGAGGTCAACGAGGCCTATCACACCCTGATAGACAAGAACCGCCGGGCCCAGTACAACAAGCTGCTGGCCGAGCGCTCCTCCGGAGCCCAGGGGCTCACCGTCCAGAACAGCCAGGCTGAAATGGCCTACCGCCACGGCATCGAGGCCTATAAAACCAATCAGTTCAAACGGGCGGCGGAGTACTTCTCGGCCGCCACCAAGATGAACCCGACGAAGGCCATTTACTTCAACCGGCTGGGGATGGCCATCATCAAGGCCGGCGGTCCGTTGGACGAAGCCAGGGCGGCCTGCGAACGCGCCATCCAGATGGAGATGTACAATCCGGAGCACTACCTGAGCCTGGGGATCATCTACCAGACGGCCGGCCTGGAAGATAAAGCCCGGGCTCAATACAAAGAGGCCATCAAGTGGGACCCCAAGAACGTCCAGGCCCACGCCCGGCTGCAGCAGCTGGAGAAGAACCGGGGGTTTTTGGGCAAGATGTTCGGCAAGAAGTGAAGGGTAAAAACCTTATGGGGATAGCAAACAATGCCTAGCGGCGCCCCGGGCGTGTCCTACGAAAAAAGGCTCCAGGAACTGGTGGAGAACGTCCCCGGGGCGCTGTCCGCCAGCCTCACCGGAATTGACGGCATAGGGATCGCCTCCTATCTGGGCGAGTCCGGGATAGACCCCACCCTGGCCGACGCCGAGTTCGCCACCATGCTGACCACCGCCAACCGGGCGGCCAGGAATTTGGAGGTGGGAGAGATCGGCGAGCTCCTCTTCAGCACCGCCAAGGCCACCTACATCCTGAGGATGGTGGGCAGCGAGTTCTTTCTGGCAGTGGGCCTGGCCCCCGGGGTTTCCAATCTGGGTATGGCCCGTCTTCAAATGCGATGGGCGGCCGAGGAGTTCGCCAAGGCCCTGCTGTAGAGCACTCCCGAATAACCCGTCTGTAATCCTGAAATCCCTCGCTTTGTGGGTTGAAGCCTGACAAGGGTCACCCACTTCGACGGCAGAGCAAGTCGCCTTTCTCAGTGCATCGTTTGAATCTGCATGCCAGGAGGCTGAGCTAAGGGTGATAATTGGAATAGGAACCTAACGATAATCTCCAGGGCATAAAGTGAGCAAAGAAGAGCATAAGAATAACCAGACCCAGGAACTGGTAAAAACCTTGGCCCAGCGGGAGAAGGAGCTGGAGGGGATGGTGGAGAAGGCCAAAGCCGAGGCGGCGGCCATCGTCTCCCGGGCCCGCTCCCAGGCCGATCAGATTTTGGCCGAGACTAGGCAAGAGATAGAGTCCGATGAGCGAAGGCAAAGGCAGAAGCTAGCCGAACTGGCTTCCAAAGTGAGGGAGGAGGCCCTGGACCGAGCCAAAAGGGAGGCTGAGGCCATTGCGAAGGCCGCCAACGCGGGGAGGGAGAAGGCGCTCGACCTGATCGCCAAGACGGTATTGCCCGGGGGGCAAATATGATTGTTCCCATGTCCAAGGTGGTGTTGGTGGGCCCAAAGGGGCTGGCGGGCGATGTCATCTCCTGCCTGCACGGCTTCGGGAAGCTGCACCTGTCGGCCGAGGATCTGTCGCCGACGGCGCCGGCCGGGCTTTCGGAGCAGGAGCAGGCCCGGAGGAGGCTTTTGGAACAGGCCGTCCAGGAGTTGGAGGGCCTGATCCATCTTCTGGAGTTCCGCGGCCGGCCCTTGCGGCCCGCGGCCGACCCGGACTGGGAGGACCTGCTGGAGTCCATCGCCCCGGACGAGGAGGCGGCCCGAGGACTGATAAGGCAGCGGTTGGGGCTTTTGGACGAGCTTTCGCTCAACCAGAGCTACCGCGGGGCGTTCGAGATCCTGGCACCATTGTTGGCCCGGCTGCAGAAAAGCGTCCGGCTGCAGGCCTTCGGCTTCACCATGAAGGCGGGATCCCATTCGGCCCTGGAGGCGGTGAAGAAGGACCTGCGCCAACAGACCCAGGGCCGGGTGGAGTTTCACACCCAGGAGACATCGGACAAGGGCCTGGCGGTGCTGGCCGTCTTCCACCGTTCGGATGCGGAGAGGGTCAGAAGCTATTTCGGGCGGCTGGGCATCAACGAGCTACGGCTGCCGGCCTCGATGGCCCACCTGCCGATGGCCGAGGCGGTGGAAAGGCTCAAGGAGAGGGGCCGGGCCATCCCCGCCCAGCTCTCCAGGATCGCCCGGGAGCTTTCGGAGATGTCCCAAAGGCTGGGCCCGGCCCTGGCCGGATACCGCGATCTGGCCCGCGACCAGCTGGCCAGGCTGGCGGTCAAGCAGGATACCGACCAAGGCCGCTTTACCTTCGTTCTTCCCGGCTACCTGCCGCAGCATGATCTGCCGGAGCTGGAGGCCCTGGTCAAGGATAGGTTCGGGGACAGGGTGTCGGTGCAGGCCATCGGTATCGACCACCACGAGTCCAAGCGCACCCCGGTGGCGCTCAAGAACCCGGGGCTGATAAAGCCCTTCGAGATGATGCTGGGGATCTTCAACCCACCCCAGTACGGGACGGTTGACCCCACCCCGTTTATTGCCTTCTTCTTCCCCCTGTACTTCGGCTTCATCGTCGGCGACCTGGGCTACGGACTGGCCATGCTGGCCCTGGCCCTGCTGGCACGCTGGAGGCTGGGGAAAAGCCCGGTGGCCAGATCGCTGACCACCATCTTCGCCTTCTGCGCGGTATGGACATCGGTCTTCGGGATCGTTTTCGGGGAGCTGTTCGGCGACCTGGGCGAGCACCTGCATCTTATAAAGCCCATGTCGGAGAAGCTGAACCGCCTGTCGCCGGAATCCATCATGACCCTGTTCTGGCTGGCGGTCATCGCCGGGACGGTGCAGGTGGCGGTGGGCTTCGCCATCATGCTCTACACCGGCATCAGACACCGCGACCGACATCACATCCTGGAGCCGCTGGCCTTTGTTTTGGGTATCGCTGGGGTGGCCGGCTTCGCCGCCTCCTGGATGTTCCACGCCATACCCGGCACCTTCCTGCTGCCCTCGGTGTTGATGTTCGTCGTCGGCGCCGGGCTTCTGGGCTGGCTGGCCGGCATCGCCGGCCCCATCGAGATCTTCGGAGCGGTGGGCAACATCCTCTCCTTCGCCCGTCTCTTCGCCATAGGACTATCCGCCGCTTACCTGGCTTATGCCGCCAATCTCATCGGCAGGACCATCGGCGGCTTCGTCGGTGTTGCCGTGGCGGCCCTGATCATCCACCCCCTGTTCTTCACCCTGGGGCTGATCAGCCCCATCATGCAGCCCTTTCGTCTACAGGTGGTGGAGTTCTTCACTAAGTTCAAGTACCACGATTATCCGGGAAAGCAATACAAACCATTCAAAACAATAGGAGGAACCTCATGAGGACCCTGCTTGCTATCACCCTACTGGTCGTCGTCTCCCTGTCCCTGACCTCGGCCGCCCTGTGTCAGGATCACGGGGCTGCCCCCGAGGCCGCCGCCCCGACCGAGAAGACCCCGGTCATCTGGAAGGCCCTGGGCGCTGCTTTGGCCATCGGCTTCGCCGCCTTCGCCACCGCCTGGGCCCAGAGCCGCATCGGGTCGTCGGCCGCCGGAGCCATCGCCGAGAAGCCTGAGGTGGGCGGCCTGATGATCGTGCTGGAGGCCCTGCCGGAGACCATCATCATCCTAGGCTTCGTCATCGCCATTATGATCGTGGGCATGAAGTAGCACCTGTATTGTAATATAGTATAAATACTATATGAATTCCGAGCTGTTGCGGGTGATAGAACGGGAGGCCGAGGCCGAGGCCGAACGCCTGCTGGCCGAGGCCCGGGCCCAGGCCGAGAAGATATTGGAACTGGCCAGAAGCCAGGGCGAAGCTCTTAAGGAGGAGCACCGGCAAAGGGCCGAGGCCGAAAAGAGATCGGCCGAGGCCCGGGCCAGGAGCGCCGCCAACCTGGAGGCCTCGGCCCTGCTGCTGGAGGCCAAGAGCCGGGCGCTGGAGTTCCTGTTCGCCGAGGCGGCCAGGGCGGCGGAGAATCTCACACCCGCCCAAAGGCGCAAGGCCCTGGGCCTGTTGATGGCCGAGGCCGCTCGCGACATGCCGGGGCCGGTGCGGATTGAGGTCTCTCCGGCGGATGCCGCCGCCGCCAAGGAGCTGGCCAGGGAGCTTAAGCTAGATGCCGAGGTGGTCGCCGATCCCCAAATAACATACGGGGTGGTGTCCCGGTCCGCCCAGGGGAACGCCATGGTTCTGAACCGCGTGACCGACCGCTTGAGGCAGGCCAGGCCGCTCTTGACGGCCGAGATCGCCAAGCTGCTCTGGGGCTGATCCGTGTCCGATTTCGGCTACGTCAATGCCAGGCTCAGGGGGCAGCACAGCCGACTGCTGGGCCCCAAAGACTACGAAGAGCTGCTGTCACTTCCCGACCTGGAGGCCCTGGCCAGGTGGATGGAGAACAGCCAGTACTCGCACCATTGGCAGTTGGCCAAAACCAGGCGGCAGGGGCTGGAGGCGGTGGAGGAGGCTTTGGAAATGAACTTCAGCGCCGCCGCCTCCAAGATGCTATCCATGTCCGAGGGAGGCACCAGACGGCTTCTAGAGGTGGTGCTGAGGCGCTGGGACCTCCAGAACCTGTTGGTGGTCGTCCGGGGCATCCACCAGGGATGGACGCCCGAGGAGATAGGTCGCTGGCTGTGGCCAGTCGGACGGTACGACGCCCCCCGGCTGGACGAGCTTTCGCGCCAGGCGGATATCAAGCAGCTGGCGGACACCCTGGCCACCTGGGGGGACGATTTTTCGGGGCCGCTGACCGAGGGCGCTCTGAGATACCATGAAGACAAGGACCTGGCGCCGTTGGAGATCGGCCTGATGAGGCACTACTATAGCCGGGCGTTGCGCGACCTGAAGGGCCCGGGGCACAGTCGGAGCCTGCTTCGCTCCCTATTGCGACAGGAGATAGACCGGCAGAACGCCAAGGCCGTCTCGAGGCTGCTCGACCGGTCGGAAAAGAGCCGGTCAGGGGCCTTGGAGCATTTCATCGAGGGAGGCCAGCGGCTGGACCGGAGAACCTATCTAAGCCTTTTCGATCCGAAGGAGCGGAAAAGGGCCATGGCCTTGCTACGGGAGGCGCCTTTCAGGAGCCTGCTCTGGCCTTCGCCCCAGGCCCGGCAGGCCGAGGCCGAGCTGGAACGGGATGTCTCCCGGCAGCTGGGCCGTCTCTACCGGGGCGACCCCCTGGCGGCCGACCTGGCGGTGGGCTTCCTCTGGCAGAAATACCACGAGGTGTCCAACCTCAGGCTTCTGGCCAGGTCAAAGGTTTTCGGCCCATCGCCCGAGAAGCTGAGGCCGGAGCTGACCATCTTTGCCTAAGGTGGTTTGTTGAAATTACTCTTCCGGGTGTCGTCGAAACGGCGGCTAATAGGCCGCCTATCAACGCAGCAATCATTAAGAACAAGGAGTGCGGAATGAGGCGGCTGACGGCAGTCATTATCCTGGCTACCTGGAGCCTGGCGGCTGCGGCCCAGGAGCCCCCGGTACCCCCGCCCGGCATCCTGGAGCCGCCGGCTGGCATCATAGCAGTGGACGCCCCCAACGACGAGGGACAAGCGATTAATCTGACCTGGGTGCGCTCGCCGCAGGATGCGGGCGATGCCACCGTCTTCAAGGGATACCGTATCGACCGGGCCCAGAACCGGGGGGGGGCATGGGCCGAGGCCGGCTTCGTGGTCGGCGGCAAGACCGAGTTCCAGGACACCGGGGTCAGGGCCGCCCAGGCCTACTTCTATCGGGTGACGGCGGTGGCCGCCGACGGCCGGGAGGCAGCCTCGGATCCGGTGGGGCCGGCCGTGCCCCGGGCCCAGTGGTTCAACACCAGCCGGGTGAACGTGCTGGTGCTGACGGTGTTCCTCTGTTTTCTGATCATCTGGTACATCGAGCGGGCCAAGAAGGGGGAGCAGCTCTACATTCGCAAGATCCAGGGCCTGGACGCCATCGACGACGCGGTGGGCCGGGCCACCGAGATGGGCAAACCCATCCTCTACTCCTTCGGCCTGGGCGAGATCCGGGACATCGTCACCGTGGCCTCGCTGGCCATCCTGAGGCAGGTGGCGGTGCGCTGCGCCGAGCACGGCACCGAGCTCCTGGTGCCCAACTGGGACCCCATCGTCATGGCCGCCGCCCAGGAGACGGTACAGCAGGCCTACGCCGAGCCGGGCCGGCCCGACCTCTACAAGGAGGGCAACATCTCATTCCTGACCACCGACCAGTTCGGCTACGCCGCCGGGGTGGACGGGATGATCGTCCGCCAGAAGCCCGGGGCCATCTTCTTCCTGGGCTACTTCTACGCCGAGGCCCTGATCATGTCCGAGACCGGGCACTCGGTGGGGGCCATCCAGATAGCCGGCACCACCGCCATCACCCAGCTGCCGTTCTTCATCGCCTCCTGCGATTACACCCTGATCGGCGAGGAGATGCTGGCCGCCTCCTGCTATATCAAGCGCGACCCCCAGCTTCTGGGCAGCCTCAAGGGCGAGGACCTGTTCAAGGCCGTCCTCATCGTGGGATTCGCCGCCATGGCCCTGCTGGGCACGGTCTCGGTCATCCTGAACAACGCCGGCAGCCCGGGCCTGTGGAGGATATTCCAGGCCGTGCAGGGCTGGTTCGCAACCGTCTAACACCGAGGGCGAGATGAAGAAAGAGATACCCCTGCTCATCACCTTCCTCACCGGGGTGATTATCGTGGTCACCTTCTTTATCCCCCACCAGCCGTTCGGGGGGATGCAGCAGAGGCTGCTGATCTGGTATTCCATCGTGCTGGGCTTCACCCTGCTTTTGGGGGTGGACAGCCTGCTGCGGAGCAACCTCAAAAGGATCGCCCGGCGCCAGCCCGGCTGGGGATACGCCGTGGTCCTGATGTCCGGCTTCCTGATCTGCCTGGCGGCCGGGGTCGTCAGCCTGTTACGCGATCGTTCGCTGATCGCCCTCAGCGGGCCCTTCATGTACGTCTATACTTACGTCATCGTGCCCCTGCAGGCCACCATGTTCGCCCTGCTGGCCTTTTTCATCGCCTCGGCCGCCTACCGGGCCTTTCGGGCCAGGACGCTGGAAGCCACCCTGCTTTTGATCACCGCGGCCATCGTCATGTTGGGCCGGGTGCCGGTGGGGGCCGAGCTCTGGGACAAGCTGCCCCAGATCCAGGACTGGATCATGGAGATCCCCCAGATGGCCGCCAAGAGGGGAATCTTCATCGGCATCGCCCTGGGCACCATCGCTATGTCTCTCCGGGTGATCCTGGGCCTGGAACGGACCTACCTGTCCTAGAGCGGAGGATAAGAGATGAACTTCTTCGAAAAGCTGGTCAGCCTTGACCGCCGTTTCATCTACCTGTCGCTGGGGCTGGTGGTCATCATCCCCATCATCTTCAAGCTGGTGCTGCCCATCAGGGTATCGGAGCCGGTGCGGGCGGCCTACGAGTCCATCGAGAAGCTGCCGGAGGGATCGACGGTCATGGTCTCCATCGACTACGACGCCTCCTCCGAGCCGGAGCTCCAGCCCATGCTGCTTTCGGTGCTCCGGCAGTGCTTCGCCAGGAAGCACCGGGTGGTGTTGCTGGGGCAGTGGGCCTTGGGCCTGCCCTTCGGGGAGATCGGGCTCAATGCCGTCACCTCAGAGATCAACGCCCGGGCGGCGACGGCGGCCGACAGCGTCCTCTATGGCCGGGACTACGTCAACCTGGGTTACCGGCCCGGCTACCGGGCGCTGATGGTGGGGCTGGGGCGCGAGTTCCGGGATTTCTTTGCCGCCGACTACCGGGGGACGCCGGTGGACTCGCTGCCCCTGATGCGCGGCGTCCACAACTACAACAACATCGACCTGTTGGTGGGACTGGAGGCCGGCCAGGCCGGAGACGAATGGATCCAGTACGCCGGCGCCCGCTACGGCCTCAAGATTATCATCGGCAGCACCGGGGTCATCGCCCCGGACATGTTCCACTATCTGCAGGCCAAGCAGATCAGTGGTCTGGTGGGCGGCTTGCAGGGAGCGGCCGAGTACGAGACGCTGGTGAAGCATGCCGGCACCGGGACGGCCGGGATGGTGGCCCAGAGCACCGCCCACATCCTGCTGTTGGTGTTCATCGTCCTGGGAAACATCGCCTACTTCGTGATGAAGGGGAGGGCCAAGCCATGATGAATGTCATCGGGACCTGGCTGGCGGCCGGGCTGACCCTGGCTATATTCTCGTTCCTCTACCGCGACAACCCGGCCTACAAGTTCGCCGAGCATCTTTACGTCGGCGTCTCGGCCGCCTTCGCCGTCCTCTATACTTGGGCCTTCGACATCTGGCCGATGCTGGTGGAGCCCATGATGCTGGGGCGCGGGGTCTCCAACCCGGTCGACCGCTGGATCCTGCTGGTGCCGGCCGGCTTCGGCCTCCTGATGCTGGCCCGCTGGGTGCCCAAGGTCGCCTGGCTGTCGCGCTGGGCCATCTCGCTGACGGTAGGCATCGCCGCCGGACTGGGCATCACCGGCCAGATCCAGGGCATCCTCCTGCCACAGATCCAGGGGACCCTGCTGCCGCTGAACACCATCAACAACATCATCCTGGTGGTGGGGGTGATCACCACTTTGGTCTACTTCTACTTCTCGGTGGCCCACCAGGGCCTGATCCGAGCCGGAGCCCGCATCGGGGTGGTCTTCATCATGGCCTCGTTCGGGGCCAGCTTCGGCTATACGGTTATGGCCCGTATCTCGCTGCTGATAGGACGGCTGCACTTCCTGGCGACCGACTGGCTTCACCTGGTCCGCTAACGAACACCGCCACGCTGACGGGAGCCGACTATGGAAGATCTGACCAAGATCAAGGGGGTGCTGGGCTGCGCCGCCTATACTGGCAACAGCCTGGAGGCCGGCAGCCAGTTCGGCTCCCTGGGCAACCGGGTTGCCGAGATTGAACAGTTCTGGGCCACGGCCGCCTCGGTCATCGCCACCAACCTCCAGATGGGCACGGTCAGGGAGATGCTGGTCAGGGGGAAAAGCCGCCAGGTGCTGCTGGTGCTGCGCGAGGGCCGAAACATCCTTTGCGAGCTGGCCCAGGGAACGGACTGGAAGTCCGTCTCCGCCGAGGTCAGGAGGAGAACCTGACGATGGGCGCGTTGGAGAGCAGCCTGGCCGGGCGCAAGCTGGCCGGCCTGAAGGCGGCCTTTCTGGTGGAGGCCTCGGGCGCCTGCCATCACCAGGGCGGCGACAAAAGCGCCATCGCCCAGAGCGTGGATCTCCTGAAGCAGATCCACGACATCGTCGGCTTGCCGGACATGGACGCGGTGATGGTGGCCACCGACTCCCATCTCTTCTACGCTCAGATCAAGCCGGCGGCGGTGGGTGGCGCGGTCACCGGGGCCGAAGGCCGGATCGAGGAGATACAGTCCTGGCTGGACGCCTTACTGGGGGGGGCGGCCGCCGGGGGCGGAGGGGACGGCGGCAAGGAGGCCCTGGCCAGGATGAAGAAGGTGGTTACCGAGTATCTCAAGGACTTTGCCGATATGGCCCTAATGGTTCAGATCAAGCAGGCCGGGGTCAACGAGGCCGATCCCAGCCTAGAGTCCCTGGAGAAGCTGGTGGCCGGGCTGGAGAAGGCCTCGACCATGATCGTCGGGCCGTCGGCCACCAAGGAGATGTCCGCCAAGCTTCGCGACCTGCTGAAATGAATCCGGGGAAAACGGCAGCGGCCGCGCCGGCGGCTCTTAAAATCTACGGGAAAAGTAGAATCGACCGATAAACTATGGGCAGGCTGGCCGTCATAACCGACCCCGCTACCGCCACCGGCTTCAGGCTGGCCGGGGCCGAAACCTACGAGGCCGAGACGCCGGAGCAGCTGAGGCAGAAGCTTCTGGAGCTCATCCGGGCCGAGGGCTACGGTCTGATCGCGGTCAACGGCAAGCTGGGGGCGGACCTGGGCGATGAGGTCGGCCGGCTGCTTCGGGGCCGGGCCCTGCCGGTGGTGCTGCCGTTCCCGGTGCCGGAGAAGGGCCGGGTGGAGAGCGGCGAGGAGTACCTCAATAGATTAGTCAAGGAGGCCATCGGGTTCTACGTCAAGCTGAGGTGAGGGCCGGCATATGATCGCGGACCCAATTCGGAGCCCCCAATAATTAAATAGTGCTATAAAGATATAGTCGGACCACCTATGCAGGGACTGATCCAGAAGATCTCGGGACCGGCCATCATAACGAACTATGTGATTATTTCGACCAACAGCGAGGAGCCATGTTAAGCTACGGATTGAATTTTTGACAAATGCCTAATAGTGACTGAAGCCGAGATGCTCTATCAAGAAATTATTGAAAGAATGAACGACGAGGGGGTGGAGTACCTGGTGGTCGGCGGCATCGCGGTGAATCTTTACGGCTATATCAGGGCCACCATGGATCTGGATCTGCTTGTGATGTTGGACGAAGCGAACACCGCAAGATTCATAAAGATCGTGAAGGCTTTGGGTTACAAGCCGAGCATTCCGGTGAATATCGATGATTTCTCAAACCCTCTCATAAGGAGGAAATGGAAAGAAAAGAAGGACATGAAGGTTTTTTCGGTTTACAACCCGAAAAACGAGATGGAGCACGTGGATGTCCTGATGGAGGAAGGCATAGATTTCCGCAGCGCCTTCAAAAGGCGTCAAGTGATAAAGTCGGGGGGGACGACCATCAACCTTATCGGATTAGATGATTTGATACATCTCAAGCAGATGGCCGGGAGGGAGCGGGACTTGATCGACATCAGGGCGCTGAAAAAGATAAGGGAGCTTAGGGGTGTCAAGTAATTCCGTCAAAGACGTCGAATACTTCAGCCTTGACGACTTGAAGAAGGCCCAGAAGCTGAGCTACGGGCAAAGGATGGATATGCTGGAGAGGATAAACGAGTTCCTGTCGAAAGCCATGCCCAAAAGAAGCAAGCGCATAAGCCTGAAGCTCAGGCGGATGAATTATTAAACTACATGCGCCTGGCCAACCCGCCTTTCTAGGGGGTACACAAGGACCGGCTGCCAACGGAAAACTAACCTTCACATAAAGTTCCAGGAGACTCCATGCAGGGACTGATCCAGAAGATCTCGGGACCGGCCGTCATCGCCAAGGGGATGATGGGCGCCCGGATGTACGATATCGTCAAGGTGGGCCAGCTGGGGCTGGTGGGGGAGATCATCCGCCTGGACGGAGACACCGCCTTCATCCAGGTCTACGAGGACACCTCGGGCCTGTTCGTGGGCGAGCCGGTGCTGACCACCGGCGAGCCGCTCAAGGTGGAGCTGGGGCCGGGCCTGCTGGAATCGATATACGACGGCATCCAGCGTCCCCTGGACGTCATCAAGAGCCAGAAGGGCGACTTCATCGCCCGGGGGGTGGAGGTGCCCAGCCTGAGCCGGGAGAGGAAGTGGCGCTTCGTGCCCAAGGCCAAAACTGGAGACGAAGTCATCGGCGGCGATGTGCTGGGCGAGGTCCAGGAGAACGTCTGGTTCGTGCACCAGGTGCTGGTGCCGCCCAAGGTTGCGGGCAGGATCAAGAAGATGGCCCAGGAGGGCGAGTACACGGTGGCCGAGGCCGTGGCCGAGCTGGAGGACGGCACCAAGCTTCAGATGATGCACTCCTGGCCGGTGCGCCAGCCGCGGCCATTCAAGCGCAAGATGGACCCCAACGAGATGTTTGTCACCGGCCAGCGGATCCTGGACACCCTGTTCCCGGTGGCCATGGGCGGCACCGCCGCCATCCCCGGGCCCTTCGGCTCGGGCAAGACCGTGGTCCAGCAGACCCTGGCCAAGCACGCCAACGCCCAGGTCATCGTCTACGTGGGCTGCGGGGAGCGGGGCAACGAGATGACCGAGGTGCTGACCGAGTTCCCCGAGCTTTTGGACCCGCGCACCAAGCGTCCCCTGATGGAGCGGACGGTGCTGATCGCCAACACCTCCAACATGCCGGTGGCCGCCCGCGAGGCCTCCATCTACACCGGCATCACCCTGGCCGAATACTTCCGGGACATGGGCTTCTCGGTGGCCATGATGGCCGACTCCACCAGCCGCTGGGCCGAGGCCCTGCGGGAGATCTCCTCGAGATTGGAGGAGATGCCGGGCGAGGAGGGCTACCCCACCTACCTGTCTTCCAAGCTGGCCGCCTTCTACGAGCGGGCCGGCCGGGTGGTATGCGCCGGGTCGGGGGAGCGGACGGGCTCGGTGACGGTGGTGGGCGCGGTCTCGCCGCCGGGGGGCGACTTCTCCGAGCCGGTCACCCAGAGCACCCTGCGCATCGTCGGCACCTTCTGGGCCCTGGACGCCTCGCTGGCCCAGCGCCGCCATTTTCCGGCCATCAACTGGAACCGGTCCTACAGCCTTTATGCCGGGATGCTGGCCGGGTGGCTCCAGTCCAACGTGGCCCCGGACTACGACGCCGTCCGAAAGCGGGCCCAGGAGCTGCTGCAGAAGGAGGCCGAGCTCCAGGAGGTGGTTCAGCTGGTAGGGCCGGACGCCCTGCAGGACAGCGAGCGTATGATCATCGAGGTGGGCAAGATGCTGCGGGAGGACTATCTGCAGCAGCACGCCTTCTCCGAAACCGACGGGCACTGCAGCCTGGACAAGGGCTACCTGATGCTCTGTGGCATCCTGGCCCTCTACGACCGCTGCCAGGAGGCTATCTCCCAGGGGAAAATGCACATCAACGACATTCTCAACCTGCCGCAGATGGAGCAGATCGCCCGGTTCAAGGAGGTGCCCAAGGACGGATTCAAGGCGCATTACCAAGAGTTCATGGCCGGGCTAAAGCAGACCTTCGGCATCTGACGGTTTCATAAGCGATTATACCTGGAGGAGCGGATATGAGGCTGATAACCAGGGCCGATTTCGACGGGCTGATCTGTGGGGTTCTGCTGAGGCGGGCCGGCGTCGCCGACAGCCACCTGTTCGTCCACCCCAAGGACGTCCAGGACGGCAAGGTGGAGGTGGGGCCCAACGACGTCCTGGCCAACGTGCCCTACGTCCCGGGCTGCGGGCTGTGGTTCGACCACCACATGTCCGAGGAGGAGCGGGGGGCCTTTCCGGTGGGCTTCAAGGGGGCGGCCGCTCCGGAGAAGAGCTGCGCCCGGGTGATATACAACCATTACGGCGGGGCGGCCACCTTTCCCGGCCTGGAGGGGATGATGGCGGCGGTGGATAAATCGGATTCGGGCGACTTGACCATCGAGGAGATCGAGAGCCCGGGGCCCTGGCTGCTGCTGTCCTTCGTGGTCGACCCCCGCACCGGCCTGGGCCGCTTCGACGACTTCAGCATCGGCACCATCCCTCTGATGGAGCTGCTGCTGAAGCACCTGGGAGAGATATCCATCGAGGCCATCCTGGCCCTGCCCGACGTGGCCCAGAGGGTGGAGCGCTACCGCGAACAGAACTCCCTCTATCGGGAGATGATCCGGCGGCGGGCGGTGCTTAAAGGCAAGGTGCTGGTCATCGACCTCAGGCCCGAGGAGCGGATCGCCGCCGGCAACCGCTTCCTGGAGTACGTCATGTTTCCCGAGGCCACCGTCTCGGTGAGGGCCATGTGGGGATTCCAGCGGCAGAATGTAGTTTTCGCTGTGGGGCACAGCATCCTCAACCGCTACGCCACCGTCAATGTCGGCTCCCTGATGCTGAAGTACGGTGGCGGGGGCCACCCCCAGGTGGGGACCTGCCAGGTGGACGCCGATCGGGCCGACCAGGTGCTGGCCGAGCTGGTGGAGGCTCTGAACCGAGAAGAATGAGTGCAGAACCAGCAAAGAAACAGGGGGAGCCATGAGACTAGTGACCAGGGCCGATTTCGACGGACTGATCTGCGGGGTGCTGCTGAAGCAGGTGGGCGTTATCGACTCCTTTATGTACGTCCACCCCAAGGACGTCCAGGACGGCAGGGTGGAGGTGACGGCCAACGACGTCCTGGCCAACGTCCCCTACGCCAACGGCTGCGGCATGTGGTTCGACCACCACATGTCCGAGGAGGAGCGCCAGGCGTTTCCCCACGACTTCAAGGGCGTCTCCATGCAGGCCAAGAGCTGCGCCCGGGTCATCTACCACTACTACGGAGGCAAGGAGACCTTTCCCGGATACGAGGAGATGATGGAGTCGGTGGACAAGTCCGACTCCGGAACCCTGTCGTTGGAGGAGGTGGCCAAGCCGGAGCGCTGGCTGCTGCTGGCCTTCATTATGGACCCCCGCACCGGCCTGGGGCGGTTCTCCGACTACCGCATCTCCAACCTGCAGCTGATGCAGGATTTGATGGACCACTGCCGTCAGCTGCCCATCGAGAAGATACTGGAGCTGCCGGACGTCAAGGAGCGGGTCAAGCGCTACCAGGAGTCGGAGTGGCTCTATAAGGAGATGATCAAGAAGTACTCGACCGTCAGGGGCAACGTACTGGTGACCGACCTGCGCCCAGTGGAGAACGTGGCCCCGGGCAACCGTTTCGTGGAGTACGGGATGTTCCCCAAGGTAAACATCTCCATCCGGGTGATGTGGGGCCTGAAGAAGCAGAACATCGTCTTCGCCGTGGGACACAGCATCCTCAACCGCACCTCTAAGACCAACGTCGGCTCGCTGATGCTGAAGTACGGGGGCGGCGGCCACGCCAAGGTGGGGACCTGCCAGGTGCCGCTGGAGGACGCCGAGCGGGTGCTGGACGAGCTCATCAAGAAGATGAACGAGGACGGGTGAACCAAGGCAGAAAGCAGAAGTCAGAGGGCAGAGCCTAGGTCTTAAGAAACGCTAGCAGGAGGCTGAATTGGCAAGGTCGAACTATTCGTATGCCAAGCGCCTGAAGGAGATCGCCAGGCAGAAGAAGCAGGAGGAAAAACGGCTGCGCAAGCAGGCCAAGGCCGGGACTGCGCCCGACGAAGGGCCGCGGCCCGCAGGGGGAGAGCAGGAGGGCGAAGCCCAGGAGCCGGCCAAGGCAAGCACCGATGTCTCCGAAGAGAGCCGGACGGGCCTGAACGAACCGAAGGCCCAATAATGGGTCCGGTGAACCGTATAGAAGAAAAAGATCGGATTAAGATGAAGAAATACAGCCGGGGCGGAGGTTCCGGTAAAAAGAATTTCACCAGGTCCAGCCGCGGGCCCAGGAAATTTTCGGGCGACGACCTCCGCCGGCCCGGCCCTGACGGAAAAGGGAAACGCGGGGAGGGCCGGAAGCTCTATTCCGCTTTCTGCTCGGTGTGCGGCGCCCAGTGCCAGGTGCCCTTCCGACCGGATGGCAGCCGTCCCATCTACTGCCGGGACTGCTTCCGCAAGCAGGACTCGGGCGGCGGAGGGCGCGAGGAGTTCCGCCGGGAGGAACGCGTCCCGCGCAGACTGTACCCGCGGCGCGAAGGCCGGCCGATCCCTTCCGGACCGGACCAGTCCGACCTGGTCCGCCTGCTGGAGAAGATCGACGGCAAGCTGGACCGGATACTGGAGGCCCTCGGTTCTTCGAAGGAAGAAGAGGAATAGGGCGGCCCAAGCTCAGATAGATATAACATAATCATCCCAGATAGGTACACCCATGGACTTGACCACCAAGAAGTACCAGTCCATCTCCTACGTCTCCGGGCCCCTGCTGTTCGTGCAGAACGCCAAGGGGCTGTCCTATGGGGCCATCGTCGAGATCGAGCTGGCCGACGGCTCCAAGAAGGGCGGGCAGACCATTGAGGTATCAGAACAGTACGCCGTCATCCAGGTATTCGAGGAGACCCGAGGCCTGGACCTGGCTAAAAGCTCGGTCAGCCTTAAGGAGGACGTGGCCCGCATCCCTGTCAGCCGGGATATGATCGGCCGGCGCTTCAACGGGCTGGGAAAGCCCATCGACGGACTGCCGGACATCGTTCCCGAAAAAAGGCTGGCCATCATCGGCGAGCCCATGAACCCAACCTCACGGGCCAAGCCCGAGGAGTTCATTCAGACCGGCATCTCCACCATCGACGGCTTCGCCACCCTGGTGCGCGGCCAGAAGCTGCCCATCTTCTCCGGGGCCGGTCTGCCGGCCAACGAGATCGCCGCCCAAATCGTCAAGCAGGCCCGGGTGCTGGGGGAGAAGGAGGAGTTCGCCGTGGTCTTCGCCGCCATGGGCATCACCAGCCGGGAGGCGGCCTACTTCATCTCCGAGTTCGAGAAATCCGGCGCCCTGGCCAAGACGGTGGTCTTTATGAACAAGGCCGACGACCCTACCATCGAGCGCATCCTGACCCCGCGCTGCGCCCTGACCTGCGCCGAGCATCTGGCCTACGACCACGGGATGCACATCCTGGTCATCCTGACCGACATGACCAACTACTGCGAGGCCCTGCGCGAGGTGGGGACCGCCCGCGAGGAGATACCCGGCCGCCGCGGCTATCCCGGCTACATGTACACCGACCTGGCCCAGATCTACGAGCGGGCCGGCCGCATCCACGGGCGGCAGGGATCCATCACCCAAATCCCGATCCTGACCATGCCCGACGACGACATCACCCACCCCATCCCCGACCTCACCGGCTACATCACCGAGGGCCAGCTGGTGCTGAGCCGACAGCTGCACCGCATCGGCTGCTACCCGCCCATCGATCCCCTGCCCTCGCTGTCGCGCCTGATGAACAACGGCATCGGGGAGAAACGAACCCGCAAGGACCACCGGGAGTGGGCCAACCAGCTCTACGCCGCCTATGCCACCGGGAGGGACCTGCGCAAGCTGGTGGCCATCATCGGCGAGGAGGCCCTGACCGAGATCGACCGCAAGTACCTGCACTTCGCCGAGAGCTTCGAGAAGCAGATGATCAACCAGGGGAGCACCGACCGGGGGATCATGGAGACCCTGGAGCTGGGCTGGAAGCTGATGTCCATTCTCCCGGCCAAGGAGCTGAAGCGCATCAGCAAGGACCACATCCACCAGTACTACCACGGCGAGACCATGGAGAAGATGTACGGCAAGG
>CAZFJC010000007.1:0-102795 GCA_964518765.1 uncultured bacterium
GTGAAAACGCCCCGACCCCGGACGACGGGGCGGGGCGTTTTACTTTAAACCAAAGCATAGTTAAACCCGTCTAATCCACTGACAACAATTGGCATGGCCGACCGGCCTTTGGATCAGCTCGAGAGACTTAAGTCCAAGGACTCCAATGCCTTCACCGAGGTGGTCAGGGCGCACCAACAGGCGATCTACCGCCTGGCCTACCGGCTGACCGGCAATGTCGAGGATGCCATGGACCTAACCCAGGAGGTCTTTGTCCGGGCCTATCGTTCTTTGACCGGTTTCCGGGGCGACAGCGATATCAGGACCTGGCTGTATCGCATCGCCATCAACACCGGGTCCTCCTGGAGGAAAAAGGATAAGGCCACCGTGCAGATAGACGAGGCCCTGGAGGTGCCGGCGCCTGGCGAGGATAACGAGCTAAAAATAGCGGTCAGGGAGGCGGTCGAAGGCTTACCCACCAAGCAGAGGGCGGTGTTCGTCATGCACCATTACGAAGGCTTAAAGCATGAGGAGATCGCCGAAATCACCGACCGGTCGGTGGGCAGCGTCAAAGCCAATTACTTCCAGGCGGTGGCCAAGCTCAAGAAGAAACTGGAAAGCTTCCTTTGATATGCCCAATGTTTCACCCTGAGCCAGGCACCCTGCCCCGCAGTTTGAAGAGCGAGGAATCTTTTTAGGCGCAAGGTGTCATCTTTCAATCTGCCGGGCGGGCAGGCCATCTCAAGATGACAGGAAAACAATGAAGATCACAGATTCCGACATCAGGAAGATCGAACGCCTGGCCGACGCCTGGGAGGTCCAGATGCCGGCCGAGAGTTTTTTCGTCAACCTGCCGGCCAAGGTGATGGTGCAGGTCAGGGAGAAGCCGCGGCCATGGTGGTTCAGGCTTCCGGTGCCGGCCGGGGCGGCTGCCTTGATGGCCGTTATAGCCGTGGCCGGCTTCTTCATCGCCGGAAGGGATGCCGCCCGCTCCAGGCATTTGGCAAAGGCCGCAGTCGAATGGGATGCCGAGGGCCGGGACTGGGAGAACCTGGACCGGGTGCTGGCCGAGGCCCAGGATGCGGGGGTTTCCGACCTGCACCGCTACCTTGATGCCGCCGGGCTGGAGTCGGCCGCCTCGACCCTCGACCGGTATCCGTCGGATGAAGAGGACGCGTTACTACTGGCCTTGGGCCAGTGAGGAGGAAGGAAGAATGGGAAAAGCACTATGGTTCGCAATCCTGGCGGCCGCCACCGCTTCCGCTGCCTGGGCCCAGATCTCGTCACTCCCGGGACCGTCGGACGAGAGTGTCGGCATTTACTCACAAGCCGCTCCGCCCCAGGCTCCGCCAGAGCCTCCAGGGATACCCTGCCCCATGAGCCCGGAGATGGAGAAGGAGCGCCGCATGCTGGAGGCCATCCGGGTGACCCGGATGGCCGAGGCCTTAAGGCTCACCGATGAGCAGGTGGCCATGTTTCTTCCCAGGCTCCAGCGGATAGAAGAGCACCAGCGGAGCCTGCGACAGGAGCGGGCCAGGTTGGTTGGCCAGCTGGCCGAGATGCTGGACAAGCCGGAGCGCCAAAAGGAGATAAAGCCGAAGCTAGACGAGCTGGAGAAGCTGGAGCAGGAACAGATGCAGAAGGCCAGGCAGATGATGAGGGCTTTGGATACCCTGCTTTCGGTGGAACAGCGGGCCAGGTGGCGGGTGTTCAACGAGCGTTTCGATCGGGAGATCCGCGATATGGCCAAGGAGATCCGCAAAAAGAGGATAGATCGCCACCGGGTGAGGCAGTGGTAGGAATAAACCGGTCTTAAACCTTATCGATACCAGCGACGTCAAATATGGCAAGAACATATAAACCGAAAACGAAGGAGAAAACATGAAAAGGGTCATCTTGGTTGTCCTATTGGCGGCTGCCGTTTCCTCTATGGCCGTAGCCCAGTGCCGGGAGCACGAAGGCCAGGGCCCCATGGCCGGCAGGCATGAGATGCGGGGAGGGATGGACTGCCACGGACAAAAAGACATGGGCCAGGGTCAGTGGTGGGAGAACCCGATGGTGGTCAAGGAGCTGGACATCAGCGAGAAACAGGCCGAGCAGATAGACCAGCTTTCCCTAAGCCACCGCAAGAATATCATCAAGCTGAAGGCCGATCTCGAGATAGCCGAGCTCGAGTTCCGGGACCTGATGGAGGGCGATCCCTCCGAGGCCGATGTCCGCAAAAAGGCCAAGGCCATAAGCCAGCTCCGCGAGAAGCTGCAGGACCTGAGGATTGACCACATGCTGGCGGTGCGCAAGGTGCTCACGCCCGATCAGGAGAAGAAGCTGAGGGGCCTGAAAAAGTCTATGCGCCATAGACGAATGATGATGGAGCATGGCAGGGGTCAGGGTCTACCCAATCCGCCTAATCAGCCGCAGGCCCCAATGGCTCCCAAATGACGAAATAAGTTCCCTCCGCCAAGCGCCCTTCGACATGTTGTCAAGGGCGCTCTTTTGTATTTGCATTTATTGTTACGGTTCCGCCTGCGCTCCGCGGTGGCGGACAGGAGGCATCCTCAGCTTGCCTTTCTTTAGCCATGGGCGCCGGAAATGCTATTGACAGTCATAATTACATTGTGATAACCTAATCATGTTATGAAACGCATGGGCCGGACATACGAACGCGAGATCCGGCTGGCCGGATTTGTGCTGATGCTGGTGCTGCTGGGGGCCAACGTCACCCTGTTCTGGCTGAGCACCAGGTTGAGCCGTCGTATCCAGTCGGATCGTTCCGGCCGCCTGGCATTGGTGGCCGAGCTGGTAAACCGCCATTGGCAGGACAGGGCCGCTACCGAACAGGGACAATGGGCAGAACTCTGCGATAGATGGGATCTTTTAAGCATCGGGATAGTGGGGCCGGACGGGATATGGCTGGCCCACAGCCGGCCTGAACTTTCCGGCCGGCCGGCGGAGATACCCGGGGGCCTGAACCCCAAGCGCATCCGGGAGATGGAGGAAAGGGGCGGCGTCCCCTCGGAGATCTACCGGAGAGACGGGCGCGCCATCCAGAGCTTTTACCTGCCGGTCAAGCGCGGGGCGGCCTTGGTGGTGATCGAACAGGATGCCACGGCCATCGTGGCCATCGACCGGGCCATCTTCCTGCAGACGGTCTTCGTGATCTTAGGTTCGCTGGGGGCCATGCTGCTCTTCGTCTGGTACCTGAGGCTGGTATTGGCCCCCTTCCGCCAGATGGCCAGCCAAACCAAGGCGGCTCTGGATGAAGGCGAGCGCAAGAGCTACGGGAGCGACGTCGATTTCGTGCTGGACATCTACCAGCGCGTCCTGCAGGACCTGAAAAACCAAGGCCGCTCCCTGAAGGACCTCTACGACCTCTCCCGCATGCGGGCGGAACGGAGCGAGAGGATCAACAAGCACCTGCTGGAATCCCTGGACAAGGGGGTGGCCTTTGTCGACGGCGAAGGGCGGGTGCTTTCGGCCAACCGGGCCGCCCTGGCCATGTCCGGGGCCAAGGACGCCGAGGCTTTGGGAGAGCTGCTGAAGCCGGCCGAGGCACACGGCGGGAGCCTGCCGGAGCAGTGGACAGTGGAGATCGCCCAAGGCCGCAAGTTGTTGCAGGTGATCCGCAGCCGGATGGAACAGGGTGACGACACCCAATCCTGGACCATGTTGCTCATCAACGACGCCACTGCTCAGCGGCGGATGGATGACCAATTCGCCCTGTTGGAAAACACCCGCCTTTTGAGGGCCTCGGCCGAAGGACTGCTCAAGAAGATAGGGCCGGAGATGGAGCGGATGAGGGAGATGCTGGAGGATACGGGATCCCCGGCCCTGGAGCCGTTGAACCGAGCCAGGCAGGCGATAGAGGATCTGGGCAAGCACCTTCAGTTCGATTCCGGTCAGATCGAGACGGCCGAGGACGAGGGGCTGCTGCTGCAACCCGGGCTGGGGCAGGTGGTGGAGCTTATCCGCAAGGTGGCGGCCACGGACTCCACCGTCCTTATAAGCGGAGAGAGCGGTACCGGCAAGGAGCTGGCGGCCAGATATCTGCACCGCCTGAGCGCCCGGCGCGACGGGCCCTTCGTCTCCATCAACTGCGGTGCCTTGCCCGAAAACCTTATCGAGTCCGAGCTGTTCGGCTACGTCAAGGGGGCCTTCACCGGGGCCTACCGGGACAAGCCGGGCCTGATGACGGCCGCCAACGGGGGAACTTTCCTGCTGGACGAGGTGGGCGAGCTGCCCATCTCGCTGCAGGTGAGGTTGCTGAGGGTGTTGCAGGAACGCGAGGTGGTGCCGGTGGGCGGCGTCAAGCCCCGTTCGATAGATATCAGGGTGGTGGCCGCCACCAACCGCGACTTAGAGGCCATGGTCAGGGAGGGCCGGTTCCGCCAGGACCTCTACTTCCGGCTGAATATCTTCCCCATAGCCATACCGCCCCTCAGGGAGAGGATCTCCGACATCGGGCTGTTGGCCGATCATCTGATAGCCAGGATAGCCGCCAGATCCGGATTGAGGGCCAGGAGCCTTGATCCAGACGCTTTAGCCATGCTGCAGAACTATCACTGGCCAGGCAACGTCAGGGAGCTGGAGAACGTTCTGGAAAGGGCTTTGGTGGTGTCGTCGGGAACCAAGATAAGGATCGAGGACATCTTTTTGCCAGAGAGCAGGCCGGTTACCGATGAAAACCAGGCATATAAGGCCGAGAACCTTTGGGATGTCTCAAAAAGGGCAACCAGCGAGGCCGAACGCCAGGCCATCGCAGCGGCCCTCAAGGATGCCAAGGGCAATAAAAGCGAGGCTGCCAGAAGGCTCCACATCAGTTACAGGGTAATCCTAAAGAAGATAAAGGATTATGGCTTGGAAAAACCCAGCGAATAGAATTTTCTTAATTGATTATCCCCTTAGCTCAGGAACAACACTACGCCCTTTCTGACTGCCCAGTTGCACCGCCCCGCCGTGGCGGGGCGGACCCCCCTTTGCCAGCGATGGAAGGCCGTCACTTTCCGGCCAGGGTATAGTATAGAATCTTCCTGAACCGATGGGATAATCATATTATCTTATATTACCAATAGGTCACAAAACGCATCTCAGGGAAATAATATACTGAAACAAACCGGCATCCTCACATACATAAGCCCTTTTGTTGCAACGGTTAATAATAACACTGCTAACGGCATAAAAAATGCAGTGTATTTTTATTGTAATAATATGCATATAGTCGATACAATATTACAATGAAGGAAAAAGGATTTTCCCTTCTGGAGCTGTTGGTGGTGGTGATCATCATCGGCATTCTATTCGCCGTAGCCATCCCAATCTCCAGCAGGATGATAAGCGACGCCCGCGTCAGGGCGACCACCAACCGGCTGGCCCAGAACATGCGAGAAGCCAGGGAGAGGGCGGTCTCCAGGGGGCACCAAGTCATTCTCTTCTTCGATAATCCAGGCACCCAGCTTGCATCGGCCACGGTTTACGTCCAGGCTGCGCCCGATACCGTTCACAGGGAGGGCTACGACAACTGCAATCTAGGTTTGAGGCCGGTTAATCCTCCAACAGCCCGGCCTCCGGACGGACTTCCGGCCGGGGCGCCGGCCGGGGGCATAGACTTTCCCGGCAATCAGGCCGTGTTCTCGCCCCAGGGCGGGTGCACCCCGGGCGCCATATACTTCCACAGCCGGGACGGGAAGGTCCAGACCGCGGTCAGCGTCAACCTGAACGGACGGGTGCGCACCTGGCGCTGGGATAACGGCGCCTGGTACTGATCCAAATACTTTATCGAAGGACCAGCCACATGTCAGCAATATTCAATAGAATCAAATCCGGCCGGGAAGGCATGTCGCTCATCGAGCTGGTAGTGGCCATGACCATCTTCGCCCTGGTGCTGGTGGGGATAGTGCCCCTGATGGTGTTGGCCATAGGGCACAACCGCGAGGCCAAGCGAACCGTTGAGGTGCGCAATTCCCTGACCAACTTCAGCGAGACCCTCAAGACCCTGCCCATGAGCCACGCCTTCCGCCAGGACGATGGCGACACCAACGACCTGGCCGATAACCTCAACCCGGATCACACGGTCACCGACTCGACCCGCCAGCTCGTCTACAACTGGAACATCAGCATGGTGAGCGCCTTCCAGCAGGACGTGAGGATCTTCGTCAACTGGCAGGACCGCCGGGGCCTCAGACGAACCATGAGCACCGACATCACCCTGATAGGGGATTAAACCCGAGGTAGTAATTATTGGAGCGTCGCAGATCATGATTTTCCGGAAAGAGGCCTCCCAGAGGGGCATGACCATGGTAGAGATGCTGGTGGCCATCACCGTGCTGGGCCTTTTAAGCGGGGCCATCGCCGCGGTGATGGTGGCCCAGATCCGCACCTCGATGTCCCAGACCAGCCAGTCCACCGTCCAAAGCGACGTCAACCTGGCCCTGACCATGATGCGCTGGGACATGGCTCACACCGGCTTCGCCCAGCCGGCCAAGGAGGATCTGGTCATCCAGTCCACCGCCCCGGCCGGCCTAGGGGACAACATCACCCTGGCCGGGGCCATCGCCGGAGCCGAGCACAACCGTTGGTCGATCGTGTTGGACAGCACCGGAGTGGCGGCCAATCAGATCCTGGTGCGGCGGTGGACCGGCCCCGATACGGTGCGAAACATCAAGGTCAACGACACCATCTTCGCCATCTCCTCCCTCAAGCAACGCATCGCCACCACCACGGTGATCACGGTTGACGACGATGACGTCCCCGTGGCCGATTCGCAGAGCCTGCTCACGCTGGCGGACGACGTCGGCATGCTGCCGGGATCGGTGATATACCAGACCGGGGCCTTCGGGAGCGTGGCCGTGGCCGGGACGGCCGTCTACACCTATAATCCGGCCACCCGCCAGCTGCTGCGCAACGGCCTGCCTCTTTTGGACAACGTCGAGCAGTTCCAGGTGCGGTACTTCTTCGACCAGGATGAGGATGGAGTGATAGACACCACCGCCGAGTTCCAGGACGTCTTCGGGGCCCAGGTGGACCCGGTGCGCTGGAACTTCACCCCGCTGCTGATCGGGATAACCATCGTCACCTCGCCGCCGGCTATCGAAAGCAAACAGGTGGACTTCCGCAACACGGTGGACATCTGGGATTCCAGCTATCCGCTGGATCCCATGATGCAAAGGCGCTACCGCAACATCCATACCATGCTGGTGCGGCCGCGCAACATCGGCGGCTGAACGGAAACATCAGGAGAGCAGGGATCATGTTAAAAAGCATAAGAACCGACCAGGGCGGCTTCGCCTTGATGATGGTGGTGGGTGCCGTCATCCTCTTCATTGTCCTAGCCGCCTCCACCGCCTTCATGGTCTCCAAGCTGGGAAAGATGAGCTCGGGACAGGCCCGCTATTCGTCGGCCACCGACGCCGCCGACGCCGGCATCGAGCTGGCGGTGCTGGAGATAAACAACGCGGTCAACGAGGGCCGGGCGCCGGTCGCCAACCAGAACGTGAATATCGGGCGGTACACCACCCAGATTACCATCACCCCCCAGGGGACCTGCGCCCTGCCCAGCGGCTCGCTGGAGATGGCCTCGGCCTATGAGGGCATCGGCGCCGGGGCCGGCTCCAGGGGAGTGGCCAGCTTCTTCCTGGTGCAGACCACGGCCAGCGCGCCCCCGGCCTCGGAGGCCGGCCGGCTGATGACCATGCGGCGGAAGTTGGTGGGAGGGGAGTAGCCGACATGAGAACGAAACATCGATCCAGCAACCTCAAGCTCGAGGATAAAGCCATGAGATACCTCCTGATCGTCTTCATCATGCCGGCCGTGGTCTGCGGGGCCCTGGCCCAGACCATGCCCTGCCATGCGCCCTCGTTCGTGTCCGAGTCGGTCAAGCCGAATCTATTGATCGCCCTGGACAACTCCGGCTCCATGGGCGACGCCGCCTACTGGAGCAAGATCTACAGCGGCCGGGACACCCTGTGGCTGAAGAGCGGCACGCCGCCTCGCTACTACGGCTACTTCAACAATGACAGCAGCTACAACTACTCGGGCGGGGTTTTCACCTCGGCGGCCGGGGGCACCTGGCCGGGCTGGCTTTTGAACTGGGCGGTGATGAGCCGGACCGACATCATGCGCAAGGTGCTGATAGGCGGCAAATTCAGCGCCGACAAGCTCGTCGCCCAGAACCGGGGAGGCTGGCAGAAGAGGTACTACCGCGACGGAAGTAACTACAACACCTTCATAGTCACCGTCTCGGGCGGAGTGACCTACTTGCAGATAACCAGCTACGGGCTTAACCCGCCCATCAACGCCACCCTGTCAAGCTCCAAGGTCAACATCACCGCCCCCCTGCCGTTCCGGGGGATTATACACCAGATCGCCGACAAGGACATGGACGGCAACTGGGACGACAACGCCCCGCGTTTCGGGCTCTGGCTCTACAACAACGGGCAGGGCGACAAGACCCTGGAGGGCGGGGGTAGCAAGGCCAACAACGGAGGGCACATCAGCTCCTACATCAACGAGCCCACACTGACCGACATGGTCAATGCCATTCAGAACACAGACCCCACCACCTGGACGCCCCTGGCCGAGAACCACTTCGAGATACTGCACTACTTCGCCCAGGCGACGCCCTACTACTCCAACACCAACTACACCAAACAGCTGGGCGGGGTCAAGGATCCCTACTACGACAAGAACCTGAAGCAGATGATATGGTGCGCCAAGTCGTTCGTCCTGCTGCTGACCGACGGCGAGCCAACCCAGGACCGGATAATCCCTAATGACGACGGCACGTTGCCGAGTTGCAGCGGACTGCAGAACTACTGGAACGGCGAGAACCAACCGCCCATCACCACTGGCGGCAGCAATGGCCGGGCCTGGCTGGACGACGTAGCCCTCTACGGCTACACCAACGACCTGCGGCCAGACCTGGCCGGGGACCAAACGGTTTCGCTCTATACCGTTTTCTGCTTCGGCAGGGGATCGGAGCTGCTGAAATCGGCCGCCAAGTGCGGGGCCTTCATCGACCGCAACGGCAATAAGAGGCCCGACCTGAAGTCCGAATGGGACATCGACGACGACAACGTGCCCGACGGCTACTTCGAGGCCGAGGACGGCTGGGAGCTGGAGGACGCCATCATGCGGGCCATACTGGCCATCGTGGCCAGGGCGGCCTCGGGCACGGCCGTCTCCATCGTCTGCGGCTCCTCGGACGGCGAGGGCACGGTGCACCAGGCCTACTTCCAGCCGGCCCTCTACCAGGGCAGCGACGAGCTGCTGTGGAGCGGCTACCTGCGGGCCCTGTGGATCGACCGGGCGGGAAACCTGCGCGAGGACACCCACAGCGACGGCGTCATGCAGATGCAGGACGACGGCGGCGGCATCCACGGCGACTACGTGGTCCAGATGCACTTCGACCCGGCCACCAACGAGACCAAAGCCAGGCGTTATCGCGATCCAAACGGAAAGGGCAACCAGGCTCACTTCGTATTAGTCGACGAGAAGGGATTGGGCGAGTTGGCCGACGTCTGGAACGGCGGCAAGTGGCTATACAACAGCTCGGCCGCCAGCCGCAACATCAAAACCTTTGCCGACGCCGACGGCAACGGCTTGGTGAGCTCGGGCGAGATCAAGGACCTGACCACGAGCAACGCAGCCACCCTTCGGAACTACCTGGGCGCCGCCAGCACCGCCCAGGCCGAGACCATCATTCAGTATGTGCGCGGGGTGGACTATGCCAATCTCAGGCCGCGGACCCTGGACGGCAAGGTCTGGAAGCTAGGAGACATCATCAACAGCTCGCCGGGGTACATCGGCAAGCCCACCGAGCGCTATGACCAAATTTACGGCGACGCCAGCTACGCCGATTTCTACCAGGCGCACCGCTACCGCCGCAACCTGGTGGTGGTGGGGGCCAACGACGGCATGATCCACGCCTTCAACGCCGGGCGCTACGTGGCCAACCTGGACCCGACCTCGAACAACAAGGGGTACGTCGACCCCATCGGCCAGACGCTGGGCAAGGAGATGTGGGCCTACGTGCCCAAGAACCTGCTGCCCCACCTGCGCTGGCTGCCCAAGACCAACTACTGCCACGTCTACTTTCAGGACCTGAAGATCAAGATCACCGACGTCCAGATATTCACCCCGGACGCCCTGCATCGGAACGGCTGGGGCACCATCATCATCGCCGGGATGAGACTGGGGGGCTACCCCATCACCGCCGGGGGCAGCACCTACCGTTCCTCCTACGTCTGCATCGACGTCACCGATCCGGACAACCCGGCGCCGCTGTGGGAGATCAACGTCCCCGACATGGGCTTCACCGTCTCCTACCCCTGCGTGGGCCGGGTGGGAGGCGAGTGGTACGCGGTGGCCGGCGGCGGCCCCACCACCTTCGACGGCACCAGCAGTCGCTACCCCAAGGTCTACATCATGAACCTGCGCACCGGCCAGCTGGTGCGCTCCATCCAGACGGACGAGGACAGATGCGCCGTGGGCGATTGCATCTCGGTGGACATCAACCTTAACGGGCAGGCCGATGTCTTCTACTTCGGCACCTACGGCAGCTGGGGGGCGGCGGCCGGCAAGATGTACCGCCTGGTCACCTGCTCGAACTTCTACCCCGGGACCGAGCAGGCCGATCCCAACACCTGGACGCTGAACACCCTGATCGACATGGGCCGGCCCATCACCGCCGGTCCAGTGGCCGCCAAGGACGAGTTCAACAACTTCTGGGTTTACTTCGGGACTGGACGATTCTACGCCAGCGCCGACAAGACAGATCCCACCAATCAGTACATCGTTGGCATCAAGGACAACAAACTGGATACCACTCGAACCCTGGCCCAGCTGCGCGACGTCAGCAATATCGCGGTCAATGGCATCGACAGCGTCTCCTACAACGGGACCTCGGGGCCCTGGATCAACTGGCGTTCTTTCATGAACGACATGGCAGCCTACAAGGGCTGGTATCGAGTCCTGCCTGCTTTAGGCGAC
Organism: uncultured bacterium; assembly: GCA_964518765.1. Lineage (GTDB taxonomy): Bacteria > Edwardsbacteria > AC1 > AC1 > EtOH8 > CAZPNX01. Next base: position 10,963 of record CAZFJC010000007.1, read on the forward strand.
CTGGCCGAGAAGTCGCTCAACAAGCCGGTGATCATAGGCGGAGCGTTGTTGGCCAGCACCTTCATACCTTCGGATGACCCCTGTGCCGTGGGCGGCACTGGCTACCTCTATGCTCTGTATTATCTGACCGGCACCGCCTACTACGATCCCATCCTGGCCCGGGGCGACCCGGGGACCTCGGGGGTGGGCGCCAACGACAATCCGGTGAAGATCAACCTGGGCGCCGGCCAGCCCTCGGCTCCGTCGATACACATCAGCGCCACCGGCGAACGCACCTTCATCCAGACGCCCACCGGGGCCGTGGTCAGCGTGGGCACGGTCCTGCCCTACAGCGCCCGCAGCGGCAACCTGTTCTGGAAGCAGCCGTAAGACGTATCACGAGGAGATAGCGCAATGAAGATCATCATCATCGCCGCCATCGTCATGCTGGTGGCCATCGTCGGGGCGGTGGCCCTGATGCGGGGTCCCGAGGACAACCCCGAGACCTACACCACCGAGGCCTATGTCATGGCGGTGGGCCAGAATTCCATCAATATCTGCGAGGAGGAGCACCCCATCAACCGGGCCACCCTCAAGGTCTATGACATCGACGGCAACCCGGTGGATCTGGGGGCGCTGACGCCGCCCTTCCAAGCCATTCTAACCATGGGCTACCAGGGCGACCAGCCGGTCATCAAGGAGATCAGGGTCCAGATCCAGTACCGGATCAACGACCAGGGACGGGTGGAGGAGGAGCGGCGGGCCGATGTCATGTAACCCGGCCATGTCTCGAGTGACGGCTTCGGCCCTGGCCCTGGCCGCCACCCTCTCGTTCAGCGGCTGCGGCTCCGGAAGCAAGGATGCCAAGGGCGGCAACCAGCCCCCGGCCATCTCCAGCCTTCGCCTTCAGCCCGACCAGCCCAGCGTCGACGCCCAACTGACCCTGGAGATAAAGGGCTCGGATCCCGACGGCGACCTGGTTTTCTACCAGGTGGAATGGTCGGTGAACGGCCGGATCCTTCAATCGGGGCAGTCCCAGCAGCTTTCGACCCGGGGGCTCTCCCCGGGGGACCAGGTGTCAGCCAGGGTCCAGGCCTCGGATGGCTTGGCCCAAAGCGAGTGGTTGACCAGCGAGACTGTAGTCCTTTGGCCGAAATTGGCCAAGATCGACAGCCTGAACTTTGATCCCAGCCCGTTGACGGCCGGCCTGACCACCATCACCGCCTCGCCCCGGCTGTCGGTCTTTCCCAAGCCCGATCAGATGACCTTCGTCTACCGCTGGACCATCGACGGAAAGGCCCTCCGGGATTCGGGGGCGACATTGGTGGTTGCGCCCCTGCGGCAGGGGCAGAAGCTGGCGGTGGAGGCGGTGCCGGTGCTGGGCGCCAGCCGTGGCAGGCCGTTTCGGACTGAGGCCACGGTGGTGGCGCCGGCTCCAGTGGTGGGGGGCATCGAGTTCGAAGGACAGGACAGCCTGGTATACACCTACCGCATCCAAGCCAACGATCCAAGCTCGGAGCCGCTGAAGTTCTCCCTGGTATCCGGGCCGCCGGGCACCATGATCGACCCCAATAGCGGCACCCTTACCATCCCTAAGGACGCCGCTGAGGGCGAGATCAAGGTGAGGGTGACCAACCGCAGCGGCAGCTGGGTGGAGAGAAAGGTGGAGCCGTCCCCTTGATACCGTGGCTCCTGGCGGCCGGGCTTTTGGCGTCCGGGCCATACCACAACGCCAAGGGATACTCCGGCAAAGCCAGCATTGACTTCGGCCGGGTCATCCCCGGCCATTCTTATTACTACCTAGCTTATTTCCGCAACGATGCCAAGGTGCCCTTGCGCCTGAGCGGGGATGCTGGCTGCGGCGGCTGTCCCCGGCTTTCCGTCCGCAGCGGCCGGCTGGCCCCGGGGGACTCGGTGGAGCTGAGCTTCACCGGCTCGGTCAAGAAAAACATGGCCGATTCGCTGTTCCATGATGTGCTGCTGTACACCGACGACGGCAGCCGCCGGGGCCTTTGGATGTACCGGGTGAGATTCCAGTCAGGACGGCCAGGGCTGTTTGCTGCCAGGATGAAGCCGGTGGCTGTCGATCCAAATCCGGAGGGGTACCTGGAGGGATCGGTTTCATTGACCTCCAGATCAAGCCGAACGCTGACGGTGGCGCCCAAGGGAATGCCGCACGGGGTCAGATACCGCCCCGAGATCCCGGCAAAGCTTAAACCAGGACAGACGTTGAAGCTGACCTTCTGGGGGCCGCCGGAGTATTTCACCCGGCACCGCTCCATAACGCTGGAGGCGGCCCCGGTAGGCGGGGGCAGGACGGAGAGGATATCATTGCCCTTTTCCGATGATTGATCTCGGCGTAGGATTGATTGATGACAGTTGTTGGATAGGTGCCCAGCGATGCATATCGAGATACGATTTGACAGGGATAAGATCAGGGACAATACCCTGGGAGCTTTGGCCACCGGCCTGTTTTCCGGCTTCTCGCCCTTTTTCCCGGGCCTGGCCGCCAGTCTGGCCGGGGCGGCCGCCTGGTGGCTGTTGGCGTCTTTAAAGCACGGCCTTCAGCTGTTCCTGGTCTGCCTGCTGTTCGCCCTGGGATGGTATGCGGCCCGTGAGGCCCAGGGCTGGTGGGGGACGGATGACCGACGCATCGTCATCGGCGATTTTGCCGGCATGTGGCTGGCCTTGGCCACCTTTTCCCAGAACCCCTGGCTTTGGCTAATAGGGCTGGTGATATACCGACTGGTGGATGCTGTCAAGTTCTATCCGGCGCTTCATTGCCGGGAGCTGGGGCTGGGTTGGGGGTTAATGTTCGAGAAGGCCGTAGCCGGGGCCTACACCGGAATCCTGCTGACGGTGGCTGGCCTCTTCTTCTCCAGTTTCCCCTCCTACGGCCTGCTTCTGGCCAGGGCCGGTTTCTATCTGACCGTGATCGCGGCCGCGGCGGCCTGCCATGTTTACGGGTCGAACCGTGGCGGCCTGGCGATAATTTCGATCGCCCTGAGTTGCCTGCTGTTCTGGCTGTTGGCCCCGGCCGATCCCTGGGCTCAATTAGTTATTTTGTTGATCTCAGCCGCCTGTCTGGCCGCCGCCTTAAGATTTCTGGCCGGCATCCCCTGGGTGATGGCCGCGGCCGATTACGCGCTGCTGGCCTGGGGCTGCTGGGCAAGCCTGTGGTTTCTGCCAAAGGCCGGCCTTATCATCCTGATCGGCGCCCTGTTTATGGCCCTTTTCAGGCACATCAGACCGTATCCTATGAACTACCTGCCTAACTGGGGGCTGGAGGCCTCGATGATCCTTCCTAACGCCATAGCCGCCATATACTCAGGGGTGATTCTGCAGGTGGGTTTGATGTTTTTCGGGGAGAGCGACAGAGGATTTATCAAGTATGCCGTAATCGGTATCTTAAGACTTTTCAATATAAGGGGATAGAAATTTGTTTCCATAAAGCTCGCTAGTTTTCGCATAAAGCGGGCCCAGGTTTTCCTGGGCCCGCTTTATTATTCAAAGGTATAAGCTGTTACTTAAGGGTAATATTATTTTTTACGAAAACAGAGGAATAATTATACCAAGGCATTGTATAGCAAAGAGTTAAAATTATATTTATGGCTGGCAAGATATTTGCATATAATATAGGATAGGGAGATAATAAGTATGAAAAAACTAGATGGTTTTTCGCTCATCGAGCTGATGACGGTGATAATAATCATCGGCATCATGGTGGGGATTGCGGTTCCGGCTTTGACCAGGAACCTGCCATACCGCAGGCTTGTCGACGGCAGAAGCCAGGTTAAAAGCGACCTGTCGCTCATGAGACAGAAATCCCTGGTCGAGTCAAGAAGCTATGGCGCGGCCACCATGGCGGCCAACACCAACCAGTACATACTGTTCGAGGATGTCGACGGTGACGGGGCATACAACTCGGCTTCCGACAGGACAATTTCGGTCAAGAATCTTCCAACCCGCATTAACTTTGTGGTGGCTTCCAACCAGGCCCTAACCTTCCTGCGAACCGGAATACTTAACGGTGGATTAACCACTAACATCCTGCTGCAGAACGACAGGAACCAGCAGCTCTCACTGACGGTAATGCTTTCCGGGATAGTGGTAGACTAGAACAATAAAAGGCAGAAAATAAAGGTGACGCCATGAAGGACCAGAAAGGTTTCTCGCTGCTGGAACTTATTATCTCCTGCACCATGCTGGGGTTCGTCATCATGGGGCTGGCCATGGTCTTTCCAGCCGCCACCCAGTCGGTGACCAACGGCCGCATCTACACCCGGGCTATCAACCTGGCCCAGGAGCGCTTGCAGGAGTTCGAACGCATCCAGCCTACCTCTCCGAATTCCGGCCTGATAGCAGCCGGAAACCACGGCCCAGAGACGGTCGACATCTACACCCGGGAATGGAACGTAGTCCGCAACTCCCCGCTTCCCAACATGAGGACGGTGACGATGTTGGTCTCCTGGAGCACCGGGGCCTCGGTGGATACGGTCACGGTGATAACCTATCTGGACCGCTGACCGATGGAAAAATGTATGTAGGAGAAAGGGCCATGAACAAGAAGGGCTTCTCTCTGATAGAATTGATGGTGGCTATTACCATTTTAGGGCTGGTGCTGGCGGCCATCGTGACGGTGCTGATCAATAGCTCGAACGCCAAACGCCGTAACGAGCTGCTGATGGAGTCCCAGGGCTTCGCCCGAGCCACCATGGAGGTGGTGCTGAGGGACGTGAAATCGGTGGGCTACGGCATTCCCGTTCAGGCCGGCATCCCGGCCTACAATCACATCGTTTATGCCACCCCATACGAACTGATCTTCAACGCCAACATCACGCCCTACCCTGACCTGCCGGCTCCATTGGAGCCGCGCTCCTACGACCCGGCCGTCGCCCCCAGCTGCCCCAATTTCAATCTGGCGGCTAGCTACAACACTGGGACGGAGACCTACCGCTACACGCTTGACTCCAACAACGACGGGCTGGTAGACCCGACGGACAACGGGGACGACTCCATAGAGCTGCGGAGCCGCAATCCCAACGACTACGTCCTGATCCGCCAGTGCTACGGCAGGATGAACAACGGCACCAACGCCGTCTTCCCGGTGCTCAACCAGATGGTGGGCCTGGTGCGCGGCCCGGCCAACCCGGCCGACAATACGGTGGTGCCGCTCTTCCAGTACTGGTATCGGGACGCCGCCAGCGGCCGGCTGCTCCTTTGGGGCGACACCGACGGCGACAGCGTGTTGACCGGCAACGAGCGCCTTTTCGCCAACCCTCCCAACAACGTCCTCTCCCAGATAGAGGAGATAACCATCACCGTCGTCTCAGAAACCAGACAGCCGCTGGACCGCAACGCCCTCTATCCGCAGACGGTGGTGGCCACCCGGACCAATCTGGCCAACGTGCCCATAAGCGTGGCCGCCTACGCCATCAACGGCCACTACTATGACCTGGGCGGGGGCAACATCGAGGGGGGGAACGTCTACCTGAGCACCTTCCAGGTGCAGACCACCGACGTCGCCGGCTCCTATTCCTTCAGGGTGGAGAACGGCCGCTACACCGTCAACCCGGAGAAGTACTTCCTGGGGGCCAACAGCGACTACTACCTGCTGGACCACCCCAAAGATTATCTGGTCGTCGTATCCGGGGCAAACCAGGATAACATAAACTTTATCTACCACCGCATCGCCGCCGCCAACATCTGCCGCGTGACCGGCAAGGTGTACCACGACTCCATCAGCCCCGGCGTCTCGACGACGCCCGATCCCGGCGAGCGGGGGATAACCGGCACCAGGGTCACGGTCAAGGGCAGGCCGGCCCTGGCCACCCCGTCAGAAATCTCCCTGGAGGCCTATACCGACGATCAGGGAGACTATGCCTTTGATCTGCCGCGGGGCATCTATACGGTGAGCGAGATAGACTCGGCGGGTTATTTCTCCTCCACGCCCGGAGCTATTGTCTGCACCCTGGACACGGATGGAAGCACCGCCACTCTAAACTTCGGCGACATCAAGACGCCGATGAGCTACGTCTCGGTGTTCGTCTGGAACGACGTCGACAAGGACTCCACTTACGACGTCGGGGAGCCGCCCATGGCCGACGTCTACTGCGAGGCCACCCGGGGAGGATTCCAGAACATCTACCTGTCCTCGGGGCGCACCGACGGCAACGGACAGCTGCTGCTGCCGGTGCCGGCCGAAAGCCTGGTGGCGGTGACCGAGTACGATCCCGACACCATGAGCTCCATCTGCGCCATACGCCTGGGCACGACCTATGCCCCCGACTCCTCCGTCTACCCGCTGCTGTCCCGCATCGACAGCATCTATATACAATATCCCGACTCCATTTACCGGGTAAAGTTCGGCGACGCCAAGGGATTCGTGACCCTGGCCCTGGGGACCACCCAGAGGGTGCTGTCGCTGGTCTGCCCGGACCCCCACGAGCTGAGGAACCCGCCCGGGGCCACCAGCCACTACACTACAACCACAGTACCGGACAAGGACATTGTGCTGGGGACGGTGAAGATGGGGGGGATCTCCAACCTGCTTGTCTGGTACAACCGGTACCAGAACGCGGCCACGCCGCTGGGCAGCCTGTTCCCCTTGAGCCCGGACTTCAGCTTCGACCTGGGATTCAGCATCCCGTCGCTGGCCTACGGGGACTTCGACCTCTCCATATCCGGGGGCGTCATCACCGATGATATCGCCGCTGGACTGGAGAGCAACACCGGAGCCAACAACTTCCGTATCGGCCGAACCAACCTGGGGTCCAGCCCGCAGTACAGGGACAAGGGTAAAATCTGGTCCACGGTCTATAATTATTCCACCTTCGGCGTCGGGGCCCCCGGTAACTATTCGGTCATCTCCATGGTGGCCGGCAACCTCACCAACTCCGGGTTGATAGACCTGGCGGTGGGCACCAAGCGGACCGGGGCCAACGAGGGAAGCATAGAGATATGGAGGAACGGGTCCTCGGGCTCCACCTTCCTGATGACGAGGGTGGACACCATCAACACGGCCGGGGTGCCGGTGCAGCTGGGCGAGGTCAACTGCCTGGTGCTGGAGGACGTGGTGGACAGCCTGGGCATTGCCGGCAGCGACGGCCTTCCCGACCTGGTGGCGGCCACTACCACCAACGACGTCCATCCCAACTACTCGGGCCAGCTGGTGGTCTACCGCCGGCTGGGCCAGAACCGGGGATTCGGGTTCCACTGGAGGAAGGATATTGCCGACGGCTACGTAAACTCGGTGGCCGTCTATCGCTCCGGCAAGGGGGCCAATAACAAGATGGACATCATCATCGGCTGCCGGGCGCCGGGGGGCGACCCCAACGAGCACATCGGATATCTGGCCCTGTTCCACAACAACGACAACGGGACCTTCGGCGTTTCCGGCGAACCCAACCAGAGGTTCGATATAGAGTTTGAGGGGGCGAGGCACGAGCCGCTGTCGCTGGCCACCGGCATGATCAATATCGACAACTATACCGACGTGGTGGTGGGCACCAAGACCGGCCTGGGGGACAACAACGGCAAGACCCTGGTGTTCTACACCTCGCCTCCCGGCTACCTGCAGATCATCGGCAACGACCCCTCGGGCGGCTCCTATAGCGGGGAGGTGGTGGTGGTTCGGACGGCGGTGCTCAGGCCGGTGCCGGGGAGGACGGACATCGTGGCCGGGGAGCGGTTCCTGGACGTCGCCACCGGCCAGCCCATGGGCCGGGTGGTCATCTACTTCAACATCCTGTAGGGCGCAGAGCGTTTTCGCGTAGGAGGGATAGCCATGCCGACAAGGATAATCGAGAACCAGAAGGGGATTGCCATGGCCCTGGCGCTGATGGTGATCCTGACACTGACGGTGCTGGTGAGCGGGATGATGTTCAGCGTGGTCAACGACAAGGTGATCACCGCCAACCATGTGCGGGATGCCCAGGCGCTGGCCATAGCCAAGGCCGGTACGGCCGAGGCCATGCGGCGCATAGGGTTCGGCTACTGGGACAACAACGACACCACCGTCATCCAGGACCTGTCCCACGGCGGCCTTAACGGCAACTGGCAGTGCCTGATTTTCCTCACCAATCCGCCAGCCGGCTCCGGCGTCATAACTTTAAAGCGCAGCCTGCAGAACGCCGACACCCTGCGCTACTCCATCCCTTACGCCGCCGGATTCGACACCACCCAGGTCCTGAGGATACGCTACAAGACCTACGACGCCAACGGCAACGGCACCATCAGCACCGATGAGATCTATTACTACGATTACATACGCAAGCAGATTACCCTGGGGCTGGCCTACCCCACGCCCGGCGACGCCTATCCCGTGTGGGAGATACTGGCACCGGCCCGGGTGGGCAACGCCCGCAGGACCCTGGTGACCGAGGTGGTCATGCCACGGCTCAACGTCCTGACCCAGGCCGGGCTGAGCGCCGACGGCCGGGTGTGGGGCACCGGCTCGGCCAAGGTCTGCGGGCACAACCATCTCTACACCACGCCGGTGCTGGACCCGCCCGACTGCTTCGACGCCTGGCACATCGCCAGCGGCGACTCCCACGGCCTGTCGGTCAACAACTTCGCCAACAGCTCGGCCAAGACCAGCTGCACCAGCGTGGGCTGCGTCTACGGCATCGAGACCACCGACACCTTGGAGAACAGCGGCGCCAACAAGAAGGCCTGGGGGAACCCGGACAGCACCTCGGCCTCGACCAGGCCGACGCCGGAGATCTGGGAGATGATGGGAATGAGCCAGGCGGAGTGCATGCTGCTCAACTGGACGACCAACAACCCGGTGACCGGCTTCACCCATATTATCGGCAACAAGCACTTCACCGGCAACACCTCGCACGAGGGCGTGCTCTGGGTGGAGGGCGACGTGATGATGGCGGGCACGGTCGACTTCCGCGGCCTGATCTACATCGAGGGCGACCTGCAGCTGAGCGGCACCCTGTGGATACTGGGCGGGGTGGTGGTCCACGGCGCGGTCCAGCAGACCAACATCCACGGCAACATGACCATTCTGTACTCTTCCGAGGCCATCGCTCGGGCTATTCAGCGGGCGCAGGGAACGAACATGCGCATCTGGAGCCAGAGGGAGCTTTAGCAAACCAAACGAGAAGCGGAGGGGCGGCGCTTTAGGGCGCCGCCCCGTTTTTTGCATGCCAGCCTTGACGCATCCAGAGTATCGAAAATCACTTGCATTAACTTCCTAAATCTGATATAATTAATCTCTTGCTTAATGGAAACATGTCGGAGGCCCAATCGTGTTCACCTTCCTTCTGGTCATCCATGTCATTGTCTGCCTTATGCTTATAGCAGTGGTCCTCATGCAGTCAGGCAAGGGCGGCCTGGGGTCCGCCTTCGGCGGCGGCGAATCGTTCTTCGGCGGCCGGGGGGCGGCCCCGTTTTTGGCCACGGCCACCACGGTGCTGGCGGTGGTCTTCATGGCCACCTCGCTGACCCTGGCCCTGATCTCGGGGCGCCAGGCCAAGAGCGCCACGGCCATCGAGCGATCGATGCAACAGGAGCAGAGGCAGCCGCAGGCGCCGCCCCAGGAGGCCCCTCAGGGGCAGCCGGCCCCATCCTTCCCCTCGGGAAAGTAACTGGTAACCATTGTCACCCTGAGATGGCGTCCCGCCCGGCAGTCTGAAGGGTGACAGCGGAAGTAAATAACCTCATCCTTCGTCCGGCAGGGCACAGGGTCCGGCTCAGGATGACGGAGCACCACAGAAGATAAACGGAGATTTCGATGTTCGCCATAGTGGAATGCGGGGGCGCCCAGTTCAAGGTAGCCGAGAAGCAGAAGGTGCGCATCCCCAGGATATCGGCCGCCCAGGGTGAAAAGTTCAAGCTGGAGAAGGTGCTGCTGGTCAGCAATGGCCGGGAGACCGAGGTCGGAAGGCCGGTGGTCAAGGAGGCGGTGGTCGAGGCCACCATCCTGGGCCACCCGCGCTCGGCCAAGATCGAGGGCATGAAGTACAAGCCCAAGAAGGACTACCGGCGCCGCTGGGGGGCCAGGGCCTTGTACACCGAGCTGATGATCGACAAAGTCAGCCATCCCGGGATCAAACCGCTGGACATGCCCCAGGCGGATAAGCCAGCCACCAGGAAGCCGAAGGCGGCCAGCAAGGAAACCAAGACCGAGGAGAAGAAATAATGGCGCACAAAAAAGGCGTCGGCTCGTCAAAGAACGGGCGCGACAGCAATTCACAAAGGCTGGGCATCAAGGCCTACGGCAACCAGAAGGTGACGGCCGGGGCGGTACTGGTAAGGCAGCGGGGCACCAAGTTCCACCCAGGGCGCAACGTGATGAGGGGACGGGACGACACCCTTTTCGCCATCGCCGACGGCTACGTGCACTTCGAGACCTTCGGTGGGGGCGACAAGAGGATCAGCGTCCACCCGGAGGTGAAGAACGGAGCGGCGGGCAAATAACCCGCCGTTTCTTTTTCGTAGCTGGTGACGACGGCTGTCACCCTGAGATTGCATCTTGCCTGACCGTCTGAAGGGTGGCGCCATAATACCTTTAGAAGGATGCACCGATTCCCACCAGGGTCATCCTTCATTAGGCAAGGCAAGGAAGCCTTCTTAGGACGACAGCAGCGACAAAGGGCAAAGTATACCATATGAAGGGATATACCATGAAGCTGAAATACCTGGCCCACGCCGCCTTCCTGATGACCACCTCCAAGGGCACCCGCATCATCACCGATCCCTACCAGGCCGGCTCCTACGGCGGGGCGGTGGGCTATCGGGCCATCGATGAGGAGGCCGACGCCATCACCATCAGCCATGACCATCCGGACCACTGCCACATCTGCGAGAAGCATAAAAACGCCAAGCTTATCCAGACAGCTGGAGAGCACAAAGCGGGAGAGGTCGAGATAACCGGGATTCCCGCCTTCCATGACCAGAGCCGGGGCAGCGAAAGGGGCAGGAGCCTGATGTTCGTCTTCAATGCCGATGGGGTGAGGGTTTGTCACTGCGGCGACCTGGGGCATGTGCTGGATGAAAAACAGGCCAGGGAACTGGGTCCGATCGATGTGCTCCTAATCCCGGTGGGGGGCTTTTACACCATCGATGCGGCCGAGGCCGACCAGGTGATCTCGACGATCAACCCCAAGGTGGCCATTCCCATGCATTACAAGACCGAGAAGCTGGGCTTCGGCATCGCCACGGTGGAGCCCTTCGTCAGAAGGAAGAACAACGTCATAAATATAGGTGAATCCGAAGTAGACATAGATGTATCCCGGCTGCCCCAGGGGCCGGAGGTCTGGGTGCTGAGGCCGAGCAAGCTGTAGGGAAGAGTCATAGGTCGACAAGCTCGTCATGACCAAAGTCCTTCCACAGTCATGCTGAGCTAGGTCGAAGAATGACTGAAAGTAAGTTCGGGGCTCGCAACTCGCGAGCCCCGAACTTTATAGTTATTGGCAGTTACTTGGCGGGCGGCGCCGCGGGCGCGGCCCGCTTCCTGTTGTAGAGCAGGAAGCCGCCGCCCACTATCAGCGCCAGCACGATGATCAGGGCGATGGCGTTGTGGGCGATCATCGAGATGATGATAGTGATCAGCGACAGCACCAGGGCGATGGGGAAGGTCAGCAGGCCGATGACGAAGCGGCTGGCGCTGCCCAGGAAGGGAAGGACGTCCAAGATAGTGGACAGGGGCCCGGTCATCATCAGCAGGCCGATCCACATCATCAGGAAACCGATGATGCGGCCGGCCCAGCCCATCACCTTGTACTCCACCTTCATCTGCTGAATGGCCTCGTCCCGGGTGCCGGTTATGGCCCGGTAGAGCCTTTTCTCCCCCTTGTGCAGATAGGGCTCCAAGGCCGAGCCGGACAGCTTGCCGAAGGCGGTCACCTTGCGTCCCGAGGGCAGGGCCCGGTAGCTAACTCTGACGTCGCCGACCTCGGGGTCCGACATGGACCCGTAGCCCCGGAAAAGGTAATTGCCGGAAAGCTCGTAGTCGCTACGCTTGGGCAGGTCCAGCTTGCCGGGGGTCAGCTCCAGCTCCGAGGACGAGGGCAGGCTTATTCCCTCCGGGTCGACCGAATAGACGCCCACATTGGCCCTGTCGGCCTTGAAAACCTTGCCCTCGATCTCCAGGGCCGGGTTCCGGTGGCCCTCGGGGTGCTTGAACTCGGAGGCCGGCTCCGGGTCGTCGGTCCATTCCTTCTTGTAGGTGTAGGTGGTGGTGGTCACCTCGCTGCCGCCGGTCTTCTTCTCGGTCTTGCTCTCCTTGTGCTCCACCCAGGCGAACATCTCCACCCGGCGCTCCAATTTGATGTAGCTGCCGGGGAGCAGGAAGCCGGGATCGCCCACCAGGTCGGGCGCCTCCAGCGGGGCGGTGACCGAGACCAGCCGGCCGTCGGCTTCGGCCTCGACCTTGGAGGGCGAGATCTCAACCGCTTGGGCCGCGATCTTGGCGTAGTTGGTGCGGCCCTCGGTCCTCCACAGGACCACGAAGGAGATGAGGAACAGGGCCAGGCCTATCAGGACCCCCATGAAGGAGTCCATGATCCGCTTGCCCCAGCCTTTGGTGGTGACCTCGGTGAATTGATCCGCCATGGCGACACTCCTTATGGTAATATTTGATTGTTCTCGATGCCATAATTATCATCCATCGCAACTCGCTTGTCAAGAGAAATTTAGCCTATACCCTTTTTCTTGAAAAAACTTGACAAGTGGGCGATATTAGGGATATAATAAATGTCTTATTTTGGACTATGGATGCCGGTTAAAAGAAGATAAAATGGAGGATCTGATGGACCTGGGTAGCCAACTGGAGAAGATGGGCATCAAGAACCCAAGGAGCGTGCATCGCAACCTGCCGCCATCGGTGCTGATAGAGAAATCCTTAGCCAGGGGCGAGGGCATACTGGCCTCGAACGGGGCGCTGGTAGTGCGCACCGGCGTGCCCAGCGGCCGTTCGCCTAACGACAAGTATTTCGTTGAGGAGGCCTCCTCCAAGGGCCAGATACACTGGAGCAAGGTGAATGTGGCCTGTCAGGAGGCCCAGTTCACCAGAATGATGGAGAAGGCCCACGCCTACCTCCAGGGTCGGGACATATACGTCCACGACGGGTTGGTGGGGGCCGACCCCAAGTATCGGCTTAACGTCCGGGTGATCACCCCCACCCCCTGGCATGCCCTGTTCGCCCATACCCTTTTCCTGAGGCCGACCCCCAAGGAGTTGGAGGAATTCGAGCCGGGCTTCATCGTGCTGGGCTGCGGAGAAATGAAGGCCGACCCGGCTCGCGACGGGAGCCGTTCGGATGTTTACGTGGCCATAAGCTTCGACCGGAAGGTCATTCTGATCATCGGCTCTATGTACGGGGGCGAGATCAAGAAGAGCATCTTCACCATCCTCAACTACCTGCTGCCCCAGCAGGGGGTCTTTCCCATGCACTGTTCAGCCAACGTCGGGCAGGGGGGGGATGTGGCCCTGTTCTTTGGGCTGTCCGGAACGGGCAAGACCACGCTCTCGGCCGATCCCAACCGCCGCCTTATCGGAGACGACGAACACGGCTGGTCGGATTCCGGCATCTTCAACTTCGAGGGCGGCTGTTACGCCAAGGTCATCCGCCTGTCGGCCGAGGCCGAGCCCCAGATACACAGCGCCATCAGGTTCGGCTCCCTGCTGGAGAACGTGGTGGTGGACGAGGCCAACCGGGCCATCGATTACGACTCGGACGCCATCACCGAGAATACCCGGGCTACCTACCCGGTGGAGCACATCCCCGGCTGTATCATACCTGGGGTGGGAGGGCACCCCCAGAACGTCTTCTTTTTGGCCTGCGACGCCTTCGGTGTTCTGCCGCCCATCGCCAAGCTGACGCCAGCCATGGCCGGGTATCACTTCCTGTCGGGATTCACCGCCAAGCTGGCAGGCACCGAGTCGGGCATCGACGAGCCCCAGCCCACCTTTTCGGCCTGCTTCGGAGCGCCCTTCATGCCGCTGCATCCGGCCCGCTACGCCGACATGCTGGCCGAGAGGCTGGTCAAGCACGGCACAAATTGCTGGCTGGTCAACACCGGATGGTCGGGGGGCGGCGCCGGGGTGGGCCAGCGGATGAAGATCTCCATCACCCGGGCCCTGCTGGCCGCGGCCCTGGAGGGCAAGCTGGAAAAGGCGAAGTTCATCCCAGACCCGGTGTTCAAGTTTCTGGTTCCCGATTCATGTCCCGGGGTGCCGGACGAGGTGTTGACCCCCAGGAACACCTGGTCCGACAAGGAAGCCTACGACCGCAAGGCCAGGGAGCTGGCCGGGATGTTCGACAAAAATTTCGCTCAGTACCGTGACAGCGTCTCGCCAGAGATCCTGGCGGCCAGCCCCAAGGTTTAATTGCATTTGACGGAGGAAGGAGCCATGGCAGCCATCGACCTGAAGATAAATAACAGCATGGCCAAGGTCACCCTTAAATCGTTGCCGGACCAGCCCGGGATCGCCGCCGAGGTATTCTCGGTACTGGGGGAGCACGGCGTCAACGTGGAGTTGCTGTCGACCATAGCCACCGGGAAGGGCCGGGGCGACATCTCGTTTGCTGTGCCCGAGCAGGAGATGGAAAGGGTGGCCCCGCTGCTGGAGGTCCTTAAGCAGAGGCTGGGGGCTAAGAATACCGAGGCCGACCGAGGGGTGTCGCTGATATCGCTCTACGGCGAGAAACTCTCCAAAGACCCCTCCTTCTCCTCGAAGCTTTTCAAGTCCCTGGCCAAGGAGGGCATCAATCTGCAGATGATCAGCCAGTCGGTAAGCGCCCTGAGCTTCCTGGTGGATCGGGCCAAGCTGGAACGGGCGGCGGCCATACTAAGGGAGACCGGGGAGATAGAGGGATAGCCTGTGGCCCGGACCATCGGCGTCATCCCGGCCCGCTTTGGTTCGACTCGTTTTCCGGGCAAGCCCCTGGCTCTCATTGCTGGCCGCCCCATGATCGAGCATGTCTGGCGTCGGGCATCGCGCGCCAGATTGCTGGACATGGTGGCGGTGGCCACCGACGACAGAAGGATCTACGACCGCGTTCGGAGCTTTGGAGGTCAGGCGGTGATGACCTCCACTAGACACGCCACCGGGACCGACCGGATCGCCGAGGCCGTATCGAAAATCGAAAACCTTGGCCCGAAATTCGAGATTGTGGTCAACATCCAGGGGGACGAGCCCTTGGTGGACCCCAGGGCCATAGATGCCCTGGTGAAAAGGATGAGTCAGGACCCCCATGCGGATATGGCCACGCCGGTGTGTCCGCTGAAGGACCCCAGGCAGGCCGGGGACCCGAACACGGTCAAGGTTGCCATGGACACCAAATGCCGGGCCCTCTACTTCTCCCGATGTCCCATCCCCCATCACCGACAGGGGCTCGGGCGGGGGGGGCTGTTCTATAAACATATAGGGATCTACGCCTATCGCCGCTCTTTCTTGGATCTATTCCAGGGCTGGGGCCGCGGCCGGCTGGAGCGGGCGGAGAGCCTGGAGCAGCTGCGGGCCCTGGAGAACGGGGCGGCCGTGGCCGTGGTGGTCTTGCCGCGCGGCTGGCCGGCGGTGGACACTCCGTCCGACCTGGCCAGGGTGGGGCGTTTGATGAAGGGCGAGAGAGCCGCGAAACGATAAACAACCAATACCAAAACAGAAAGCGGAGGAAACATGAAAACCAAACTGTACCTGGTTGTCCTGCTGATGGCATCGGCCGGCCTGACCGTCCTGGTCTCCGGCTGCCAGGATCCCTATCTTACCGGGGCCAATATCGTGCTCAACAAGCCCCCCGACGAGATCACCAACGACGACTATCAGCAGGTCATCAGGAACCTGAAATCGGCCATCGAGCAAGGCTATCCCCAGAACTACGGGCGCTACTATTCGATGCTGGCGCGTTGCTACTACTACACCGGACAGTACCCGCTGACCCGGTCATCGATAGACAGCTCGGTCAAGTATTGGCCGGACAAGGCGGACTCGCTGAAGGATTTGTTAAACGGCTACTGGGGGCTGGAATACAACAAGGCGGTGGAGCAGATGAGGCGGGCGGCCGCGGTGGCCAAGGATTCCTCGAAGGCCTTCACCGACAAGGCCCAGGCCAACATCAACAATGCGGTGGAGCTGGTGCCGGACAAGGTGGAGAACCACATCATCCAGGCCAAGCTGTTCAGCTTCCTGGGCAGGAATGCCGAGGCCAAGCAGCTGTTCGAGAAGGCGGCCAAGGCCGATCCCAAGAACGCCGACGTTCACTATCAGATCGGCCGCCTGGCCTATGAGAATAAGGATTGGAGCGAGGCCGTCCGGTATCTGGAGAAAGCCACCAGCCTTAAACAGGACAACCATATGTGGTTCTTCCTGCTGGGCGAGTCCTATCTGCGCCAGAACGAATATGCCAAGGCCCAGCCCCCCCTGCAGAAGGCGGCCAGCCTGAAACCGGAGGAGAAGGACGCCTGGTACAACCTGGGCCTGGCCTACTACAACGAGGGAAAGGATATGGAGGCGGCGGCCCAAGCCTTCGAGAAGGTGATCGCCATCCAGTCGGACGATATCACCGCCCTGGAGGCCCTGGGCATCTGTTACCTGTTGAACCTGAAGGACCACAACAGCGCCATCCGGATCTACAAGCAGGCCATCGGCCTCAGGCCCGACAACATCGACTACTGGAAAAATCTGCTCTACGCCTACAAGCAGAGCGGGATGAAGGCCGAAGCCAAAGAGGTGGAGAAGCGCATCAAGCAGCTGCAGAAATAGCCAGGCCACCATCCAACCAGACATCGGGCGGGAGGGCGGCCATGGCCGCCCTCCGCTTGATTTCGGAGGAGAATGAGAAAAACCCTGATTTTGCTGGCGGCGCTGGTGGCCTGCGGCCAGCCAGCCATGCCCGATGCTAGAGATCTGGACCTGGGGCACTGGGCCAACGCTTATTTGGAGCGCCTCCAAGCCATGGGAGGCCTCAGATTGCCAGCCACCAAGCCCTATCCCAGAGACTTGTTGAGGGCGGAGCTCCTGAGCCTGGACGAGAGAGCGGACCGGTATCATCTTTGGTTCAGCCGGGCCGATTCCCTGGCCCTGGAGAAGCTGCGCCAAGAGCTGGGAATCGTCTACCGCCGCCGGCGGTCGGTGGAGGGGGAGATGCTGGTCCTGGGGGACCAGACCCTCTACCTTTGCGGCGACGGCCGGGCCGTTCTGTCGGCCCTTGGCCGGCAGAGCCGGGAGCCGGAATACTCTTTTCGTGGCGACCTGGACTTGTACGGGGGGCATGAGGGCCGGCTCGTTTTCGACCAGAGGTTGGCCTTGGAGCTGGAGAAGGAGAGGCAGAAGGTGGAGCGGCTGTCCGGCTCTCAGACCACCTGGCGAGGCGGCAGCTACACGGTGGACTGGGCCTATATCAGGCTCCGCCTTCTCGACCCCCAGCCGGACGGCCAGGGGGCTCTGCTGGAGCTGACGGCCGGACGCCAGCAGAGATGGTGGGGCCGGGGGTGCCAGGGGACGCTGCTGCTCTCGAACAACGCGCCCTCCTTCGACGCCCTGGGTATCAGGTTATACTATAAATATATAGGATTCGAATCGTTCGCCGGGGTGCTGGGCACCGAGCAGCGCCGGTTCTTCTCCGGCCACCGCGGCACCCTGGAGCTGCCCTGGGGCCTGAGCCTAGGGGCCTCGGAGGTGGTCCTCTACCAGGCGGCCAACCTGGATCCGGCCTACTTGAATCCACTGCTGCCGTTCTACGGCAACCAGTGGAACCAGCGGGACGACGACAACATCCTGTGGTCGGCCGACCTGGGATGGCGGGCCGGGAAGGGGCTATACCTCTACGCGGAGCTGCTGATGGACGACGTCCAGTACGAGCAGGACCCTCCGGCGCCACAGAAGCTCGGCTTTTTGGCCGGGCTGCACTGGGCCGATCCCCTGGGGCTGGTCGACTGCGATCTGAAGGCGGAATGGGCGGGCAACCAGAAATGGGTATACACCCAGCGGCGCCACGCCAACCGCTATCTGGGCATGGATACCGTCAGCTGCCTGGGCCACTGGATAGGGACCGACGCCGACATGGCCGGGATCTACCTGGAGCACCGGCTACATCCCAGGCTAAACGCCGGCCTGGGCTACAGCTGGACCCGCCAGGGCGAGGGCCGCATCGATCGGGGCCTCCATTATGCCGGAGAGCCCTACCAGGGCGGGGCGGTGGCGCCCGGGGACACGTCCGGAGGGTTTTTCGTGGGCGATGACATGCGGACCATGTTCCTCAGCGGCACGGTGGAGAGGACCGACCTGGGGCACTGCTATTTGGCCTGGGAGCCATCGTTCTGGATAAGCTTACACGCCCGGTGCTGGGCCGGTTATACCAAAAACGCCGGCCATCTGGCCGGGGCTGGCCGCCGCGACATAGGCGCCGAGCTGAAGCTCTCCCTGGATTATTGATGGCCGGCTTGGCATTCTGGCCCCGAACCTTGGGGCTGATACGTCCCGGCAACGTGGCCGTGGTCGGGCTTTCGGTGCTGGTGGGCAGCGGCGGCCTCTGGCCGTCGGGAGGGTTCTGGCGGGTGGCCCTGGCCGCCGCCTCGGCCATGTTGGTGGCCGCCGGGGGCAACGCCCTGAACGACTTCTTCGACCTGGAGGCCGATCGCGTCAACCGGCCTGGCCGGCCCCTGCCCCGAGGCCTGCTTGAGCCAAGGCAGGCTGCTGGTCTCGCCATCGTCCTCTTGTTTTCGGGCGCGGCCCTGGGATGGGCCGTCTCCCTCTGGAACGGGCTGGTGGCGGCCGGGACGGCCTTGCTTCTGGCCGCCTACGCCGTCTGGGGCAAGCGGCTGGCCCTGGCCGGGAACATATTGGTGGCCTCGGCCTGCGCAGCGGCCTTTATCTACGGCGGGCTGTCGGCAGGAGCGGCCCGGCTCTCCCTGATTCCAGCCACCTTCGCCTTCCTGGCCCATTTGGCCCGGGAGATAATCAAGGACGTGGAGGATATGGAGGGTGACCGGTTGGCCGGCGCCCGGACCACCGGCCTGGCGATGGGGAAAGGGAGGGCGCTGGCTTTGGCGGCCGCCGCCCTGGCGCTTCTGGTGCTGCTGACGCCGTTGCCCTTCTTTATGGGGATCTACGGCTGGCGATACCTGGCGGCCGTGGTGTTAGGCACCGACCTGATGCTGGCTCCGATGATCTATAGGCTGGCGCGGGGGGCTGGAGGAGAGGACCTGTCCCGGTTCAGTTTCTATATTAAAATAGTAATGTTGGTAGGCATCATGGCCATCTGTCTGGGGATGTCGGAATGAGCATAATCCAGGCGCTGATACTGGGGATGGTGCAGGGGCTGACCGAGTTCCTGCCGGTCTCCAGCTCGGGACATCTGGTGCTGGCCGAGAAACTGATGGGGGTGTCGGCCGGCGATCTCTCATTCGAAATAATCCTGCATCTGGCCACCCTGGCCGCCGTCTGTCTGGCCTACTGGCGCAAGCTGTGGAAGATGGTGCGGGCGGTGCTCAGAGCCCGCATCCAGATCCACAAGGGCAGGCTGAGGGTGCCGGATGAGAACCTGCGTCTTTTCCTATACCTGGCCCTGGCCAGCGTCCCGGCGGCTGCGGTTGGATATTTTCTCCAGGATGCAGTGGAGCAGGCCTTCGACAGCCCCCTGGTTGCCTCTATCGGACTTCTGGCCACCGGTGGCATACTCTTCGGCACCAGGTGGGTCAATGACAGAAACGCGTCCATGGACTGGCAGCGCGCCCTGGCGGTGGGGCTGGCCCAGGCGGTGACCATCTTGCCGGGCGTCTCCCGTTCCGGTTCGACCATAGCGGCAGCCGTTTACACCGGGGTCAGGCAGGAAAGGGCGGCCGAGTTTTCCTTCCTGCTCTCCATCCCGATCATTTTAGGGGCAGGCATCTTCGAGCTTAGGGATGGGTCCTCATTCCAGCCGGGGAGTCTATGGCCTATGGTCGCCGGCGGGCTGGCCGCCGGGATCTTCGGCTTCCTGGCCATCAAATGGCTTCTGGCCGTCGTCAGGCGCAAACGATTGGAGTACTTCTCCTACTACTGCTGGCTGGTCGGGACGGTGGGTGTTATGATCTCGCTTATAAGGTGATTCGATTGCCGAGAGCCAAGTTTAGAGCCAATCCGCTCAAGATTCTGATAATACTGGCTTCCCTGGGATTGCTGGCGGCATCGGGCTCCGGCGCCTTGAGGCCAGGAGGCCCACTCGGGTGGCCCTGCTACTTGTGGTCTCTGGCTCCAATGGCTCTGATGGCCTGGTCGGTGGCCGGGGCTCGCAAGCGCCGGCCACGACGCGGATGGCAGCTGTACCAGCAGCTCGGGTTGCTGGCCCTGTGCGGCCTGGCGGTGCAGAGGACCGGCGGCGGGGGCTCACCGGCAGCGCTTCTCTACGTCCTGCTTGCCTTCTGGGCTGCAATCCGCTCGGCCTGGCCATGGGCCCTGCTGACGCCACTGGGGGCCATCATGGTGGAGATGCCGTCGAGCTTTTTCTCCGGCCGGCTGGAAGCCGAGGCGCCTTGGCTGGTGCTTTTAGCTGGCGCCTTGGTCCTGTCCACCGCGGCCGGAAGAATGGCCGCCGTCAGGGGCGCAATGCCGCCGCCCGGCGAGAGGCTGGAGTTCGACGAGCCGCAGGAGCCGCCCGATCTGAGGGACGACATGCAGTCGCTGGCCGAGCTGGCCCATGCCTCCCTGGAGGCCAGGACGGTGGTCGTCTTTCTGGCCGATGAGGAGGGATCGACGCTGAAGCTGGCGGCCTGCAAGACCTACAGCCCCGAGGTGGACGGCGAGTCGAGACTGCAGACCGAAAGAAGCCTTCTGGGCTGGGTGATCAGGGAGCGGCAGGGCCTGCTGTATCAGGAATTCCGCAAGGATGCCGCCGACCTCGGCTACTACCGGGGAAGGGAGAAGGTGGGATCGCTTTTGGCCATGCCGGTGATGGACGGCAAAAGGCCCTTGGGCCTGATCGTTGCCGACAGCGAGCAGGTGGGGAGGTTCACCGAGGCGGACAAGTTGCTGGCGGCCAGCTTGGCCCATCAGGCCGCCCGCCTGGCGACACTGAACCTCAAGCATACCGCCCTGGGCCTGGAGCACGAGAGGCTCAGGGAGTGGAACCGGCGTCTGGAGATGATGGCCTCGCGGCTCAAGGTCGAAGACGTAGTGGGCATTATGCGCGACCTGGTGCCCAGGCTGGTGGACTGCGATCGGCTGGTGCTGCTGGAGATGCTGCCCGAGCCTGGGCAGGCCCGGGTGCTGCTGGCCGACCCCGGCGCCCCGGGCGGCCTGGCGGCCGGCTCAGTGCTGAAGATCGGGGGCAGTTTGGCCGAGCAGGCCTACAAGCTTCGGGAGTGGCGGCTGGTGGACGACTACTACCGACGCAGTATAGATCTAGCCCGCTACACCACCGAGGAGAGCCGCGACCACGGCTTCCGCTCGGTGCTGATCGGCCCGCTGATGATCGACGAAGACTGTCGCTATCTGATGGCCATGGAGAGCCGCCGGCCCAGGGCCTTCGAATCCTCGCTGGACACTATCCATATCGTGGCCAACCAGTTCTCGTTGGCCCTGCGCAGCGCCGCCATGTACGAGGAGAAGGAGGCCATGGCCCTGCGGGACGGCCTGACCGGGCTGTGGAACCACCGGCATTTTCAGGAAAGGCTGGAACAGCTGCTGGCCTCGGGCAGGCGGGAGCCCTTGAGCCTGGCTATATTCGACATCGACCATTTCAAGCGGCTCAACGACACCCACGGCCATCCCATTGGCGACGCAGTGCTTAGGGAGGTGGCGGCCCGCCTTAAGGCCGGCATCTCGCAGTACGACTTCGCCGCCCGGTACGGCGGCGAGGAGTTCGTGGTCATCTGGCCGGGCAGCGACCTGGCACAGGCGGAGCGGCTGGCCCAGCAGCTCCGCTCGGCCATCGGGGGAAGACCGATAGCCACCCAGGCCGGGGAGCTGTCGGTGACGGCCTCGCTGGGCCTAGCCTCCTATCCTTGCGATGCCCAGGACAAGGGCAGGCTGATTCAAGCGGCCGACCAGGCATTGTACGCAGCCAAGAGGGCAGGGCGCGACCGAATGGTCTGCTTCCGAAACATCGAATCCATGTTTGGCGGGGAGTGCGGAAAATGATGAGCGCCTTAGACGGATTCCGTCGACGTCTGCGCCAGCGCAATCTCTCGCCCAACACCATCGAGGCCTACGGGCGCGACCTGGCCCAGCTTCTTCGGGAGGCTGGAACGGAGGACCCGCGATCCGTCACCCGGGACGACATCAGGCGGCATCTGGGGGGGCTACAGCGAAACGGACTGGACAAGCGCTCCGCCGCCAGGAAGCTCTCGGCCTTTAAGGCTTTCTTCAGGTTCTGTGTAAATGAGGGCCTGGCGGAGTCCAATCCGGCCCAGGGGCTAAGGGCGCCGCGTCCCGATAGAAGGCTGCCCTCTTTCATCTCTGAGTCCCAGGCCGAAACGGCCATGCAGCCGCTGCCCGGTGAGAAGCATCAAGAAAGGGACAACGCCCTACTTGAACTGCTATACGGCTCGGGCCTGCGGGCTTCGGAGCTGGTGGGCCTGGAGGCCGGGGACATAGATCTTGGCTCGGGTCTGGTACGGGTGAACGGCAAGGGCGGCAAGCAAAGGATCGTCCCCTTGACCCGGGAGTGTCTGAAACGCCTCGGGCCCTTGGTGGCCAGGCTGGAGCCCGGAAAGCCGGTCTTCACCGGGTCCAGGGGGGCGCGACTAGGGCGCCGGCAGCTGCAGAGGATAGTCGCCCGCAGGTTACGGGCGGCCGGACACGGGGGCAAGGCTAGCCCCCACGTGCTCCGGCACACCTTCGCCACCCATCTACTGGACCGGGGGGCCGACCTCAAGGCGGTCAAGGAGCTACTGGGACACTCCAGTTTGTCCACCACCCAGATCTACACCCATGTCAGCGTGGATAGGCTGAAGAAGGTCTACCGGCAATCCCATCCCCGGGCCGGCGAAGAGGAGGAGGCCGAATAAGGCCCAGACAGAATAACTATTGATATATAGGATATGGAGATCAAGCTTTACAACACCCTCTCCCGTCGCAAGGAGCAGTTCATCCCGCTGGCCCCGGGCAAGGTCGGGATGTACACCTGCGGGCCGACGGTCTATGACTTCGCCCATATCGGCAACCTGCGCACCTATGTCTTCGAGGATCTGCTGAGGCGGACGTTAGAGTACAACGGCCTGGCGGTGAGGCAGGTGATGAACATTACCGATGTCGGCCACCTGGAATCGGACGCCGACAGCGGCGAGGACAAGATGGAGAAGGGCTCGCGCCGCACCGGCAAGACCGCTTGGCAGATAGCCGAGGAGTACGCCAGGGCCTTCAAGGAAGACCTGCGGGAATTGAATATCCAGGAGCCCCATGTCTGGTGTAAGGCTACTGAGCACATCCCGGAGCAGATCGAGATGATCGAATGCCTAAGGGAGAAGGGTTTCACCTACCGCACCTCGGACGGCATCTACTTCGACTCGGCAAAATTGCCGGGCTACGGGGCCCTTACCGGGCAGTCGGCCGACGAGCTTATGGCCGGGGCCCGGGTTGATATGGGCGAGAAGCGCCATCCCACCGACTTTGCCCTGTGGAAGTTCTCGCCGCCAGGCTCCAGGCGGCAGATGGAGTGGGACAGCCCCTGGGGCCGGGGATTCCCGGGCTGGCACATCGAGTGCTCGGCCATGGCCGCCAAGTACCTGGGCAGGCTGTTCGACATCCACTGCGGTGGCGAGGACGCCATCGCCGTGCACCACACTAACGAGATCGCCCAGACCCAGGCCTGCTATGGCACCACCCTGGCCAACTACTGGATGCACGGCACCTTCCTCCAGCTGGGCGATGAGAAGATGGCCAAGTCATCCGGGCTCTACATCAGGCTGGCGACGCTCAAGGACAAGGGTTTCTGGCCGCTGGCCTTCAGGTACCTATGCCTTACCGGCCACTATCGCTCGCCGCTTAAATTCACTTGGGAGTCATTGACTTCGGCGCAACATGCCCTGGAAAGGCTTCACAAAGAGATCAGGGAGGCGTCTCACCTTTGCGGGGGGAAAGCTGAGGAAAAGCTGGATTCGGAAAAGCGCCAGGCCTTTCTGTCGGCCGTCAATGACGACCTGAACATACCCAAGGCTCTGGCGGTGGTATGGGAGACCATAGATTCAGCCATGACGCCGGGCCAGAAACTGGCTTTGATGAGCGATTTCGACCGGGTGCTGGGATTGAGGATAAGCAACGTAGGCCAAGATGTCCATGTACCGTCTGAGGTGGCCTTGTTGGTGGAAGAGCGGAGAAAGGCCAGGGAGGCCAAGGACTGGAAGGAGTCGGATCGGCTGCGCCAGGAGATTTACCATCAGGGCTTCGTGGTGGAGGATACACCCCGAGGGCAAAAGGTGAGGGCCAGGAAGTTCGGGGAGTGAGCGAATGGGGGCGGGCCAAAACCTGCCCCATTATTAGGGAACAACCCTTGCTAGCTATGGAGTACTGGAAGGAGCCGTTGATCTATCACGGCTTGCCACAAAGCGGTTTCGAGCTCTTAGCCGAAAAACTAAAGGGGCTCGGCTACGGCCCGGCCACCATAGCCGAAACCTTAGGGCTTTCTTCCGTGGACGAGCTCTACCCCTTGGACTATCGGTTGTTGCCTCGTTGGGATAAGGCTCTGGCCGAAAGCAGGGTGGCTTTGGCCCCGGCCCTACGGCTGCTGATGCTGGGGCTGCCCGTGGAAAAAAATTCGTTGATAGAATTACTGGGCGCCGAGGCGGCCGGTTTTCTGATGGCGACCGGCCTGGCCTTCGAATCGGGCGGCAGGGTACATCCCCGGATCACCATCGTTCCCTTCGAGAACCTGCTGGTGGCCACCGACCGGCTCTTCAGGAACGCCGATCCGGAGAGTGCCGAGGAGGGGCTGTCGTCGGATAACTGCGTCTGGCGGCTGGACCGGACCACGCTGCTCATGTCCAAAGCGATGAAAAGGGGACAGGCGAGGAACGCTCTTGAGTTGGGCTGCGGATCCGGAGTGCTCGCCCTGCTTGCCGCCAAGGAGGCGAAGAGAGTGACCGCCGTCGACATCAATCCCCGAGCGGTCAATGTCGCCCTTTTCAACGCCAGGCTGAACGGGATGGAGAACGTCGAATTCCTCCAAGGAGACCTATATCATCCGGTAAAGGGAAAAACCTTCGACTATATATTCTCCAATCCGCCGTCGGCCCCGGGCCTGGTGCGGGCCTGGAACCGTGAGGGCGGCACGTCAGGACGGGTGATGGTGGAGGAGATGCTGAGGGGGCTTAAGGAGCATCTGGAGCCGAGAGGTATCTTTCAGACCACCATGCATTTCGGGTACCGGCATAAAGGCGACATCGAACCTTGGGCCAGGAAGCTGATCGACCCGGAGCGTTTTGATATACTGTATGATCTTATGGATGGAGAGGAAGAGGCGGAGGCCTATGCCCTGCGCGAGGCCTACCAGAAGGCCGGGGCCAGGGATTATGGCTCCTTCTCGCGAACCTACCGGTTGTACCGTGAGAACCTGGGCCGTTCGGCGATCGATAGAATATCCTTCGGTCTGTTGACGATCGAACGGCGGCCGCCCCTTCGAAGCTGCGCCAAAGAAGATATGGTCATCGATCGAGAGGGGACAACGGCTGGCATGGAGGAATGGCTGTAAGAAAATGCGAAGGCGGAAGAAACGAGACGCTTTTGGCAATGGCCATTTTACTGCAGGCCTTCGGTATGACGGCTGTTGCCGATGCCTTCGCCAAATAGGAGAAGGCGATCCGGGTAGGGATCTACCAGAACAGCCCCAAGGTGTTTTGGAACGGCGGGGGGAAGGCCCAGGGCATATTTGAGGACCTATCGGAAAGGGCGTAGTGTTGTTCCTGAACTAAGGGGATAATCACCCTTTCGAAATGCATACGGATTCTTGACAACCATCAGCAATATGCTGTAAAATAACAAATTAGGTATTTTTTATGTAAAATATTTAGGAGGATATATCATGTCCGGCCATTCCAAGTGGGCCACCATCAAGCGCAAAAAGGCGGCCACCGACGCTGCCCGGGGGCGGATGTTCACCCGGCTGATCAAAGAGATCTCCATCGCCGCCAGGCACGGGGGGGGAGACCCGGCCGGTAATCCCAGGCTGAGGACGGCCATCCTGGCGGCCAAGGCGGCCAACATGCCGGCCGACAATATCGACCGGGCCATAAAGAAGGGCACCGGAGAGCTGGAGGGGGTCCACTACGAGGAGATCACCTATGAGGGCTACGGTCCCAGCGGGGTGGCCATCCTGGTGGACACGGTGACCGACAACAAGAACCGGACCGCGGCCGAGCTGCGCAACCTATTCTCCAAGCATGGCGGCAACCTGGGATCCCAGGGATGTGTGTCCTGGATGTTCACCCCCAAAGGGCTGATCACCGTGGAGGCAGACAAGACCGATGAGGACAACCTGATGTCCGTCTCCCTGGACGCGGGGGCCGAGGACATCAAGACCGTAGAGGGTGTCTTCGAGGTGGTTACTCCTCCGTCTGCTTTCGAGGCGGTGAAAAAGGCGCTGGAGGACGCCAAGATCCCCCTGGCCTCGGCCGAACTGACCAAGATCCCGCAGAACACGGTCCAACTAGACGCCTCTCACGCCGCCACCATGCTTAAGCTGATGGACGCCATCGAGGAGTTCGACGACACTCAGAAGGTCTATGCCAACTTCGACATCCCGGCGGAGATACTAGCCAAGCTGGAGGCCGGCAAGTGACGGCAGACTGACATGCTTACAGTCACTGAGAGACCGGCCCAGCGCCCGATGAAAGAAGCAGTCCCTGCTGGTTCCGAATTTCTTCATCTTCCGGGCAGGGGGCCAGGCTCGCAATGACGTTCGGAAAACAGCCATGATAGTCCTCGGCATCGATCCCGGCAGCCTGACCACCGGCTACGGCATCATCGAAAGCGACGGACGGAGCCGCAGAGTCAAAGCCCTCGGGTGCCTGTCGGCGCGCTCGGGGGCTTCGCTCTCCCAAAGGCTTAGGGTGATGCACGAAGGCCTGCTTTCGGTGTTGGATCAGTACCGTCCACAGGAAGCGGCGGTGGAGACCACCTTCTACGGCAAGAACGCCCGCAGCGCCCTGGTGATGGGCCATGCCCGGGGGGTATGCCTGCTGGCCCTGGAGCAAGCCGGGTGCCGGCTGCACGAGTATTCGCCGCTGGAGGTCAAGAAATCGGTGGTGGGGAGTGGACAGGCCGACAAGCGGCAGGTGGCCTTCATGGTGCGGGCCATGCTGGGTCTGCGAGCCACCCCGCCGCCCGACGCCGCCGACGCGCTGGCGGTGGCCCTGTGCCACCTCCAGAGGAGGCGATCGGCTGGAATGCTTGCCAAGGAGAAAAAGCTATGAAAGCCTGGGGACGGATACCGATGATAATTCTGGCGACGGCCTGCCTGGCTGGCGGCCAGTCCAAGCGTGATAAGGCCGAGGAGCACTTCCGCGAGGCCTCCAGGCTGATGAGGATGGGCGGCTACCAGGCGGCGGTGGCCCAGCTGGATTCGGCCGTGGCCCTCGACCCCAGGATGAACCAGGCCTATAGCAGCCGGGGGACGGCCTACAAAAAGCTGGGCAAATACGAATTAGCGATAATCGATTATTCTCGAGCCATCGATCTAGAGCCCGAGTATGCCGACGGGTACTACAACCGAGGCCAGACGTACAATCTGATGAACGATTACCAGCAGGCCATCAACGATTTCACCCGCGGCATCGCCCTGGATCCCATGAACCCGGACGCCTACAACCAAAGGGGGATATTCTACCAGAGCTTCGGCAACGAGGAGGCGGCCGTGGCGGATTTCACCAAGGCCATCGAGCTGGACCCAGAGTTGGCCTCGGCCTATTTTAACCGCGGGAATACCTACTTCGGCATGGACAATTATATGGCGGCTGTGGGCGATTATACGAAATCCATTGAGCTCGACGGCAAGCAGCCTTTGGCCTACTACCAAAGGGGGCTGGCCTTTGACATGCTGGGGGAGATGGCCAAAGCCCTGGACGACATGATCACTGCCTCGACTATGGGCGTGGACAAGGCCCAGGAGTGGCTGAACAGGCACGAGCCCAAGACGCCGAAGCCGCCGGCCAAGCCCGCCAAACGGAAGAAGCGATGAGGGAATTAGGGAAGCATGTATTATACCATAAATAAATAGTATATATGTACCACCATATCAAAGGCGCTCTGATCTCTAAAAGTCCAACAGAAGCGGTCATCGAGGCCGGCGGGGTGGGGTATCAGCTGAGCATTTCGCTGAACACCTACCAGGCCCTGCCGGAGGCCGGCAACCAGGCCCGGCTGCTGGCCCACCTGCACGTCAAGGAGGACTCCCACCAGCTGTTCGGCTTCTCCGAGGAGCGGGAGCGGCAGGCCTTTCGCATCATGATCGGCATCTCCGGCATCGGCCCCAAGCTGGCTATGGCGGTGCTCTCCAGGCTGTCACCACAGGATTTGGAGCAGGCGGTGGCCCACCAGGACATGACCCTGCTGACCGCCATCTCCGGGGTCGGCCGGAAGACGGCCGAGA
This sequence comes from uncultured bacterium, assembly GCA_964518765.1. Taxonomy (GTDB): domain Bacteria; phylum Edwardsbacteria; class AC1; order AC1; family EtOH8; genus CAZPNX01. Next base: position 39,459 of record CAZFJC010000007.1, read on the forward strand.
GGCTGCTGATAGAACTCAAGGGAAAACTGGCCGAGGCGGTGGTCGAGGGCCTGCCCGGCATAAAGGGGCAGGCGGCCGCGGCCGATCCGGCGGTGGAGGCGCTGATGACCCTGGGGCTCAGCCTGCCCGAGGCCAGGGCGGCGGCAGATAAGGCGAGAGCGAAGCTGGGGGGCAAGGCGCCCATCGAGCAGGTGGTCCGAGAGGCGCTCAGCGCCTCGCGATGAATCGTATTTTGAAGGAAGAAAAGCCATGACGCATCTAGCCATCATCCTGGCCCTGGCCCTGGCGGGACAGACGGCCGAGCTCCGCTGCGCCGGCCCTGGAGGCACCGTGGCCACCGGCAACATCGTGGTCGAGGTGGTCAACCTCGACGGGGTGCGCCAAAAGCTGCAGCAGCTGGGCAAGTCAAGCGGCGCGGTAGTCCGCAGCTATTCCGAGTACACCGGGAGCCGCGGCAAGCGGTCGGCCAACGCCAGCTACGAGGTCAAGAAGGCGGCCGCCCAGGCGTTCATGGACGGCCTGGCCGGTCTAGGAAAGCTCACCTCGCGCAGCTACGGCGACCAGTACAACCCCTGCTACAACATCGAGGCCCTGCAGCGAAAGCTGGAGGCCTACCGTTCCCACCTCAGGCGGCTGCTTTCCGCGCCCGGGGCCGATCCCGAGATCGTCTCCCTGCTGGACCAGCAGATCCAGTCGCTGGAAAGCCAGATCGAGTCCTACAGGCGCAACTATTCCACGTCGTCGGATGAGTCGGCCACCATCACCGTCCAGCTCATGGAGAGGGGGTACAACCAGGGCTCGAACGTGCCGCCGTGGCTGGTCAAGGCGGCCGTCATCATCTCCCTGATACTGCTGGGCCTGGGCCTGCTGGCCGGGCTGCTGGTGGCCAGGATCAGGTCCGGGGCAAAGACGGAGGCGGCCGCGTCTGCTTAGCGATCAAGGCAAATACCAATTACGCTTGCTTCTTGAATGCTGATGATCAAACCGGCCGACATTTACCGGCTGTACACCAGGATCGATCCCGCCGAGTATATTAAGGAGTTCCGTTTCAGGGAATACCTCAGGTTCGACCTTTCCAAACTGGGGGGGACCTCTGGGGCGGGCTGACCTCGGCGGTGGTGGCCCTGCCCCTGGCCTTGGGCTTTGGCATCCTGGCCACCGGCGGCGACCCGCGCGGAGCGGTGGCCGGCCTCTACGGCGCCATATTCACCGGGATAGTGGCCTCGCTCTTCGGCGGTATCGTCGGCACCGGGGCCATCGTCCGCACTATGATAAACATCCGCTCCGGGGGCAGCACCAAGCTGTCGGGCGTCATCTGCGGGCTGTTTCTGCTGGCGGTGGTCCTGTTCCTGGAGGGGGCTGGCCGGAGCCATTCCCTTGGCCGCTTTGGCCGGAGTGCTGATGATGGCGGCCTGGGGCATGTTCGAGTGGGAGCCGCTGCGCATGGCGCGCCGGGTGCCGGCCTCGGAAACTTTGGTGATGCTGACCACCATGCTGGTGGCCGTGTTTTCCGACCTCATCTCGGCGGTGCTCATCGGTATGGTGCTGGCGGCGGTGTTCTTCATCCACCGCATGGGACGGCTGGGGATGCTGGTAGAGCCGGAGTACGAGCTGTCCCACCTACCCGCCGATACCCGCGAGCTTATGAGAAGGCAACGCATATCGGTCTGCTCGGTGGAGGGGCCGCTGTTCTTCGGAGCAGTCAAATCCTTCTCCCGCGAGATCACCCAGGCTTCGTCCAACATCCTGATCCTGGACATGAAGAGGGTGCCGGTGATAGACCTGTACGGCGCCCAGGCCATAGACAATGTGGTGGGACGGATGGCGGCCCGCGGCAAAAAAGTGCTCATCTCTGGCATGCGCCAGGAGGCCAGGAAAGTGTTGCACCGGCTGGGCATCGTCCAGAAAATAGGCGCCGACAGCTTCCCCGACGACCTGGCCAAGGCGGCCGACTACGCCATCTCCCTGGCCCAGAACCGGCCGCCCAGCCTGGCCGACTACTTCAAGGACGATCTGGTGCTGCTGGACGCCGAGGCCGGCTCCAAGAAGGAGCTGTTCGAGGCGGTCACCGGGCTGGCGGTGGACAAGGGCTACGTCCACGACGGCCGGGCATTCCTGGAGAATTTATGGAAGCGGGAGCAGGACTCGCCCACCAGCCTGGGACACGGGGTGGCCATTCCGCACTCGCGCTCCGGAGCGGCCAGCGATGAGGTGGTGGTGGCCTTCGTCAGGCTCAGGCGCCCCAAAACCGATTATATCGGGATAGACGGAAAACCGGTGGAATTAGCTAATGATTTCGGCTGGGGACAACGTCCAGGGATATCTTCGGGTTCTTAAGCTGATCACCATGGCTGTGGGGCGGGAGGAGAACAGGAGGAGGCTGATGGAGGCGGAGACGGTGGGACAGGTGCTGGAGATATTTGGCTCGATTAAGGATTAGGGTCCAAATCGGCGGATGGCGGAGAGGGCATCTCCAAGGGAAATAAGTAGGCGAATAGATGAATGATCATATAAAGCTCACCATACCCGAGCCGCTGGAGGGCGACCTCGAGTTCGACTCCTCGGTCCGGCCCGGGACCTTCGACGAGTTCGTGGGCCAGGACCGGGCCAAGGACAATCTAAAAGTATTCATCCAGGCGGCCCGGGGGCGGGGCGAGGCCATAGACCACATGCTGTTCTGCGGCCCGCCGGGGCTGGGCAAGACCACCCTGGCCCACATCGTGGCCCGGGAGATGGGGGTACAGATCAGGGCCACCACCGGGCCGGTGCTGGAGCGCCCGGCCGACCTGGCCGGATTGCTCACCAATCTCAACGAACGCGACGTTCTCTTTATCGACGAGATCCACCGCATCAACCGGACGGTGGAGGAGTACATCTATCCGGCCATGGAGGACTTCTGCCTGGATATCATGATCGACCGTGGCCCCAGCGCCAGGTCGGTGCGCTTGAACCTGCCGCGCTTCACCCTGATAGGCGCCACTACCCGGGCCGGGCTGCTGACCGCGCCCATGCGCGCCAGGTTCGGGATGGTAAACCGCCTGGACTACTACGGGCCGGGGGAGCTGGAGAAGATAGTGTCGCGTTCGGCCAGGATACTGAATGTGCAGATAGACCAGGGCGGGGCTGCGGAGATAGCCAAGCGCTCCCGGGGCACGCCGCGGGTGGCCAACCGCCTGCTGAGGCGGGTACGCGACTTCGCCCAGGTGGAGGGCGACGGCACAATCACCAGGGACATCGCCAAGAGGTCGCTGTTGCGCCTCCAGGTGGACGAGCTGGGGCTGGACGAGATGGATAAGAGGATACTGGAAGCCATCGTCAAAAAATTCAATGGAGGCCCCGTGGGGCTGAACACCCTGGCGGTGGCGGTGGGCGAGGAGCCGGACACGGTGGAGGAGGTCTATGAGCCCTATCTCATCCAGGAGGGTTTCGTCATGCGGACGCCACGGGGGAGAGAGGCGACCGAGCGGGCCTATAAGCACCTGGGGTTGGCCTGGAACAGGGACGGGCAGACAAGGTTGATCTGACACCGTTCATCGTTACCCCTATGGAAACAGGTGGTTCGGAAATGGATCCCTGCCTGTGCAGGAATGAAAGCTGAGCGCGGAGGAGAACAACAACATGCCTATGAAGATAGGCCTGGCCCTTTCCGGCGGCGTGGGCTACTGTATGGCTCACATCGGCGTGTTTCAGGCGCTGGAGAAAGCGGGTTTAAGGCCGAATATGATAGCCGGCACCTCGGGCGGAGCTCTGATAGGGGCTCTGTACGCCTCGGGTATCAAGCCGGACCGGCTGGAGGAGATAGCCAAGGGGATAAAGTGGACCAGCCTGATGGGCCTGGGGATGATTTTTAAGGGCTTGGCCTCCTCCAAGCCCATCGAGGACCTGGTCAAGGAGCTTCTGGGTAAGGACCGCCGGTTCGCCGACCTCTCCATCCCCATGATGGTGACCGCGGTGGACCTGATCTCCGAGGAGAAGGTCATCTTTCCGGAGAAGGACTCGGACACGGTGGCCCTGCCGGTGCGGGCCTCCTGCAGCCTGCCCATGGTCTTCACCCCGGTCAAGCACGGCGAGCGCCTGCTGGTGGACGGAGGCATGCTGGTCCAGCTGCCGACGCTGGAGCTCAAGGAGAAGGGGGCCGATTTCGTCATCGGGGCCACCTTCTTGCGCAACCGGACGGTGCCCGGCAACATCTTCGAGGTCACCCTGCGCACCCTGTCCATCGCCAACCAGGAGAGGCTGGGGCGGCAGAGGCAGGCGGCCGACCTGCTGATCGAAATCAACGTAGGCCAGACCAACCGCTGGGACCTTCAGGCTGCGGCCGACTTCATCAAGATAGGTAGGCTGGCGGCCGAGGACACGCTAAAGCGAAACCAGGACAAGGTACAATCTCTGCTGGCGGGATGATATCAATGGGGGACAAGACGAAGATCGGATTGGCCCTCTCAGGGGGCGTGGGATACTGTCTTGCGCACATTGGCGTTCTTAAAGCGATAGAGGAAGAAAATATAACAATTGATTGCGTGGCAGGAACATCAGGCGGTGCATTAATTGGTTGTTTATACGCCTCGGGCATCAAGGCCGACAGACTGGAGCAGATAGCCAAGGAGATATCCTGGGCCAAGCTGATGGCCCCGACCCTGGTTCTGAGAAACAAGGGGCTGGTATCCTCGGAGCCCATCGAGAAGCTAGTGGACGAACTGATCGGCAAGGATCGCAGGTTCTCCGAGCTCAAGCTGCCGCTGTCGGTGGTGACGGTGGACCTGATCTCCGGCCAGGAGATCATTTTCCCGCAAAACGAGGACGACCTCATCGCTCCGGCGGTGCGGGCCTCTTGTTCGGTGCCGGTGGCCTATGCTCCGGTGAAGATGGGGAGCTGGCTGCTCTCCGACGGCGGCATCAAGGCGCCACTGCCGGCCGAGGCCCTGAAGAGATGCGGCGTCGGCCTGTCGATCGGGGTGGCCTTCGAGCCCGGACGCTACGAGCCGACCAACCTGTTTGAGATAGGCATCCGCTCCATGCTGCTGGCCAACGAGAGCCTGCTGGAGCTCTACGAGAAGGAGCTAGACGTGCTGATAAAGGTAGCCACCGGAGAGGTGTCGTCCTGGGACTTCTCGGCCGCCCAGTCGCTGATCGAGGTCGGCTACCGGACTGCCAGCAAGAAACTGGGCCGCCTGCGGGAACGTCCGAGGGGTTGATCACTGTGGTTGACCAATAGTTATTGCCAGGCTAGCCCTCTTGCTTGCCTGACGACGCCACTTTGAAAAACAGGGTGGTAGCTTCGCAGCCGGGGCAAGCAGCCAGGTTCGCAATGAAATAAAAACACGGCGTATGCTTATTACTACGATCGTCCTCATCATCCTCACCGCCACCGTGGCCATAGGGCTGTTGCTGCTGTGGCAGAGCCTGGGCCGCCAGCTGAGGGAGCTGCGCCAAGCCCAGCAGAACGACCAGGCCATGTCCCTGATGTCCCAGTGGATGCAGGACACCAGAGCCTCGCTGGACTCTCGCCTGGCCGAGAGCCGTCAGGTGCTGGACTCGCGCCTTTCCGATGTCGACCGCAAGCTGGGGGCCTCGATGGAGTCGGTTAACCAGCGGCTGGATGGGGCGGCCCGGGTTATTGGCGATGTCAACAAACAGCTGGGGACGCTGGCGAAGACGGCCGAGAACATGCAGGAGGTGGGCAAGAACATCTCCTCGCTCCAGGACATCCTTCGCTCGCCCAAGATGCGCGGCGGTTTCGGCGAGTTTATGCTGGCCGACCTTCTTTCCCAGATCCTGCCGCCCCAGCATTACCAGCTGCAATACATCTTCGGCACCGGAGATAAGGTGGATGCAGTGGTCAGGCTCTCGGGCAAGCTGGTGCCGGTGGACGCCAAGTTCCCTCTGGAGAACTTTCGGAGGATGGTCGAGTCCCAGACGGATGACGAGAGGAAGCGCCAGCGCCGCGAGTTCGTCAAGGACGTCAAGAAGCACGTGGACGCCATCGCCAAGAAATACATTCTGCCGGACGAGGGCACCTTCGACTTCGCCCTGATGTACATCCCGGCCGAGAACGTCTACTACGAAACCATCATCAAGGACGAGGCCTTCGGCGAGGACAAGTCCATTGCCAACTACGCGGTGGAGAGCCGGGTGATACCGGTCTCTCCAAACTCCTTCTACGCCTACCTCCAGGCCATCGTCCTGGGCCTGCGCGGGCTAAAGGTGGAGGAGAGGGCCCAGGAGATCATCGACTCCCTGTCCCGGCTCAAGGGCGACCTGAACAGGTTCCGGGGCGACTTCGAGACGGTGGGCACCCATCTCAAGAACGCCTCCAACCGGTACGACGAGGCCGAGAAAAGGCTGGCCAAGTTCGAGGACCGGCTGGAGGGGGTGGAGGGACGGCACCTGGAGCCGGGCCCCGCGCCAAAGGAGATCGGCTAATGAATCACGAAAGCCTGTTGAGGTTTTTGCACGACCTGAGGGAGTTCCTGCCATTCTTGATATTCCTGGTGGTGGGGCCGCTGGCGCTTTTCCTCAGCTACCAGGGCCGCAAGAAGAGCGCCGCCAAGCTCAGGGACCTAGCCGCCAAGCTGGGCCTGCAGTTCCGACCGGAGGGGCAGCCGGGCATGTTGGCCGAGTCCTACCGCCAGAAGCTGGCCGCCATGAAGCCGGGCGACCGGGTGCGAGCCGAGGCCGCCTTTCGCAGGGTGAAGCAGAGCGGCTTCCTGCAGTCGCTGATGTCCATGATGCAGCCTTTGGCCATCTACGGTAAGTACAACGGTTACCGGGTGGAGCTGGCCCTGGTGCGGAGCAACAAGAAGAACCTGACCGAGGTCCGGGCCTGGTACCCCGAGACGCTAGGCCTGGGGCTGGCGGTGGAGCGCCAGGGATTCCTTCATAGCCGTTTTTCTTTCAGTAAGGCGGAGAGGGCCGAGAGCGGCAACAGGGAATTGGACAAACTGGCGGCCATCAGGGCCAAGGATCCGCTTAAGGCCAGGTACATAGCCAGGAACATCCCGGCCCAGTTGGCAATCCTGGAGCTTTTCCGGGAAAGCGGGGCTGAGATCAACGACGAAGGGGCCACGGTCAAGCTGAACGGCCACCAGACCGACTACTCCAAGGCCAAGAAGCTGCTGGAAGGCATGACCCGGGCTATGGAGGCCGTGGCCGCGGCCGCCGGCATGAAACAGGTTACCGAAGAACACTGATAAGGGGGAATTGGTATGAGGATCCTGACCATCATGGCCGCCCTGGCGGCGGTCTCGGCGGCCGGAGGGACCCAGACCGCCCAACCGCTCTTCCATATCGAGCGCACCATGAACGCCAACAAGCTCTACTATGAGGCCAACATCACCGCCGAGGGGAAGATCAACCCCAAGGAACCGGTCAAGGCTTATTGGATCATGTGGGCCAAGGACCCCAGCGGCAGGACCACCGAGGGCATGAACCTCATCGAGCGCACCAAGGTCTACGGCTTCAACATCAGTCCCGATCCTTCGGGCAAGCACTATAATATGACCCTCAAGCCCTTCAAGGAAAGGTTGATCAAGGTCTATTTGCGGGAGGGCAAGGCCCGGGCCGAGATGATCATCGACGGCCGGCCGTCGTATTTCAGCAGGATGCACATCTTCTCCAAGGGGAACTCCAAGCCGGACTCCATCAAACTTTACGGGACCGACATCGAGTTCGGCACCAAGACCCTCGAGCTGTTCATCCCCAAGAAGGACTGAGCGAAACTTTCAACGTTGAACATTCAACGTTAAAAACCGAACATGAGGGTCGGCTATTGCGCCATCGCCGGCAGGCCCAACGCCGGAAAATCCACCCTGCTGAACGCCCTGCTGGGCGTGAAGTTGGCGGCGGTCAGCCGGAGGCCGCAGACCACTCGGGCCAGGGTGTTGGGGGTGGACAGCGGTCCGGGCCACCAAATAATCTTCCTGGACACCCCAGGTCTGCTGGAGCCCAAGTACCTGATGCAGAAAAGCCTGCTGAAGATCGCCCAGGCCAGCATCCGGGAATCCGACCTCCAAGCCTACCTGGTGGACGCCTACAAGGGCTTCCAGGATGAGGATCTGAAGTTCCTGTCAGCGCTGGGCAGAAAGAAAACCATCATCGTCCTCAACAAGATAGACCTGATAACCAAGGAGGCTCTGCTGCCACTGATAGCCGACGTCAACTCGAAGATCGGCATCGAAGACATCTACCCGGTGTCCGCCCTGCGCAAGTTCGGGCTGGACGAGCTGAGGCGGGGCATCATCGCCATGCTGCCGGATGGACAGCCGTTATATGAACCGGAGACGCTGACCGACCAACCGGAAAAGTTCTTTGTGGCCGAGATCGTGCGCGAGAAGCTGTTCGAGCTGTGCGGGGCCGAGGTGCCCTACGCCACGGCGGTGGTCATCGACGCCTTCAAAGAGCAGCCGGGGCGAAAGGACCTGATCCAGGCCACGGTCTGGGTGGAGCGTCAATCCCAAAAACCCATAGTGGTGGGCCAGGGGGGCAGGAAGATAAAGGCCATCGGCATCGCCGCCCGCAGGGAGATCGAGGAGTTCCTGGGACGGCCGGTCTTCCTGGAGCTGTTCGTCAAGGTCAAGGAGAAGTGGCGGGAGCGGGAGGGGGATCTGAGGGAGCTTGGCCTATAGGGTAGATCACGAAAAGCGCACCAAGAGAATAAGATCGACGCTGAACGGAAACCATCAACTCTAAAAAAGGGAGAACCCATGCCCGATTACGCCGAATGGGTGCTGGACGGCGACGAGGTAGGGAAGGTCAACGTTAAGAATCTGCTGGGGAAGGCCGGCTGGAAACAGGTTGGATGAACCCTGCCGTTTAAATATGGCCCGCACTCCGTGTCTTATTTAAAAAGTAGAAATACGGAAATTGCAGTATAGCTTTAAGCGTAGGAAAAAACATTGACAATAAAGTAAAATACTTTTATAATTGGGTCTTCTGGGTTTGTAGTGGGTAAAAATAAGGATTAAATCGTTGTTTCCCTAAAGGTTTGATCTTATAAAGACTGTAAAATCAAGAGGTTTCTGATTTCTATACTTAACTTAATTTCAGTTAAGATGGTTACAAGCGCACGAGACAAGTTTTAAATTGATTTTATCGTTTGTAAATCATTGACAGTACTTATAATACAAGGCTGGTTTCCACAAAAAGACCCACACTAAACCCGGAAGAGCCTTATAATTTAAGCAACATAAGACAAGAAAGGAAGAGAAAATGGTCATCAGATCATTGGCAGCGGCACTGCTGATCCTCTCCTGGCCGTTGGCCTCCATGGCGGCGGACCAGGACCCGGGCATTTCACCCAACGTCGTCAGGAAGCCTATCCTGAAGCTTTGTGCGGATACCCCTGAAGAGCCTCCTATTTTGGGAGCATGCCCAATACCGCAACAAAGCCGGGCAGAAAAGGAAGAGTTGGGTTCGGCCTCGCCCAAATGGGGGGACGATTTCCTGGTCGACGCAGAAACTTTCACCTCCACGGGAAGGCTGTCGCTGGACCACGCGGAGAACGGGGACCTTTTTGTGGGGAGCTTGAACCCGAACGGCTCGCCCCAGGACACCTTTTTTATTTACAAGTCGACGGACCACGGTGAAAATTGGAGCTTGTCCGCTTACTATGCGACAAACACCTCGGGAAGCGATTCGATAGTCGACGGAATAATCAGGGTGGGGAGGGGGGCGAACCCCTGGGTCTACATGTTCGTCCATTGCTCCACCAGCGGCGGACGGCTATGGTTCAGGAGGTTCCGGGCCGACTTCAGCGCGGTATCGCCCTGGGTGTCGATAATGAGGGGGGACTCGCTGAGGGGCTTCACCGTGGACCGGAACGCCGGGGACACCCTGTTTATTGCCTTGCACCACATAGACGGCAGCACTTACACAAACCTTAGGGTTTATGCATCCTTCGATTCGGGCGACACCTGGGCCAGTGTAGCAAACGTCGCGGCTTCTCCTGCTATCGCTACTCAACAATCTCAGATCGTGACCGGCGGGGACGGCAATGTATTTCTCTCCTACCTTTTATCGGGCACGAACCGTTTAAGGCTGAGGCGCTATACCGATAATATCGTTGGAGGGACGACGTCCGCCACCTACCTGGATTCGATGTTCACCATCGACACCATAGGCATGATGGCCCTGGCCGCACAGCGATCCGGCCATAGGGACAGCCAAACCGTCTGGGTGCTCAATGTCCACAAACACGCCGGTGCAAACCCGGACATCCACCTGACATACAGCACGGACGGAGGCCAGACCTGGTCGGCGACCACGGAGTGGCCGTTCAACGAGCCATCGATGAACACGATAGCGGCCAAGTTCGCGGAGGATTACCCCGTTCCCCTCGTCGTCGCCGCCGCCAAGTCAACCGACGGCATGCAGTTGATAACGGGTTGGTCCAACAGCGCCGACCCCGGATCCTGGAACAACAAGGATACCATCAATGATTACCGACTGACCGGGATGGGCTCGCTGGCGCCGGCCGTAGATCTGGTGTACGAGAGCTCCGGCACCCAGGTCATATACAAGAGGTACGGTACAGGCTTCATTTACACCGACTGGTGGGGCAACACCGCCAGCGGGGTGATGGGCGAGCCGGAGCTGCCGCCAGCGCCCAGCGCCATCAGGGCCCAGGCGCGGCCGAACCCGGCGGGAAGGTCGGCCAACATCTGTTTTCAGCTGAATGGCCGCGGCAAGGTGAGGATTTCGCTGTACGACCTGACGGGACGCCGCATGGCGGAGATTTTCTCCGGCGAACTCGAACGGGGAGCCCACCAAGTAGCGGTAGGTACCGAGGGTTTGTCGCCCGGGGTCTACATATACCGGATAGTAGCTGATGGACGCTCCGCGACCGGAAGGATGGTTATCGCCAGATAAAAAGGCCGGAAAGAAAAAGAACGGCGCTCGGAGGAGCGCCGTTCTTTTTATATAATGGGGGCCTTTGGGGGATCAGCGCCCCTTCAGCCTTTCGCAGAGGTTCTTGGCCCGGATGTGCTCCTGCAGGGTGCGGCTGAAGATGTGGCCGCCGTCTCCGCGGGAGACGAAGTAAAGGTAGTCGGTTTTTGCCGGGAATACCGCGGCCTCAAGCGAGGCCCGGCCAGGATTGCTAATGGGCCCCGGGGGTAACCCTATATTTCTATAGGTATTATAGGGCGAGTCTATCTTGAGGTCGGCGTAGGTGAGTCTGGTGTTCTTATGCCTGGGGAGTATGTATTCTATCGAGGCGCAGGATTCCAGGGGCCGATAAAGCCGAAGCCGGTTATAGAACACCGAGGCGATGATGGCCCGCTCCGAGTCCACCTGGGCCTCGCGCTCCACCAGCGAGGCCATGATTACGGCCTGGTGCTTCGTCAGCTTGCGAGAATCGAGCTGCCTGGGCCAGGAGGTGTCGAAATTGGAACGGAAGTTAGCCAGCATGGCCTCGGCCGCCCGTCGAGGTGTGGTGCCCCACTCGAAGTCGTAAGTATCCGGGTAGAGGTAGCCCTCGAGGTTCTGGGCCGGGATGTTCTCGCGCCCCAGCAGCTTTGGATCGCGGCAGACATCCATGAAGCCCAGGCTGTCAACGCCGGCCTGTTGCTGGAGGATACCGGCGATGCGGGCCATGGTCAAGCCCTCGGCCACGATCACCTTATGGTAGGCCACCGCCCCGGCCCGCAGCTTCATCAAGGCCTGCCAGGTAGACAAAGGCATCACAAAACGATAGCGGCCGGCTTTTAGGCTCCTATTCAAGCCCAGTAGACAGGCGGCCATCTGGAAGGTTTTGGGATGGCTGATGACGCCGCCCTCGGCTAAAAGTTTGGCGATGGCCGCGGTCGACGAGCCTTTGGGCACTGTCAGCGAGCGGGCCTCCCAGGAGAGGCCAGGCATGGGGGGGAAGAAGAGGACGTAGGCGACGTAAGCCGCGGCTAAGGCAACCGCAGCCGTTATTGCGAAGTTAAACACCTTACTGCGTTTTTTTGCCATGGCAGCTGAGGTAATCGGTCAGTATGATGGAGGCCGAGATCCGGTCCAGGGCCTTCTTCCGGCCCTTCAACCTGTAGCCCATCTCGTACATAGTTTGCTGGGCGATGCGGCTGCTGAGCCGCTCGTCGAACAGGTGCACCGGGAGCAGGAAATCCCTTTCCAACCTTTCCCTGGCCTGGAGCACAAACGGGGTGAGGTCGGTATCGGTGCCGTCCAGCTTACGGGGCAGGCCGAGGACCAGCTCGGCAACCGAGTAGCCGGAGATGATCGGCGCCAGCTGGGCGACCAGATCGTCCAGCCCCTTGATCTCGATGGTGGGCAGGCCCTGGGCGGTCATCCCCAGCTCGTCGCTGACGGCCATCCCCACCCGGCGTTTTCCCAGGTCCAGGCAGAGAAGGCGGGGGACGCTCATTTTCCGCCCTTTTTAATCAGGTCGTCGATGGCCCGACGGTGGGCCCGGAAGGCTAGGCGGGGGAGCCTGCCGACCGGGAACCATCCTATCTCCGAGGCGTCGTCGCCTGCCTGCGGCCTGCCGGATAAAACCGTCCCCCGATAGACAATGAGAATAGCGTGGGTGCGGGGATCGTCGTGTCCGCTGTAAACCCCCACCAGCTTTCCCACTTTGATCCCGAGCCCGGTCTCCTCCAGGGTTTCCCGAGAGGCGCATTCTTCAGGGCTCTCCTCGTACTCCATGAACCCGGCCGGCATCGACCATAGTCCGGGGTAGGGGGAGTATTTCCTCCTGACCAGAAGCAGGCGGCCGGCGCGGAGGATCAGCACCCCGACGGCGGGGGTGGGATTGAGGTAATGGATGAAGCCGCAAGACGGGCAGACGCGGCGGCGTCGGCCGTCTAGGACGCGGACGGACAGGGGAGATCCGCAGCTGGGGCAGAAGCGGAAGTGACGGGACATAAGAAAAGGCTGCTCGGCCTTGGCCGGCAGCCTCTTTCTCACTTGGATTTCTTGACTTTGCCGGAGCGGAGGCAGGAGGTGCAAACGTTGATCCGCCTAACCTTGCCGTCGAACTCAGCCTTGACCCTCTGGAGGTTCGGATTCCAGCGTCGGGGGCCTTTATTGTTGGCGTGGCTGACGGAATGGCCGAAGGTCGCCCCCTTGCCGCATATATCGCATATGCGCGGCATCTTGTGGTCCTTTCGATTGGGTGATGTTTTCGTGTTTATTCAGAGATCCAGTAGAGGAAGCGGCCGCAGTTGCCGCAGGTTGATATCTTCTGGTTGCGCTCGGTGTCGCTGGCCTGGGCGGTAGGCATCCTGATGTAGCAGCCGCAGCAGATGCTGTTTATCACTGGCACCACCGGGCGGCCGTAGCGTTCCTTCAGCTTGCGGTAGCGGGCAATGATGGCCGGATCCACCTGCCGCTCAATGTCGGTCCGAGCCTGGATGATGTGCTCCAGGCCGTCGATCTTGAAACCCAGGGCCTTTTGGTTGGCCGCCTCGTCGGTGGCCTCCTTGATGGTCAGCTCAAGATCGTGCAGGGTTACCAGAAGTTCCAGTTGGGGATGCATGGCTATTTTCCTATATTGACGGATTGGCGTGGGCACTACATACGCTCGCGCCGGCGGCCGAGCCCTTGACTACAGGTCCTTTTCCAGCTGGGCCAGCCGCTCGATGAACTCGGCTGGGGTCTCCACCGAGTACAGGGGATCGTTGGCCGACAGATCCTTGGCAAGCTGGGCTATCCTTCCCAGGGTGATCAGGTACATGTTCTTGGGGTCATGGGGAGGGGCGATGATCAACAGGAAGATCCTGGCCGGCTTCTTGTCGATGGAGCCGAAATCAATCCCGGCCTTGCTGCGCCCGGCGATCAAGGTCAGCGAGTTCAGCATCAGGGAGCGGCAGTGGGGGATGGCCACGCCGCGGCCGATGCCGGTGGAGCCCAGCTCTTCGCGCTGTTTGAGGTTGACCAGCAGGATCTGTTGGGCCTTCTCGCCCAGGGGGGTCATGCCCACCAGCTCCTTGAGGATGCCGTCCCGGTTGGAAGACTTCAGGGCCAGGTTGACCATGCCGGGCTTAAGCAGCCCGGCCAAGCTCACTGTCGCACCACCCATAGCTTCACCGTCGCCTCCACCTCGGGGTGGAGTTTAATAGGTATATTATAGACCCCCAGCTTTTTGATGGGCTCCTCCAGCTCTATCTTACGCTTGTCGATCTTGATGCCCTGCTGAGCCATCAGCTCGGCGATGTCGGCGGCGGTCACCGAACCGTAGAGCCGGTCCTCGTCGCCGGCCTGGACGGTGGCGGTGCAGGAGATCTCGTTGATGGCCTTGGCCTGCTCCTCGGCCAGATGCTTCTTCTGGGATATCTTCAGCTCCTCGTATTTGATGCGGCTCTGGATGCTTCTCAGGGAGGAGTCGGTGGCTGGCAGGGCCAGGCCCTGGGGGATCAGGTAGTTGCGGGCGTAGCCCGGTTTGACCTCCACCACCTGGGTACGCTTGCCCAGGCTGGGGATATCCTTGGTGAGTATGACCTTCATCTGTGATCCTCCTGTCAGCGGTGCTCTGAGATGAAGGGCAGCAGCGCCAGATGACGAGCTCGCTTGACGGCTATGGTCAACAGGCGCTGGTGGCGGGCGCAATTGCCGGACACCCGGCGGGGGACGATCTTGCCGCGCTCGGTCATGAAGTGCCGGAGCTTCTTGTCGTCGCGGTAGTTGATCTCCTCCGCTTTTTCCATGCAGAACTTGCAGACCTTGCGGAAGGACGGCCGGCGTTCCCGGGGGCCGTTGGATTGGTTTCGCTTGATCATATTCCTCGGTTGGATGCGTTTATGTTTTTTTGTTGTCCGCTGCGGTTGGCTCTTACGTAAGCTATTCGTCTATCTCGGCCTCGCCGGACGGAGCCTTCTCCAGGAAACCTATCCGGTCGGCCCTTATCTCGAGCACCGAGCGTTTCTGTCCGGCCTCGGTCTCCCAGGAGCGGCTTTCCAGACGTCCCTCCACCAGCACCGGGCTTCCCTTGTGCAGATAACGGTTGACTAGCTCGGCCACCTTCATCCAGCAGACCACGTTGATGTAGGTGGTGTCGTCCTGCCATTGGCCGGCGGCGTCCTTGTAGCGGCGGTTGTAGGCCAGGGATACGGTGCAGACCGCTTTGCCAGCCGGGGTGTACCTGAGCTCGGGGTCGCGGGTCAGCCTTCCGGAGATGATGACCCGGTTAATGTTGGGGACTTTCAACTCTGACATGGCGCTGAGCCTAGAAGGGGAGGTCGTCGTCGCTCTTACCGTTGTCCAGAGCCGGCTCGGCGTAGGGCTCGGCCGGCGCCGGCGGCTCGCCCGGCTCTTGGAGGGCGCCTACCTCGCTGCGGAACTCGCGCTCCAGGAACTCTATCCGGTCGGCTCTGATCTCCAGGGTGCTGCGCTTCTGGCCGTCCTCGGTCTCCCAGGAACGGTTCTGCAGTTTTCCCTCGACCAGCACCGCCCGCCCCTTGGACAGGTATTGGCGGCATAGCTCGGCCAGCTTCTGCCAGGCCACGATGCCGACGAAGGTAGTCTCCTCCTTGACTTCGCCGGTCGGGCTGCGGAACCGCCGGTTGATGGCGATGGTGAAGTTGGCCACCGGGGTGCCGTTGGTGGTCTGTCTGACCTCGGGGTCCTTGGTCAAGCGGCCGATGAGAAAAACCCGATTCAGGTTGGCCAGTTTCAGTTCTGGCATGCTGCGGTCCCTTCAAGTAATGGCTTATATGCTTTCCCGATCTCAGGCAGCGTTCTCCTGCCCTGCCACCGGCTCGGCCGGGGCGCCGGACGGTTGTTCCGGCGCCCTCTCCGGGTCGGCCTGGGAGGCGGGTTCTGACGAGACGATCTGAATGTGGCCCCTGACGATCAAGTGTCGCAGGATGTGTTCGTCCAGCTGGATAGCCCGGGTGAGCTCCCGGGGGGCGCCGGAGTCGGCGAAGAACTGAAAGCAGATGTATGTCGCCTCATGGCGGTTCTTGATGGGGTAGCTCATCTTGCGGCGTCCCCAGCGCTCCACCGCCGACATACGGCCGTTGTTCCTCTTGACCACTTCGGCCAGCTTCTCTAGTTTTTTGTCGACTCCGGCGTCGTCCAGCGAGGGGTCGACCACGATGACTGTTTCGTAGGCGTTCAACTTACCTAGGCTCCTCTTTTGTGGTTCGGTTTATTTCGTTCATGGCTTTTACGATGCCGTGCTCCAGCACCAGTGTTACCGCCTGAGCCCCCCGGGACACCAGCCAGGGGAGGTCGTTCATTTCTTCCAGGGCGAACCGGCCCAGGACATGTTCCGGGGTCCGTCCCGGGGCACTGGGGCGACCGATGCCCATCCTCAGCCTGGCGAAATCCTCAGTCCCCAAGCATTGGATTATCGACTCCAGTCCTCGATGCCCTCCTGACGAACCGCCGGCTCTAAGCCGCAGCCGACCGAAGGCAAGATCGACGTCGTCGCAGACGACCAGCAGGTTCTTGGCCCCCAGGTTATGGTAGCGGAGGGCTCGGGCCACGGCGGTGCCGCTGAGGTTCATGAAGGTGGAGGGCTTGACCAGCAGGCATTCCCCGGCCCCCTCGAGGCGAGCCGAATCGTACAGAGTGCGGCGGCTCCAGGAGGCGCCGCCAGCCTCGGCCAGATGGTCGGCCACCATGAAGCCCAGATTGTGCCGGGTCCTGAGGTACTGGCGCCCGGGATTGCCCAGGCCGGCCACACACCACATGCCGGAAGCGCTCCCCACCGCCCCAGGCTCAGGTTTCCTCTTCTTCCTCCTCCTTCTTTCCCTTGGAGATGACCTCGGGCTCCTTGGCCTCGGCCGCCGCCTCGGCCTCCGCGGCCGGCGCCTCCTCGACTATGGGCGCGATAACGGTGGCGATGACCTGGGATTTGTCGGAGAGGACCTCGATCCGCTCTAGGCTGATATCCCTGACATGTAGCGACTGCCCTACCTTAAGGGCCGAGATGTCGAGCACGATCTTGTCCGGGATGTCGCCGGGCAGGCAGGCCACCTCGACCATGTCTATGATGTGTTCCAGGATGCCGCCTTGGTTCTTGACCCCCTCCGGCGTGCCCGTGGTCTCCACCGGCACCTTGACCTTGATCTTCTCGTCCATCCTGATCTGCTGAAGATCCAGGTGGAGCAGTCGGTTGCGAATGGGCTCGGTCTGGGTCTCGCGGATAACGGCCTTGATGGCGGTCCCGTCCTCGAGTTTGAGGGTGATGATGGTATTCTCCCCGAAGGTGGACTTGAACAGGGGCAGCAGCTCTTTGGCGTTTAGGGAGATGGGGGTGGCCACCTGGCCGTGTCCGTAGACCACGGCCGGTACCAGCCCCCGGCTGCGGAGCTTCTTGACCGGGGCCTTGCCGAACTCCGGCCGTTTCTGAGCTGTCAGTGTGATCTCGTGCATGCGGGTTCCTTATGTTATCGATTTATTGGTTGCTCAGACGAATAGGGAGCTGACCGAGCGCTCGCCGTGTATCCTGACGATGGCGTCGGCCAACAGCTTGGCGATGGAAAGCACCGTGATTTTAGGCAGGCGTTTCTCCTGTGGCAGGGGGATGGTGTCGGTCACCACCAGCCGCTTGATGCAGGAGGCCCTCAGGCACTCGGGGGCACCGCCGGAGAGCATGGGATGGGTGGCGGAGGCGTAGATGTCCTTCGCCCCCTGGCGCTTGAGGGTTTCGGCCACCTTGGTCAGGGTACGGCCGGTGTCCATGATGTCGTCGACAATCAGGCAGTGCTTGCCCTGGACATCGCCCACCACGTTCATGATCTCCACCTGGTTGGCCATGGGACGACGCTTGTCGATAAAAGCCAGGGGGACGCTGGCCCCCAGCCTTTTGGCGAAGGCCCGGGCCCGGTTGGCGCCGCCGGTGTCCGGGGCCACCACCACCAGGTCGCGCAACCTCAGCCTCTTTACATAGTCGATGATGACCGGCATGGCGTAGAGGTGGTCCACCGGGATGTCGAAGAAGCCCTGGATGGCCTCGGCATGTAGGTCCAGAGTCAGCACCCGGTCGGCCCCAGCGGTGGTTATCAGGTTGGCCACCAGTTTGGCCGATATGGGCACCCGGGGCTGGTCCTTCCGCTCTTGCCGCGAGTATCCGAAGTAGGGGATGACGGCGGTGATCCGCCTGGCCGAGGCCCGACGGGCGGCATCGATCAGCATCAGCAGCTCCAGCAGGTTGTCGGCCGGGGCGAAGGTGGGCTGGACGATGAAGGTGTCGGTGCCGCGGACGTTCTCGTTGATCTTGATCCTCAGCTCGCCGTCCGAGAAGCGATCGATGAGGCACGAACCGGGCTTGGAGCGCATATGGCGGCAGATGGCGGAGGCCAGGGCCGGGTTGGCCGAGCCGGAGAATATCTTCAATTCGCCGTTCATGCTGGTTCGATGAGACTATGCTTCAAAGTTATGTTCAAGCTTGTTTTCTTCCCTCTGGCTGGCTCGGGGGCAGGGACTCGAACCCCGGTCCTCAGCTCCAAAGGCTGGTGTCCTGCCGATTGGACGACCCCCGAGCTTTGAAAGATGTTCCCAGGCCGGGGATGGCCCGGATAGCCGCCGGGCAATAAAAAACGGTGGCAACGGGCGCCCCGGCATAGTCGGGACTTGACAAAGCCGCACGGAGATGTCCCGCCGGGCGGGACGCGGCGACCCTTCGTCAACCGTTGGGATTCGCTATTTTAATGTACCGGGAGGTCGCGGCTCAGTCCGCCGGAAACTCCCCCTGGTGGGCCACGGCCCCGCCGGTCTTGACGGCCTTTTCGTACTCGGCCAGAATCGCCTTCTCCAGCATCTGCCGGGTCTCGGAGTTGATGGGGTGGGCCACATCCTTGAACGTCCCGTCGGACATCTTGCGGCTGGGCATGGCGATGAACGGCCCGTTGGTCCCCTGGATGATCTTGATGCCGCGCACGGCGAAGGCGTTGTCGAAGGTGACGTTGGCGAAGGCCAACAGCTTGTCGTTGCCCGCCTGGCGCAAGGAGACGCGGACTTCGGTGATCTGCATGGGGAAGACCTATGGTGTTACGGCTGGTTGTTTATTTACTGGGGAGGCTGTGGGCCAGGTAGCAACCGGGCCACCGGACACGAAGACCTCCCCAAGCCTTCCGGGCAGAGACCAGATCCTTGAATATCCCAAAAACCGCAGAACCGCTGCCGCTCATCAGGCTGTTATAAGCCCCGGCGGCGACGAGATCATCCTTGGCTTCTTTTATCCGGCCATAACAAGAGATGACCGTCGGCTCAAGATCGTTGACCAACAATCTGCTTATCCGGGCCGGGCCATCGGCCCCTGCGAAGCTCCGAGCCAATATTTTACTATATCCGGCATGTTTTGTCAACGCCCAATTTAGCTGGGAATAGGCCCAGGCCGTCGCTACCTGGAATCCGGGAAAGATGATGACCACATGAAACCTGGGAAGGTTTTTCATCGGCCGGACATGCTCGCCGCGGCCGGTCACCAGGCAGGTTCCGCCATAGAGAAAGAAGGGGACATCGGATCCAATCTCGGCGGCTAAAAGCTCCAGGCTCTTGCCATCTAATCCTTTAACACTCCACAGTTTAGACAAAGACCTTAAAGCGACGGCCGCATTTGATGAGCCTCCTCCGAGACCGGCCCCTGCCGGTATTTTTTTGTACAATCTTATGGTCACCCCCTTGGGCCGACCAGGATGGCCTTTTTCCCTCTGGGCGAAAAGCCTGAGGCTTTCGGCCGCTCTTACCACCAAGTTGCGGCTGTCGGTGGGGATGGTGGGATCATCGCACAACAGCACTATCCGATCGTCCCGCCTGTGGCTGAAGGTCAACCGGTCACATAGGGAGATGGATTGAAAGATAGAACATAGCTCGTGGAAACCGTCGGAACGCTTACCCACGATCTTAAGGGCTAGGTTTATCTTGGCGAAGGCAAAGGCGGAAACCATATTAATATTATAGCATAGATATATCATCTTAGGCAATCGGAAGGCATTATCTCCTAAAAAAGGCTTGACACCGCCAGCAGATTGGAATAAACTATTACCATAAAGCATATATGACTTAGGAGAAGATATGTTTAACATTATTAACCCGCGCCCCAGGCGTAGCCTTCGTTGGCTGTGCCTGGCCCCCCTTTTTTTTCTATCCTGCGTTCATGGGAAACCTTATCAGCCGGTGGAGAGCTACCCTCCGGACCAGGCCCTGGTATATTTTTACAGACCGGAAGCCCACGGCACCAAGGGCGGGAAATATTCGATCAAATGGGTGGAGACCGAGCTGGGCAAACTGCGCTACGGCAGCTATTTCACCTATCTGGCCGCACCAGGCTCCTATACATTCTACCATGAAAGTCATTTTGGATTTGCCAAAATAGAGGTAAATTTGTTGGCCGGGGAGACTTATTATATTCGTTTTCGGGCTAGGGGATTGCTGGGGGGAAAATTGATTTTTGAATTGGTGCCCTCCTCGTTCGCCCAGGTGGAATTGATGGATTGTCGGTATTATCCGTAGCAGATTTGGGTTATAAGCGATTTTTCGCTTCAGTATATATCCGACCTGTCTTGGTAAACCAACTTTGACAGAATGGCGACACCCTGTCAATAGCGACATGCTTTACAGTCCATGGAAGTGATAGACAACGGCCCCCAGCCTCAGTATGATCGACTGCTCCCGGTGCAGGAGGATGCCCTCAAGGAGGTCTTCAACATCGGCTCGGGCCAGGCGGCCACCACCCTGGCCGAGGCCCTGGGGGTCAAGGTGCTGGTGTCGGTGCCGGCCATCGGCATCAGACCGGTGGAGGAAGTGCTGTCATCGCTGGCTAAACCAGCCACCCCGGTGGTCTGTCTGGTGGACATCTTTGCCGGGGATATCTCGGGCTGCACCGTCTGGCTGATGCCGGGGGACAAGGCCCGAAACTTCGCCCAGCTCTGCTGGCATCACATGCCGCAATCAAGGAAAAGGCCGGAGTTCGACTTCGGCCAGATACACCGGGAGATCTCGGAGTGCCTGACCGGCGCCTATCTCAATACGGTGGAGAACATGCTGGGCCTGCTGACCGTGCCCTCGACCCCGATGCTGCTGTCGGGGGTGATGCGCTCCGTGCTGGAGAGGATACTCACCGAACGCAGCCAGGGGACGGGGGCGGTGGCCTACGTGCAGAACAAGTTCACCATGGGGGAGAAGCCCAATAGCTATATTGGTTTTTTCATGATGGTGCCGGATCTCGGCTCGCTCAAAAGGATGTTGGAGATCCTGAAGGTGGCGGAATACTGAACGGCCAAAACGACCTTCGGCCGGACCCGCCTGTTCAATGGGGCCCAACCGACCAAAAGAGATGGGATTGCAGGGCAAAAACAGGCTACCATTTGGTAGCCTGTTTTTCATTGCCGGAGCGGTTTTTACTCATTGACACCTTGCTGAAAGTATGATAACATAAAAAGTTATGAAAATCCTAATCATCGGCTCGGGCGGACGGGAGCACGCCCTGGCTTGGAAGCTGGCGCAAAGCTCACTGGTAACCGAGATCCACGCCGCCCCGGGAAATCCCGGCATCGCCCGTCTGGCCGAGTGCCATCCCATATCGGCACACAACCTTGACGGGATCCGCGAACTGGCCGTGGGCCTAGGGATAGATCTGGCCGTGGTCGGGCCGGACGATTGCCTGGCGGCCGGCATGACAGATGTTCTCCAGGAGGCCGGAATCAAAGTTTTCGGACCCACCAAGGCGGCCGCCAGAATAGAATCTTCCAAAGCTTTCGCCAAGGAGCTGATGGCCGAGGAGAGGATCCCCACCGCCAGTTCGGCCACCTTCTCCGATTACCAGCAGGCGTGTGATCACCTGAGGTTGCGGCATCTGCCGGCCGTCATCAAGGCCAGCGGCTTGGCCCTGGGTAAGGGGGCCATCATCTGCCACACCCGTCAGCATGCCATGCAGGTCCTGCACTCGATGATGGTCGACAGGATCTTCGGCCCGGCCGGCGACCAAGTGGTGGTGGAGGATTTCCTCGAGGGCCGCGAGGTCTCGGTCCATGCCCTATGCGACGGCTCCAGTGCCGTCGTCTTCCCACCGGCCCAGGATCACAAGGCGGCCTACGATGGCGATCAGGGGCCGAACACCGGCGGTATGGGGTGCTACTGTCCAGTGACTTGGGTCAGCCGTGACACCATGGACGAGATCAAGCGTAAAGTTATCGAGCCGACTCTTCGGGCCCTGGCCAGGAGGGGAACCCCTTTCGTGGGATGCCTCTATCCCGGGCTGATGCTCACTGATGATGGGATCAAGGTGCTGGAGTTCAACGCCCGCTTCGGGGATCCCGAGACCCAGGCCTTCATGCCCTTGATGGAGGGGGACCTGGTGGAGGCCATGATGGCCTGCCTCGAGGGGACCCTGCCGAGGATCGAGTTAAAATGGCGGCGCCAGGCCGCGGCCTGCGTCATAGCCGCCTCGGGTGGCTATCCCGGCCCCTACCGCAAGGGGCTTGAGATCGCCGGGGTGGATGAGGCCGGCAGCCTTCCAGGGGTGACGGTCTTCCAAGCCGGGACCGCGCTGGAGAACGGAAAGCTGGTCACCGCCGGGGGCAGGGTTTTGGGGGTCACCGGATGTTCCACAGATTTGGAGGGCGCTCTGAAAGCTGCCTACCAAGGTATGGAGCTGATATCGTTCGACGGAATCCATTACCGGCGAGACATCGGGCGTCGAGAACAGGCGGTGACTTAATGTAATGCAGACGTCAGCCTGGATCGTACAATCTCATATTTTTTACAGTGGCTAGATTAAATAAAAAAATCGGAAGAGCCGCTCCATCGAGCGCCAAGCCATGTCGTCCAGACATGAAAGTTCTGCCGGGGAGTTCGGCCAAGAGATTCGACCCCGGCATGCCGGGGTTCGGCGACCGGGTGCTGGACTTGGCCGGGGCTTTGGTGGTGGTGCTGGATCGGGACGGCCGGATCGTCCATTTCAACGGGGCCTGCACTAGGGTAACCGGATACACCCTGGGCCAGATCAAGGGCAAACGCATCTGGGATGTCCTGATCTTACCCGAGGATCGGGCGGCCGTCCAAGCGGTATTCGAGCAGCTGAGGATGGGGCTTTACCCCAATTCCTTCGAGAATTACTGGCGCACCAAAAAGGGGGAACGGCGGTACATCGCCTGGGTAAACACGGCCATCCTGGACGAAGACCAGGACGTGGAGTATATCGTCGGCTCGGGCATAGATATCACCGATCGCAAGAAGGCCGAGGACGGGGAGCGGGAGTACGCCGGCTATTTGTCCATCCTCTCCGAGGCGGCCACCAGCCTGGTGCGCAGCAACACCAGGGATAATATATATCGCCTGCTGGCCGAGGGCCTGTCCAAGCTGCTGCCACAGGCGATCTTGATAACGGTGGGAGAATTCGAAAGTCGAATTCATAAAATAATCATCAAAGATGCCTTGGCCGACTCCGAAGCCACCAGAGAAACTATCGAAAAGACATTGGGGAAGTGGATTGTCGGCCTCTCCTTAGACACCGGGGCTTCGGATGACATGCCGAAGGTTATGTCTGGCAAGCTGAACTCGATTCCTGGAGGCCTCCACCAGCTAGCTTTTAGCTCAATTCCCAAGAGCCTCTGCCGGCAGCTGGAAAAGTCGCTGGGCAAGCCGTTGATATATGGGATCGGCATATCCTCCGGGCAAAATCTCTTTGGCACCGTCTCCATCCTGATGCCCAGGGGAGAGGAGATCAAGGAAGCGGTGCATATCGAGACCCTAGTCAGCCAGACCTCGACGGCCCTGCTCCGGCTGGATGCCGAGCAGCGGGTCCAGGAGCGGGAGCGATACTTCCGAGCCCTGACCGAGAACGCCGGCGACATCATCACCATCGTCGATACCGCTGGCACCATCCGCTATAAGAGTTCGGCGGTGCGCACCGAGCTGGGCTACCGCCCCGAGGAGCTGGTGGGCGAAAATATCTTTGGCTACATCCATCCCGAGGATCTGGCTAAAGCCCAGAAGACATTCAGGAGGGCGGTGGAGAACTCCGGGATGCCGCTGAAGACGGAGCTTCGCTTTCGACACCGGGACGGATCCTGGAGGGTGTTGGACGTGACCGGCATCAGCCTTCTTCAGGACCCGGCGGTGGGAGGGGTGGTGATAAACTCCAGGGATATGACCGAGCGGGTGCGCAACCGGGAGATGATCGCCGAGAGCGAGGAGCGCTACCGCAGCCTGGTGGAGCTTTCGCCCGACGGCTGCGCCATCCACCAGGACGGGAAGATTGTCTTCATCAACGCCTCGGGCGCCAGGATGCTTGGAGCCACATCTGCGGACCAGCTGCTGGGAAGGGATTTCCTGGAGCTGGCCCATCCGGATTGCCGGGAGAAGATAAGAAAGAGGGTGGGGCGTGCCTCCCGGCTGAAGCTGGAGGCCAACGAGGAGAAGTTCCTGCGCCTGGATGGCACTGTATTCGACGTCGAGGTCTCGGCCGGACCCATAACCTTCGGGGGGCGGCCGGCGGTGCACGTCATGTTCCGCGACATCACCCAACGCCAGTTGAACCTGCGGGCCCTTCAGGAATCGGAGTCCAGGTACCGGACCACTTTGGATTCGATGGGCGACCTCATCCATCTGATAGACCGTGATTTCAAAATCATCTATACGAATCCGGCCTTCGGCTCCTACCTCGAATCTTTAGGCCTGGACAGCCGGGTGGTCGGCAGGACCTTTATGGAGGCCTTCCCCTTCCTGTCGCCCAGGGTGGGGGAGGAGTACCGCCGAGTTTTTGGGACCGGCCGAGCTCTGCACACCGAGGAGTCGGTGCTCATCGGAGACCGCGAGATATTCACCGAGACCCGCAAGATACCGGTGGAGGTCGAGGGGAAGGTGGAACGGGTGGTGACCGTCATCAGGGACGTCACCGAGCGCAAGCGGGCCGAAGCCGAGATCCGGGAGGGCCGGGAGCGTTTCCAGCGGCTGGCCGACCGCATCGCCGAGGGCATCTCCATCTATGAGGGGGGGCAGCTGATATACGCCAACGAAAGGGCTTTGGAGATATTCGGTTGTTCGTTCGATGAGTACCGCCAAAAAAGCCTGGCGGACCTGGCGGCGCCCGAGGAACGGGAGAAGCTGGAGAAGCTGATAGCAGGCTCTCCCTACAAAGGGGCGCCGCCGGAACAGATCACTTTGTGGATAGTCCGAAAGGACGGGAGCCGCCGCTATATCTATAACCGGTGCTACTATACCCGCAAGGGCAAGGAGAGCCTGGGCTACTTCATGGTGACCTCGGACATCACCGAGAAGCGGCTGAACGAGCTGGCCCTGATCGAGTCAGAGAAGCAGTACCGGGAGCTTTTCGAGAGCAACCCCAACCCCATGTGGATATACGACCCCCAGACCCTGGCCTTTATTGCGGTCAACGAGGCGGCGGTCCGACTCTACGGCTACTCCCGGGAGGAGTTTGCCGCCATGACCCTCAAGGACATCCGGCCCTTGGAGGACGTGCCGGTGCTGCTGGAGGCGGTGGCCCGGTCGGTAAGGCATAAGTTCGACCGCATCTCGCGGGTGCGCCACCGGACCAAGGACGGCCGGATGCTGGCGGTGGAGGTCATCGGCCACTCGGTCAAATTCGGCGGACGGGATGCCCGGCTGGTGATGATTAACGACATCACCGAGAGGCAGCGCATCGAGGAGGCGGTACGCGAATCCGAAGAGAAGTTCCGGGCGTTGGCCGAGCAGTCGCCAAATATGATTTTCATCAATCAAGGCGGCCGGGTGGTTTACACCAATCCCGTCTGCTCCTCCCTGATGGGGTACTCGGCCGAGGAGTTCTACACCCCCGATTTCGATTTCATGCAGTTGATAGCCCCCGAGAATCGCGAGCTCGTAAGCCAGGCCTACCGTCGCCACCAGCAGGGGAATGAGATAGAATCCTACGAGTGCCGGCTGTTGGTTAAGGACGGCCGGAGGCTAGAGGTGGTGCTTAACACCAAGCTGGTGGACCTCAAGGGCGGCCCGGCCATCATGGGTATCGTCACCGACGTCACCGACCTGCGCCGGGCCCAGAGGGAACTGGACGAAAGCCGGCTGAGGATGAGCCACCTGGTGGAGAACATGGCCGAGGGCGTCTACCGCATCTCGGAGGCGGGCAAATTGCTGGACGCCAATCCAGCCATGGCCCGCATCTTCGGCTACCCGAGCGTCGAGGAGCTGCTGCAGGCCGACATCAGGCGCGACCTGCACTTCTCGCCCGAAGATCGTATTACCGACTATCCCGATTCTGAAGAGGAGTGCGTTCGGGAGATGATGGTGAAACGCCGCGACGGATCGGAGATATGGGTGGAGGACAGCGGCCGCTATGTAAGGGACGAGAGCGGCCGGGTGGCGGTCCGCGAGGGGGTGTTGCGGGACGTGACCGATCGCCAGCGGGCCGAGCAGGAGCTGCGCCGGAGCGAGGAGAGGTACCGCACCCTGGTGGAGTCCATGAACGATGGCCTGATGCAGGTGGACAACGACGACGTCATTATTTTCGTCAACCAGCGCTTTTGCTCCATGGTGGGATACTCCCAGCAGGAGCTCTTGGGCCAGGTGAGCTACCGACTGTTGCTTTACCCCGAGGATTGGGATGTTATCAGGGGCAAGAACCGGGAACGGGAGAACGCCGCCGCCGACCAGTATCAGGTGAGGATGAGGTGTAAGGATGGGAGCGAGATCTGGGCCATGATCAGCGCCTCGGCCCTGAGGGACGAAAGAGGACAGTTATGCGGCTCTATCGGGGTGGTGACCGACATCACCGAGAGCAGAAAATCCGCCGAGGCGCTGCGGGAGTCCGAGGAACGCTATCGGCTGCTGATGGAGAAGATGCCGGACGCCCTTTTCATCTACGACGATGAGCGATTTGTATTCGCCAATCAGGCGGCCCTGGCCCTGCTGGGGGTGGGATCCTTCGAGGAGCTGAAAGTCAGATCGAAATATGACTTCGTCCATTCCGATTATCAGGATTTCGTCAGCCAGAGGACCGACCTCATCAAGCGGGGAGGCCACGATGTGCCCATGATGGAGCAGAAGATCCTGCGGGCGGACGGTTCGATAGTCGACGTCAACGTCAAGTCTATCTCCTTCCCTTACCAGGGGCGCAATCTGGTGATGTCTATAGTCCGAGACATCACCGAGATGAAGAGGGCCGAGCGGGCCCTGGCGGCCAGCGAGGAGAAATACCGCAACCTGGCCGAGGCCTCGCCCGACCTCATCTTCGTGGTGGATCGGGCCGGGACGGTCCGCTACCTGAACTCGGCGGCGGCCAGGGCGGTGGGGCGCAAGCCCGAGGAGGCCATAGGCGCCCCGCTGTCGGTTTTCTTCCCGTCCGAGGTTCATCGGCGCCAGTGGGGCAACATCCAGAAGGTGCTGGAGACGGGCACCAGCCTGTACGTGGAAGCGACCACCCCCTTCGGCGACAACACCCACTACCTCGACACCTGGCTGGTGCCCCTTCGCTCCCAGGAAGGGGCGGTGGAGTCGGTCCTGGGCATCTCCCGGGACACCACCGACCGCAAGCGTATGGAGCAGGAGCTGCGCCAATCGGAGGCCAAGTACCGCCAGATATTCGAGGGCGTTTCCGAGGGCATCTACCGTTCGACGCCGGACGGCAGGCCGCTGATGGCCAATCCGGCTTTAGTGAGGATGCTGGGTTACGAAAGCCTGGAGGAGGCGCTGGCCAGGGACATAGAGCGCGAGGGCTATTTCGATCCCACCGTTCGGGAACGCTATAAAAGGCTGATGGAGGAGCAGGGCGAGGTCCGCGACTTCGTCAACGTCTGGAAGAAGAAGGACGGCTCGGAGCTGGTGGTGCGGGAGAACGCCCACCCCGTCAGGGACGAAAACGGCAGAATCATTTACTACGAGGGCACGGTGGAGGACATAACCGCCCAGGAGAGGGTCCTGAAGGCCCTGAGGGAGAACGAGAGGCGGATGGCCACCCTGATGAACAACTTGCCCGGCATGGCCTACAGCTGCCGCAACGACCGGAAGTGGACCATGGAATTCGTCAGCCGGGGCTGCCTGGACCTGACCGAATACCAGCCCGAGGAGCTGGTGGGCAACCGGGTGGCGGCCTACGGTGACCTGATAGTGGAAGACGACCGGGAGATGGTCTGGGATGAGATCCAGGACGCGATATCCAAGGGGGAGCCGTTCCAGCTGCTCTATCGCATAAACACCAAGAGCGGACGCCTGAAGTGGATCTGGGAGCAGGGGGTGGCCGTCGGGGACGGGGCATCGACCCTGGAGGGCTTTGTCATCGACATCAGCCCAAGGATGCTGGCCGAGGAGGCCTTGTACAACTCCGAGCATCAGTACCGCACTACCATCGACGCCATGGGCGATCCCGTTCACGTGGTGGATCGGGATCTGAAAATTGTGCTGGTTAACGAGGCCTTCAAGCGTACCAACCAGGCCCTGGGCTTCGATATGGAGGGCCTGGGCAAGTCGGTCTTCGAGGTCTACCCCTTCCTGGACCGGGAGAAGGTGGGCGAGGAATACCGCCAGGTGTTCGAGGCCGGCGAGATGCTGGTGACCGAGGAGAGGCATCTACTGGCCGGACGGGAGATCATCACCGAGACCCGGAAGATACCGGTCTACGAGGGCAGCCGGGTGGTGCGGGCGGTGACGGTGGTCCGGGACGTCACCGAGAGCAAGCTGGCCGAGAAGGCCCTCCGGGAGTCGGAGGAGAAGTACCGCCAGGTCTTCGAAGGGGTGGCCGAGGGCATCTACCGCACCACACCCGACGGCAAAATCGAGATGGCCAACCCGGCCCTGCTTAAGATACTCGGCTTCGAGAGCCTGGAGGAACTAAGGCGGGTGGACCTCAACCGCCAAGGCTATGCCGACTTCAGGGAACGGGAAAGGTTCATGGAGATCATGGCCGAGAAGGGCCAGGTGCGCGACTTCGAGGCCATCTGGCTCCGCAAGGACGGCCAGGCGGTTATCCTGAACGAGAACGCCCGAGCCGTCAGGGACCATCAGGGGCGGATTATCTACTACGAGGGCACGGTGGAGGACGTCACCCTTCGGAAGAAGGCGGAGCAGGCTCTGGTCGACGAGAAGAACAAGCTGGCCGACCTCTTCCAGGTGAGCCTGACGGTGGCCGGCACCAGAAACATCCCTGACAAGATCGCCCTGACCATGGAGGGCATTAGGGACGCCTCAGTTTTTCAGCGCGGAGCGCTGGTGATCCGAAACCCCGACGGAAGCGTCAAGCATTTCGGCCAGTTCGGGCTCAGCCAGGAGGAGGCTGCCCTGGCGCAGTCGTCGGTGGTGGATTCGGAGGCAGTCTGGTCGCATCTCGGTAAAGAGGGTAAGCGGATAAGCCATTCCTTCATCTATCGTCTAACGGAGGACCGGCCGCTGGCACCTGGGGTGGTCCACATCCCCAGCACCCAGGGTCCGGGAAAGGGCTGGGACACTAGGGATACCCTGATAGTGCCCTTGCGCATCGGGGGGAGGAAGATGGGGTACATCTCCTTAGACGACCCCAGGGGTGGGGACGCCCCGACGCTGGAGGAGGTGCACCTTCTAGAGCTGTTCGCCAACCAGCTATCGGTCTCCATCGAAAACCTGAACCTGTACGACGACCTGGAGCGCAGCTACTACAGCACCCTCAAGGCTTTCGTGGCGGCCATGGAGGCCAAGGACCCCTACACCAAGGGCCATTCCGAGAACGTCAGGCATTACGCCCTGAAGATCGCCAACTCCATGGACCTGCCCCAGGAGAGGATCAACCTGATCGACTACAGCGCCCTGCTTCACGACATCGGGAAATTGGGCATTAGAGAGGAGATCCTGAACAAGCCTGACGTCCTGTCGGACGACGAATACCAGGAGGTCAAGCTACATCCCGAGATCGGAAGCCGCATGGTGTCCGACATCGAAATACTGGATCGGACGGCCCATATCATCCACAGCCACCACGAGTACTTCGACGGCCAAGGTTATCCCCGGGGCATCAGGGGGGAGGAGATACCGCTGGAGTCCAGGATCATATCGGTAGCCGACGCCTTCGAAGCCATGACCTCTGACCGGCCTTACCGCAAGGCTTTCGGTAAGAAGGTGGCCATCCAGCGTCTTAAGGAATCGGCCGGGAGGCAATTCGACGCCAGGATCGTTGACGTCCTGTCTGAAATCATAGAGGCGACGGAGACATGAGGCGGAGAGTCGTTCGGCCACCGAGCGCCGCCTCCCGGCTGTGGGAGGACATGCTGGCCCAGCGACAGCTTAGGGCCACCCTTCAGGAGCTGGTCCTGCAGATAGCCGGCATAGCCAGGGCTGATGCCGCGGCCTTGCTGGCCGTGAGCCAGGGGAGGACGGCCGCCCTGGCCTGGGCCGGTCTGTCCCCGAGGCAACTGGAATTACGGCTGAAGGTCCCCTCGTCCATAACCCGCGCCGCCGCCAACCAGGTCATCATCGGCATCGACCAGAGGACGGTCCGAGAGCGAGGTCGGGGCGCGGCCGCGATCCCTGGCTTTGGGCATCTGATAGGCGTCTATTTCCAAGCTGACTATCCGGGAGGCGGCCCGTTCGTCTCACTGGCGCTGGAGCTTATGTACCGAAGGGGCACCGCCGCTGGGGGCGGGCCCGCCCGCATTCAGGTGGTCAACTGGCGAGAGCAGATCAGGCACCTGGTCGAGGAGACCTTGGGCCGGACGGTGCTGCAGTGGGAGAAGCAGAAGCTCGATTTGCTCAACAAGGTCAACCGGGCGGCGGCCTCCAGCCTTGACCTGGAGACGCTGCTGGACACCATTCACCAAGAGCTGAAGGCCATCTTCGGCAACGGCTCAATCTCTTTGGCACTAGCCCAGCCGGAGCAGGGTTTATTCCGGGAGATATACCGGGTCGATCAGGGGAGGAGATCCCGCGCCAGCACGTTCCCTATGGGCGGCGGGTTGGGGACGGTGGTCTGGAAGACCAAACGCCCTCTGTTGACCAGCGATTACGCTGCCGAGTGTCGGAAAAGGAGGATAAAGCCAACCGGCCGGCCGGCTAGCAACTGGCTGGGTGTACCCCTGAATGCCGGCCGGCGTTGCCTGGGCGTGATGATGATGTGGGATGCCAAGGGCCGGATTACCTTCACCGAGGAGACTCTGGAATTGGCGGCGGCGGTGGCCTCCCAGGCGGCCCTGGGCATCGAGAACTCCTCCATGTACCAGGAGAGCCAGCGGCGTTTGGCGGAGACGGCCGCCCTCAACCGTGTGGGGCAGGCCATCGCCAGCGTCATGGAGCCGGAAAGGTTGTGGCTGCTTCTGCACCAGCAGATCAAGCAGATTTTGGACGCGGACAATTTCTACATCGCGCTGCACGACCCCCAGACCGGCGAGATCAGCTTCGAATACCAGGTAGAGTCGGGCAGGAGGATGCCCCCGGGCCGAAGGAAGCTTTCCGGCGGACTTACCGAGTACGTTCTGCTCACCAAAAAACCGCTGCTGATTAAAAATCGTCATCAACTCAGGAAACTGAAAGAACTGCAGGACATCACGCTGCACGGCAAACCGATGCGTTCTTGGCTGGGGGTTCCCATCGCCTTTAAGAACAGGGTGCTGGGGGTAATGGCAGTACAGAGCTATGACAGGGACCAGGCGTACCACCTGCGGGACCAAGAACTGCTGGTGTCGGTGGCCAGCCAGGCGGCCAGCGCCATCGAGAATTCCAGGCTCTATCAGGAGGCCCAGCAACAGGTGCGTGAGATTAAAACCCTGTTCCAGATCGGACAGGAGGTTGTCAAGGGACAGGGGATGGAGGCGCTTCTAGGACGGCTGCTGGAAATCATCAAGGAGGCCTTCGGCTACCTCAATTGCGCTATCCTGCTGGCCGACGACAACCAGGAATACCTGGAGGTGAGATCGGCCATCGGCTACACCGCCAAAGTGCTCGGCACCAAGCTGGCCATCGGCAAACAGGGGATCACTGGCTGGGCGGCCGGCCAGAGGCAGACCGTTTACGTGCCCGACGTCCTCAAGGACCGGCACTACGTAAGGAAAAGCTCTTCCTGCCGCTCCGAGGTGGCGCTGCCCCTGCTCTCGGCCGGGAGGCTGCTGGGGGTGCTGGACGTACAGAAGCGGGAGGTGGACGGCTTCGAAGCCAAAGAGATTGCCATGCTGGAGGGTTTCGCCAACCAGGCGGCCCTGGCCATCGACCGCATCCGTAGCGCCGACGTCGCTCGGGAGAAGATCAAGGAGCTATCGAGCCTTTTCAACATCTCCCGCAGCTTCGCCGCCAGCAGTGAATTTTCAACGCTGGTCAGCGAGCTTTCCGGCAAGCTGGCCGAGGGACTGGATGTCAGGGCCTGCTTCATTGGCATCCACCTGCCGGCTGGAGGACAGCTGGAGTTCAGCGTTCCCGAACACGTACGACGTCAGATGGAGAGGTTGCCGGGTGTGACGGAGGGGGATAGGCAGAGGACCTTCCTACTGAAGCTGGAGAAAGGGGGGGCGGCCTCGGTCGTATTCAGGGAGGCAAAGCCGTTGGTCCTGAACCGGGGAGACGCTGAAGGAATGATCTCGCGCCAGTTCACCAAATATTTCGGCATCAAGAAGCTGATGGTGCTGCCCATGGTATCCCGTTCCAAGACCATCGGGCTGGCCTATCTGGCCGATCATAAAGATGGCAGGGATTTCGGGCGGCAGGACCTGGCTCTAGCCGAAGCCCTGGTGGGGCAGGCGGCCCTAGTGTTGGACAACGCTATGCTCTATCGGGAGACCAGCCGGGGCCTGAAGCAGCTGTCCACCCTTTACCAGATGAGCCAATCCCTGACTTCATCGATGACGGTGGAGGAGACGGTATCGCTAGGGATGCAGATGGTGTCCGAGGTGGTGGCCGCCGACATTATCACCATCATGCTTCTGGATAGCGCCACTGGGGCGTTGGAGATCAAAGCCTGGCGAGGGATTTCCGACGAGGAGGCCTCCCAGACCAGGCTCGGCCAGGGGCAGGGGCTAGCCGGTTGGGTGGCGGAACACCAGGAGCCGGTCATCACCGAGGATCTGCAGTCCGACCCGCGCTTCGTCGACCTAGGTTTGGGGCAGGGGATAGGGCCGTCGCTGGCCGTACCTTTGGTCTCCAAGGATCGGGTGCTGGGGGTCATCAACGTTGGCCGGAGGGCGGGCAGGGGGGAGGCCTTCACCCAGGAGCAACTGCAGCTACTGTACACCCTGGCCGGATCGATCGCCCTGGCCCTGGACCGGGCCTCCCTGCTGGCCGACCTCGATGGGCGGGTTCAGGTCCAGCGAGCCCTGTTGGATACCGGGGCCCTGCTTCTGGGTTCGCTGGAGATGCGCGAGGTGCTGGGACAGATATCCACCGCCATCGAGCGGCTAATACCGTTCAACGGCCTGGCTGTCTACCAGGCCGACTGGGACAGCCGGATGCTGAAGCCGATCGTGGCTCGGGGGCCGTTCGAGCAGCAGATCATGGCCGACCCGCCATTCCCCCTGGATAGCGGTATCACCGGCTCCATAGCCCTGAGCGGCAAGGCCGAGATCATCTCGGACTCCAGCCGCGATAGGCGGGCGGTCCACATCGAGGGCACCGGGGACGACAGCGAGTCGATCCTAGCTGTGCCGCTAATGGTTCAGGGACGGACCGAGGCGGTGCTCACCCTGTGGCGGGAAGCGCGGAGGCCGTTCACCGAAGCCGAGCTGGAGCTGGCCACCCTCTTCACCAACCAGGCGGCGGTAGCCTGGAACAACGCCAGGTTGTTCGAGGAGATCTCCGCCCGGGAGGGCGAGCTGGCCGACACCAACAACCGGCTGAACCTGGCCCTCAAACGGCAGATAGAAGTCAACACCGAGCTCTCCACCCTTCAGTACCTCTCCAGCACCATCCTCTCCTCGCTGAAGCTGGAGGAGATCCTATCGGTGGTGGTCGAGGGCATACGCACCAGCCTGGGCTTCGAGTCGGTGATCATGAGCCTGGTGGACGACAGCGGCCAGAACCTGGAACATAAGGCAGCCTCGGGCTTCAGCCAGTCTGATTTCGAAAGGATGCAGCAGGCTCCGACCGGTCTGGAGGAATACCTGCCGCTGATGAGGCCCGAGTACCGTATCAGCAACTCCTATTTTCTACCCCAGGGATCCAGCCCCTCGCTGGCCAGCTTGGAGGCCTCGGCCTCCTCCCGTCCGGTTGAGGACAGGCAGTGGCGGCCGGGCGACAGGATGCTGATCCCTCTGTACTCCAAGGACAAGAGCTTGCTGGCTATTATCCAGATAGACAAGCCGGCCAACGGAATGGTGCCGGACAAGAAGAAGGTCCGCAGCCTGGAGGCCTTTGGCAACACCGCGGTCCTGGCCATCGAGAACGCCAGGCTATACCACCAGGCCCAGAGCCGGATCGCCGAGCTGTCGACGCTGTACGACATCGGCCTGGTGATCTCCTCGGCCATAGAGCGGAACAAGCTGCTGGAGAAGGTGGTGACCGTCATCCGGGAGAAGCTCAACTACCTGAAGGTGGCCGTCTTCATGGTGGAGCCGCAGAGCCAGAGCCTGCTGATTGGCGGGCAGAGCGGCTACGGCCAGGAGATGAGAAGCCTTTACTTCAGCGTCGGGGGGGATTCGGTGGTGGGATGGGTGGCCGAGCAAGGGCAGCCCCTGGTGCTGGGGGACGTTACCAAGGATCGAAGATACAGCCAGGCTGATTCCAGAGTACGCTCCGAGATTGCCGTACCCATCAAACGCGAGGGAAAGACCATTGGGGTGCTCAACATCGAGGACGACAAGCTGAACGCCTTCGGCGACTCGGACCTGAGGTTGCTGACCACCTTGGCCAGCCAGGTCTCGGTGGCCCTGGACAACGCCAGGCTTTACGAGGAGGCCCGCACCAGGATCAACGAGCTCCAGGCACTCCACGAGGTGGGCAGCACTGTCAGCTCCACCCTCAAGCTGGAGTCCCTGTTGTCCCAGGTCTGCCAGATCCTGGAGGAGACCTTCAATTACTACAAGATCGCCATCCTGCTGGTAAATCCCCAGAACAACGAGCTGGAGCTGCTGGCCAGCCGCGGGTACGCGGACACCAAGGACAACCTGGGGCGGCGGCTGCGGATCGGACGCGACGGCATCACCGGGATGGTGGCGGCCAGCGGCGAGCCGGTGGTCATCGATGACGTCACCAAGCATCCCCGCTACATATGCATCGACCCCAAGACGCGTTCGGAGATCGCCGTGCCCTTAATCTCCAAGAACCGGGTGATAGGGGTTCTCAACGTCGAGAGGGACGTGCCCTCGGCCTTCGACCGGGTCGACCTTAGATTGCTGACCACCCTGGCCAACCAGGTAGCAGTGGCGGTGGAGAACGCCCGGCTTTACGAGGAAACGGAGCAGCTGGCGGTCACCGATGGCCTGACCGAGCTGTTCAATCACCGCTACTTCCAAGGTTTCTTGGACCGTGAGCTCAGCCGCGCCCGCCGCTACACCCGGCCCCTGTCGCTCATCATGATCGATCTTGACCACTTCAAGGGCATAAACGACACCTACGGCCACCAAGTCGGGGACATGGTCCTCAAGAAGGTGGCGGCCGCGGTCAGGGCCCAGGCCCGCGACGTCGATCTGGTGGCTCGCTACGGAGGGGAGGAGTTTATGGTGGTCCTGCCTGAAACCGGAAAGCGCGAGGCTCACGCCCTGGCCGAGCGCATCCGCCTCTCGGTACGCGAGCAGAAACACCCTTTGCCTGATGGTTCGGGCGAGATGCAGGTGACCATCAGCCTGGGGGTGGCCAGCTATCCCGAGGACGGGGCCGAGAAGAGCGAGCTGGTGGATAGGGTGGACAAGGCGCTCTATCGCTCCAAGACCAACGGACGGGACCGGGTGAGCGCCTGAGCGGCTGGCATCAATCCCGGCGAGGCCAGGATCGATCCCCTTCTCTTCAAAGTTTACCGATATCTCTCTGTCATTAAGCAAGGTAAACATGAGGGCCTTCAGCAAAAAATACTCACGCTGGTCGAACGTTTGGAAAGCCTACCTTTTTGTCGCCGCCCTGGCGCTGGTGGCGGTGCTGCTGGTCTATACGGTAGTGCTCATTAAGAGGTTGGAGGAGGAGCCTCGGATCATGTCCCGGGTCTTCGCCCGATTCTGCATGACCGCCGCCATCCCCGAGACGGCCGGGGAATCCCCAGAGACCGGCATCATCTTCGAGGAGGTCATCCAGAAGATAAATTTTCCGGTGGTGGTCACCGATCACCGCGGGATGCCGCTAGCCTGGCGGGGAATAGGGCTGGATCCCTTTGCCGTCGAGGAGGGGGAATTCGTCCGCTGGGACTCCTTAAGTCCCAAGGACCGGCTCTATCCCCTTAAGAAGGCCATCGGCGACCTGACGGCCGAGAACAAACCCATCCCTCTGGCTATGGGCCAGGACTCGACGGTGGTGGGCTACGTGCATTACGGACAGCCGCGGGTGCTGAGGGAGTTGAGGTATCTGCCCTTCCTCCAGGTGGGGATGATGGCCCTCTTCGTCTGGGTGGGTTTCATGGGCTTCCGGGCTATCAAGGTCAACGAGGAGCGGGCGGTTTGGGTGGGGCTGGCCCGGGAGGCAGCCCACCAGCTGGGGACGCCCATTTCATCGCTAATGGGCTGGCTGGAGCTGCTGCGCGACGGATCGAGAACGGCATCCCAGGTGATACCGGAGATGGAGAGCGATCTCGCCCATCTGGGCAAGGTGCTCAACCGCTTCAACCAAATCGGCTCGGTCCCCAAGCTGAGGCCGGAGAGCCTGGCCGTGCTGCTGGAGGAGGTGATCGCCTATCTGGAGCACCGGGTCCATTCGCAAGGACGGGATATCCGCTTCGTCCGGCGGTTCGGCGGCGGGGACAGGGCGCTGGTCAACCGTGACCTTTTCGGCTGGGCGGTGGAGAACATCATCAAGAACTCCATCGACGCCATAGAGTCCGGGCCAGGCGTCATCGAGGTTGGCCTGTCTCAGACGGCTGGCCGGCTGGAAATCGCCATTTCCGACAACGGCCGCGGCATCGCCCCCCGAGACCAGAAGAGGATATTCACCCCCGGGTTCACCACCAAGACCATGGGCTGGGGGCTGGGCTTGTCGCTGGTGCGTCGCATCGTGGAGGACTACCACGGAGGCCGGGTAAGGCTGGTTTTCAGCCGGCCCGGGGCGGGGAGCACCTTCATGATACAGCTGCCGGCCGTCTTCTGAATAGTTATAGAATATCGCCATTAAGCGCGTATGGAAGAAAGACGTAAAATACTCTGGGTGGACGACGAAATCGAACTGCTCAAGTCCCAGATAATATTTCTCGAGGGCAAGAACTTCCAGGTGACACCGGCCGCCTCGGGGCAAGAGGCAGTGGAGCTGGTGAGGTCCCGCCTTTTCGATCTGGTGCTGTTGGACGAGATGATGCCAGGTATGGACGGGCTGGCCACCTTGGGCGAAATCAAACGACTTCAGCCGGAGCTGCCGGTGGTCATGGCCACCAAGAGCGAGCGCGAGGATCTGGTGGAGCAGGCCCTGGGCAGCAGGATAGACGATTTTCTGCTCAAACCCCTTAATCCGGCCCAGGTGCTGGCATCCTGCCGCCGGGTGCTGGAGGGTCGGCGGATGGTCCAGGAGCACTCCATCGCCGAGTACGCCCAGGAGGCCACGCGACTTCGTTCCGTGGACTATCCGTCGCTTGACTGGCGGGGCTGGACCAGCCACTATCTGGACTTGGTGGAGTGGGACCTGCGTCTGGCCCAGCTACCTGACCCCAGCCTGCACCAGAGCCACGAGTCGCTGATCAAGGACGCTAACGTAGAGTTCTGCCGCTTCATCGAGCAAAATTATCCGCACTGGCTGCGAGGCGGGGAGCGTCCCCTGCTCTCCCACGACATCTTCGAGCGCTTCGTCGCTCCGGTGCTCCGGAAGGGGGAGAAATGCCTGTTCCTGTTGCTGGACTGTCTGAGGCTGGACCAATGGCTGCTGATCGAGCCCCTGCTGCGCGACCTATTCACGGTGGAGCGTCACCATTATTACTCGATCCTGCCCACGGCCACTCCCTACTCCCGAAACGCCATCTTCGCCGGGATACTGCCGGCCCAGATCGCCCAGAACCATCCCCGGCTGTGGGAGGGGATCAACGTCTCCAGCGAGGCCGGGCGCAACCGCCACGAGGCCCAACTGATGGAATTGCTGTTGGCCAGGCTCAAGCTGAAGCCGGCCCCGGGCCCGCGCTATCTTAAGGTCTCCAACGCCGAGGAGAGCCGCGAGGCCCGACGAACCTTCGGCTCCCTGGCCGGCGTACCGCTGGCGGCGGTGGTGGTCAACTTTATGGACATCCTGGTGCACCATCGGGCCGAGTCCCAGCTGCTGCAGGAGATGGTGCCGGACGAGAAGGCCTTCCGGGAGTTGACCAACGCCTGGTTCGTAAACTCCGAGGTCATGGCCATCCTCCAGATGGCCGCCCGGCAGGGACGGACGGTGGTGGTCACCACCGACCACGGCTCCATCCAGGGGCGGCGGGCCTCGTCCATCAAGGCCGGGCAGGATACCTCGGCCAACCTGCGCTACAAAGCCGGCACCAACATCTCGGCCGACCAGCGACAGGTGCTGTGGATCAAGCAGCCGGCCGAATACCAGCTGCCCGAGGAGGCCAGGGGCATGCAGTACCTGATAGCCAAGGAGGACTTCTACATGGTCTACCCCACCAAATTCGACGAGTACAAAAGGCGCTACGAGGGGACCTTCCAGCACGGGGGCGTATCCATGGAGGAGATGATCCTTCCGCTGGCGGTGATGACGCCGAAGTAACTCAACCCCATCCCTTCTCTTTGCAAAGAGAAGAGTGCAGGGTTGAGTCAGGAATATGAGCAATACTCAGCTCTCCGTCTGCGACGTCAGCTGCTCCACCGACTGCAAGGCCTTCGGCAAGGAATGCGCCGGCTGCATCCAGCTTGGCGGGAAGGTTTCCTGGGCCAAGTTCTACGGCAAGGAGCGCTGCCCGATATACGACTGCGTGCAGGAGAATAAATACATAACCTGTGGGGAGTGCTGCAAGGCGCCTTGTCAGGTGTGGTTGGACACCAGGAACCCGGATGCCAGCGACGAGGAGTTCCGGCCCGATTTAAACTCGAGGCTGGCCAACTTGAAGACAGCAGAAAAGAAGTGATCTCGGAAGAAATCAGCACATGCTCTCCTGAAGAGACCCTCGCCCTTGGCCGACGGCTGTCGGCCATTCTTGCGTCGGGAGACGTCTTATGCCTCTACGGCGACCTGGGTACCGGCAAAACCTGCCTGGTCCAGGGCCTGGCCGAGGGTTTGGGGGCCGAGGACCGGGCCGTCAGTCCCAGCTTCACCCTGGTCAACGAGTACCCGGGCCGCCTACCGCTCTACCACTTCGACTGTTACCGCCTGAAAAGTGCCGCCGAGCTGGACATGATCGGATACGACGAGTACCTGGGCCTGGAGGGGGTGGCAGTAATCGAATGGGCGGAGAGGATAGCGGAGAGGCTGCCGGACGAAAGGCTGGACGTCAGGCTGGAGAGGGTTTCGGACAACGAGCGAAGGATAACGTTGGGGCCGCGCGGTCAGCGCTGGGAGGGCCTCAAGCTGCCATGACGGGTCTCTGCATCGACACCAGCGGAAAAATGCTGACCATGGCCCTCTGGGACGAGGGCGGGGTGCTGGCGGCGCGCTCCGAGGAGGCGGCCAGGCGCCACTCCGATCTGATGGCTGAGTTCATGGGCGCCCTGCTCGAGCAGAAAGGCCTGTCGGTTTCCGAAATAAGTGTGATCGCCGTAACCAACGGCCCGGGATCCTTCACCGGCCTGCGGGTGGGCGTCTCCTTCGCCAAGGGGCTGGCCATGGGGCTGGGCGCCAAGCTGATCGCCCTCAACACCCTGGAGGCCCTGGCACTTTCATCGCAGGCAGGCGTGGGGAAGATCTCGCCCATGCTGGACGCCAAGAAGAAACAGGTATATGCCGCGCTTTACCAGATGGAAAACAGCCAGGCCATTCAAATCAAAGAGCCGGAAGCCGTCGATCCCGAGTCTTGGCTTTCCGGCCTGCCAATGGGTACGCTGGTGCTGGGCAGCGGGGCTGTGGCCTATTGTAAGATGATCGAAACGGTGAAGGGGCGCTTGATTTTTCAAGAGGAGCCAGAGGAGCCGACATCCCAGGGACTGGTCAGCCTGGCGCAAGAAAAAATGGCCCGGGCGGATTTTACAGGCTGGGAGGAGCTGGACGCCTTCTACGTCAGGCAAGCCGATGCCGTGGCCAGGAGAGGCCGGTGAACGAGCCCTTGTTTTTTTCGCCGATGTCGCTTTCGGATATTCCAGCGGTGCTGGACATCGAGCAGGAATCCTTCTCCGATCCCTGGTCTGGGAGACTGTTCGCCGAGGAGCTGGACGGCGATGCCAGGAGGCTGAATGCCACCATCAAGATAAATGGCCTGCTGATCGGCTACGGCATTGGCTGGGTGGTGGCCGATGAGTTCCACCTGGGGAACCTGGCGGTGGCCCGATCCCTGCGGGGTCGGGGCTATGGGCGGAGGCTCCTCAGGCACATGCTGGACGAGGCCTCCGGGCGCGGCTGCCGGATCTGCTCGCTAGAGGTCAGGGCCTCCAACCAGGCCGCCATCGGGCTATATCGTTCCTTTGGGTTCCGCGCGATCGCCCTGCGAAGCAGGTACTACGGGGATGAGGACGCCCTGGTGATGCTGGCCGACCTGCCGGTGCCGGCCGATGCTTGAGGTCGGAAGCCGGGTCGAGCTGACCCTGGACTCGATGGCCTACGGCGGTGACGCGGTGGGACATCACCGGGGACAGGCGGTTTTCGTGCCGCTGGGCCTCCCTGGGGAGAGGGTCAGGGCCAGGGTGACCGAGCCGCATCGGACCTACTGCCGGGCGATCATCGACGACGTGCTGGAGGCCTCACCCTACCGCATCCCGCCCCGATGTCCAATCTTTGGGCTTTGCGGCGGTTGCCAGTGGCAGATGATAAACTATCCAGGCCAGCTTGAGATCAAACGGCAAGTCCTTGCCGAGACCCTGTCGCGGCTGGGGGGGATAGTGGGCCCCGAGATAGAGACCATCGGCCACACCAGCGGTTGGGGTTATCGGAACAAGGCACAATTCCCGGCGGCGCCCGGACCCGGCGGGCCGTCTCTGGGTTATTATCAGAGGGGAAGCCACCGCTTGGTCGAGATCGAGAGCTGCCCCATTCTGGACCAAAACCTTTCGGCCGCCTGGCCGGCGATACAGCGGGCGGTATCGGGCTCAGGATTGAGGGGCTACGACGAGAAAAGCCATGGCGGGCAACTTCGTCACCTGGTGCTTCGCTCCAGCCGCAGCCAGGGCAAGGTTATGCTTTCCCTGGTCACGAAATCGCTATGCTTGCCAGACGGTCTGTCCGAAAACCTAGCCTCCTCCGATCCCAGGATATCCTCTATCTGGCAGAATATAAATCCGAAGGCAGGGAACACCATCCTGGGAAGGAGATGGCACCAGCTTTGGGGCCGGGAGCACCTGGCCGAGAGATTGGCCGGGATCGAGCTGAGACTCTCGCCCGGATCATTTCTGCAGGTCAACCTCGAGGTGGCCGAAAAGGTTTATCGGAGCTTGGTCGAGTGGATGGAGCTTGACGGGACGGAGACCGTGCTCGACGTATACTCGGGAGTGGGGTCGATAGCTTTGATGCTGGCCGGCTCGGCTGCCAGGGTTATCGGCATTGAGGAGAACACCTCGGCGGTCGATGACGCAATCGCATCGGCTGAGGCCAACGCCATCGGCAACTGCCGCTTCCTGGCGGGCAGGGCCGAGGACCTGATGGGCGAGGTCGAGGCCTGCGATGGGGCCGTGGTCGATCCGCCGCGCCAGGGGCTGAGGCCCGAGGTGGCCACGGCGTTGGCCAAGCTTTTGCCCGGCCGTCTGGCCTACCTGTCATGTGATCCCGCCACGCTGGCTAGGGACCTTAAAGGCCTGGCCTCTGCCGGATACCAGCTGGTGCGCTTATGCTTGGCGGACATGTTTCCCCAGACATACCATATAGAAA
The DNA here is from genome assembly GCA_964518765.1 of uncultured bacterium. Taxonomy (GTDB): domain Bacteria; phylum Edwardsbacteria; class AC1; order AC1; family EtOH8; genus CAZPNX01. The sequence continues at coordinate 81,339 of CAZFJC010000007.1, forward strand.
CCTTGGCCCTCATGAGAAGGAGGGTTGGATGAGGAGAGCCCTGTTGTCTTTAACCCTGATGGCCGCCGGTTGTTATTCCTTCACCGGAGGTCAGGCGCCTTTTCGGACTGTGGCCGTGCCCACGGCGGGCAACGCCACCGCCGAGTTCCGCCTTCCGGAGCTGGTGACCAAGGCGTTGATGGAGATGTTGGAGAGGGATGGGAGGATGAAACTGGCCGAGCCCAAGTCGGCCCAGGGGAGGTTCGAGGTGGAGGTGACAGGATACCTGCGGCAGCCGCATGTTTACGACCGCCAGGAGTCGGTTTCCCAATACAAGGTGACCATCACCGCCAAGGCGGCCCTGGTTTCAGCCTCGGGCAAGGCAATTTGGGAGAAGCCTTCGGTCAGCGGCTGGGCCACCTACTCCATCGATTCCCTGGACGAGCCGGCCGGCATGGCCAAGGCGGCCTCGGCCCTGGCCGAGGAGATCGTCAGGCAATCCCTGGAGATATGGTGAAGAAAAAGCCCCGGGGCATACCGGGGCAGGGTATGGCTGTCTCCGGGGCTTATTCCGCGGAGCCGAAGAACTGGAGGCGGTGGTTGTCGCTGTCCACGATGTAGAGGTTTCCCCGTCCGTCGACGACGATCCCCAGTGGGTTAAGGAACTGGCCAGGCTCTGAGCCGGTGGACCCACCCTGGCTGCGGAAGGCGCCGGCTAAGTCAAACTCCTGGAAACGGTCATTGCCTGAGTCGGTGACGTACACCAGGCCCTGCCGGGAGATGGCAATGCCCGAGGGTCCGTCGAACTCGCCTTCGTTGTCGCCGTAGGAGCCGAAGGAGAGCACCGGCGACCCGTCGGGGCCGAAGACCTGGATCCGGTTGTTGCCCGAGTCCACCACCCAGGCCCGACCCTCCTGGTCAAGGGCGATTCCCCGCGGCTTGTTAAGCTGTCCGGCCTCGCCTCCCGGCCCACCGAAGCTTCTTAACAGCCGGCCTTCCAAATCTCTGACCTCCACCAGGCATCGCGCTTCGTCGGTGATGTATATCTGGCCGCCTTCGTAGGCCAGCCCCCAGGGCAGCGAGGAGTCGGGCAGGGCGATAGCGCGCTTTAGGTCTCCGTCGGTGCCGAAACACATAATCCTCCGATTCCCGGAATCGGCCACCAAAAGAAGGTCGGCATCGGTCATAGCCAGCCCCAGGGGATCATTGAAGCGGGAGGAGTCCGAGCCGAAACGCCCCCAGCCACCCAGCCATTCCTGGGACGGGTCCAGCCTCTGCAGCCGGTCGTTGCCGGTTTCGGATACGAAAATGTTACCAGCCTGATCGAGGGCGATGCCAAAGGGGAAGATGAACTCCCCCCGCCCGTCGCCGAACTCGGCCGGAAGAGCCGCAGGCATCAAGGCCAGGATGGCCATGGCCGACAATATGAATTTCATAGCCATAAAAATATCCTAAAACAGCTGTTTTGTCAAGCGTCAGTAAGCTATACGCCGACGTGGCCCTGGACCTTCCAGGGCTACAGCCTTTGACCTACCGTTTGACTTCGGAGGCTGCTGGAGTAGCGGCGCCGGGAGTAAGAGTCCAGGTGCCGGTGGGTCGACGTATGATGATCGGGGTGGTGACCGAACTGCGGGAGAGGACACATCGCCTGTGCCGCCCCGTCTCCGCGGTGCTCGACGAAGAGCCGGTTTTGGATGAGCATATGCTTTGGCTCACCCGCTGGATTAGCCGACGTTACCTGTGCAGCTGGGGACAGGCCATCTGGGCGGCGCTGCCGCCTGGGATGAAACGACGGGCGACGCAGACGGTCTTCCTTTCGGGCGATGGGATCGATGCCCCGGGTCTTGCCGCAGATGAGGAAAAGCTATTATCGTTGCTGGCTTCGAAAGGCCCATTGGCCCTCTCCTATATTCTGGCCATATGCGGACCCGGAGGGAGGAAGTCTCTGGCGGCCTTGGAGAAAAGAGGTCTGGTGATTGTGGAAGACCGGTGGCGAGGAGGCCGGGAAAGGCCCTTGTTGAGGAAATACCTGGTTAGGGAGGAAGGAAAGGATGCTTCCGGATTGACCCCGGCCAGGGCTAGGCTGTGGGAAAGGCTGAAGGGGAGCGAAGGGATCCCCTCCGGCGAGGTCGGCTCGTCCTCGACCGCCTCCTGGCTAGTAAGCCATGGCTTGGCCCGCTGGGAGGACAGGGAGGCGGGCATCCTGTCGCGGCCGGACCTGCCGATCGAAGAGGCCGGTGAGGTCCAGCTGACAGGTGAGCAAAACGAGGCGTTTCAGGACATCGCCAGCCGTATGGTAGGCCATGGTTTCGGGGCACACCTGCTTTTCGGGGTGACGGCCAGCGGAAAGACCGAGGTCTACATACGCGCCGTCGGCAAGGCGGTGGAACAGGGCCGCCAGGCCCTGGTGCTGGTCCCCGAGATCGGGCTGGTCTCCCAGATGGCCACCAGGCTATCCCGCCGCTTTCGCCGGGTGGGGGTGTGGCACAGCGAGCTTTCCGACGGGGAGAGATACGATGTCTGGGACCAGAGCCGCCGGGGCAAATTGGAGATAGTGGTCGGGGTGCGGTCGGCGGTCTTCGCCCCATTGCCCAGCCTGGGATTGGTGGTGGTCGACGAGGAGCACGATGCCTCCTATCAGCAGCGGGACCAGGAGCCGCATTATCATGCGCGGGAGGCGGCCCTGGCTAGGGCCGAGAAACTCGGCATCCAGATTATCCTGGGATCGGCCACTCCCTCGGCCGAAAGTTACCATCTGGCCAGGGTGGGGGCCTATCGGCTGCATATCATGGCCACGAGGGTGGGCGGGGCGGAAACCCCTAGGCTGCAACTGGTAGACTGCCGGGGACAGCAGGGGCGGGAGGACCTGCTTTCCCCGGCGCTGGCCGGCGAGCTGAAAAGAACGGTTTCCTTGGGGGAACAGGCCATGCTGCTTCTGAACCGCCGCGGCTTCGCCCGGTCGGTTCAATGCCGCCGGTGCGGTTGGATGCTGCGGTGTAAAAACTGCGACATCAGCCTGGCCTACCACCGCCAGGAGGACCGCGCCCTTTGCCACTACTGTGGCTTCCGGATGCGGCTGCCGGAGGCCTGCCCGGCGTGTGGATCCGGGGAGCTTATGCCCAGGGGTGGGGGCATCCAGCGTCTCGAGGTCGAGCTGGAGCGGCTGCTTCCGAGCGTCAGGATGCTCCGCATGGATTCGGACACCACCGGACGCAAGGGCTCTCACGAAAAGATACTTGCCCGCTTCAGCAGCGGGGGGGCCAAGGTGCTCATCGGCACCCAGATGATTTCTAAGGGCCATCATTTTCCCGGGGTGACCCTGGTGGGGATATTGGACATCGACGACCTGTTGGGACTTCCCGATTTCCGGTGTGCCGAAAGGGCCTCCCAGCTCTTGTTCCAGATGGCGGGCCGGGCCGGCAGAGGGCTTCTTCCGGGCTTGGTCATGGTGCAGACCCGCTTGCCGGGTTCGGACGCCCTGGGCGGGCTGGGGGCGGAGGGATACCGCCGCCTGCTCGAGTCCGAGCTGGAACAGCGTAAGGCGGCGGGCTACCCACCATATACAAAGATAGTATTAGTTACAGTATCCTCCGGGAGCCGCGAGCAGGCCGAGGAGGCGGCCGAAGGCATAGCCCGACGCCTGAGAGGAACTTACTCCGAATTGGAGGTTTTGGGGCCGGCCCCGGCCCCCATACTCAGGCTGAGGGGGAGGTTCCGTTTTCAAATCCTGCTCAAGCACCCTAGGTTAGAGCCGCTGCTCGAGGCCGCCGGATCAGTCGGCCGGGGGCAGGGTGGGGTATCGGTAAAGCTGGAGGTGGAGCCGGTCTCTACTTTATAAACCACCGAGGGAGCGGGGCGGGAGGAAAAATATTTGAAAAAACCCTTGACGATGCTACGCTGAAATGATATACTAATCACCAATCAAATACAGATACCATATTTTTTAAAGGGAAAGGAGGGAAAAAAGTGAACAAGGCTGAATTGATCGAAGCCGTAGCCAAATCGACTTGCACCAAGGCAGAGGCCGCTGAGGCGGTGAATGCGGTGTTCGACAATATCACCAAGGCCCTGAAAAAGGGTGACAGCGTTACCCTGGTTGGCTTTGGAACCTTCGTGGTTAAGAAGAGAAAGGCTCGCATCGGCCGGAATCCCCAGACCGGCAAGGAGATCAAGATCGCGGCCAAGAAGGTCCCGGCCTTCAAGCCCGGCAAGGAGCTGAAGGACTTGGTGAAGTAGGTTTTCCCTGGAAAGCAGAAGCCCCCCGGATTTCCGGGGGGCTTCTGCTTTGTTACTTGGTTCGGGTGCGGAATAAAAAACGAGAGAGGGCCAAGGAGACGAAGGAGAGGACGGCCACCGCTAACACCATCATCATGATGCCGTTGACGATGCGGGAGGCCAGGGCGCCAAATTTGACGCCTAGGAAGAAAAGGAGCAGGTACCAGCCTAGGATGCCGCTCAGGCCATAGAGCATGACCGAAGCCAGGCGGTGGTGCATCAGGCCAGCCACCAGGAAGCCGAAGGAGCGGCCGCCCAACAGCGTGCGGTTGAGAGCCAGCACCAGGTTGCCGTAGCGTTGGAAGTGGACCTCGGCGGAAAGAAAACGTTCCGGGGTGACGAAGAGCCTGGGCTTCTCCAGGAAATAGGAGCGTCCGTGGACCGCGCCGAACCAATATACCAGCAGGGCCCCCAGCGACCCGCCGACGAAGGACGACGCCAGACAGGGCAGCCAGTGAAGGTCGCCCCGGGAGATCATCAGGGCGCAGAACAGCACCAACACGTCGCTCGGTATCGGAGGGAAGAAGGCCTCGACGAAGGTGGCCAGGAAAAGTGTGCTGTAGGCCCAAATCCCGCCGTTGGCCACGAACGATTTGGCCGTGGCCTCTAGATCGATCACCGGCCTGCCTCCACCAGGGACACCGCCATGGCAGCCATGCCCCGTCCCCGCCCCACCTCGCCCAGCCCCTCGTGGGTGGTGGCCTTGATCGACACCCTGGAGGCGGGGATGCCTAAAGCGCTTGAGATGTTGCCTCTCATGGCCTGAGCATATGGGGCGATTTTCGGACTTTCGGCCAATAGCACGGCGTCAATGTTTACGATGGCCATCCTGCGCCGTTTCAGCATCGAAGCCACCGCGGACAGCAGCTTGAGGCTGGAGATTCCGCGATACCTGGGGTCGGTGTTGGGGAAGTGGCCTCCTATGTCGCCCAGGCCGACCGCGCCCAGCAGGCTGTCGGCCACGGCATGGCAGATGACGTCGGCGTCCGAATGCCCGTCCAAGCCCAGAGGATTATCGATCTCCACTCCGCCCAGCACCAATTTGCGGCCCCTTCTGAGGCGGTGTATGTCGTAACCCAGACCTATGCGGATCGTTTTTTTGCCAGCAGACATGCGGCTGTCTCCAGGTCGATTCTGGTGGTGATCTTGAAGTTGGGGCCGGTGGCAGGGACCACAGCCACCTTGGCGCCCAGCGCCTCGGCCAGCGAGCTGTCGTCGGTGGCCCAGGGGACGTCCCGTCCGTGGCACCGCTCCAGCAGCCGACGGCGGAATCCCTGTGGGGTCTGGGCCCGCCACAGCAGTCTGCGGTTCAGGGTGGCTCTGACCAGGCCTCGGTCAACCCGCTTGACGGTGTCGGTCAGGGGCTCGGCCAGGATGGCGGCCCCGTGTCTTTGGGCCGCCCGGATAACGGATTCGATATCCCGAGGCGAGACCAGCGGCCTGGCGGCGTCATGTACCAGCAATAGTTCCGTCCATGGAGGCACGGCTGCCAACCCGGCCCGGACCGAGTCCGTACGCTCCCGGCCTCCGTGAACAACCGAGAGAAGCTTGGGGTAGCGCTTCCTGAGGGAGCCTTGGTTCAGCCTGCGCCGGGGCGGGATTACTAGGATCAACCGGCTCACCAGACCGGTTTTCGAAAAAGCTTTCAGGGAGTGCTCGAATATCGGCATTCCGGCCAGCATGACGAAGGCTTTCGGGGTGGCCAATCCCAGGCGGCGGCCGCTGCCGGCGGCCACGATGATTACAGAAACATCAGGCCTATTCATGCCGATCAAATGTGCTCGCTGTCGCGTTTGGTAAGGTAAAAGATGTCCCGGTGGAGCCGGTAGCCCATCGACTGGGCCAGTTTTAGGGAGGCATGGTTGTAGGAGTGGATCAGCAGGCCGAAGATGCGTATGCCATGCCGTCTTAGGGCTTTCTCGCCGGCCAGGGTTAGCCTCCTGGCCAGCCCCTGTCTTCGATAGTCGGGGTCGACGGCCACGCGGTTGAGCCAGCCCTTGCGGCCGTCATGAGAGGCGAAGATAGCCCCGGCCAGGAATCCCCGGTCGAAAGCCCCGATGAAGAAATCGGGGTTGGCCGAGATCTCCTTGGAGAGGTGGGCCCGGCTGTCGCGCCCCCTGGGTTTGTAAGGCAGTCCGGCCCGCTTCCAGAGCTTGACCAGCTCCGGATAGTCGGCCGAGGTAATTCTGCGAAGCTTCATACTGATCCTTCGCTGTAGTTGTATTGGCACAAAGTCAACCCGGATCCGTCATCAAGCGAGGGCTCTTTCCAAGGCCTGGGAGATGGTGCCCACCGTGGCCGGGCCGATGCCATCCAGCTGGCCGCGCGCGATTCCCCGGGCCGGGCAGACCACCCGGGCGAAGCCCAGCTTGCGGGCCTCGGCGATGCGCCGGTCCAGCTGGCTCACCGATCTGATCTCACCGCCCAGCCCCAGCTCGCCGATATAAACGGAGCGGTGGTCGGCCGGCCGGTTGCGCATGGCCGAGGCCACCGCCACCGCCACCCCCAGGTCCGCGGCCGGCTCCTCAAGCTTGAGGCCCCCGGCCACGTTGACGAAAACGTCGTGCATCCCCAGGTTGATTCCGGCCCGCCGCTCCAGCACCGCCAGCAGCATAGAGAGCCGGCGGTGGTTAAGCCCGGTGGTGTTGCGCTGCGGCATGCCGAAGGCGGTGGGGGAGACCAGGGCCTGGACCTCCACCAGCAGGGGGCGGCTGCCCTCCAAGGCGCACACCACGGCCGAGCCCGGCACTTCGCAGTTACGCTCGGACAGGAAGAGCTCGGAAGGATTGTCCACCTGAGCCAGGCCTCCCTGTCCCATCTCGAAGACGCCGATTTCGTTGGTGGAGCCGAATCGGTTCTTCACCGAGCGCAGGATGCGAAAGGCATGGTGGCGCTCGCCCTCCAGGTAGAGGACGGTGTCCACCAAGTGCTCCAATGTCCGCGGCCCGGCGATAATCCCCTCCTTGGTGACGTGCCCCACCAGCACCGTGGCCACCTCCTGCTCCTTGGCGGCCCGCATCAGCATGGCCCCGCACTCCCGCACCTGTCCCACCGAGCCCGGGGCCGACTCCAGCTGGGGCCAGTAGACGGTCTGCACCGAGTCCACCACCAGCAGGGCGGGGGAGGTTTGGGCCGTGAGCTCTAGAATGTCATCCAATTCGGTCAGTGAGGCCAGCAACAGATCGTTCGAGCCGGCCCCCAGCCGCTGGGCACGGAGCTTTATCTGCTCCAGCGACTCCTCGCCGGATATGTAAAGCACCTTCTTTCCGGAGCTCGCTATCCGCTCCATCACCTGCATGGCCAGGGTGGACTTGCCGATGCCGGGATCGCCGCCCAATAAGATCAGCGAGCCGGGAAGGATGCCTCCGCCCAGGCAGTTGTCGAACTCCCTGATGCCGGTCAGCATCCGCGGCTGGCGCTCCAGCTCGATCTCGCTGAGCTTGACCGCCTTGTGCGGAGCATGTCCCTTTGCCTTTATCCTTTGACCATTGCCCCTCGTCGGCCCCCTCAGGTCAGCCCGCGCCCTCTCCTCGACGAATGTGTTCCACCCTCCGCAAGAGGGGCACTTGCCCAGCCATCGGGGGCTCTCGAAGCCGCAGGACTGGCAGACGAAGTTGGTCTTCTCTGTCTTTTTGGGTGCCATATAGTCAGGGGGTCAGAAATCGATTACCTTCACCGTCAGGTACTTCTTCGGATTGGCCTTGATGTCCGCGATCAGCGCCTGCAGCTCCTTGCTGGTCTTCTTCAGGTCGTCGTAGAGCTCCCGGTCGTTCACCAGCTGGCCGGCCGTGCCCTGGCCGCTGTTTATCTTGCGGGATATGGAGTCCAAGGCCAGGCTGGCGCGGGACAGGGCCTGGATGGTGGAATCCAGCTTTTCCTTGTTGGGCGACACCAGCTTGTTGATATCATGGACGGTCTCCCGCAGGGCCCTGCGGTTCTCGGTGGCCATGGCCGACATCTGGGCGGTGGCCTGGTTGATGTTTCGCACCGCCTGGCCCAGGCTGCGGACGTTCTCTGGGGTGGCCAGGTCGCGCTTAAGGCGTTCCAGTAGCTCACCGGCCTCCTGGGCCAGGTTGCCCAGCTTGACCGTGGTCTCGATCAGGCCCGGACTGCGGAAGCCCTCGGGTATGTCGGAAAGGTCCATGGGCTCGGTGCCGGAGCCGGCGTAGACGGCGATGCGTTTGTCGCCCATCATGCTGGCGTCCACCAGCCAGAACTGGGTCCCCTTGAAAAGTCGGACGTCGCTGTCCAGGGTCAACAGGGCTACCACCCCGGGCTTGTCGCCCCTGAGCACTATGGACTTTACCTTGCCCTTCTCCAGGCCGGAGACGGTCACCGGGTCTCCGGGACGCAGTCCGCCGGCATCGGCGAAGGCCACTTTTACCTGGTACTTGCTGCGGCCGACCTCGATCCGGTTGAGCCAAAGCATGCCGAAGATCAGCAGGGCGAGGGCGCTAATTACCACGAAGCCGACTATGGCCTCGATGCGGCGGGTGGTCATGGCATGCACCTCGTGTGGTTTAAAACCAAGGATCCGGAAATCATTATAAAGTAAACTATCAGATAATCTAGCTTACTTGATGTCAATCAATCTATTGCGCCGTCTATTCTGACAGGCCTGGTAGGGTCAGCCACAGGACATTTTCTTTATAATGAATGATGAGACAAGCTGTGCCGAATCCCACCAGGGCTCCGCCTAGGACATCCGAGGGGTAATGACGCCCCAAGTATATCCTTGAGATTCCCACCGCGGTGGCTGCCAGAAAGGCGGGGACCGTTACCTTGGGATATTGGTGCGAGAAGACAGTGGCCAAGGCGAAGGCTCCGGTGGCATGGCCGGAGGGGAAGGACGAGTTCGACCGCTGGGTCTCGCCCTCGGGGCGGTCCCGGTTCACTGCCAGCTTCAGGCCGTAGGTGATGCCGGCCGAAAGGGCGTCGGCAGCCAGGGCCAGCTTGGCCGACTGCCTCGCCTTGGCCCCCCCGAAAAGGCCGATGCCGGCGCACAGGGCTATTCCCAGCTTGGCCTCGCCGGCGTCGGTGGCCAGATCCATGGGTTGGTCCAGCCAGGGGCGCTGCCAGCGTTCGTGTATCTGCACGAAAAGGCGGTGATCAAGCGACTCCGCTTTGAGCCCACTGCAGAAAGTGAGAAGGGCAGCGGACAGCGCAAAGACGAACCAGGACATCCTCAGTAACCAGCAAGGTTGACATGCCCCAGGGCTCCCAGCATGGTCACTGCCCTGATGGGGCAAACCTCGAAGCACTGGCCGCAGCCGATGCACTGCCCCCGCATCACCTTGTGGTGGTCGCCCTTTTTTCCGACTATGCAGTCGGTGGGGCAGACCACCTTGCACATTTGGCAACCGTTGCACTGCAGGCCGATGAAGGCGGTGGGGCGGATGGGGATGCGGTCGATGAATGATTTGGTCGGGCATTTGAAGACGCATATGGAGCAGGAACGGCAGCGTGAATAGTCGATCTTGGGGAGCGAGCCATCCCAACTGATGGCCCCGTAGGGACATGACTGAAGGCAGGCGGAGCAGGTGGTGCAGCCCGATTGGCAACGGCCGGGAAGGTTCTCCGACTTGCCCTGGCAGCTACAGGCCAGGAAGATCTGCTGAGATTTGGGGGCCAGGTGGATAAGATCCTTGGGGCAGGCGGCCGCGCAGCGGCCGCAGCCGCGGCATCTGGCGAAATCGACGGACGGGAAGCCGTCGGCCCCGGAGCGGATGGCACCGTAGGGGCAGGCGGCCACGCAGTCGCCCAGGGACAGGCAGCCGTAAAGGCATTCCTTGGGCCCGCCGCTCAGGGTTACGGCCGCCCGGCAGGTCCGGATCCCGAGGTAGCGGAAACGGTCTCGGCTTCGACGAGGTGCCCCTTGGCAATTAATTACTGCCACCAGCGGCTCCGGAGTACGGTCGAAGTCAGCCGCCAGCTCCAAAAGTCTTGACTTCAGGGTCAGACCACCTACCAGGCAGCGCCCGAAATCGGGATCGCCGGCAGCCAGACTGCGGGCGTATCCCCGACAGCCGTCGGGGATGCCGCAGGAGCCACAGTCGAGTCCAGGCAGGGCCTCGAGCATCTTGACTTCCATTTGATTCACGGCAGGTCAACCCCCACAGCTTGGATGGCCAGCCAGAGCGATGAGCAGAGCAGCAGCATTAAAGGCCAGCCTGCCAGGAACCGGGGCATCCGAGGATCGATCCTTTCCCTAAGGTAGGACAGGGCAGCGGTCATCAGCCAATATCCTGTCGCCATGCCCAAAGCCGCGACAGCTGTTTCTGCGAAGGCCGGGCCGGTGGTTTGGGAAAGGACCATAGCGCTGCCCAACGCCAGGCAGCCGTTGAAGCCTATGGAGAGAAAAGCCCTGTATGAGGGGAACCTGGCCAATGCCAGCCATAGGAAACCTTTGACCAGCCAGAGGGTGGCGACCATCAGTGGTAGTGTCAGGATCTGCCGAGGTAGGCCGAACGGCAGGAGATTCCTGGTCAGCCAAGCCAGAAGCGGGAATATCATGAGGTACAGAAGGCCGGCCGTGGCGTAGGGCACGGCCAGAGAGGGACGCCTGATCATCCCCTGATACGACGAGGGCAACAGCCCCAGGGAGAAGGCGGGGCTGAGGATGGTCAGACCCAATAAGAATAATCGGATTGACTGGCTCATGGGGCCCATGCGGGACGGGAGAGCCGGAAGAGGGCTATGGCGGCGGCGGTCACCAGGAACCCCCCGAAGGTGCGGGCCAGCAGGGGCAGCGGTGGCTGCGGGAATAGGATCAAAGCCCCCAGAGTCCCCGATCCCAGTGTCTCCCGGACCATGCCTACCGCCAGCAGCGCCGCCACCAGTCCGATGCCGTATCCGGCGGCGTCGAAAAGGGCCCGACCCGGGGTGGCGCTGTCGGCGAATGTCAGAGAGCGAGCGTAGGTCAGCGGAGAAACGGCCAATATGGCTACGGCTACGTTGGTCAGAGGCGGCAGGCGGACGATTTTTTCGGAGAAGGAAACGGTCAACAACGAGATGAGGACGGCCGAGGCCAAGACCCTTAGCCACATGGGAGGCCTCAGACGAAAGATGTCTCCCAACATCGATGCCGTCAGGCTGTTGAAGATCACGGCTAGAAGGGCCAGGCTGCCTACAAAGAATGCCTGGTCGGTGTTTACCGTGGACAGAACGGAAAGGGTCACGCCCAGGCCGGAACCCAGCAGGCAGTTCTCCTGCAGTAGGTTCTTGAGAAAGAGTTGTTGCTTGGATTCGGATGGAAGTCTCATGACCAGCGGCAAATTTGATCTAGTATATGGTTTTTGGCCGACAAAGTCAAGGGCCTGACCTGTCACAGGGGCCGGTAAAAGCGCTTGACGGGAAAGGTATTATGTTGATATAATAACAAAATTATATGAGGACGATCTATGCTGGGTGAAGCCAGAGCCAAAGAGCTCGTGAATATAGCTCTGAGGAAGTCACGGGCCGACCAGACCGAGGTGGTGCTGTTAGCAGAGAATTCCTGCCTCACCCGCTTCGCCAACTCTTTCGTCCACCAGAACGTGGCCGAGAGCAACCACACCATAACGGTTAGAGCCATCTTCGGCAAGAGGATGGGCCTGGCCACCTCCAACCGGCTGGAACCTGTCGAGATCGGGCGGACCGTCGAACTGGCCTGTCGGATCGCCAAGCTTCAGAGGGAGAACCAGGATTTCATCTCCCTGCCGGGCCCCGATGGAAAGGAAAACCGGGCTCCAGGGCTTTTCATCGAGGAGACCGCCAAGTACTCGGCCGGCCAGCGGGCCGAGCAGGTGCGCCGGATCTGTGCCTTGGCCGAGCGTCGCCAGGCCCGGGCCTTTGGAGCATTATCCAACGGCGTCTCCGAGGTAGCGGTGGCCAACTCCCTGGGGGTTATGCGCTACGCCGCGACCACCGACGCCTACCTTAACACTGTAGTGATGACCGATACCGGGGCCGGTTACGGGCAGGGGGCGCATCGTGACGTCCGGAGGATCGATTTCAGCGGCATCGGGCGTCGGGCCATAGGCAAGGCGGTCGACAGCCGTAATCCCACCGAGGTCAAACCGGGGCGTTATACCGTGGTCCTCGAGGACACGGCTGTCTACACCTTGCTTGAGTTCCTGGGGGCCACTGGATTCTCGGCCCGGGCGCTCCAGGAGGGCCGGAGCTTCATGGGCGGCCGGTTCGGCCAGAGGATCATGGACCAGCGGATCACCATCATAGACGATCCGGACGACCGCCGGGGCTTCGCCTTCCCCTTCGACTTCGAGGGCGTCCCCAAACGTCGGATTCCGCTGGTGGAGAAAGGGGTGGCCCGCAACGTGGTCTATGATAGCATGACCGCTGGGCGGGAGGGGAAAAAGTCGACCGGGCACGCCCTGCCGGCCCCGGCCTACCATCCCATGGCCGAGAACCTGGTGATGTCTGCTGGTGACGCAACCATCAAGAAGATGGTCGAGACCACGGAGAGAGGCATTTATGTCACCCGGTTCCACTACGTCAACCTCATCGATCCCATGGAGGTCTCCATCACCGGCATGACCCGGGACGGCACCTTCCTTATTGAAGATGGTAAGATAACAAGGCCGGTCAAAAACCTGAGATTCACCGTCAGCGTCCTAAAGTGCCTGAACAACCTGCTGGCGGTCGGCGACCGCTCCAACCTGGTGAGCGAGCCCGGGGGCTACGGGCACCGGTTCGCCGTGGGCTGCCGGGTGCCGGCCCTGAAGATAAGGGATTTCTCGTTCACCGGGGGAACGGACTTCTGAAGGCAGAGGGCAGAGATCATAAGGCAAAAGGCTAAGGGCATAAGGAAGAAGAGCGGAGAGATGTCCGAGTGGTCGAAGGAGCACGCCTGGAGAGCGTGTATACCGCAAGGTATCCTGGGTTCGAATCCCAGTCTCTCCGCCAGGGTAATATGAGAACCCAGGGCAGCGAAGCTGCAGGGTTCTCCGCCTGAAGCGAGGCCAGGGGGCGAGCGGCGGCGGATGCGCCGTAGGCGCAGAATCCCAGTCTCTCCGCCAGACTGCGCTACTTACATGCCGTAGTTTCGTTTGGCGCGCCGAAAGGTTTTGGTAGGCTTGATCCGGATAATTCGTCAATTTTAAAGGGCAGCTCATATGAAGGCGTTGATCACCGGCATCACCGGGCAGGACGGGTCGTACCTGGCCGACTTCCTTTTGGAGAAGGGCTACCAGGTCTGGGGCATGGTGCGGCGGGCCTCCACCGAGAATTTCGACCGTATCGAGCACATCAAGGACAAGATAAACCTGGTGCAGGCCGACCTTTTAGACCAGCTATCCATCATCGAGATCATCCAGGACATCAGGCCGGACGAGATCTACAACCTGGCGGCCCAGAGTTTCGTGCCCACCTCCTGGGTGCAGCCGGTGCTCACCGGCGAGTTCACCGCCCTGGGGGTCACCCGGATGCTGGAGGCCATCCGTCTGGTGGACAAGAGGATCAAGTTCTACCAGGCCTCCAGCTCGGAGATGTTCGGCAAGGTGAGGGAGGTGCCGCAGACCGAGCTGACGCCGTTCCATCCTCGCAGCCCCTACGGGGTGGCCAAGGCCTACGGGCATTGGATCACCATCAATTACCGTGAGTCCTACGACCTCTTCGCCTGCTCCGGCATCCTTTTCAACCACGAGTCGCCGCGCCGGGGCAAGGAGTTCGTCACCCGCAAGATAAGCGACGCTGTGGCCCGCATCAAGCTGGGCCTGCAGAAGGAGCTCTTCCTGGGAAACCTCGACGCCAAGCGCGACTGGGGCTTCGCCGGTGACTACGTCCGGGCCATGTGGCTGATGCTGCAGCAGCCCAAGCCGGATGACTACGTCGTCGCCACCGGCCGCAACCATTCGGTGCGTGAGTTCTGCCAATCGGCCTTCTCCCACGCCGGGCTGGATTACCAGCAGTACGTCAAAACCGACCCCAAGCTGGTGCGTCCGGCCGAAGTAGACATATTGCTGGGCGACCCGGCTAAGGCCAAAAAGGAGCTGGGCTGGGAGCCCAAGGTGTCCTTCGAGGAGATGGTGCGGATGATGGTGGACTCGGACCTGGAGCACTACCGCCGGGAGATGCGTTGAGGGCTTTCATCACCGGCATCGAGGGCTTCGCCGGACACTACCTGGCCAGAGAGCTGTCGGCGGCCGGGGCGAAGGTGTCCGGCAGCTATCTCGACGAGTCTCAAATCGAGGGGCTAGGGTCCGACAGCCTTTTTCTGATCGACCTGACGGCCGGCCAGGGTCTAGGAGAGGCCCTGGCCAAATCCAAGCCGGACGTCATCTACCATCTGGCCGCCCAAAGCTCGGCGGCCCTTTCCTTCAAGAAACCGGAGCTGACCTTTGGGGTGAACGTGCTGGGGACGGTCAATCTGCTGGAGGCCGTCCGCCGTCTGCCCGGAAAGATCCGTTTAGTGCTGGTCAGCTCCTGCGAGGTCTACGGGCCGAACCCGGACGAGGGACCCATGAACGAGCGGCAACCTTTCTCCCCGCGCTCGCCCTATGCCGCCAGCAAGGCGGCCCAGGAAATGGCCTGTATGTCGTACGCGCATTCATACGGTATGGATACGGTGATCGCCCGCCCTTTTCCGCACATAGGCCCGGGGCAATCCGATACCTTCGCCCTGCCGTCGTTCGCCAAACAGATAGCCGAGATCGAGGCTGGGCTAAGGGAGCCGGTGGTCCGGGTGGGGAACCTGGAGGCGCGCCGCGACTTCACCGACGTCCGGGACGTGGCCCGGGCCTACCGGCTTCTTGGAGGGAAGGGCAGGGGAGGGGAGGCCTACAACATCTGCAGCGGGAGCGCCATTTCGGTTGGCAGGGCTCTGGAGTTGATGATGGGCTTAAGTCGGGCGCGGATAAAAGTGGAGCAGGATCCCCAGAGGCTTAGGCCCTCGGACACACCGCTTTTATTGGGGGATAACCGGAAGCTGGTTTTGGAGACCGGATGGGGGCCGGAGCACCGGGTGGAGGAATCGTTAAGAGGCCTGCTGGACCATTGGCGGAAGCTGACAGCATCGCAAGGGAGTTGAACTTATGATCGAAGGGGTCAAGACCAAAAAGCTGCGGGTGATACCCGACGAGCGCGGCCGGTTGATGGAGATGCTGCGCTGCGACGACGAGCTGTTCACCAAGTTCGGCCAGGTCTATCTGAGCACCACCTATCCGGGGGTGGTCAAGGGATGGCACTTTCATAGCCTGCAGGACGACAACATCGCCTGCGTCCGGGGGATGATCAAGCTGGTCACCTATGACGGCCGCGAAGGCTCCAAGACCAGGGGCGAGGTCAACGAGTTCTTCATCGGAGAGCTCAACCCGTTGCTGGTCCAGGTGCCCCGAGGCGTCTACCACGGCTGGAAATGCATCTCGGAATGCGAGGCCTACATCATCAACTGTCCTACCGAGCCCTATCGCTACGATCGGCCCGACGAACACCGGGTGGACCCGCACCGAAACGACATCCCCTACGACTGGAGCCGGAAGGACGGCTGACTTTTAACAAAAAAACAAACAGATTATAACTAACACAGTATGCCAGTTAGTTGTTATCCGTTATCTGAACAATAATGAGAAGAGTATTAGTGACCGGCGGCGCCGGGTTCATCGGCAGCAATTTCATCAATCGGATGCTGGAGGTCCACCCTGATTGGCACATAACCAATCTGGATAAATTGACCTATGCCGGTAATCTTGATAATCTGAAAAAAGTCGAGAGAAATCCCAATTATTGTTTCGTCCACGGCGACATCTGCGATCCCAAGCTGGTGGCGCAACTGGTTAAGAAGGCTGACTGGGTGGTCAATTTCGCGGCCGAAAGCCACGTGGACCGTTCGGTGGACGACCCCTACGTCTTCACCCGGACCAACGTCATCGGCACCCATGTCATGCTGGAGGAGTCGCGGCGGGCCGGGGTCAAGCTCTTCCTGCAGGTCGGCACCGACGAGGTCTACGGCAGCGTAGAGACAGGCTCCTCGGTGGAAACCGATCCCCTGGAGCCGCGCAGCCCCTACTCGGCCTCCAAGGCGGCGGCCGATCTGCTGGCCCTGTCATACTTCACCACCTTCGGTATGGACGTCAGGGTCACCCGGTGCACCAATAATTACGGACCATACCAGTTTCCCGAAAAGCTGATACCGTTTTTCGTCACCAACGCCATGGAGGACCGGGAACTACCCATCTACGGCGACGGGAAGAACGTGCGAGATTGGCTGTACGTGGCCGACCACTGCCAGGCAATCGATTTTATTCTGGAGAACGGCCAGGCCGGCGAGATCTACAACATCGGGGGCGGGCAGGAGATGACCAACCTCGAGATAACCGACATCATCCTGGCCGAGTTAGGCAAGCCGCAGTCGCTTAAGAGGTATGTCAAGGACCGTCCCGGCCACGACCGCCGGTATTCGCTGGACATCTCGAAGATCCGCAAGATGGGTTGGGAGCCGAAACACAGCTTCGTAAATGCCGTCAAGGAGACCATAAGGTGGTATATCGACAACGAGGAGTGGTGGCGAAAGATCAAAGAGGGAAAGCGCGAGCACCGAGAGTTCCAGGAAAGGTGGTATCAGGAGCGGAAGTAACATGATGATAAGGATCCTTACGGATTTCCGGAAAACAGGTCTGGAGAAAGATAAGGAGGAATATGGAGCTTAGGGCAAAGATCGAGAAACGCCAGGCCAGGATCGCCGTCATCGGGCTGGGCTACGTGGGCCTGCCGCTGGCGGTCGAGTTCGCCAAGGCCGGTTTCCGGGTCGACGGCATCGATCTGGACAAGGGCAAGGTCTCCTCGGTGAACTCCGGCCGTAACTACATCCTGGATGTGGACGACGGGGACCTTAAAAGAATGGTTAGGTCGGGGCGCCTGCGGGCCACCGCCGACTATGCCGTACTGCGAAAATGCGACGCCGTCCACATCTGCGTGCCCACGCCCTACACCGCCACCAAGGACCCGGACATCAGCTACATCGTCCATGCCGCCGAGGGCATCGCCCGGCACCTGCAACGCGGCATGTTGGTGGTGCTCAAGAGCACCACCTATCCCGAGACCACCACCAAGGTAGTCAAGCCGAT
This sequence comes from uncultured bacterium, assembly GCA_964518765.1. Lineage (GTDB taxonomy): Bacteria > Edwardsbacteria > AC1 > AC1 > EtOH8 > CAZPNX01. Next base: position 98,654 of record CAZFJC010000007.1, read on the forward strand.
CCTGGAGCGCAAAGGCCTTAGGGCCGGCCATGACTTTCACCTGGCTTTCTCGCCGGAGCGCATCGACCCAGGCAACAAGCAGTTCACCACTTCGACCACCCCCACGGTGATAGGCGGCTACACCCGCCGCTGCGGGGAGCTGGCCAGTAAGATGTATTCGACCATCATCAAGAAGGTGGTCATGGTCTCCTCCCCCTCGGCGGCCGAGATGACCAAGCTGCTGGAGAACATCTTTCGCAGCGTCAACATCGCCCTGGTCAACGAGCTGGCCTGCCTCTGCGAGCGGATGGACGACATCGACATCTGGGAGGTGGTGGACGCGGCCGCCACCAAGCCCTACGGCTTCATGCCGTTCTACCCCGGGCCCGGCCTGGGAGGCCACTGCATTCCCATCGACCCTTACTACCTGGCCTGGAAGGCCAAGGAATACGATTTCCATACCGACTTCATCGAGCTGGCGGCCGAGACCAACGAGAACATGCCCTACCACGTAGTCAACAAGGTCATCGCCGCCCTGTCCGACATCGGCCTCTCCGCCTCCCGCTCCCGGGTGCTGGTGTTGGGGGTGGCCTTCAAGAAGGATATTGACGACATCCGTTCCAGTCCGGCCATCAAGGTCATCGAGCTCCTCAAGCCCAAGGTCCGCTCCCTGGCCTACCACGACCCGTTCGTGCCTTCGTTCTCGGAGCACGGGCTCGCCATGCGATCGATCAGGATGACCAAGGCCCTGTTGGCCAGGACAGACTGCGTGGTCATAACCACCAACCACAGCTGTTTTAACTATAAGGATATTGTCAAATATTCTAAATTGGTGGTAGACACGCGCAACGCCACCAAGGGGATCCAGAGCAGGAAGATCGTGAAGATAGGCAGAAAATGATGGTCTTATCGCGGACCGGGCACCCTGGGCGGAAGCCGCCCAGGGTGTGCTGCTTTGCGGCCTTTGTCCTGCTGACGGCCGTCTGGCCTTGGCTGGCCATGGGGGCCAGGTATGACTTCTCCAAAGCGACAAGGGCCGACATCGATCGAGAGTGGGCGTTCACCTCGATGAGCTGGTCTTATAGTGATGGCGCCCTTCGGGATACGGGATCAGCGCGGTCACACGCCGTTCTTCTGAAGAGACTCGGACAGGGCGATGCTTGGGTCGAGGCCGAAGTGATCGTTCAGGGCCGGACCGGAGGTGGCTGGAAGGTGTCCGGGGTGTCACTATACCAGGACGTACACAACTACTGGCACCTGGCGCTGGTGGAGTCACCGGGAGGTTCTGGGGAAAGGTCCATAGAACTTAAGCTGATGAAAGATGGCCGATGGGGGGCGGCAGGAACAGAAAGTTGGCGAACGGCAACCCGGATCAACAATCCTCAGGCCACTTGGATTTTCGGACAGAGATATCGGCTTAGGATAGAAGATCGCGGGATTTCGGTGCTAGGCAAGGTATGGGATGCCAAGGGGCGTCTTGTTTTCGATATCGAATACAGAAATGTGTCCCACGGTTTAAGGTGTCTTTTCCCATCTGTGGATAATGGGGGATTCGATGCCTCGTTTCTGTGGTTGAAAAATTCCAAGGTTCTGCCGGAAGCCTTAGGCTACGCACCGATGGCGCAAGGGGAGGGCCGGGGTTTCTACTCGGTTGTCTCCGAAAGCGGTTTCGACTGGATCTTATCTCCAGACGGCAAAAAGCTTCTGTCCATCGGCTGCGAGATGGTGAAATACCGCGAGATCTGGTGCCAGGCCCTGGGCTACTCTCCCTACCTCAGGAATTCAGAGAGGCTTTTCGGCTCGGAGTCCGCCTGGGCCGCGGACGCGGCGGGCAAGCTAAATGATTGGGGCTTCAATACGGTGGGCCAGTCGGACAGAAACGAGGCGATCTCAAATCAGGGACTGACCTTTGCACCCATCCTGCGCATGGGCCAGGGGTTCTGCGAAATAGCCGCCATTGTGCCCAAGACCTTCTGGACCGGCTTCCCAGACGTTTTCGATTCCAGATTCGAACGCTATTGCCGCATAGTGACCGAAAAGCAATGCCGTCCCTGGCGGGATGACCCGCAGCTGCTCGGCTACTATATCGACAACGAACTGGAATGGTTCGGCAAGGATGGGAACCCCTGGTCTCTTTTCACCAGCGCCATAAGGCTCGGCTCGGAAAGCCCGGCCAAGCGGGCTGCGGTCGAAGTGCTCCGGAGAAGGCACGGACGGATAGGCGGATTCAACGCGGCCTGGGGCGTAGATATCAAGTCATGGGAGGCGTTGGCCGAAACGTCGCTGGCCCTGGTACCCGAAAACCGGGCGGCATTCGAGGATGCCGATGCCTACGTGGCTCTGTGCGCCGAGGAGTACTTTAGGATAGCTTCAGCCGCCATTCACCGGGCCGATCCCAACCATCTTATCCTTGGCTCTCGCTTTGCCTGGATAGCCCCGGAGCCGGCCTGGAGGAAGGCGGGTAAGCATTGCGATGTCGTCTCCTTCAACTGCTACCCGCGGGTCGAGATGCCATCGGGGGAGGTCCCTGGGCTGAGGGACACCCTGGTGAACAGGCATGTTGTCTGCGGCAGGCCCCTGCTGGTCAGCGAGTGGGGCTTTCCAGCCCTGGACGCCGGTCTGCCATCGACCCGGGGCGCGGGGATGAGGGTGGACGACCAGGCCCAGAGGGCCTACTGCGCCGCCCGGGTCCAGGAGCAGCTGCTGGAGCTTCCTTTTATGGTTGGCACCAGCTGGTTCATGTGGGCCGACGAGCCAGCCCTGGGCGTCACCGACAGTTTTCCGGAGAACAGCAACTACGGGCTGGTGGACGTCAGGCACCGGCCGTACCAGAGGGTGGCCTCGGCGTTGAAATCGGTCAACCGGGCGGCGGCCGGGATTCACCGGGGCAGTGGCGGGACGTGGCGCTCGGGCATGCTTCGAGCGGGCCTGTTCTCGAAGTACGGCGCAAAGGTGAGGAACGCTAAACCCGATGTCCGCATGAGGCAAGGCAGGCTGGAGGTGGACAACGGGGAGATTAGGCTGGTGCTGATACCAGGGAAAAGCGCGGGCATCGACAGCATTCTTTGGCACAGGATCCATCTGGGATCTTACCATCCCCTGGTCTTTCAGCGTCGTGAAGGGGACGGCTGGCTGAAGCCTCATATAATTACCGGCTTTTCTATTGAGGACTTTCCGGGCAACGGGCTGGCGCTGGCCTTCGCCGCCGAGTTCGTTCCCAAGGACACGGCCTGGGCCGCATTCTCCGTCAAGTTCCGAATAATTGTGCCTCCCCAAGGCTCCTGGCTTTTGGCAGAGGTGATTGAAATTTCAAACCTCGACCCAAGGCCATGGATGCTTGAGGGTTACTATCATTATTTACCGTCGGGGATATTGGACGGACCAGAGGGCGACAGGCCATACCAGCCGCCAGTACCTAACTATTGGTTGCGTCATGGTGGTTGGTTCGATAAAAAGGCTGGGCTTCATTTTGGTGCCCTGGCCCTGGAGGATGTCGGCTGGTTCTTCAACCCGTATATCGACAGCTTGCGCAGGCAGCATCCGGACATCTTCAAGTCCGTCAAAAGGCGGATGGGAAAAGGCGAGGCATACAGCGATAGGGACAGAACAATAGTGATCTATATGGGGCGGGAAGACAGGTTGTCCCCACCCTGGACGACAGCCGCTTTCCAGGCCTGGGAATGGCTGCGGGCAGGGGAGGGAAGCCGACAAAGCCCTTGACAAAACTAACCGTTTGCGATATAATCATTAACGCTGAATTCAAAGAGGTGGCCGCAGGGGCGCATTAACGTTCGAAGGATATCCGGCAGAAGCACATCGGGTAGGCCCGGGACCAGGGCCATCGGTACCTTTTGTAAGGTATCCTTTTGACGGCGCCCAGATGACTGAGTTCATTCGGTAGGCTGCGGTCAGCGACAGCCGGGCGCCGCAAAGGCGCCCGGTTTTTATTACTGGGAGAACATGAAACAGTATTTTACCTGTGCTTTTCTTCATAAGAAAAGCACCAAAAGAACTTCCGCCCCGGCGGTTTTCCGGAGGCATAATACTCGTCGCCTAAATTTATCGAACCAGAACCGGCAGAAAGTCGATAACCCGATATAATTATAACGGCTCCTTTATCAGGCAAAACCGCGGAAGGCGGACCGGAGAGAGGCCGCCGAACC
>CAZFJC010000008.1:0-100842 GCA_964518765.1 uncultured bacterium
CCGGGCCTACGAGTACTCGGGCTCAGGCAACTACAGCCTGCAGATCTCGGTGTCCGGAACGGTGACCCCGACGCTGGCGGTGAGCATGAGCTCCTGGTCGGTGGCGGCGGCCGGAGGGACCTCCAGCACGGTCAACGTCACCAACAGCGGGTCGACCAGCGCCATCGCCTACACGGTGTCGGACAACGCCACCTGGCTGACCACCTCGGCCACCTCGGGCACCACCCCGGGCAGCTTCACCATGACGGCCTCGGCCAACACCAGCACCTCGAGCCGGACGGCCACGGTGACGGTGACGGCCACCACCTCTGGGGTCTCCGGCTCGCCCAAGACCATCACCGTCACCCAGGCGGGGGCCGGCAGCACCGGGGCCGAGTGGACCATCATGGTCTTCATGAACGCCGACAACAACCTGGAGTCCTACGGCATCGCCGACTTCTTGGAGATGGCGGCCGCCTCCTACAGCTCGGGCAAGGTCAACGTCGTCGTCCAGATGGACCGGGCCTCGGGCTACGCCACCACCTACGAGAACTGGACCAGCTGCAAGCGCTTCAAGATCGCCAACGGCATGACCCCGATCGCCTCGGCCCAGCTCTCGGACATCGGCGAGGCCGACATGGGCAGCCCGACCACCCTTTCGAGTTTCGCTACCTGGGCCATCTCCAACTACCCGGCCAATAAGTACGCCCTGATCCTGTGGGACCACGGCGACGGCTGGTACAAAGGCGAGGGCACGGCGGTCAAGGGCTTCTCCAACGATGACTCCCACGGCTCGGTTATCGGCATCGCCAACGGCGAGTTCGCCAGCGCCATGGCCACTATCAAATCGTCCTTAGGCCGCAATCTGGATCTGATCGGCTGGGACGCCTGTCTAATGGGCATGTGGGAGGTGCTGGACATCGCCAAGAACTATGCCAACGTGGCCGTGGTCTCCGAGGAGACCGAGGGAGCCGACGGCTGGTATTACACCCCCTGGCTCAACACCCTCAACACCACGCCGACCACCAGTGCCATCGATGTGGGCAAGGCCATCGTCAACGGAACCACGGGCATGTCCACCCTGTCGGTGGTCGACCTGACCCAGATCGCCACCCTGAACACATATGTCAGCACCTTCGCCGACCAGCTGATGGCGGCCAAGGCAGCAGGGTACAGCTCCTCGATCAGCACCGCCCTTTCCAACTGCCAGAAGTTCTCCACCAGCTATTTCAGCTACCATATCGACCTTTCCAACTTCGCCACCAAGGTCAAGACGGCCATCACCACCCTGCCGAACTTGACCACCGCCTGCAACAACGTCATCAACCAGGTGACCAACGCCGTCAAGCTGTACAAGAACTCCTCCAGCTATACCAACGCCAGGGGCATCGCCATCTTCCACAACTCGTCGAGCTCCAACTACGACACCGACTACAACAACCTGCCGGTGGCGGCCAACACCCACTGGGACGAGTATCTAAAGGGCCAGACCTCGGCCTCCAGCACCAACCCGGGCAACGATCCGACCACCGTCACCCGGTTCGGCCGCGACCACGCCCCGGCCTTCGAGCTGGCGCCCTGCCTGCCCAACCCGGTGCGCCGCCAGGCCACCCTGTCCTTCCAGCTGCTGGATCCGGCACCGACCAGGCTACGGATCTACAACCTGAACGGACAGCTGGTGAAGACCCTGGTCGATGGGTACTGCGGCACTGGCTGGCACGACTATGAGTGGGACCTGAGGGACGATTCCGGCAACAAGGTCTCGGCCGGCACCTACTTCTTCAAACTGGAGAGCGGCAAACTTAGCGATATGAAGCGCCTGGTGGTGGTCCGATAACCAAACCGAGAACGGTCAAGCAACAAAAAGCCGGCGGGGCGCCTATGGGCGCGCCGCCGGCCCATCAAGAGGGGGCAACCATGGTCAGAAACTGGGAGGGGCACAATCCCGAGGGCGATTGCCTGGACGAGGATCTCGAGATCGTGCTCGACGACAACTGGGTAGAGGAAAAGGAGATCGACAAAAGCCGGCAGAGGGCCAAGACCCAGGAACGACAGGACATGGTGGGCACCGAGTTCACCACCCTCTGACCGCACCATAAGAAAAGTTAAAAGCCTGCCTTGACAAAGGCAGGCTTTTTCTTTGGCCCGAGGGCCGCTGTATTATACCGATCAATAATGGACCAAGGGCTTCATGGCCCGGCCGTCTGGTCCGAAGCTCACCCCCTCCATCTCCAAGAGTCGGCGCTTCATGGCGGCCCCCCCCTGGTACCCGCCCAGGGAGAAATCGGAGCGAAGGGCACGGTGGCAGGGGATGACGATGGGAAAAGGGTTTCCGGCCAGGGCGTTGCCCACCGCTCGCGGGGCTTCCGGCCTGCCGATGCGTCGTGCGATTCGGCCATAGGTGCTGATCCGGCCGCGGGGGATGCCGTATTCCGCCAGCAGGACCCTCATTTGGAAAGTTCGGCAGAGGTCGAGGCGGAGAAGGGAGAGGTCGAAGCTTATTGGACTTCCGGACAGAAATAATGCGATGTCCCTGGCCAGGTCGGAGACGACAGGATGGGTGCCGGCCCGAAGTCGGATAAAATGCTTTGGCCAGGGATGAAGCGGTTTTTCCGGGAGCAGGATGCGGAGAACCGATGGAGGGGAACCTTCTTTTGTCCAGATGATTGCCATCCGCCCCAACCTGGTGCGGAACCTATATATCGAGAGATCGATCATCGGGGCGCTTACTTAACCGCTTTTGACCAAGAGTCTTTGAGCCCCAGGGTGCGGTTGAAAACCGGCCGGTCGGTGGCCGAGTCTTTGGAGTCGACGCAGAAATACCCGTGGCGGAGGAACTGAAAGCGCTGGCCGGGCCCGGCTTCCCGGAGGGATGGCTCCAGCATGCAATCCGGGAGGATCTTAACGGAATCGGGGTTGACCGGCGATTCCGTAGTAGGGCTGGTTTCGGTGAAGAGCTGGTCGTAGAGCCTGACCTCGGCGCCAACGGCATGTCTGGCCGAAACCCAGTGCAGGGTGCCTTTAACCTTGCGGCTGTCCGGTGAATCACCGCCCCGGGTGGCCGGGTCGTAGGTACATCGTAGCTCAATGATAGAACCCCTCTCGTCCTTTAACGCCTCTATGTATTTAATATAGTAGGCGTGCTTCAGCCTGACCTCGGCGCCCGGTGAAAGGCGGAACCATCCCTTTGGCGGATTCTCTGAGAAATCGTCGCACTCGATCCAAAGCTCACGGGAGAACGGTATTTTACGAATACCGGCCGAAGGATCCTCGGGGTTGTTGTCGGCCTCCAGCTCCTCGGTCTTCCCCTCGGGGTAGTTGGTGAGGACCACCTTGAGCGGCCGCAGCACGGCCATGCGGCGAGGAACGGTTTTATTCAGCTCCTCGCGCACGTAGTGGTCCAAGAGGGCCTGGTCTATGGTGCTGACGCGCTTGGCCACGCCGATGCGCTCGCAGAAGGCCCTGATGGCCGTGGGGGTAAAGCCGCGGCGCCGCAGGCCGGCGATGGTGGGCAGGCGGGGATCATCCAGGCTTTTTATCTTGCCCTGGGAGAGAAGCTCCAGGTATTTGCGCTTGCTCATCAGGGTGTGGGTCATGTTGAACCGGGCGAATTCGATCTGCCGGGGGTGGTGGATCCTTTTCCCCCAGGGGCCGGAGCCGTCGGCGGTGCGTCCCTTGTTGATGGCGTCGAGGTACCAGTCGTAGAGGGGCCGGTGGTCCTCGTACTCCAGCGAGCAGAGGGAATGGGTGATCCCCTCGATGGAGTCCTCCAGGCCGTGGGCCCAATCGTACATGGGGTAGATGCACCACTTGTCCTTCTGGCGGTGGTGGGGCAGGTGGAGGATGCGGTACATCACTGGGTCGCGCATATTCAGATTGGGCGAGGCCATGTCGATCCTGGCCCGTAATGTCTTGGAGCCGTCCGGGAACTCGCCCTGGCGCATGCGGCGGAAAAGGTCCAGGTTCTCGTCGATGCTGCGCTTGCGGCCGGGGCTCTCCCGGCCCGGCTCGGTCAGCGTCCCCCGGCTGGCCGAGACCTCTTCCGGCGAGAGGTCGCAGACAAAAGCCAGGCCCTTCTTGATAAGCTCCTCGGCCCATAGGTACATCTGTTCGAAATAATCCGAGGCGAAGAATAGCCGGTCCTCCCAGTCGGCCCCCAGCCAGCGGCAGTCCTCGATAATGGCATCGACGTATCCCTGCTCCTCCCTGGCCGGGTTGGTGTCGTCGAAGCGGAGGTTGAACTTGCCGCCGAACTTGACGGCCAGGCCGTAGTCGATCCATAGAGCCTTGGCGTGTCCGATGTGGAGCAGGGCGTTGGGCTCGGGGGGGAACCTCGTATGCACGTGATCGAAGCGGCCCGTGGCCAGATCCTTGCGGATCTCCTCCTCGATGAAGTTGGTCTGGGGGGCGCCGTCGATGTGGGTGGGGGCCCTGGGATCTTTTTTCATAGCGAGATCTATCAATGAGAGGGATTTCGATGCTCTATCAATTTAGAGATGCCAAAGTTGATCCTGGCCAAGGAGTCAACCCGTCCCAGCAGGTCCGCCAGCTCGGTGGCCCCGCCGGGGGTGACCTCGCGGCCGGATAATGCGATACGCAGCGGAGTAAGAAAGGTATTCGGTTTCAAGCCTTTGGTCTCGATAACCTCAAACAGTTTTTGTTTGATATGCTCGTGGTCCCAGGTTTCAAGGTTTGATAAAGTCTCCCTGGCGATGGTAAGATATTCGAGCGAATTTGTGGCGTCGGTCTTGGCCTTGCTGTTGACGAAAAGGCTCTTGTCGTAATCCGGTAGTTTGTCGATGAAATCTATCCGGGCCGGGATATCGGACAGCACCACCGTCCGCTGCTGGACCAGGGCGGCCAACTTCTTTAGATCGACGTCGGTACGCTTAACGGCTTGCCTGACGAACGGAAAAGCTAAAACATTAAAACTTTCAACATCCAACTTTCGAACATACTCGCCGTTCATCCACTTCAGCTTCTCGATGTCGAAGATGGCCGGGGCGGTGTTGATGCCGGAGATGGAGAAAACCGATTTCAGCTCCTCCAGGGTGAAGAACTCCCGGCCGTCTTTGGGGTTCCAGCCCAGCAGCACTATATAGTTGATGATGGCCTCCCGGAGAAAGCCCTGATCAATCAGGTCCTGGAACGAGGGGTCGCCGTATCGTTTGGAGAGCTTGCGGCTATGATCCTTCATGATCATGGGCAGGTGGACCAGGGTCGGCACCTCCCAGCCGAAGGATCGGTATATCAAATTATACTTCGGCGTCGAGGAGAGGTATTCGGCCCCCCGCACCACGTGGGTGATGCCCATCAGGTGGTCGTCCACCACGTTGGCGAAGTTGTAGGTGGGCAGGCCGTCGGACTTGAGGAGCACCCCTTCTTCCAGCTGGCTGTTGTCCACCTCCACCCGGCCGTAGATGATGTCCTCGAAGACATTGAGGCCGGATTCGGGCACCAGCTGGCGCACCACGTGCGGTTCGCCGTTTTTGACCCTGGCCCGGGCGGTCTCCGGGCTTAAGGACTTGCAGTGCCCGTCGTACCTGAAGGCCTGGCCCCTGGACTCGGCCTCCCGACGCAGGCCCTCCAGCCTTTCCTTGGAGCAGAAGCAGTAGTAGGCGCCGCCAAGCTCCACCAGCTTGTCAGCATGCTGGCGGTAGATGTCCTTCCTCTGGCTCTGGACATAGGGGCCGTAAGGGCCACCTTTGTCCGGCCCCTCGTCGTGATCCAGGCCGCACTGGCGCAGGGTTTCGTAGATCAGCTCCACCGAGCCCGCCACATAGCGCTCCTGGTCGGTGTCCTCGATGCGGAGGATGAAAGACCCTCCTTGGCTCCGGGCTATCAACCAGGCGTAGATGGCGGTGCGTAGGTTTCCCAGGTGCATGTAGCCGGTGGGGCTGGGAGCGAACCGGGTGCGGACATTAGCCTTCATGTTTCGGAGCGCAGATCTACGGATTTAACGGATGTCGTTATAGTGAATGATAGCAGAAAAAGTGGTCTGAAGTCAAAATAACAAGGCTTCCGGTTAAGGAAGGGCCGCATCTTTATGCGGCCCTCAAGGCGGCGTAACCGGGGATTCAATTGATGATGGCCAGCCTTCTGGTGGCTGTCTTGCCGCAGACATCAACCCTAATGAAGTAGAGGCCAGGGGCAAGATGGCCTCCCAAAGGCCAGTCGAAGACGTGGGGACCATAGCTCAGCTGTCCTTGATGCAGGGTTCGCAGCCTGCGGCCAGAGAGGTCATAAAGCCTGATGGTCGCCATGCCGGCCGAAGGCATGGCCAGGGAAAGCCTGACCCGTCCGGGTGAGGGATTGGGCCCGAGAAGGAGCCGCAGCCCACCAGAGCCAGCTGCTTCAAACAATTCACTGGGGTTCTGCACTCCCTGAGGCAACTGAAGGAAGCCTACCAGGAGGGAATCGCTCTTGGGCCCCAGCCCGGCCCCGCCGGCGTACCAGAAGCAACTCCCCTGCCCGTACTCGTTTGCCAACGCCGCCACCGAGCTGGTGGCAGTCCCCAGATGGGCGATGGAGGTGGCCCCGGCCGAGACGCTGGTAAGGCGGCCGTATCCGTACTGGGCGGTGGCCAGCACATCGCCCGAGACGATGGTCGGAAGCGAGAAGGGATGGTCGTAATGGCAGATAATATCGATGCCGCTGCCCCAGTAGTAGTTGAAGGCCGAGGCTCCGAACCAGTCGGCGATGGAGGAAAGATCGGTTCCTCCGGCCATCTCCACCGGTGAATCGGCCAACAGGAGAATCTTGCCACCGGCGTTCAGGTACTGGCCCAAGAGCGCCGTGTCCTGGGGGGTGGCCCCGGATTGGACGACCACAGCTTGGTAACTGCCGCCGATGGCCGGGGGTAGCGACCAGACGCTGTCAACATCGGGCCAGACGGTCCTGATCAAGGAGGTCAGCTGGGCGTCGGCTCCGACGCAGAGGGCCTGTCCGGTCCCCAATGCCCAGAGATCGGCAGTGGTGCGATGGACAATGGTGTCGATAGGATCGCTAGCAGTCACGGTGAGCAGGTAATGGCCCGGGGCGGCGTCCGGCGAGGTGGTAACGGTCAGCAGGCATGATCCGGTGGGGATCACTGGATTCTGGGAGAAGCCAGCCACGATGCTGCCCGAGGCTGGAGCCGGAGAAAGTTGACAATCCAGCTCCACCGGGTGAGCGAAGCCGTGAAGAGAGGTCAGAGCGACAGTGAAGGCCGCTTGGCCTCCCACGGTGACGGTATCTGAATACGGATTGACAGCGACGGCGAAGTTTTGATAGCGGAGAGAGAGGTTTGCCAGCGATTCACCGGCCCCGTCCTGGATAACCACCGGCGTCTGGGATGATTGGGCTTCACAGCCCCAGGGAACCTGAACCGCCCATAGATCCTCAATGGCTCCTGCCTGTCCATCGGCCTGAACGTCCCGGCAGCGGAGGTAGATGTTGTTGCCGCCGGTCGTGCCCAAATAGGGGGCGCCCTCGCTCAGGTCGAACACCATGCGATTCTGGGGGAAGGGGCGCGGTCCTCCTCCGTAGTCGGTATAGAATGATTTTGTCCACAGCGGGGAGCTTCCGGGGCCGATGCCGGCCGTCATCTCGACGGTGCTCCGCAAGGGGTGCGTTACCCTGGCCTTGAGCTTCAGGGTGGGCTGGTAGCCGATGCGGTCGTCGGAATAGAAGGCAACCTGATAGGAGGTGCGATGATCCTTGAGCGCCTGGTAGGAGAACCAGTAGTAGCCTCCGTTTCCCCAGCCGGTCCCCCAGGAGTTCACCACCCTGAAGGCGCCGGGGCCGTCGTTGGTCATCTTACTGTCGTCGTAGCCGACGATGCAGTTAGCGTGGCCGCCCCGGGATTCGCCCGAGATCTCGGAGACGCAGTAGGTTGTGTCGTAGCTGTTGATGTTGTCGTAGTTGGCATACACCTGTAGGCCGATGACCACGTTGTCGCCCGAGTCCAGCCTTTGCTTGACGGCTTGGATGCCGGCGTCGTCGGAGACGTCGAACCAATGCCACTGAAGGCAGCGGTAGGGAAGGGCGCTGTCATAGGCAGCCTCGCTGGGCCAGCTGGTGCAGTCGCCGGCATTGTAGGGGGCCAGGGCCATCGAGGCCCCGCCCTGCTGGCACAGCAGCTGAAAGGCGTCGCCGAACCAGGAGCCATAGTCGTAGCCGCCGTTGATCTGGTTATAGATGAAAGCCGGGCTGAACTGCCTGGCCGGATCGTCGAGGGACCAGCCGTGTTCCAGACGCTCCTGGTAGGATTTGTAGTAGTACCCCACCGCCCAGGCGGTGCAGGAGCCCTGGCTGCCCTGGTCGCCGACCGGGGGCATGTCGGGTGAGTGATCCACAGACCTTGGCAGCAAGGAAGCGTCTTTGAGTGTTATGGCCGATTGGTTTGCCGGCGCCGCCATCCGGGGGTCCTTCCACACCAGCCCCAGGGGGTGGAGCCCCTCGGCGGCTATATTCGCCGCCATGGTCATTATTAAAATGATATGGGGTGTTGACCGTCCCATCATTCACCTCTGACGTTATTGTTACAGATTTAATGATAGCAAATGTTCCGCTAGATATCAAACCAACTCAGTCGATATTATTCATCGCCGGTAAATACTCCAGCTTGGGGTTGGCCATGGCCCTCAGCAGATTTCCCTTAAGATGGGGATTGCCCTTCGCCAACTTTTCCAGCATCTCTCGCACTGCCATCCGGCGGCTGTCTCGGCCTCCAGGGCAGGGATAGAGAGGAAGGCGGCCGAACTTCGTCGCCGCAAAACAAGTAATATCTTCCTTCCAGACATAACAGAGTGGTCTAATGAGCGTCAACTTCCCGCGAAGGACCGGTTGCCTGGGGCTTATGGCCGCCAAACGTCCCGAGTAAAGGATGTTCAACAGGAAGGTCTCTACTAGGTCGTCGGCGTTGTGCCCCAGGGCTATTTTATCGCAGCCCTCGGCCTCGGCCAGGTCGAACAGCGCCTTGCGGCGGGCCAGGGAGCAGCGCAAACAGTCACCAAAAACGTCGTCGGACAGACGGGCGGGCGAAACCCTGAGATCTAAGCCGAACTGGGCGCAAATACTTGCCAATCTGTCGACGTTGGAGACAGGCCTCTTCCGGTAGATACCTGGAACGTGCCCGGGAACAATGCTAAAACCGAGGATATTTCCTATCTTTTTATGTTGATAGTACAGCAAAGCCAGCAGGGCCAGGCTGTCGGCCCCACCAGAGAGGGCCACCAGAATACGATCTTTGGGCTCGAGCATGTCGAAATCCTTCTCGGCCCTGACCGCCCGAGGATATATCCTCTGCCAGCTCGCTGGGTATTCCATGGCTACAATATAAATGATTGTCGATCCGATTGTCAAGGACGCTGGAGACGGGTTGCAAAGCCCGCGGTTTTCGGTTAGAATGCTTGGGTTTTCTAGACACATGGACGTACTGCTGAGAATATCCCTGGTGCTGGCGCTGATGGTGGTCCTGCTGGCGCGCCGGGTGCCCCTGGGGCCAGTGATGCTGGCGGCGTCGCTGGCGCTGGGGTTGCTGTTCAGGATGTCGCCGGGGGCGATGGGCCTGGCCGCCTGGCGCTCGGCCATCGACTTCAGGACTACCATCTACCTGATAATCGTCCTCTACCTGATCTCGGTGCTGGAGAACCTGCTGCGCACCGGCGGTCTGCTGGCCCGGATGGTGGACGCCCTCCGGATCATCCTCCGCGACCACCGGCTGGTGGCCTCGTTCATGCCGGCCTTCATCGGTTTCCTGCCTTCGGCCGGCGGGGCCATGTTCTCGGCCCCGCTGGTGCGCGAGGCCACCAGGGACATGGGGCTGACCCCGGGAAGGATGACCTTCATCAACTATTGGTTCCGGCACATCTGGGAGCCGGTCTTCCCGCTCTATCCCGGCCTGATCCTGGCGGCGGCGCTGGCCGGGCTCCCGGTGTCATGGCTCATCTACCGGATGTGGCCCTACACCCTGATGGCGGCGGCGGCCGGCTGGCTCCTCTCCTGGCGCGGGGTCCCCAGAAAGGAGGACGGAGCCGGCGGCGACGCGAAAAGGGCCTGGCGTGACGCCCTGCTGACCATGGCCCCGGTGCTGTTCGTCATCATGGCGGTGTTGGGGCTCCGCCTGGACCTGGCCGCTATGACCGGCCTGGCCTGCCTGGGCCTGGGGGCCGGGCTGAGGTATCCCATCTCGAAGATCCCCTTCCTGATGTGGCAGGCCTTCAGGCCGATGACCCTGCTCCTGATAGTGGGGGTGATGGTGTTCAAGGGGATGCTGGAGGCCTCGGGTGCGGTGGCCGCCCTGCCGGGGGTGCTGGCCGTCTACCGAATACCAACGGCCTTCATCGTGTTCCTGCTGCCGTTCCTGACCGGTTTTCTGACCGGGATCAGCCAGGGTTACGTGGCCGTGTCCTTCCCGCTGCTTTTGGGGATGATGGGGCATCCGGGCGGCGACCCGGGCTGGTACGTTCTGGCCTTCATCTCCGGCCTGTTTGGGGTCTATCTTTCGCCCAGCCACCTGTGCCTGGTGCTGACCCGGGAGTACTTCGGGGCCGGTTGGAGCGACGTCTACCGGCGGCTGCTGCCGGCCTCGCTGGCGGTGCTGGCCCTGGCGGCGACCCTGTATTATTTTTTCTAGCAGGCTAGGCCCCCGGCCAACCACACGGCCCCGATTTGCCTTGACAAGCCTGCTTCCGGTGTCGTAAAATGAAAACAATATGTTATGAAGGAGGGCACATGAGAAAACTGCTGATGGTTTGCCTGGTGCTGACGATCGCCTGCTCTTTCTCCCTGGCGGACGGTTTCCGGGAGAGGGCTTCATACGCCGGTCCGGTGGTCGGCTTCGGCTGGCACGATCTGATGCTGGGCGCCCAGTACGAATACGGGCTGTCAAAGTACGTGGGGCTGGGGGCCATCGGAGGAATCTCCTGGGAGAGCTACAACGACTACTGGGGCGACTACGGCTACACTTACATCGCCGTCGGCTGCCAGTGCAACTACCACTTCATCCAGGCCAAGGGGTGGGACCCGTTTCTGGGCGGCGTCCTGGGCTACGACATCGTCTCGGTGCATTACGACTATAACCCCGGCTACACCACCCATCCCACCGGCTGGAGCGCCTCGGGCAGCGAGCTGTTCCTGGGGGGGACGGCCGGCGCCAACTTCAAGGCGGGTAAGACCACCTTCATCCAGGCCAGGCTGGGATATCCCTTCTATCTTTCCGGCAGTCTTCTTTTCAAGTTCTAACGACGGTTTTACGAGGAGGAGCCGATGGCCGACTGGCTCAAGATCCAGTGCCCGGGCTGCGGGCAGGAGAAGGAGGTGGCCCCGGGGCAGAAGTACATGGCCTGCGACAAGTGCGGGACCAGGCACTGCGTGTTCGAGACCGGGGCCTGCAAGGTGTCGGGCTGCGACGGCTGGCTGCAGGAGGTGGAGAACCCCGGCTGAGCATTTTCCGCGATACCCAAACGGCGGTCATACTGAGCTTGTCGAAGTATGGCCGCTTCTTTTACGGCAAATTCGTTTGACATTCAGGCCGTATTGATTTATCCTTTATGTCTGATAAACTAGAAGCAGAATAATCGAATGAGCATCCCGTTCGACCCCAGGGCCAATTACCAAGCGACCAAGTCCGAGGTAGGCTATGTCCCCAGGCAGAAAGCGGTCCAGGCCGACTATGACCGCATCGGCTTCATGTCCGGGCTGGAGGTGCACCAGCAGCTGCTGACCGAGCGTAAGTTGTTCTGCCGCTGCCCGGCCGGTATCTACCAGAAGCCGGGCGACTTCGACGCCGAGATCGTCCGCCATATGCGGCCGACCCTATCCGAGCTGGGAGAGTACGACGGCACCGCCCTGATGGAGTTCAAAACCCGCAAGCAGATCGTCTATCGCATCAAGAGCCAAACCGCCTGTACCTACGAAGTGGACGACACCCCGCCCTTTCCTTTGGATCGGCAGGCCCTGGACATCGCCATCCGCCTCTCCCTGCTCTTCAAACTCAAAATCGTGGGCGAGGTGCATATCACCCGCAAGCAGTACCTGGACGGCTCCATCCCCACCGGCTTCCAGCGCACGGCCATCATCGGCGTCGAGGGCGAGATCCCTTTGGACGAGAAGCGCAAGGTCCGGCTGATACAGCTGTCGCTGGAGGAGGACTCCTGCCGTGAGGTATCGGACGTGGGACATGTCCGAGTCTACCGCACCGATCGGCTGGGCATGCCCCTGATCGAGGCGGTCACCTACCCGGATATGCGCCATCCGGAGGAGGTGAGGAAAGCCTGCGACTACATCCGCTTCGTCTGCCGCAGCACCGGGCTGGTGCGCACCGGCATCGGGGCGGCCAGGCAGGACGTCAACGTCTCCTGCCGGGGGGGCACCCGGGCCGAGATCAAGGGAGTCTCCCACACCAAGTGGATTCCGGAGCTGACCCACAACGAGTGCTTCAGGCAGTGGTCGCTGCTGAACATAAAGAAAATCCTGACGCAGAGAATTCCAGAACCGGATGCCTGGAAACCGTCGTCGGCCAGGGTGCGGGTACGCACCTGGGAGCTTAAAAGCCCAATACTACGTAAATATAGGGATATCGATCTGACGATAATGGCCGTCAACCTGCCCAAGTTCCAGGGGGCGCTGTCGCACTTCACCCAGCCGGGACAGTGCTTCGCCGACGAGATCGAGGGACGGCTCAAGGTGATCGCCTGCCTGGAGCGGCCCAACATGACCCACAGCGAGGCTTTGGAGCCGGTGATCGAGCAAAACGACTGGGCAAGGATCCGGCAGGAGCTGAAATCGTTGGAGGGCGACGCCCAGGTGGTCTTCTGGGGGCCGGAGGACGATATGAAAACTGCCCTGGAGACGGTTGAGGAGCGCTGCCGCATGGCCTTCGCGGGCGTTCCAAATGAAACCCGAAAACCGATGGAGGACGGGACCACGATCTTCGAGCGGGTGCTGCCCGGGGCCGACCGCATGTACCCGGACACCGACTCCAAGCCCATCCCATTGGAGGAGGCGCATATCGCCAAACTGGGCGATAACCTGCCGATGGAGGTCATCGAGCGCTATCGGATATTACGGAAGTGGGCCGTGCCCGAGGATTGCGATACTTTTCTGCTCAAGAAGAATTTGGTGCCGCTGGTGGAGGAGATATCGAAAGACACCGGCTATCCGCCCAAGCAGGTGGCCGTTTTCTTCGCCCATGAGGTCAAATATTATGAGGGAAGGAGGAGTCCTCATCCGGATTTCGATTACGGCCGGGTGAGGGAGATGTATGCTTTCGTGAAGGGACAGGGGTTGGCCCCTGAAATACTCAAGCCCATGCTGCCGGTGGTGATGGAATACCCCAAGATGGACTTCGAGTCGGTGCTGTCCAACATCGGGTTCGTTAGAACAACACCCGATGAGGTGAAATCAAAGATACCGTTCCTTCGCGAAAAATACCGCCAGACGCGGATCTCGAAGCGAGAAGAAGCTGAAATTAGATGGATCATGGGGCAGATTCGTCCCATCGCCCTGGGGAACTTGTCGCTTAGGGACCTCAGTGAAATCGTGGCCAGGACAGGTGATCGGCGATAAACCCTGTTTAAAAGGATATTATGGCTGACGACATTTTCCAGGGATACAAGGGCGCCGGGCTGGAGCTGCTCAAGAGGTTCAACGTCCGGGTGTGGGGCCAGGCCGAGGTGGAGACCACCCGCGGCTCCTTCAAGGGTACGGTGCTGCCTCGGGCCGACCAGGACGACGATCGCCACATCGTGCTCAAGATACCCACCGGCTATAACATCGGCCTGGACGTGGCCACCATCACCGCCATGAAGGAGACCGGTTACAAAAAAGCGGTCTACAAGATTCCGGAGAAGGAGTTCCCCTTCACCCCCGGCCTGCCCAAGGTAAAGCTGCTGGGCACCGGCGGCACCATCGCCTCGCGGCTGGACTACCGCACCGGCGCCGTCATCCCGGCCTTCACCCCGGGCGAGCTCTACGGCGCGGTGCCGGAGCTGGCCGACATCTGCAACCTGACCACCGAGAAGCTGTTCGCCGTCTTCTCGGAGAACATGGGGCCGGAGCAGTATAAGAAGCTGGCAGTGGCCATCGGCCGGGAGATCGAAAACGGCATCGAGGGCATCGTTATCGGCCACGGCACCGATACCATGCACTACACCGCGGCCGCCCTGACCTATATGGTACAGGATCCGCCGGTGCCCATCGTCATGGTGGGCTCGCAACGTTCATCCGACCGGCCCAGCTCGGACGCGGCTTTGAACCTAATGCACGCCACCACCGCCGCCGGACACGGGCAGATCGCCGAGGTCATGGTCTGCATGTTCGGGCCGACCTCGGACGAGTATGGCTTTTTACACCGGGGGACCAGGGTGCGCAAAATGCACTCCTCGTACCGGTCGACCTTTCGTACCATCGGGGACACGCCGCTGGCCACGGTCACCCGCAAAGGGGTGGTTCCCATCAAGCCGGACTTCAGGCCCCGGCGCAACGATCGTAAAGTGGTGATCAAGCCGTACTTCGAGGAGAGGGTGGCCATGATCTACTACTACACCAACATGCAGCCGGACATGATAGACTCGTTGGTGGAGCGCGGCTACCAGGGGATAATCATCATCGGCACCGGGCTGGGCCACGTCAACAAACCCCTCTATCCGGCCATCGAGCGGGCGGTGTCAGCCGGGGTTCACGTCTTTATGACGGTGCAGACCCTGTGGGGATACGTCCATATGTTCGTCTATGATACCGGCCGCGACCTAATGGCCAAGGGGGTGGTGCCGCTGGAGAACATGCTACCCGAGGTGGCCTACATCAAACTGGGCTGGGTGCTGGGGCAGACCCGGGACCGTGAGGAGGTCAAAAGGATGATGCTGACGCCCATCAACGACGACATCACCCTGCGGGAGCCCTATAACGGATATCTGGTGTACCAGGGCGGGGTGCCGGAGGTGGAGGAGTTCGTGCGGAAGGTGCACAAGTAGAAGGGATTTCTTAACCGAAGAGAGTACCGAGGCAGATTAAACGTTGCGGCGATCCCCATTGTCAAAACAGGGAATGGGCGACGAAGGTTGCAGGTTAGGCTGGCTGTTGTGTTGATGGCGGTTTCGGTATTCCTGATATGGCTTAAGGCAAACGAGGTCAGGGAGGCGGTCTTCTGTGCCCTTGAGTGCTTCTAAGACAGCTTTGGACACCAAGGCTGGGGCGAGGCGTTTCTTGATCACGGTTGTTCCCCTTCCACATTCCTAAGTGTAACATGACCCCGTGTCCGAAAAACAGGGTCCATTATTGGTAATTTACCCCATAATTTGTGTCCCGTCGGCATTCTGACAGAACTAATATCCCTTCACTCTGGATAAAACCCAAAAAAGCCCCGCCATAAGGCGGGGCTTTTGTACGCCAAAGTTATTTTAGGGAGCCACGCCGTAATGATCGCAGATCCCGAGATAATGGTAATAGCCAATTTTCCAGGTATAGGAGGAGTTCTTGAGCCTGGCTTCTTCGTAGGGATTGGAGATAAACGAGGACTCGGTGAGCGCCGCCGGCATATTAGTGTATTTTAAGACATAATAGCTGGCCGTCTTCACCCCGCGGTTGGCAAGGCCCAGGGCCTGGACCAGGCGGTTCTGAAGGCAGGTGGCCAAACTTTTGCTGTAGGAGCTGCCGTAGGTATAATAATAGGTCTCGGTGCCGTTGACCGAAGGGGTGGAGCAAGAATTGAAATGCACCGAGATGAAACGATTGGCCCCCCAGTTGTTGGCGATCTGGCATCTCTGGCTAAGGCTCAAGTAGATATCGGTGGAACGTGTCATCTTAACCGAGGCTGTGCCGTATTCTACCAGACAGTTTTTTAGGACTGTGGCTACCCGCAGAGTTACATCTTTTTCCTTAAGGCCGGTGGGCCCCACGGCGCCGGGATCCGAGCCGCCATGACCAGGATCGATACAGAGCTTTTTGCCTGTCAGACCTCCTGCCAATAAGGGGTTGCCAGAAAGAAAGAACAAAAAGGTCAAGCAGGACAGAATAAAGGCAACTGTTTTCATTCCTTTGACCTCCTATTTTTTGTTTGGATTTATAAAAAAATTATGCAAAAAATATACCAAGAGAAAGTATATTGAAAAGCAACGAGTTATAATAATTATAGAAAATTACAACGTATTTTTTTGTGACAATTAAGAATATCGAATGGAAAAAACATAAATTGATGCTTCTTATAATTATAATATTGAACCTTTAATAAAATCTAACATCTTTATACAAATAAAGATTACGAAACAAACTTTCAAAAGCTGTCATAAATAATTTCATAAAAAATGACAACGTATATTGAAAACGGCCATATGCAAAAACGTTCAGGCTTCTTTGTAACAATTGTTTACATTATAGGGTGAATGAACTAAGTATTCCTGCTTGAAGGTAGGTTTTACCTGCCCTATGGTTGATAAAATCCTCAAATACAATATTGATGTTTCGGGATATCTGCCACCTGGCTCTCAGGGTAAGCCTTGCAAGATTGGTATTGGACTGGAGATAATCAAGCATCAGACTTTCGGCCTCCAGGTTCCAGCATCCCAGATGTCTTAACAGAAGGAGGTTAAATCCGCGTGTCCCATAGATGATGCGGTTGAAATCAGTTGAAGGGAAGTCCTGGCTGAATCGGTCTATTGGCGGAAGGTTGGGAAGGAACGATCTGGATAGAGATCCGAAAGTAAAGTGAATACGCCATCGAGCGCTTTTCAATATATCGCCGGCGGCAACCCAGCCAAAGTTCCAATCTGAAAAAAGAGGAGGATGGGAATGCGGTTTGTACAGGCCAGCCTCCAGCCTCCAATCTCTGCCCCAGGGAAGGCAGGTGATATCCAGGCCTCCCCCCTGGTGGTTCTCTATGCCCAACAGCTCCCGTTGGTTGGGATCGTAATCGGAAAAGAAGTAGTGAACACCCATGGTCAATCCGGGGAGATCTCGCTTCAGCCTGGCGGCATAGTATTCCAGGCCCTGGAATTGGCTGGCCAGCAGGAGGTCGGCTTCGGATCTATCGGCAGACAGTTCCAGCGAGAACCCCAGGATAGGAGAGTAACGATGGTCGATTAGCAGACCAATCGGGCCATACCGCAGTTGCTGGCGTCCCAACTTCAGACGCAATTCCCTCCACCTCCAGGACATCGAGGCCTGGTCGATTAAAAGAGGGCCGGCGGTAGTGAAACCGATGCCAGTGCTACCTGACGAATATTTGCCCACGCCCCAATAGCCGAAATTGCGCAGGGCTAGGAAAGCTTCAAGCCCCGGCCCGAACTTCATCTCGGTTGCCAGGGAAAGCTCCTGGGCCAGCAGTATCTTGGTCTTCTTGGGAGGCGGGCCATAGAAATCCACTTCTGCCTGGGAGACGGGCAGGCTGCCGTCCAGGCGTTCGGCGTAGAAACGAAGGCTTCCACTTAATATCGGCATTGGCCTTTGGGCCAGGAGCGAAAGGGAATCGAGCCTCCTGTCCTGTTCCTCCACCGTTTGCCTCAGCTGGAGGAACGCGATTTCGTCCCTGAGCTCCTCGGTCAACAGAAGCACCTCGGCCATCAGATCCGGCTCCAGCGCTACTCCGGCCTCCTCGATAGCCAGCATCACCTGGTTCAGAACCATGGCCGCCTCCAGGCGTGATAACTTTTGGGATGATATCCTGGCCCGGACCGAATCCGGATATTCGGCCGCAGACAGAAGCCGATCCAAGAGCTGAGGCCAGGACAACTCCGTACCGCTGGGAGGGAGCTGGGCCGGGCAAATTGCAGCCGGGGACAACGCCAGGCCGATGA
The DNA here is from genome assembly GCA_964518765.1 of uncultured bacterium. GTDB lineage: Bacteria > Edwardsbacteria > AC1 > AC1 > EtOH8 > CAZPNX01. Next base: position 17,754 of record CAZFJC010000008.1, read on the forward strand.
GGATGGAAAGGCTTATCAGGAGTCTCATATAGCCCTATCCTTATTCAGAAGGCGAACACCAAAGTCAGGCCGGCTCCTTGGCCCCGCCATAATTCTTCGGAGCTCTCCCGGCGGAGGATAGCATACCAATACTCGGAGAGCAGGTTGAGCCTGTCACCCAGAGGCCAAGCAAGTCGGCCGATGAAACGATGGGTATGGGGGCGGCGGCTCCGGTCCCAGAGGCCGACCCATTCGGCCTCAGCGATAGGGTGGGGTCGGAGAGTGAACTGGCGATCTGGCTTGGCTCCGCGGGCCAAAGCCTCATCTGGATCCCGAGAGGCTTTCCCCAGAATATAGGAGGTGGTGAGATCGACGCCGGTGGTGTTTTGGTCGAAGTAGAGATGACGGCCGCCAGAAGAGTAGAGCAGACTGGAAGCCATCGGGGTGAAGCCGCGGTCAATGGCAGCCATCTGCAGAAAAACGTTCAACGGCCCGGATGCGACCAGGTCGAGGCCGGCCACCCAGGCCTGGCACCATTTGATCTCCTCGAACCAGGAGGACTCGCTGGGACGATATCGGGCATACTCGGCCGCCAGCTGTCGGGAGCCAAGCCTGAGATAGAAGTCGCCGCCGAAGCCACGCTCAGAGGCTATGCCCGAGGCCAGCCAGGTTCCGCCCAACGCCAGCCGATCCAGGTCCAGGCTTAGACGACCCGCATAATAATCGTCCACCGAGATAAAGAACCTCCTGAAGGGGTAATTCATCGAACTTTGTCGCGAGGCCACGGCTGAGAGCTCCAGCTTCCGGCCGAAGAGTCCGAGATCGAGGCTGGCGCCCTCGAAAGCGTCGTTGATGTTGTCCGCCAACAGCCCTAATCGGTCTAAGACGAAATAGAGCCGCCCCAGGGAGGCCCTGGCCCAGGGCCAAGGTTCCAGCTGAAGGCAGGCCTCGTCCAACGACAGGGCCAGTCCTTGGCTATAATCCGCAGCCGTGATCCGGTCGGTCCTGAGCCCCAACTGTATTCTGAATGACGATGGGCGAACAGGCTCCATCGACATTCTTACCTCCTGGCTCAATAGCGGCTGGGTGCTGGGTATGGTTTTCTGGGCCGAGACGATGTATTTAGCCTTGAGGGAAATGGCGGGCTTCAGCTGAAGGCGATGGATAGCTATGGCCATTGAGTCGGACAAGGATTGCGCCTCCTGGATCAATGTCCTCGGGTCCAACAAATAGCCAGAGCTGTCTGGCCTCTGAGCCAGGGCCAAGCCGGGCAGAATGGCAGCTGCGATCAAAAACAAGGCCAAGGTAGCGGCAGCCTCTCTCCACCCGGCTTGGACCTTGAGGCCGCCATTCTCCGACGCCAGGTCCCGGGCTTTTAGGCAGCCCGGCATGGCCGGGCCAGGCTTATCTAGGCGCTGGGGGCAGGAGCCGTTGAGGCAGCGGACGGTGCCGCGAAGATCGTCCAGTGAACGTTGCCTCCCCTGATTTTTAAAGTTTAGTTTCAACGCTTCGGCGGGATGACCACATTTGAAGGGTACGCCAGCCAGGAGGGGGAAGGGGTCCGCCGGTCCAGTGAGGCGGCCGCCTTTCTGGGAAAAAGCCAGGGCATTCTGGGCCAGGGCTGTTAGATGGTCGGCTACCCGGTAACGGAGAACGGCATCCAGCCTGGCGGCATGAGCCTGGCCGCAGAGGCTGCCGGGCACCTCGGAAAGCCGGCGGATCTTCAGGATCTTCCCTCCCAGCCTGCTGATGACGCTTTCCGCCACCAGGCCGGCCAACCGGAAGGTAAGGGCCAAAGGCTCGACTGCGTTTCCCGGGGTGCCCCCAGGGGCCTTAATTCTCTCCCTTATATGATTGGGCGAAAAGCTCATAGGTTTTAATGCCGTCATTATTTTAGTCGCTGAGTCAAAAAAAAGCAAGGGAAAACGGAGATAAGATTATAAAAGCAGCCCAGCCTTGAGGCCGGGCTGCTGCGTTTAACAACTTTATCCGCTTAACTCTTGGAGAATACAATCTCGCCCCTCTGGGCATCCGCCTGGATCACGTCCCCCTCCCGAAACTCGCCCTCCAGTATCCTCATCGATAATGGGTCCTGCAACAGCCGCTGGATGGTGCGCTTCAGCGGCCGGGCGCCGAAGGCCGGGTCGAAGCCCTCGCTGGCCAAAAGCTCTTTGGCCTTGTCGGTCACCTCCAGCTTTATCTTTCGGTCTTCCAGCCGCCTTATCAGATGGCCCAGCTGGATGTTGACGATGGCCTTGATGTGCCCCCGATCCAAGCGGCGGAAGATGACGGTCTCGTCCACCCGGTTGAGGAACTCGGGCCTGAAATGCTGGCGCATGGCCCCCAGCACCAGCTCCCGCATCTTGGCCTCGTCGTCCAGCTCCTGGATGAACTGGGAGCCGATGTTGGAGGTCATGATGACCACCGCGTTGCGGAAGTCCACCGTCCGGCCCTGGCCGTCGGTCAGCCGGCCGTCGTCCAACACCTGCAGCAGGGCGTTGAAAACGTCGTGGTGGGCCTTCTCGATCTCGTCGAACAATATGACGCAGTAGGGCCGGCGGCGGACGGCCTCGGTCAGCTGGCCGCCCTCGTCGTAGCCGACGTAGCCCGGAGGGGCGCCGATCAGCCGGGAGACGGTGTGCTTCTCCATATACTCGGACATGTCCAGCCGCACCATGGCCCGCTCGTCGTCGAATAAAAATTCGGCCAGGGCCCGGGCCAGCTCGGTCTTGCCGACTCCGGTGGGGCCCAGGAAGATAAACGATCCGATGGGCCTATTGGGATCGGACAGCCCGGCCCGGGAGCGTCGCACCGCGTTGGATACGGCTACCAGGGCGTCGTCCTGGCCCACTACCCGCTGTCTGAGGCGCTCCTCCATGCGAACCAGCTTGGCGGTCTCGCCCTCCATCATTCTCGAGACGGGGATGCCGGTCCACTTGGCCACCACCTCGGCGATGTCCTCGTCGTCCACCTCCTCCTTGAGGAACTTCTGCTGTTTCTGCAGTTCGGCCAGTTTCGCGTTCTCAGCTTCGAGCTCCTTCTGGAGGGTTGCCAAGGTCCCATATCGCAGCTCGGCCACCTTGTCGTAGTCACCCTTCTTCTCGGCCTGGTGCTCGGCCGTCTTGGCCTGTTCGATCCTTTCCTTGACTTCTGATATCTTCTTGATGGCCGCCTTTTCGTTCTGCCAGTGGGCCTTCATAGAGGCCGATCGCTCCTTGAGGTCCGAGAGCTCGCCCTCCAATTTTTGAAGCCGTTCCTTGGAGGCGGGGTCTCTCTCCTTCCTGAGGGCGGTGCGCTCGATCTCGCACTGCATGATGGCCCGCTCCACCTGGTCGATCTCGGTGGGCAGGCTGTCGATCTCTATCCGCAGGCGGGAGGCGGACTCGTCCACCAGGTCCACCGCCTTGTCGGGCAGGAAGCGGTCGGCGATGTAGCGGTGCGACAGCACGGCGGCGGCCACCAGAGCCGAATCTTTTATCCTTACCTGGTGGTGCAGCTCGTAGCGTTCCTTGAGGCCGCGGAGGATGGCGATGGTGTCCTCGACCGAGGGCTCCAGCACCATCACCGGGGCCAGGCGGCGCTCCAGGGCCGGGTCCTTCTCTATATTCTTTCTGTACTCATCCAGCGTGGTCGCCCCCACCATCCGCAGCTCGCCGCGGGCCAAAGCGGGTTTGAGCATGTTGGAGGCGTCCATGGCGCCCTCGGCCTTGCCGGCCCCCACCAGAGTGTGGAGCTCGTCGATGAACAGGATCACCGATCCAGCGGCGGCCTCGATCTCCTTGAGGACCGCCTTCAATCGCTCCTCAAACTCGCCGCGGAACTTGGCCCCGGCGATCAGGGCTCCCAGGTCCAGGGCCACCACCCTCTTGTTTTTGAGGGTCTCGGGGACGTCGCCGGCAGAGACGCGCTGAGCCAAACCCTCGACGATGGCGGTCTTGCCCACGCCGGGCTCGCCTATCAGTACCGGGTTGTTCTTGGTGCGCCTGGAGAGCACCTGGATCACCCGGCGGATCTCGTCGTCCCGGCCGATGACCGGGTCCAGCCTGCCCTTGCGGGCCAGGTCGGTGAGGTCCCTGCTATATTTTGATAGGGCCTGGTACTTGCCCTCGGGGTCCTGGTCGGTGACCCGTTGGCTGCCGCGCACCGAGACCAGGGCCTTCAAGACGGAGTCGCGAGTTATGCCGGAGTTCCTGAGTATCTGAGAGGCCTTGGATTGCTCCTCCACTAAGGCTAAAAGCAGGTGCTCTCCGGAGACGTATTCGTCCTTCATTCGCTCCGACTCGGAAAGGGCCTTCTGCAGGACCTTGTTGAGGGCGGCCGAAAGATAGGGCGGTCCGCCACCGCCGTAGACTTTGGGGATGGCGGCTACGGCCTCGTCGGCCCGGTCCTTCAAAAGCGACGGATTGGCCCCCAGCTTCTGCAGGATAGGGACGGCCACGCCCTCGGGCTGGTCCAAAAGAGCGGCCAAAAGGTGCTCCGGCGCTATCTCCTGCTGGCTGTGGCCCGAGGCCAGTTGGGAGGCGGCCTCCAGGGCCTCCTGGGACTTGACGGTGAACTTGTCTAATCGCATGTCAATATCTCGATTGTTCTTGGAGGGGCTGGTGAATAATCCGGGATGGGGCGGTCAGCCGAACCCCGTTTCATAATATAACCAAGGTTGAATGGCTTGTCAAGGGTGAAAAATAGTGTTGACAACGGGGTGGAAATGGTATAATATTTCATTAATTCCCTAACCCGCCACCTTCAAAAATAAGGAGAGGAAGATGCCAGACTATCCGGCAAAAGTCAGCGTGGACTATCCCGCGTCCCTGTCCCGGGGCAAGCTGCTGCTTCGGACCTTCTTCGGCTGGATCTACGTGGGCATCCCCCACGGGGTCTGCCTGGGACTCTATGGCATCGCCGCCAGCTTCGTGATGTTCATCGCCTGGTGGGCGGTGCTGTTCACCGGCAAGTACCCCAAGGGCATGTTCGACTTCGTGCTGGGCTATTTCCGCTGGGGGATGAGGGTGGGGGCCTATATGGGCTTCATGACCGACATCTACCCCCCGTTCTCGGGCAAGGAATAGGCCGATACGATCGGTACAAAGCCCCGCTTTGGCGGGGCTTTGTCGTAAAAGGGAGATAGGCCGGCAATAAAAACACAAGGGCTCCGTCTAAGAAAAAGCCATGAGATTCATCAACATTCTCTGCCTGTCGCTGGCCATATCGACTCCGGCTTTGGCCGCCGACGGCATACCGCTGCTGCGCTGGGCCGGGCCGCCCGGCAGCCGCCCCGAAACCCGGGCCGAATGGCTGGCCGAAAACCCCGAGGGGCCATTCCTCTGTCTGCCGGCCTCCGGCGGGGACGGCCGCGCGCCCGGTGACTCCGGCGCGGTGGCCGTCATCGTCCAGCAAAGCATCGCCTCGGCCCTTACACCCTCGCTGGCCCAGCTGTCGGCCAACCTCGGGGGCGAGGGCTACGACGTTCTGCAGAGAGATGTCTCCGGCGGGACGCCCCAGGACCTGAGGTTTCTGCTGCAGCACCTGCGCGACAGCGCCGCCATCGAAGGAGCGCTGCTCATCGGGAACCTGCCGGTACCCTGGTTCCAGGTGGAGGACGATTTTCAAACCTACGGCTACGCCGAATGGCCGTGTGACCTCTACTATATGGACCTTGACGGACAGTGGCTGGACACCATCAGCCATGCCAGTGGCGGCTGGGCGGCAGGCAGCGACGGCATATTCGACGTGCACCAGGGGGAGATGACGCCGGAGATATTCGTAGGGCGGCTGACGACCACCGGAATGGGCACCGACACCGTCCTCCTCAAAAACTACTTCCTCAAGGACAACGCCTACCGCCGCGACAGCATCGCCCTGGAGCGCCGGGCCCTGGTTTTCGTGGACGACGACTGGGAGCCCTGGGGGCCGTGGTGGGCCGACGACGTGGCCCAGCTCTATCCCGACACCGCCGATTTCTTCGATCCCAACGAAACTCGGGCATCGCTATATCGAGGCCAGCTGGACACGGCCCGGGCCTGGGTGTCGCTCTTTGCCCACTCCTCCCCCGGCCTGCACCAGTTCGCTTACGACAGCGGCAGCTCCCACGACTACTACTATTCGACCGAATATACCAGCCAGGACCCGCCGGCCAACTTCTATAACTTTTTCTGCTGCTCGTTCGGCCGCTACACCACCGGCGGTTACGGGGCGGGGCGCTCCGTGTTCACCCAAAGCCACGGGCTGGGGGCCATAGCCTCGACCAAGACCGGCAGCATGCTGGAGTTCACCCCCTTCTACCAGAGCCTAGCCCAGGGGAAAAGCCTGGGGCAGGCCTTCGGCGATTGGTTCGAACACATCACCCAGGATGGAGTCACCTTCGACGAGCTGTGCTGGCATTACGGCATGACGCTTTTGGGCGACCCGTTCCTGAGGCCGGCCGGCCACCTGATGGGAGTCACCGGACGCCATCAGGCGGAAGCGGCTGGGCAACAGCTGAGCATGATGCCTATTCGCCCCAATCCCGCCAGGGATGGGGCGGCTATGGTGCTGAAAGCGGAATTTTCCGGGAGGCTCTCTTTGTCGGTCTACGACCTGGCAGGCAGAAAACTAAGGACAATCTTTTCCGGACAGGTGAGATCCGGCGTTCATCGGTGGGAGTGGGACCTGAGGGACGATGCCGGCCGGAGGGTGCCGGGAGGCGTTTATTTTTGTCGAGCCAGCGCCGCCGGGGGAAGTTCCACGGCCAGGGTGACGGTCCTTAGATAAACCAAAGCTGTAGGCAATCGAGAAGGCCGAGCGTCAGCCCAGCCTTCCTTTTTTCGTACCCTGGGCCTTGGGCCGGGGCGACAGAAATAAAGCGTTTCCCCTGGCGGCCACCGCTGTCCCCAGCCAGCGGCACTGACGATTGAATCTCTCAGCGATGGACTTCCAACCCTTGGCCGAGGCCGGCTGGGGGCGGTTTCTGACAATCTCCAGCGGAACGAATGAGACCGAGTCCAGGGCCACGTTACCGGTCGAGAAGGGACCGGTTTTACTTCTAAGCTTGATAAAAAGCAGACCGCTCTGTCTCGGCTTGACATGTCGTTGGTCGAAGATGAAATTTCCCAGGCTGTAGGCTATAATCCCGCCCCGGTAGAACTCCACCCCCTGGAGGACGTGGGGATGGTGGCCGTGGACGATGTCGGCCCCGGAGCGGACGGCCAGCCGCCCCATTTTTTTTTGCGCGGCGCTGGGGTGTTCCTGATACTCCTGGCCCCAGTGGAAGGAGCAGATGACCAGGTGGCACCGGTTGCGGATAAGCCTGATGGAATTCACCACCGTGGCCGAGTCGGCCCGGGCGATCAAATTGCCGCCGTAGTCTTTGGATATCTCCAGAAGGTAGGCTTCGCAGAAGGAGAGGAAGCCGATGCGGACGCCTTTGACCTCGATAAAGGTTGGAAGGCTGTAGGGATAGTTCCTTCCGCTGTCGAAACCGGCGGGATGGGGGAGGGCCAGCCTGAAGGAGTCGCCCCGGCCGCTGTGGAGTATGCCGGCCTGGTCCAGGAAGTGCTGGGTGTCGAAGAAGCCTTCCTGGCCGCAGTCGAGGGCGTGGTTGTTGGCCAGCGCTAACAGGCGAAAACCGGCCTTACCAAGCTCCGCTGCTGCGGCCGAGGTGTCGCCCTTGAACTTCCAGGGGCTGGGCGTCAGGTATTCGGCGTTGGTGAGAGGCGACTCCAGGTTGCCGACGGCCAGGTCGGCGGATTTAAGGAGATGATGGGTGGAGGCGAATGGGTAAAAAAGCCCGGCGGTATCGGTGATCCTTTTAACGCCGCGGCCCAACATGATATCTCCAGCCAGCGCCAGGGTCAGCGAGGTGTCCGCCGGGGCGGCCGAGAGCCATAGGGCCGAAAGCACGGCGGTTATCATCAACGTCCTCCTAATTTGGAGAAAGCCACCAGCCGGCAGGAAGATTCCCTGCCGACCGGGAACATCTCCCTGACCGCCCGAACGGCATTGTCGGTGGCCGGGAACAGCACCAGTGCCTGCCCCCGTTTTTCGGCAACCTTGACGGCCTCGGCCAGCGAGGCCCTGGCCTCGCCCAGGGAGGCCGAGGCGACGATGTAAACATCGGGCTTGAAATAGCCTGCCCCGACCTCCCGGCATGAGGCCGCTACCAGCGAAGAAGCGGTGGGGGCCGGCTCCAGCAAGGGGAGATTTCCTGCGGCGCAGAAACCGGCCACCTCGGCCATAACCGCTTTGTCCTCGACCGCTCGGCTGCCGTAGTGAACGCACAGGCCGACGGCGCGGGGGATGGACGAAAGGATGCGGGCCATTTTAGCGCGCATGGCTGAGGGCGAGTCGTCGACCAGCAGGGTATTCGGGCCCGGGTCCTGCTTGGGATAGCCTTTGGGCTCCATCGGCAGATATCTCAGTATCTCCCGGCCCAGGCTCAAGGCCTGTGTCCCGCCGGCGACGGCCAAGGCCTGGGGGCAGGTCGAAAGGCGCTTGCTTTGAGCGGCCCAGTCGGTAGCGAGCTGGTAGGCCACCAGGGCCAGGATCGGCCGGCCTTGGCCGAGGGATGCGTCGGCCGCCCTTTTGCGTATGACCAGCCTAGCCTGTCGGCCGTCCTTATCCGACAGCATCATACCCAGCAGCCGCCGACGGCGATCCTCGACCGAGGATTCGACAGTCACCCGGTGGCGTTTGCACAAGCGGTGGACGGAGAGGTTGGCGGCCACCAAGGGAAGGCCGGGCGGGACGACGATACGCCACTGGGCGGGCACAGTGTCGCCGACAGCATTGAACCATGCCTGCCAGCCATGGGAGGATAGGCTGTCCAGCGAAAGGCGCAGGCCCTCAAGCGACGACGGGTGCTGTTTACCCACGGCCGTCCAGAACGAACGGACCGACGGCCTCAGCCAATAGGCGGCCAGGATCAAAATAGCCAACAGGGCGGCTAGACCGAAAAGCCTAAGCCAATGCCTTGGCCGTTTTGGCCTGCGGTGGATTCTCTTGACCATAACAAATATAAACTTTAACAGAAGCCTGAAGCAAAGTCAAGAACAGTACGATTTTTAAAATAAATGAAGGAAATAACGTTGACTTTGTACTTAAAATATGTTAACCTAATAGGTTAAGGAGGTCATTCCAGGATTTCCTTTTAATGGAGCATCTAAAAAGGGGGTCGCAATGAGAAAATTCCTGTGGGCTGCCGCATTGGTGGCGTTTTCTTTGGCTCCGTCCGAAGCCACCCGATATCCCATACTCGGCGGGCCGGGATTGGTGCATGTCCAGTCGGCCAAGGTCAGCCCTGGCTTTGGATTCCGTTCCGTCAATTTCCTGGGCGGACGCGGTGCCTCGAGCTTTTTAAGCAACGACACCCTCAAAGATTACTACCTTGATCTATGGAGCCATAATTTCGTCACCTACTCGCCGGTTCGCAATCTGGGCATCACCCTCAACGGCCTGGCCCACGGCGAGAAGTGGACATTCCAGAACACCGCCTCGGGCCAGGATGCCACCCTGGGGAACCCCGGTGATTTCGCCCTCTCGGTCAAATATACTTTTCCGCTGGCCGGGGGCAAGGTAGACCTGGCGGGGATGCCGGTGGTCACCATCCCCTTGGGCAAGACCGGGACCGATCCCTTGGGAAACGCCATGGTAATAGATCCGCCGTCTCAAACCGGCAAAATGGATTTCGGGGGGAAAGTGCTAACCGACCTCAACCTGGGGCGGACCACCCTCTATGCCAATGCCGGCTACCTGACCCGCGGGGGGCAGAAGGCCCAGGTGCCGCTGGGCCTGGCTGGCGAGTACGGCATCTCGTCGAAGTTCTCCGCCTTCCTCGAGGCATCGGGCGAGATGCGCATCGGCTCGGCTAAAGACACCATGTGGCAGACCTGGTACAACGAGGGCTACACCAAGGACAAAAGCGAGTTTCGGGTGACCTCGGGCCTGCGCTTCGTCCCGCTCGATTATCTGGCTATTAACCTTGCCGGGGAGCTGGGGCTTTCGGAGCACACCTCGCCCTGGCAGATCGTGTTGGGGATCGACTTCCCGGCCTCGGCCGGGAGGGCGGCCCAGGCCGTGATCATGGGGGGCATCGCCGGTATAATCAAAGACCGCGACAACCAGGTTCCCATGAAGGGCATGATCACCTTTCCCGGATCCGACCTGCCGGGCCTGGTCAGCGACAACATGGGATCATATATCGCTCAACTGCCTCCCGGGGAATACAAGATACACATCTACGCCAACGGCTACCGCTGGCTTGAGCGCCGCATCCAAGTGGAGCCGGGCAAGACCATCAAATGGGACCTGACCCTGAAGCGCAAGCTGGGCTCCATCGCCGGAAGGGTGGTGGACGCTGCTACCGGCGCGCCGCTGGCGGCCACCCTCACCTTTGCCGGCACCTCGATCCCACCCCTGGCGGCCGACCCGGCCACCGGAGCCTTCGAGACCCAGGTTCCACCTGGAAAGTACCGGCTATCGGCCTCGGTTCCGGGATACCAAAGCCAGGAGTTCGAATACACCATCAAGGATAAGGCCGAGATAAAACAGGACTTCTTACTTCAGTCCCTGTCCCCGGCGCCGAAGCCGGTGGCCGCCGCCACCCCGGCCTACCCGCCACGCCCACCGAGGGGCAGCGATCAGCCGGCCTCGGCTAAGCCAAAACCAACTGCCGTCGTCACGGCACCAAAGCCGGCCGCCGCCCCGGCCAAACCGACAGCCGAGGAGATCGACGCTCTGTACAAGGCTGGAGTCAGACAGTTCATGAACGAGGAATTCAAAAAGGCCGAGGCCACCTTCCTCCGGGTGCTCAAGGCTGACAGGGGCCATGTCAAGGCCAAGGAATACCTGGCTAAGACCCGGGCCAGGCTGAAGCTCATAAAGTAGCCGGGGAACGCGGCTTGAAGCCATCATGAAACAGCTATTATATATTATAATACTGGCCCTGGGGCCGCTTGCCGTCTCTGCCGCCTTCGGCCAGGACGACTTCAGCTTCCAGCGCGACTCCCGGCTGCTGATCGAGGTTCATGTCTGGGGCGAGGTCAACAAGCCGGGGCTCTACCGGGTGCCGGACGGCTCGACCCCGCTGGACGCTATTTCGCTGGCCGGCGGACCAACCCAGTTCGCCGCGCTTTCCAAGGTCAAGCTGACGCACCCGGCGGGGGTCTCGCCCCGCCGCCAGAAGATCGACTTGGAGAGGTATTCCGACGACAGGGACGGGGGCGACCTGCCGGTGCTGAAACCCGGGGACATGATCACGGTGCCCCGCAACGCCAGGTTCTTCTGGAAGGACGCCGTCCAGATTCTGGCCGACATCGCCATCATAGTCAACGTCTACTATCTGCTGTCGCACGACCGGTAGGGCCGGCGGCGGCCAAACATTTTTTACCGGGGCTGTTTTGGACCAGAGCGCTGAGAACAAGGCCAAGGAAACCAACCTCTACGAGATCGTCGACCTGCTATGGCGGCGGAAGACGCTGATCGCCGTCTGCCTGGCCGGGGTGCTGCTGCCCATCGCCGTGGCCACCTTCACCATGCATCCGGTGTACGAGGCCCAGACCAGCATCATCTTCGAGCAAAGCCGGGAGCCTCTGCCGTCGTTCGACTTTTCCGAGAACATCGCCCGGAAGACGTACATCGTCAACCAGATCGAGGAGATCAAGTCCCGCTCCCTCTCCGAGGACGTAGCCCAGAGGCTGGACACGGCCCTGGCCAGGGAGCTTTTGCCCGAGAACCTGCGCCACCTCTCGGTCCGGGCGCATTCAGGCTACATTTCCGAAAAGATCAAAAGCAATATTTCGGTGGAGCCGGTGCGGGAGTCCGACGTGCTGCTGGTCAAGTTCCAGGGCCCCAGCCCGCAGGTGGCGGCCGAGGTGGCCAACCTGGTGACCGCGGTGCTGATGGACCGCAACGCTTCGGTCAAGCGGGAGCAGGCCTCGTCCACCCGCAAGTTTATCGAGGACCAGCTGCCTACGGTGGAGGCCAACCTGACCAGGGCCGAGGAGGCCCTCAAGGCATTCAAGACGCAGAACCAGGTGGTCACCCTTTCCAGCGAGGCCTCGGAGCTCCTCAGCCGGATTACCTCGGTGGACGTGGAGTACAACCGGGCGGTGACCGAGAGCCAGACCCTGCAGCGCCGGCTGGAGGCCATCGGCGAGCAGCTGCGCTCCCAGGGCGGAGACACGGTGGGGGCCTTCACCTCCGGTTCGCTGGCCGACGGCCTCAGAAAGAGCCTGATCGAACTCCAGATGGAGGCCACCCAGCTGTCGGTCAAAGGCTATGGACAGGACCATCCCCAGATGGTGCGCCTTAGCTCCCAGATCGCCAGCACCAAGGAGAAGCTGAACCAGGAGCTGCAAGCCATCACCAGCGGCCGCAGCATCTCGCCTATGCCTCAGATGGCCTTGCTGATGGCCCAGATACCGCCGCTGCAGATCGATCTGGCCACCGCCCAGGCCAGGGAGCGGGCTTTGCGGAGGATACTGGACCAATACGAGGCGGGCCTGGGAAGACTGCCCTACAAGGAGCTGCAGCTGGCGCGGCTGGAGCGGGCCAAGGAGGTGGGGGAGAACCTCTACAAGCTGCTTCTGGAGAAAAACGAGGAGGCCAAGATAACAGAGGCTGGCAAGCTGGGCAACCTGCGGGTGATCGATCCGGCAGTGCCGCCGGCCGACCCCATCAAGCCGCGCAAGGCGCTGAACCTGGCCATCGGGCTGGCGGTGGGCCTCACCCTGGGGCTGGCCTTGGCCTTCTTTCTGGAATCGCTAGATAACTCGGTCAAGACCCCTGAGGAGCTGGAGCATAATTTCGAGCTTCCGGTGCTGGGCCTGATCCCGGCCATCCAGTCGCAGGACGTGGACCGCCGGAAAAAACGCAACGGACTGGACGAGGTGGCCCGGATCTCATCCACCCTGGTCACCCGCTACACCCCGCGCTCGCCCATCTCCGAGGCCTATCGGGCCCTGCGCACCAACATTCAGTTCTCCCGGATAGACAGCCCCCTGAAGACGGTGGTCATCACCTCGTCGGCACCGTCCGAGGGAAAGTCGACCACCGTGGCCAACCTGGCCATCACCACCGCTCTGATGGGGGTGAAGACCCTGTTGGTGGATGCCGACCTGCGCCGGCCGGTGGTCCACTCCCTTTTCGGACTGGAGCGGGAGCCGGGGATGATCAACATGCTGGCCGAGAAGTTGCCGCTGGAGAAGGTGGTCCGACCCTCGGGCATCGAATCCCTGGACATCCTCACCTGCGGGGCCATACCGCCCAACCCCTCGGAGCTTCTCAACACCCAGAGGATGCGCGACTTGATCGCCGCCCTCTCCGCCAAGTACGACCTGGTATTGTTCGACAGCCCTCCGGTGCTGACGGTGACCGATACCTGCGTGCTGGGATCGCGGGTAGAGGGGGTGGTGCTGGTGGTCAACTCCCACGCCACCGACCGCCGGGCCTTAAACCGGGCCAAGATACTCCTGTCCAACGTCAAGGCCAACATCCTGGGGGCGGTGCTGAACCGCATCGAGATCTCCAGCCTGGTGGGCAGCTACGACTATTATTACTACCATTATTACTATTACTTTGACGACGAGGGGAAGAAGGCCCACCGCCGGCGCCGCATCTGGGACAGGCTGAAGCGCGGCAGGCGTAGACACTGAGACAACAGCTGGCCAAAATTGTCCTGGCGAACAGGCTGCGGCCGGAAGGCGGGCCGCAGCTTCGAACTTTATAGCCAATGGAAATCCCGCCTGAGGGGAACAGGTTTATAGGCAAGCGCGAGGTCATTAGAGTCACCGATGAGGGTACTGGTCACCGGGGGAGCCGGGTATATTGGAAGCGTGGCGGCCGAGCACCTGCTGTCGGCGGGCGACCAGGTAACGGTCCTCGACAACCTGAGCCAGGGCCACCGGGCGGCCGTCCCGGCCGGGGCCGATTTCGTCAGGGGCGATGTCGGGGACAGGAGGCTGGTCGAGGGCGTCCTGCGTGAGCGCGGCATCGAGGCGGTGATGCACTTCGCCAGCTTCAGCCTGGTGGGCGAGTCCATGCAGCGGCCCTTCAAATACCTGGGGGGGAACGTGGCCGGCGGCTTGGCGTTACTGGAGTCCATGCTGGATTGTGGGGTGAAGAAATTCATTCTGTCCTCGACCGCCAACTTGTTCGACCGCCCCGGCCGCATACCGGTGGATGAGACCGAGCCGGTCAACCCCGGCAGCCCCTATGGCGAGTCCAAGAATATGCTGGAGAGATCGCTGGCCTGGCTGGAGAAGATACACGGCCTGCGTTACGCCTGTCTGCGCTACTTCAACGCGGCCGGGGCCACGGCCGAGCGTGGCGAGGACCACGACCCGGAAACGCATCTCATTCCGTTGGTACTTAAGACGGCCTTGGGAAAGCGAGACAAAGTGGTGATCTTCGGGGACGACTATCCCACCCGCGACGGCACCTGCGTTCGTGATTATATCCACATCTCGGACTTGGCCAGGGCCCACATCCTGGCCCTGAGGGCGCTGGATCGGGGGAGCATGGTGTACCACCTGGGGAACGGGCGGGGTTTCACGGTAAGGGAGGTGATCGAGACGGCCCGGGAGGTGACCGGACGGGAGATCAGGGCCGAGGTCGGACCCAGACGGCCCGGGGATCCGCCCGAGCTGGTGGCCTCTTCGGAGAAGATCCAAAGGGAGCTGGGCTGGAGGCCTGAGTGCCCGGATCTGGAATCGATCGTCTCCTCGGCCTGGGAGTGGCACCGGCGCCACCCGGACGGCTATAAGGATTGAACCTGGACAAAGATTTCCCAGGTCTTTTACCGGGAAATAGCCCTGTGATAATCTGTCAACAAAATAGAATCAGCTTATATGTCGGATATCAGCATCGCCATCGCCGGATGCGGACAGTGGGGGGTCAATCATGTCCGCACCTTTGCCAACGCATCGGGCTGCCGGGTATCCTGGCTGGCTGACTCCGATCCCAAACGGCTGGCCAAGGCCCAGGAGCTGGCCCGCAGCTCCAAGACCTCCCCCGATCTCGAACAGGCGCTTAGAGACGAAACAGTCCAGGCCTGCGTCATCGCCACCAATTCCGAAACCCACCACCAGCTGGCCAAGAAAGCGCTGGAGGCCGGTAAGCACGTTCTGGTCGAGAAGCCGCTGGCCCTATCAGTCAGGGAGGCCGAGGAGCTGGTGAACCTGGCCGGGAAGAAGGGGCTGGTGTTGATGGTGGGCCACCTACTGCTCTACCACCCGGCGGTGGAATACCTCAAGGGCCTACTGGAGAAGGGGGAGCTGGGCCAGATACTCTACCTTTACTCGGTGCGCGTCAACCTGGGGGCCATCCGCCGCAGCGAGAACGCCCTGTGGAGCCTGGCGCCGCATGACATTTCGGTGATGCTCCACCTGATGGGACAAAACCCGACCAGGGCTACCGCCAACGGGAAGTGCTTTCTGCAGCGCGACATCGAGGACGTGGTTTTCTTCTCCCTGGACTTCCCCGGCGGGCAGGTGGCCCACGCCCAGGTATCTTGGCTGGATCCCCACAAGATCCGCAAGTTCACGGTGGTGGGCACCAGGAAGATGGCGGCCTTCGACGACATGGAGGCCACCGAGAAGATCAAAATCTACGACAAGGGGGTCAACCAGGAGATCCGTTACGGCAGCTACGACGAGGTGCTGACCCTGAGGGAGGGCGACATCAACATACCCTATTTCCGAATGACCGAGCCCCTGCGGCTGGAGGCCGCCCACTTCCTGGACTGCGTCCGCGAGGGCAAGCGGCCCCTGTCCGACGGCGAGAACGGTCTGGAGGTGGTCAGGATACTGGAGGCCATCACCCAGGCCCTCAAGAGCGGCCAGCCACTGGAGATCTAGCCGGCGGCGCTGTCCCATCCATGCCTTGAATCGAATGCGGACGGCATTCTGGCCAAGATCTCTGTTTGCGTTATAGACGCAGAGTTTACCTACAGTCAACCGCGGAGCATTATGAACAGTTCACTTAAATATCTTATTATGGCCCTGGTGCTGGCAGCCGTGGGCTGCTCCCACCTCCGTCCGGCCGTCGACAAGCCGCCGGAGCCCGGCCAGGCCAAGCCGGCTGTGCCCGAGGCCGAGGAGCGGAAAGCCAAGTCCATCCTGGACGAAGGCTGGCGGCTCTATAGCCAAAGGATGCTGTCCGAGGCGGTGGACAAGGCCCAGGAGATGCTGGCCAAGCATCCCAAATCGTTGCTGGTGCCCGAGGCCCTTTACCTGACCGCCAAGAGCCGCTTCGACCAGGGCCAGACTGAGTTGGCCATGCAGAGCGCCCAGAAGCTGGTCGGTAATTTTCCACAGTCCGACCGCGCCTCCCTGGCCCGCAAGATCATGGGCGACTGCCACCTGGCCAGGCAGGATTACATCAAGGCCGGACAGCAGTACCTGGAGGGGTTGGCCGCGGCCCGGGAGGGCGACGATAAGGAGCTACTCCGCCTGCCACTCTCGGCGCTGATCGAGGAGAACCTGCTGGCCGGGGAGATCAGGGTGCTATACCGCAAGTACCCGAGATCCGATATGGCGCCAGCCTTGGCACTGAGACTGGCCAGGATGGAGCTGGACGCCAATAACACCGACGAGGCTAAGAAGATCCTGGGAGAGCTGCCGAAAAAATATCCCCAGAGCGCCGAGGCCGAGACGGCCGCCGCTCTTTTGGATTCGTTGACGGTCAGTAAAACAGCGGCGGCCGCAGCCGAGCCGCCCAGGATAGGGCTTTTGGCCCCGCTCTCCGGCAAGTACAGCGAGTACGGCTCGGCGGTCAAGGACGGGGTGGAGCTGGCGGTGGGCGAATACAACCTAAAGGCGGTCCTCAAAGTCAAACTGTTCGTCGAGGATACCAAGGGCGATATGGTGGAGGCCGTCCGTTTGGCATCGAAGTTGATAGATTCCTCCAAAGTGATGGGCATTATGGGAGAAGTTCTCTCCGGGCCAACCATCGCCGCGGCCGCGGTGGCCAACGCCAAGAAGGTGCCCATCCTGTCCCCAACCGCCGGGGAGGAGCGCATCGCCACGGTCGGCCCCTACGTGTTCCAGCTGACCCAGAGCACCAGCTGGCAGGGGGCCAGCCTGGCCACCTACGCCGTCAAGAAGCTGGGCCTCACCAGCCTGGCGGTCCTCTTTCCCAACGAATCCAGCTCCGAGGCCACCGCCCAGGCCTTCCGCGACCAGGCGGTCAGGGAGGGGGCCAAGGTCCTGGTAAGCCAGGCCTACGAGCCCGGCACCACCGACTTCAAGGAGCCGATCGAGAAGCTCAAAGCCGCCAAAATCCAGGCCCTGTTCGTACCGGCGCCGCCGGGCGACATCGTCATGATCGCCCCCCAGCTGGCCTACAACCAGCTCAAGGTCCAGCTCTTGGGCCATGAGGCCTGGGCCGACACCAAGGTGCTGACCCACGGCGAGGTCTATGTCGAGGGCGCGGTGCTGGCCACCCTCTCGCCGGCCTCAAGGATGGCCCAGGCCGCCCAGACCTTTGAGGCCGCTTTCAAGAAGAGATACTCCAAGACACCATCCAAGCAGGCGGCCCAGGCTTACGACGCCGCCAGGATACTTTTGGAGGCGATCCACAAGGGCCCGGCCGGCCCGGACGAGCTGCGAGCTGAGCTGATGGCCACCGGCTCCTTCACCAAGGGGGCGGGTGGTCAGGTTTCCTACGGCAAGGCCGGGGCCCAGCCCAAGGCCCAGTTCAAGACCATCAGAAACAAGAAGGTAATGGATCTGGAGTGAGGCGCTCGTCTCGGTCGTTTCCGAGCCGGTCCAGGGGCTGGCCGGATATCGAATGCCGACAAGGCTTATCGAGGCGCCGTCTAACTCGATAACTGCTGCGTCGAGTATTGCGTTCAGCTAACATGCTCTTCGACAACCTCATCGGCCAGGAGGTGGCCAAGCGCACCATCAGGCGGTCCTGGGACGAGGGCCGGCTGGCCCAAAGCTACCTGTTCTACGGGCCGGACGGGGTGGGCAAGGAGGCGGCGGCCATGGATCTGGCCCGGGCGCTCAACTGTGGGGAGGAAAATAAGCCCTGCCGTCAGTGCTCCAGCTGCCGCCGTATATCCACCTACCAGCACCCCGACTTCCATTACCTGGCCCCGGTGCCCCACTCAAGCTCGGAGAGCGAGCGGAGGAAGATAGCCGACGAGGTGGCCGAGCAGCTGAAGGAGAAAGCGGCCCAGCCCCATCGCCCGCTGTCCTTCGACCGGCCCGTCTCCATATCCATTGACGACATCAGGGATCTGAGGGAAGGGCTGGCGCTGATGCCGTACGAGGGCGGGCGCAAGGTGGCTCTCATCGCCCAGGCCGACCGGATGACCGAGGAGGCCGCCAACGCCTTCCTCAAGATGCTGGAGGAGCCGTCGCCCACCACCGTTTTCCTGCTGGCCAGCGACCGCCCCAATATGCTGCTGCCGACCATCGTCTCCCGGTGCCAGAAGGTCCGCTTCGGGCTGCTGCCGACCGGCGCCATCGAGGCCTACCTGATCGAGAACCACCGTCTGCCCGACATCGAGGCCAGGTTGATGGCCGATCTGGCGGGAGGCAGTCTGGGCCGGGCCCTGGAGATGCTGGAGCAGGGCTTCTGGGAGGAGCGGGACCTGGCCTGGGACATGTTGGAGTGCGCCGCCGCCGGTGACTATCACATGATGCTTCACCATGTCGGCCAGGCCGCCGCCGATCGGGGCAAGCCGGAGAGGGTGCTGAATCTGGTGGAGGAGCTGGTCCAGGACTTGATGCACCTACGCCATGGGCTGAAGGTGGTCAACTCCGACCGGGCGGAGAGGCTGCGGGCGCTGGAGCGGCGGCTGGCCGGGGAGAGGCTGGCCTCGCTGGCCGGCCGGGTGGAAAGAGGACGGGCCGCCCTGAGGCAGAACGTCACCCCCAGGCTATGTCTGATAGCCGCTTTGGCCGGCGAGGCCGGGACGGCGGTCCGTTGAGATGACGACGGAAACAAAAAATAACGGCTCGGCTGCGGCCGAGGAGGAAGGGGCTGCCTTGGGACAGCCGAAGGACAACCAAAGTATGAGCCACAATTCGCTGATAGAGGTCAAACTCAAAGATGCCAAGGGACGCTACTACGCCAACCCCCAAGGATTAAGCCTAGTGCCCGGCGAGATGGTGGTGGTCAACCACGACAACAGCATGGAGGTGGGCGTGGTCGGCCGGGAGAGAAGGATCGAGCCCCAGAAGCTGACGGTCTCCGGGGAGATCGTGCGCAAGGCCGGCGAGGAGGAGCTAAACCGCCTGCAGTCCAACCGCCGACGCGAGGAGGAGGCATATTGGGCCTGCCTGGAGCTGGTGGCCAAACACGAGCTGCAGATGAACCTGGTGGACGTCGAGGCCCGCTACGACGGCTCCAAGCTGACCTTCTTCTTCACCGCCGAGAAAAGGGTGGACTTCAGGGGCCTGGTGCGCGACCTGGCCACCATGTTCAAGGGACGGATCGAGATGAGACAGATAGGGGTGCGGGACGAGGCCCGCAAGGTGGGGGGATACGGCATGTGCGGCCGGGAGCTGTGCTGCGTCACCTGGCTGCGGGAGTTCGAGCCCATCACCCTGAAGATGGCCAAGGAGCAGAACCTGTCGATGACCTCCAACAAGATGCTGGGACTGTGCGGCCGGCTGATGTGCTGCCTGATGTACGAGGATGTTTTCTACGAGGAGACAGCCAAGGACATGCCCCGGGTGGGCTCGGTGGTCAAGACCCCGCGGGGCAAGGGCACGGTCTACAAGGTGGACATATTCCATCGGAAGGTGTTCGTCAGGTTCGAGGAGGGCCACGGCGAGTTCAAGGCCGACGAGGTGCAGGAGCCATGAGGCCCTACTACATCACCACCGCCATTCCCTATGTCAACGCCAAGCCCCACGTGGGCTTCGCCCTGGAGATCGTCCAGACCGACGCCCTGGCCCGCTACCAGCGCCTCTTCGGCCGAGACGTCCGCTTTCTGACTGGCTCGGACGAGAACAGCCTGAAGAACGTGCAGACGGCGGAGAGGGAGGGGGTATCCACCGCGATTCTGGTGGAAAGAAACGCCAGGTTCTTCGCGGACATGAAGGACTACCTGGCGCTGTCCAACGACGACTTCATCCGCACCAGCTCGGAGGAGAGACACCGGCTGGGGGTGGAGAGGCTGTGGCGGGCCTGCGATGCCGCCGGCGACATCTACAAGAAACGTTACCAGGGCCTGTACTGCGTGGGCTGCGAGCAGTTCTACACCCCTGACGAGCTGGTTGACGGCAAGTGCCCGGAGCACGAAACGGAACCGGAGAGGATAGAGGAGGAGAACTACTTCTTCAGGCTGTCGAAGTACCAGGAGCGATTGGAGGAGCTTGTCGGATCAGACGCCTACCGCATTGTCCCCGGGACCAGGAAGAAAGAGGTGCTGTCCTTCATCCGCGGCGGCCTTCAGGACTTCTCCATCTCCCGTTCGGTGCAGCGGGCCAAGGGCTGGGGCATCCAAGTGCCTGGCGATTCATCCCAGGTGGTCTACGTCTGGTTCGACGCCCTCTCCAACTACATCACGGCCTTGGGTTACGCCGAGGAAGGGCCTCTCTACGCCAAGTACTGGGCCAGGTGCCCGGAGAGGGTGCACGTCATCGGCAAGGGGATCATACGGTTCCACGCCGTCTACTGGCCGGCCATGCTGATGTCGGCCGGGGTGCCCCTGCCGCACCAGCTGCTGGTCCACGGATACGTCACCATCGGGGGGCAGAAGATATCGAAGTCCCTGGGCAACATCATCGACCCCGAGTCGCTGGCCGGGAGGTACGGCACGGACCAGGTCCGCTACTTCCTGTTGAGGGAGATCTCGACCACCGGCGACGGCGATTTCACCGAAGAGAGGCTGGTGGGGCGCATCAACTCCGACCTGGCCAACGACTACGGCAACCTGGCCAGCCGGGTGTTCAAGATGGTGGATTCATACTGCGGGGGACTTGTGCCAGAAGCCAAGAAGCTGCGAAACGACGATGAGGCGCTGAAGGCGCAGGCGCTGGGGCTGGGCGAAAAGGTCAGGGACCTGGTGGGGCGGTTCGATCTCAACGGAGCCTTGGCCATGGTGATGGAGGCGATCAAGGCCACCAACCGCTACGTGGAGTCCAATGCGCCCTGGAAACTGGCCAGGGAGGGGAACCAAGAACGTATCGATACGGTGCTGAACACCGCGGCCGAGGTCCTGCGGATATGCTCCATTCTGCTGTCGCCGGCCATGCCCTCCAAGTGCCGGCAGCTGCTGTCGCAGCTCGGAGTGGTCGGCGAGCCGTTGCTGGAGCAGGCCGGGAAATGGGGGATGATGGAGCCGGGCACTCAAGTAAAGTCCGGGGAGCCGCTGTTCCCCAGGATCGACACCAAAACGAAAATCGAAAGTGGAAAACAAATGTCCGATGAAGTAAAACCAAAGGAAGGATCGGAAAAGAAAGAAGGAGAAACGCCCCTGGCCGAGGAGCTGGTGGACATCGAATACTTCAAGAGGATAAAACTGCGCACCGCCGATGTCATCTCGGCCGAGAAGGTCCAGGGCGCCGACAAGCTGCTCAAGCTGCAGATAAAGATCGGGGAGGAGACACGGCAGATATTGGCCGGCATCGCCCAGTGGTACCCACCGGAATCCCTGGTCGGAAAACAAATAGTGGTGTTGGCCAACCTCAAACCGGCGAAGATCAGGGGCCTGGAGTCCAACGGTATGCTGCTGGCGGCCCAGGACAAGGACGGGGTGGTCATCCTGACCCCGGAGCGGCGGACGGAGAGCGGCAGCGGGATAAAGTGAGCGGTTGCCATAGAACAAAACAATTCAATCGAGCTGTATCTTGCCAAGGTGGATAACAATTATATAATGGTAGATTACAGAAAGGCTAATCGGAAGACCTTTTTTTGTGGAAAGTATGCTCCAATGCGCATTGTCATATGAATTGCCCTGACCATTTAAGCGCTTTCTAAATCGAAAAAGCTTCCCTAAAGTTATACAACTCAAAATTCAGCAAGCAGGTGGGTAGACAGTGATGGGAGATTTGCCAAATCATCCCTGGATTAAGTATTGGTTAAGGTACTCCTGTTCTCTTGTCATCGTAGTAGCGATGTTTTTACTTTCCGCTATATTTTTACTACTGGGTTTTATAAGCCCGGATTTGCAATTCTTTTTACAGCGATTGTATCCTATTTTCTCGTCAGGCCACATATCTTCAAACGACAATAATATATCTACAATACCGAATATCAGCTGCATGTTTCTGGCTTCACAGGACCGGAACGGAGTGGCCATACTGACCCCAGAGCGGCGGATAGAAAGCGGTAGCGGGATCGAATGACCAGATAACGAGAAAAGCCCCGCGTGAATGCGGGGCTTTTCGTTAGGATTTATTCTGCCGGCAGGGGCGGCCGTCACTTTTTCTCTTCCTCCTCCGGCTTTCCCTCCCCGCCGGGCATCACCGGCATCCGGGGGTGCTTGGCGAAGGAGAAGGTCAACTGTTCGTACCAGGTGTCCGAGGAGACGGCCATTCTTAAAATGTTCTTCCACAGGTCCACCGGCGGGCCGAAGTGCTGCCAGTCGACCACCATCACCCGGACGCCCCTCCGCCGCATCTCCTGCACCAGCAGCTTGTAGTTCTTGTCCAGGTGCTGCAGGTAATCCAAGGGGACTCCGGTCTCTTGCTCCCGGGCCCGGGCGGCCATGCGGCGGTGGCACTCTTCTGGCGGAACGTCCAAAAAGACGAAGATGTCGGGCGGCATCACGTCCCGGCTCATGTTGCGGAAGACGTCCACGTACAGCTGGTACTCCTCCCGGGTCATGAAGCCGCGCTCCATGGCGGTGGTGGCGAAGACGGTGTCGCCGTAGATAGGCCGGTCCTGGATGACCACCCCCCCTTGGGCGCCCCAGGCCAGCTCCACCGCCAGCCGGTGCTGCTCGTATCGCTGGCAGAGCATGAACATCTGCATGCCGAAGCCGCCGCCGGTGTTCCGGCCGGTGCGCAGATCCTCGTAGTAGCGGCTGAGGAAGTGGGCGAACTTGGGGTGGTGGGTGGGCTCCTCCAACACCCGGGCCGGCCAGCCCGAGCTGGAAGCGGCCGAGCAGATGGCGTGGCAGGCGTTGGTCTTGCCGGCGCCGATGTTGGCGTCGACGGTGATAAACAGGCCCTGGCGACGGGGGCTTTCCTCTAAGTTCATGGAGGCTTTTTTTCTAATTTTTCGGTGGCGTGATGGGTTCAGTATACGTAATACCAGGGTGTTTGTCAAGGTGATAATAAAGATGTAGACCAGTTGCCTAATGGCCCGGGTTTGTATATAATGAATGGTCTGGCAAGGGTAAACCGCCTTTTCACAAAAAGGAGCATTCGATGGAAGACCTCATAAAGCGGATCGCTTCCCTGGACAAGAAGGAACTGGAGATAATCCTGGGCACGGTGCTGGAGTATCCCGACAGCAAGGACACGACCTCCTTTCTCAGGTTCCTGAAGACCGTGCCGGCTGAATCCCGACAGGCGCTGATAGCCAAGCTGCCGTTGAAGACCGCCCAGTGGGCCGAGGAGGCCATGGCCAAACTCAAGCCGGCCGAGGAGGCGGCGGCCAGCCAGATGGAGAGGAAGCTGTCTAAGGCGCTCGACCGGCTCCCGGCCCTGGTCAAGCGGATGGAGGCCGCCACCCGGAAGGCGGCCAAGAGGATAGCCAAGAACCGCGAGCTGGTAAAGGCTCACTTCATCGCCATGGTAAAGATCATCTCCGACCAGCAGAAGGGCCTGCCCCGCGGCGACCTGCAAAAACCGGCCCCGGCCGGCGCCGAACTGGTCGAACTGCCGCCGCCGGACTCAATAAGGCCTGCCAAGCCGGATATCAGCCAGTGTATATCCAGGAGGCAGAGCCGGCGCAAGTTCATCGGCGATCCCATCTCGCTGGGCGAGCTGTCATATCTTCTCTGGGCCACCCAGGGGGTCAGAAAGATATTTGGCGGCGGCAAGGCGGCTCTGCGCAACGTGCCCTCCGCTGGCAACATGCATCCCCTGGAGACTTATATCGCCGCCAATCGGGTGGAGAGCCTTAAGGCCGGACTTTACCGCTACCTACCCCTGGAGCACAAACTGGTCTTTCTATTCACTATAAAAAACCAAGCCAAGGCCTTGTCCCAAGCCTCGCTGGGCCAGGACTTTGTGGGTGACTGCGGAGCCACCTTCATCTGGAGCGCCCTGCCCTACCGCAGCGAGTGGCGCTACACCATCGAGGCGGCCAAGCTGGTGCTGCTGGACGCCGGCCATGTCTGCCAGAACCTTTATCTCGCCTGCGAGGCCCTGGGCCTGGGCACCTGCGCCATCGGGGCTTACGACCAGAGAAAGTTCGACAGGCTGTGCAAGCTGGACGGGGTGGACGAGATGGTGGTCTACGCCGCTCCGGTTGGAAGGGTGTGAAAGCATGCAGGCGGTGCAAATAGTACTAGGAGACATAGGTGAAAAGGATCAAGGAGCTTGAAGACAAGCTGGCCGGACTACCCGACGATCACAAATACCTTCGGGAGAGGGTAGACCTATCAAACCAGCTGGCCCATGCCTATGTCAACCTCGATCCCCCAAAGGCCCGGGAGCTAGCTGGGAAATCCAAATCCCTGGCCGCGGCAGACGGCTACGAAGCCGGCCTGGCCGGATCCCTATGGGTGGAGGCCATGCTCAGCTTCTGGCATGGCGATTACCAGACGGGAAAGGATTCGGCCGAGGAATCTCTCCGCTTATACCTAAAATGCTCGGACCAGGCGGGCCAGGCCAACGCCCACAACGTCATGGGTTCCTGTCTGCTGAAGCTGGGGGAGCATGCCCAGGCGCTGATCCACCATCTAAGGGCCCTGAAAATCTTTCACCAACTGAAGGACAGCCGGGGTTTGGGGTTAGCCTACAATAATCTGGGTGCCGATTACTCGGCCATCGCCGTTTATGGAAAGGCCCTGGAGTACTATGAGCTGAGTCTAGAGATAAGAAGAGAGCTCAAAGACCTCCAGGGTCAGGCCGCGGCCCTGATGAACATCGGCACGGTTTACGAACAGATGGGCGAGCATCAGACGGCGCTGGAACACCACCAGATGGCCCGCGAGCTTTTCGAGCAGGTCGGCGATGCCAGGCTCAGCATCTGTCTCAATAATATCGGGGGTGTCTACGAAAAGCTGGAGGAGTATCAGAAAGCACTGGAATGCTTCCAGAAAGGTCTGGCCGCGGCCCGGGAGCGCGGCTACCGACAGGCGGAGGCTTCTCTGCTTTCAAACATCGGGGTGGTACTGCACCGTCTGGGCCGTGACGGCAAGGCCGAGGAGTGCTTCCGGGAAAGCCTGGACCTGGCCAGGGAGATGGGGGAGAAGGCCGACGAGGCTGAGAACCTGATACTATTGGGCGAGCTGATGGCCTCCAAGGCAACCTTCAGGGAATGCAGCGATCTACTGGAGAAGGGCCTGGCCATTGCCAGTCATATTCAGGCCAAGGAGCTGGCCAGCCAGGCCCTGCAAATGTTGGCGGAGATACATAAGCAATGGGACAGGCACCGGGAGGCGCTGGATTACTATGAACGTTACGTGGCGTTGGATAAGGAGCTGAAGCACGATTCACTGCAAAAGTCGGTCTACAACCTGAAAGTCCAACAACAGATCCAAAGCCAGGCCAAGGAGACCGAGGAGCTAAGACACCGGAGCCAAGAGCTGGAGGAGCTGAACGCCAGGCTCAGGGAGGCCGATCAGGAAAAATTTTTCCTTATAAAAAGCCTGGAGGAGCAAAACCGCAAACTGGAGGGCCTGGTCACCGAGGACCCCAGGACGGGATTATACAATATCGCTGCCTTCAGGGAAAAGCTTAAAACGGAGATAGCCCGGGCTCAGCGTTATCGCCTGCCCCTGTCGTTGGCCATGGCCGGGATCGACCGTTACCCGGAGACGATCGGCAAGCTGTCGCCGGCCAAACAGGAACAGCTGACGGGCATCCTCTCCCGGATATTCAAGGAGAAAATGCGAATGGTGGACCTGGCCGGGCATTTCAACCATCGCAATTTCCTGCTGGCCTTTCCTGAGACCGGCTTGAAGAAGGCTTTGGCGGTGTGCGAAAGGCTACAGCATGAGGTTCAACGACATGACTGGCGGCAGGTACAGCCAGGCCTGGAGCTGACTCTGGGCATCGGCCTCTGCGAACTGACCGAGGGTATGGGGGTCGAGGATCTTTTGAGAGAGGCCGAGGGTAAAATGGCCAGGGCCAAGGCTAGAGGGCTCGGCAAGCTGGAGCACTGACCGAAAACGAGCATAAAGGCGGAGGGGAAATGACAGGGATAGTTTTTTGGCTGTCAGCCTTATTCCTCCTAACCCGACTGTGGGCCGACCCCGTGCCCGTCTACTTCACCAAGGAGGCCTCGGGCCAAGGCGTGCTAAAAGTCTACGAGAGGATCAAGGGCGAAGCCAAGGGCAGGATGGCGGTCAAGACCCAC
Source organism: uncultured bacterium (assembly GCA_964518765.1). GTDB lineage: Bacteria > Edwardsbacteria > AC1 > AC1 > EtOH8 > CAZPNX01. The sequence continues at coordinate 44,139 of CAZFJC010000008.1, forward strand.
TTCGGCGAGAAGGAGAACAAGAACTATCTCAAGCCGGCGCTGGTCCGGCCGCTGGTCGATAAATTGGGAGCCACCCTGGTGGAGACCAACGTCCTCTACTCCGGCCCTAGGCAGAGGACCGAGTCCCATCTAAAGCTGGCTAGGTCCCATGGCTTCGACTTCGCCCCCATCGACATCCTGGACTCGGAGGGCGAGGCCGCCTGGCCTTGCTCCACCGCCCGCTACACCCAGGTGCTGGTGGGCAGCCACACCAAGGATTACGGCACCATCGTCATGCTCAGCCATTTCAAAGGCCACGGGCTGGCCGGCTTCGGCGGGGCCATCAAGAACGTGGCCATGGGACTGGCCTCGCCCAGGGGCAAGCGGGCCATGCACGCCGACCTGGTGCCCGAACTCGACCCGGACAAATGCGTGGCCTGCAACGTCTGCGCCATGCAGTGCCCGGCCAGGGCCATCAGGACCAACCCCATCAAGGTGGAGGCCCGCAAGTGCATCGGCTGTGGCCAGTGCATCCAGGTCTGCCCGGCCGGGGCCCTGTCCGCGCCCCGGGGCCGGGTGGGGCCGGAGGAGTTCAACCGCCGGCTGGTTGAGTACGCCAAGGCCATCGCCGATAGCCTAAATTTGATCTACATCAACGTGCTGGCCGAGATCTCGCCCGACTGCGACTGCGCCTCGAACGCCAGAAAGCCTTTTGTAAAAGATATAGGAGTTCTGGCCTCGACCGACCCGGTGGCCATCGACCAGGCCAGCCTGGACCTGGTCAACCAGGCGTATAGGTGTCAGGACGCCTTTCTCCAGGAGAGCGGGCGCAGCGGAGCCGTCCAGCTGGAGCATGGGGAGAAGGTCGGATTGGGGAGCCGGAGGTACCGGCTGGTGGATCTGGATGGGAAACCCCAAAATAAAACATTAAAGAAAGTCCGATGAGAACCAAAGCAGCTTTGATCCTGTCAGCGTTCCTTTTGCTGACGGCGGGAAGCCTTCCGGCCCAGGACCCCCTGCTGTCCATCCTCTCCCGGGAGCTGGACCGCGAGTTCGCCGAGCTCGGCAAGCAGGAGATCCCTCCCTACTACCTCTGCTATCGGGTGGACGATATGACCACCACCGTCATCGAGGCCTCGTTCGGCGACCTGATGTCATCGGACACCGACCGGCGGCGCATTCTCACCGTCCAGGTGCGGGTGGGTAGCCCGGCTCTGGACAACACCCACGAGATTCGCTACGGGGGGGAGTACCTCAATCTGGGGCTGGGCTCATCGCGCTGGGCGAGCCTGCCGCTGGACGACAGGCCCGAGGCCCTGGCCCAGGCCCTGTGGCAGCGCACCGACCAGGAGTACCGGGAGGCGGTGGAGAACCTGGCCCGGGTCCGGGCCAACGTGGCGGTCAATGTGGAGGCCGAGGACAAGGCTCCGGACTTTTCCTCGGCCCCGGTCGAAGTTTACGAGCAGCCAGCCTTAAGCGAACCCCCTTTGGACAGGGCCCTCTGGGAACAAAGGCTCCGGCTGATCTCCCGGCCCTTTCTGGACGATCCGGACATCAACCGCTCGTCGGTGCGGCTGAGGCTGTCGACCGTCAGGAAATACTTTGTCTCGACCGAGGGGACAAGGCTGGCCCACAGCCGAAACGCTGTCCATCTGGACCTTTCAGGCGAGGTCAAAGCCGAGGACGGCATGGTGCTCCCGCTCTACAAGACCTACTTCGCCTTCTCCCCGGACGAGCTGCCATCCCAAGAGCGGCTGCTGGACGACGCCAGGGAGCTGGTGCGCAAGCTGACCGCCATCAAAAAGGCGCCCATCGTCGAGGCCTACGCCGGCCCGGCCATCCTGACCGCCGGCTCGGCCGGAGTATTCTTCCACGAGATCTTCGGCCACCGGGTGGAGGGCGAGAGGCAGAAGAGCGAATACGACGCCCAGACCTTCAAGAAGAAGATGGGCCAGGCGGTGCTGTCCCGTGAGCTTTCGGTGGTATTCGATCCCACCGTCGACCGCTATCGGGGCATGGCCCTCAACGGCAGCTATCTCTTTGACGACCAGGGGGTGAGGGGCCGGCGGGTGGAGGTGGTCAGACGGGGCATCCTCTCCGACTTTCTGATGTCGCGCACCCCCATCGATAAATTTCCGGAATCCAATGGACACGGCCGGGCCCAAGCCGGGATGCAGCCGGTGGCCAGGCAGTCCAACCTGATCGTGGAGACCGCCAACCCCCTGCCCATGGCCGAGCTCAGAAGGCGGCTCATCAGCGAGCTCAAGCGCCAGGGCAAGGAATACGGGTACCTGTTTGCTGACGTCACCGGGGGCTTCACCATGACCGGACGTTTCATCCCCAATGCCTTCAACGTCACTCCCACCGAGGTCTACCGGGTGTTCGCCGACGGCCGGCCCGATGAAATGGTGCGCGGGGTGGACCTGGTGGGCACGCCGCTGTCGGTCTTCTCCCAGATCGCGGCTGCCGGGGACCGGCCCGAGGTCTTCAACGGGACCTGCGGGGCCGAGTCCGGCGGGGTGCCGGTGTCGGCGGTGTCCCCGGCCCTGTTCGTCAGGCAGATAGAGATCCAGCGCAAGGACAAGTCTCAGGCCAGGCCGCCGCTGCTGCCCAGGCCCAGCCTGGATAAGATCAAAGCAGGAGGCGAGCATGAATAGGACAATACGATTCGGCCTAGCCACGGCCAGCCTCCTGGCAGCTGTTGCGGCGCCGGGGCTGACTGCTTCTCCCGACTCGGTCCGCGTGGCCATGGACCAGGAGATGAAACGCACCATGGAACAGCTGGCTCTAGGCCAGCTCAAGAAGCCGTGCTTCGCCGGCTTTACCGTCAGCGACGCCAAAACGCTGCAGGTGACCGCCAGCCTGGGGGCGTTGATCCGCTCCGACCTGGAGCCGCAGCGCCGGGCCAGGGTGCGGCTGATGGTGGGGGACAAGAAGCTGTCCAACGAGAACTACATGTATTCCGGAAGCTGGACCATGGGCGAGGAGATCCCGCTGGACGACAGCCGCCGGGGAATCCGCCAGGCGCTCTGGAGGATTGTAGACAACCGCTACAAAGAGCACGCCGAGGAGCTGGAGAACAAGCTGTCGGCCATCTCCCAGCAGAATCTGGCGCCCGAGGACACGGCCCTGCCGGACCTAGCCCCGGCCGAGGTTTTGGAGTTCGAGCAGGCGCTGCCCCATCCGCCATGGGGTGCCGCCGAGTGGGAGGGGCTGGCCCGTAGGCTTTCGGCCGTGTTTTTGAGGTACCCCTCCATCCAGGCCTCGCAGGTCAGCGTTTACCTGTACCAAGCCGACATCCGCTACCTAAACAGCGAGGGGACCTGGGCCCGGCATCCAGTCAAGCTGTGCGCCGTGGTAGCCGAGGCCGCGGCCCAGGCCGAGGACGGCCGGGAGCTGGAGGACAGGGCCGAGTTCTACGCCCGGGATCCGCAACAGCTGCCGGACGAAAGGGCAATGGCCCAAAGCATCGAAAACATGGCCTCGACCCTGACGTCCCTGCGCACCGCCCCTCTGTTCGAGGAGTCCTACTCCGGGCCGGTGCTGTTCGAGGGCCAGGCCCTGGCCGAGCTGCTGGCCCTAAAATTCTTCGGCGGAAAGGCCGGGCTCAGGGCCAAGCGGAAGAACATTATGAACCCGAGCTACGCCCGCTCCAAGAGCTCCCGCTCCCTGGAGAACCCGCTGGAATCGCGAATGGACAAGAAGGTGATTTCGAGGGACCTGTCGGTCAAGGACGTCACCGGTCTGGAGACGCTGGACGGCCAGAGCCTGATAGGGAGCTATGCCATCGATGCCGAGGGGGTGAGGCCTCCGCAGGAGCTGGTGCTGGTGGAGAAGGGGGTGCTGAAAAACCTCTTGAACGGCCGGACCCCGACCCAGAGGGTGCGTCAGTCCAACGGCCACAAGCGCCTGGAGCTGACCGCCAACGGGCTGGCCGAGGAGATAGGGCCCGGGGTGGCGGTGGTCACCTCGGAGAGGACCGAGGGATACGAAAAGCTGGTCCAGCGCCTAATAAAGGCTGCCAGGAGCGAGGATCTGGACTATGCCTATATAGTGCGACGGCTGGGGAGGGAATCCCCCGGCCAGGGTCTCGACAACGAGGAGGCGGTTCCCATGCCGACAGCGGTGTTCCGGGTCTCGGTCAAGGACGGCAGCCAGACGCTGGTGCGAGGAGCCGAGATCTCCGGCCTGCCGCTGGGGGCGCTGAAGCGGGTGCTGGGGGCGGCCAGGGGGCGCTATGTCCATAACACCATGCTGGGAAACGAGGGATCGGCCCGGGGATGGGGCTGGGGGCTGAGGGGCGTGCCGGCCACCCTGGTGGTGCCCCAGGCCCTGCTTTTAGAGGAGGTGGACATGCAGAGGGAGCGGCGGGCGGCCACCGCCAAGCTGCCGGCGGTGCCCAACCCACTGGAGAAAAGATAGAAGCCGTTCGATTCCACCCCTATCGTTTCCCTGGAGGGAGGGGCGAGGGGGTTAAATCTGGTCTGGACAAGGGACAATCGGTTATAGCTATATAGATATAGTAATGAACCACAAATTAGCTAATTGGGAGGATGCGCTCCGGCTCCGCCGAAAGGCCAGGGCCGAGGGCCGCCGGGTGATCTTCACCAACGGGGTGTTCGACATCCTGCACCGGGGCCACGTGGAGTATCTCCAGAAGTCTCGGGACATGGGCGACCTGCTGATAGTCGGGCTGAACTCGGACGCCTCGGTCAAAAGGATAAAGGGGCCGTCCCGGCCCATCAACCCCCAGGAGGACCGGGCGGTGGTGCTGGCGGCCCTGGCCTGCGTGGACTGCGTGGTCGTCTTCGACGAGGACACACCGCAAAGGCTCATCGAGCTTCTGGTGCCCGACGTTCTGGTCAAAGGCGCCGACTGGAAGGCCGAGGAGATCGTGGGCTCGGACGTGGTGCTGAGAAACGGGGGGAGGGTGGAGACTGTGGATCTAGTGCCTGGAAGATCGACCACCGGCTTGATAAAGAGAATATCCGAAAAATAAGACAAGGGATAAAAACATGGCACTCTGGCCCAGCATCCAGCAGACCATCAAACCCGGCGAGGAAAGCAAGGGCAAGACCATGCAGGTCAAGGGCACCTCGCTCATTGCTACCGAGAAGTTCATACGCTACCAGTTCGGCTCCGAGGGCTACGAGCGTTTCCTGCAGGCCCTGCCCCAGGGCTCGAAGGCGCTGTTCTCCTCGACGGTCCTTTCCCCCAACTGGTACCCCATCGAGGAAGCCTTCTACCGGCCGATGCAGGCCGCCTGCGACCTATTCTACGGGGGTGAGGCGCGGGGAGCGCGAGACATGGGCCATTTCTCGGCCCTGGATGCGCTCAAGGGCGTCTATAAGGTCTTCGCCAGGGTCGCCTCGGTGGACTTCGTGCTCAAGAAGACGGCCAACATCTTCGCCACCTACTACCAGCCGGGAAAGATGGAGGTGGCCGAGCGCGGCGACCGCCGCATTATCCTGCGCATGACCGGGATAAGCATGCCTCATCCGCTCCTGGAGGAGCGCATCTGCGGCTACCTGGAGGGGGCCCTGGAGGTCTGCGGGGAGCAGGAGGGCAAGGTGGCGGTGGCCAAGTCGATGGCCAAGGGCGACGATTGCACCGACTTCGTGGTCAAGTATTGAACGACTTCTGTTGTCGCCCTAAGATTATCCTTTTCCTTTCAAGCTGCAGGGTGACGACGTCATTCTTCAATCTCTCAGGCAGGACGTCAACGCAGAGGATGACAGGCAATGAAGAAGACAGTCATGTTTAAGGAAGACACGCAACAACTTCCCTTCCTGCTGCTGGGCTTCGTGGCCATCCTGCTGCTGTGGAACACGCCGCTGGTCTATCCGGTGAAACTGTTCACCGTCTTCCTTCACGAGCTGTCACACGGCCTGGCGGCGGTGCTCACCGGGGGCCGCATCGTCTCCATCGAGGTTACTGCCGACCAGGGGGGGCTGGCCACCACCTCCGGGGGCTGGGAGCTGCTGGTGATTCCGGCCGGCTACCTGGGCAGTATGCTGTTCGGCGGGTTGATACTGCTGACGGCCACCCGCTCCCGGGCCGACAAGCTGATATCCCTGCTCATCGCCCTGGCCGTGGCCGCAGTCACCGGCCTCTTCGTGCGCAACCTGTTCGGTTTCGCCTTCGGCCTGGCCTTCGCCGCCGGGATGGCGGCCCTGGGCAGGTGGGGCGGTCAGGCGGCCAACGACTTCGTCTTAAGGCTTTTGGGCCTGACCAGCATCCTCTACGCGGCCATCGACATCTACAGCGACCTCATCGTTCGCACCGTGCCCAACTCGGACGCCTTCGCCATGTCCCGCCTGCTGTTCGGCCCCCCAGCCCTGTGGGGCGTCCTATGGATGCTGGCGGCCCTGGCCGCGGCCGTCCTCTTTCTCAAGCTGTCCTTTGGGCCCAGGTCAGGAGAAAATTGATAACGGTAGAAACTGCCGAAGATGCCTGTCGAGATCAGGCCGGTGAAAACCGGCCGCGAACTGAAAAGGTTCGTCGAATTCCCCTTCTCCATTTACCGAGGCAATCCGAACTGGGTGCCTCCTCTTATGCTGGACGAGCTGCACACCCTGAGAAGTGATAGGAACCCGGCCTTCGGGTACTGCCAGGCCAGGTACTGGATGGCCTGGCGCGACGGGCGGCCGGTGGGCCGCATCGCCGGTATAATCAACACTCGCTACATCAAGATCTGGGGCAACCGCTACGCCCGCTTCGGCTGGGTGGACTTCGTAAACGACCCCGAGGTGGCCGGGGCACTTTTCAATGCGGCGGAGAGATGGGCCAAGGAGCAGGGTATGGACGGCATCCACGGCCCGTTGGGCTTCACCGACATGGACCACGAGGGGATGCTGGTGGAGGGTTTCGAGGAGCTGGGGACCCTGGCCGCCATCTACAACCATCCCTACTACCCCAAGCTGGTGGAGTCGCTGGGGTACGTCAAGGACGTGGACTGGGTGGAGTTCGAGGTCAAGGTGCCCAAACGGATACCAGAGAAGGCGGAGCGGGTGGAGAGGATCGTCATGCAGAAGCTGGGGCTGAGGGTGCTGGAGGCCAGGAGCGCCAAGCAGATGCTGCCCTATGCCCGCGAGATGTTTCAGGTGCTCAACGCCGCCTTCGCCAAAATCTATGCCTTCGTGCCCCTCGACGACCGGCAGATCGAGATGTATACCAAGCAGTACTTTTCGTTCATCAGGCCGGACTACACCAAGCTCATTCTCGACGACCAAGGCCGGGTGGCCGCCTTCGTCATAGGCATGCCCTCGCTATCCCGTGCCCTGCAGAGGGCCGGGGGCCGGCTGCTGCCCTTCGGCTTCATCCACCTGCTCCTGGCCATGAGGAAGCCTAAGCAGCTGGACCTTTACCTGGGTGCGGTGAGGCCCGACCTGCAGGGCAGGGGGGCCGACGCCCTGCTGATGACCGAGATGGCACGCTCGGCCATCAGGAAAGGTATCGTCACCGCCGAAACCAACATCGAGCTGGAGGACAACGTCCGGGTGCAGAGCCACTGGAAGTACTTCGAGGCCAGGCAGCACAAAAGGCGGCGGTGCTATATCAAGCGATGGGGGGCAGGGGGTGAAACCGCAAGGGCCGCAGACAGTAATCAATCCGTTTAGCGTTGGCCGCGGTTAAGGTATAATCCATTTTGAAATGCAACACGGGCAGCTTAGAGGGGTGATTGGTAATCCGGGCAGCATGGGCCTGTTATTGATGGGCGACTTAACCTGTTTGGCCTGAGGGCCGCTGTTATGCTCTGGTGCTGGGCGTATTCGGTCCCATTCTCCAGGATGATGGTTCTCCGGGCCGTTGAGGGCAAAGTCGGTCAATCCGATGCACGCCGGCAAAGGGGTCCGGGGGCGCCGAGCGACTGGGGGAGGGGCCGAAAGCGGAAGCGAAGGCTATTCCCAGCCCAAACCTTGCACCAACTGATGATGATTAATGCCGTAAAACCTGATTATTGTATTGAGCCCTGCGCCCCCGGCCTGAGCCTGCCGAAGAGTGACTCTTCGGCCCATTGAGGGCAGTCAGAAACGGCAGATAGCTTTACCCGAAAAGACAGGATAGTCAAAAATTAAAAGTTCTATCGAAGGAGATTCATCAACATGGAATGTTGGCATTGCGAACGCCCGGCCAACGCAGTCTGTAGCTTCTGCGGGCGGTCGGTGTGCAAGGAGCACGCCAAAACCCTGCCGTCCATCCTGGCCATGTACCGCGATAAAGGGAACAAGCTCAAGGGCCTGGCGGTATCCGACGCCGTCTTCTGCGGCATCTGCCATCCCAAGGACGAACCGGTGGATTTGGATGATATCGGGTGAGGGCGCAGTAACGCAGTAATGTTATAGGTATGAACGTCCGATGTTAATACGTCCGCATGTCTAAAAAAGCCGTCTACAACCTGCTGACCCGGGCCTTCCTGGATCCCGGCTTCCGGTTGGAGCTGGAGCGTGACATCTTGGGCTCGGCGGCCAGGCTGGGGCTGGAGCTGACCTCTGCCGAGGCCGAGGAGGTGAGGCGGTCATTGGGCGAGGACGGCGGCGCGGCCACCGGCCTCGACCAGCGCATCTCCAAGAGCGGGGTGTCGCTTTCCCCTCAGGCCATGCTCAGGCAGAAGGGCGGTGCCGTCAGGGCGGAGCTGAGGGTAGAGAGCCTGCGGAACGAGGTGCGCCGGCAGCTGCTAACTCTCAGGCTGGGGCCGGGGCAGGAGGACAAGGTCCAGTTGGTGGCCGGCAAGGGCGAAAGCATGATCTTTGCCGGGGAATACGATCCTGATGAGCCGGACTACGAGGTGGAGAGGGGATGATTTTTCTGTGGACTTCCGATTCGGGTCTGATATGATTAATAAAGTTGTTTGTCATTCATTTTCCATAAAGCATGGGGGGCGGAATGAAAAGAAACGCAGCGTTTGTCCTTACGGTCTTGCTGCTGGCCATGCCGGCGGCGGCCAGGTATGGCGTCAAGAAAACGATCCCGTTGGGCGCCACTGGCACCTACCCGCACTCGCTGGCATTCAATCCTATACACAACAAGGTCTATTGTTCCAACACCGGCAGCGGGAGCATATCGGTTATCGACGCCTTCCTGGATTCTTTGCTGGCCAACGTTCCCGTCATCCAGCCCGGCGAGATGGTCTACGCCCAAGGCTCGGACCGGCTTTTCGTCCACGATATTAATACCGAGCTGTGGGCCTTAAGCGGCTCGGGCGATTCCGTCGAGGCCTTCACTTCGTTTGGCCAGGGTTGGTGCGAGCTGGCCTATAACCCGCTCCAGGATAGGCTATACGTCTCGAATGGCACCGACGGCCTGGCCTTCTTCACCAGCAGCACCCTGGCCTACCTGGGGTCCAATGCCGCGGTCAACGGCAACGTATTTTTCGCCGAGCCGCTCCAGAAGCTCTATGGGGTGGCCGGCCTGCAGGTATATGTGCTCGACGGCGCCAGCAACGCGGTCATCGACAGCTTCGCCGTCACCGGCATCGAGGGCAACAGCCTTTTCGCCTACAACCCGGCCGTCCAGAAGCTCTACGTGACCACGGCCCAGGGCGACCTCTGCGTTGTCAACGCCCTGAACGACGATGTCATCACCATGCTGCCGCTGGGAGCGTCCCCGGTCGGAATGGCCTACTGCCCGCTGAACAACGCTGTCTACGCGGCACTGGGAAACGGGGAACTGGTCGAGGTGCTTCCGGACGAAATGTACAACGTCTTCAGCACGGGGAGCATCCAGCTGGCAGGCGTCGTCTACAATCCGGTCGACTCCCTTATTTACACCATGGACTACATCATGTCGAAGGGGCCGAACATGATGATGCTGTTCGACCCTTCGACCCAGACCTTCCGCGACAGCGTCATCATAAGCGGCTCCAACATGTACACCAACCTGGTGGCCGACAACCAGGGTGACGTATACACGGCCGATTACATGCAGGACCAGGCCTACGCCGTGGGCCGGGTGCCCAACACCGCCTGGCGATCGAACCCCATGGGCGGATATGGAAGCTGGCACATTTTCGGGGATTGGGAGGTGTACGACAGCCTGGCCGGCTGGATACCGAATCCTTACGGCACGACTCCCTCGGCAACCGACAGCATTATCCTGATACAGGCAGGGGACACCATGGCGGTGGACGGTGACATCACGGTGGACGAGTTGAGCGTCGACGGGATGTTGCTGCACAACGGCGGGCAGATCGCCGTCAACAACGGGCCGGGGGTGGATATACTAGTCAACGGGACTTTTAGCCAGGGCATGGGCACATATTTCAACCAGATGCCGGGCAGCCAGTGGGCCTATGGGCCGGGAGCCAAGCACGAGTTCATGGGCGGCGACGTCGATCCTTTGCCAATCGCTTTCTGGGACAGTACCTCGACCCTACACGTGGTCTCGGTCGGCCTGGCCACCAGCTTCGCCGGCGGCACCGGCGGACAGCAGTTCGGGGACATTCTATGGTCGGCCCCGACCGTGGGCACCTTCACCCTGGCGTCCGGCCCCGGCTTCGGCTGCCGGGACCTGCAGATCGACACCGGCAGCGTCGAGATATGCTCCAGCGTCAATTCCAAGGTGACGGTCAACAACTACACCCAGAATAACGGCTCGGTTTGGGTTCGGACCATCCCGGGGGCGGAGCTGGAGGTGGCCGGGGACTACCGCCTCAATGGCGGCGTCTTCCAAATGGGCGGGGCCGGCGGTGGCGACACCCTGCGTCTGAGGGGGAGCCTGCACCACAACGCCGGCTACATGTACGGGTACCTGACGGTCAATTCGGCCAATGTGATCTTCGACGGCGACGCCGAGCAATCATACGCTTTCAACGAGCTGCTGGCCCACACCTCAGAGCGGATAGAGTACCGGGTCATGCCCGGCAGCTTTCTGTACGTCGGGAGCAACCTGGGCGCAGGAAATCCCGGGACCTTCACCCTGAGCCCGGGGGCGGTGCTGGGTTCGGCCGATATCCTGGGCTTCTGGCAGACGGCCGACTCGGGGGCCATCCGCTGCACCGGGGGTAGGACCTACGGGCCTGGCGCCGGCTTCGTCTTCGGCGGGGGGGCGGGCCCCGGGGTGTCGGGCGATGCCGTGGCCGGCAACGTCAGCATGATCCGGGCCGCCAATCCACTGGGGACAACGCTCACGGCCAGCGTCACCCTGTCCGACAGCCTGTTGCTGGAAGGACCCCTGGCCACCGGAACCGACACCATCTTTCTGGGCGCCGGGGCCAGCACCTCGATGCTCGGCGGGCAGGTTGAGGGAAACCTGGCCAAGTACTTCCCAGCAGGCTCGGAATACAGAGATTTCGAGGTGGGGACGGCCGGAGGGCAGTACTCCCCGGTCGGGCTGCAGCTCTATAACTCGACCCAGCCAGGCTACGTCACCGTCAGCGCCCAGTCCGGACCGCATCCGATGGTTGACAGCATGGACCAGTGTCTGCGGCGATATTGGCGGATCTCGGCCCCGGGGATAGGCTTCGACAACAGCCAGCTGACGCTTAATTACCTGCCTGGGGATTTCAATTCGGCCTTTTTCGAGGCCCTCCACGAGAGCGCCATGGCGGCCGGACGCTACGGCAACGGGGCCGTCCCGGGATGGACCCTGCCAGCTGTCCTGGGCCGGATGTACAACGGGCCGTCCGACGGCGGGTCCATAACCCTGGCGGGCGGAAGCAGCTTCGACGACTCGCCGGAGTTTACCACCGGCCGGGACGCCTCATCGATACACGCCATACAGGACACCGTGCCGCCGGCTCCGCCCGAGAGCCTTCAGATATACGGTTTCAATCCGTCCTACTGGCTGAGCGGATTGACCACCAGCGTGCCTGTGGGTTGGATCAACCCGTACGACTCCACCGGCATCGCCCGGGCATTCTACAAAACATACACACCTCCCTCAGGCCCCTTGGACCTCACCGACAGTATCCTGGTGGTCGGCGGGGCGCGGGACACCTTCTGGCTGCCGGTGGACACACTAAACGGTACCATGCCGGTCTATCTGTGGCTACGCGACGGGGCCGGGAACTCAAGCTATATAAACACCGGCTCAATAATCGCCCGCCGGGATACGGTGGCCCCGGCCGGCGCCGCGGTCAAGCCTTTCCCCACGGACACCAGCCATGCCGTGAACTTCGCGGTCAACTGGAGCCCAGGATCGGACTCCCTATCCGGCATCCAGGCCTGGCGGGTCCTATCCCGGATCGACACCAGCGCCGCCTGGGACACCCTGGCGCCATTCACCAACGACACTAGCATTGCCTTCAGCGGGGCCTTGGTCGGCCACCGCTATTACTTCGAGGCGGCGGCATGCGACTCGGCCTACAACTGGGAGCTGTTGACCGGAACACCCGAGGCCTCCATTTTCGTGGCCCAGCCCGAAGGCGACACTATTCCACCATACATTGTCTCCACTTTCCCGGCCAACGGGGCAACCGGGGTGGCAACGGATGCGGCAGTTAGCATCCAGTTCTCCGAGCCTATTCGGGCCTCGCTGTTCTCCTATAGTTTCGAACCGGCCGTCGGGGGACTGTCCGCCAATTGGTCGGCCGACTCGACCTCGGTCAACATCGGACACGATCCCTTGGCACCGATGACCTCGTATCTTGTTAGCATCGCCGCCGCCCCGGATACCATGGGTCTACCGCTTAACGGCCCCAGCAGCTTCAGTTTCACCACCGTCTCCCTGGCGGATACGGTGACTCCTTATATCGTTTCGGCCAGCCCGGCCGACGGCGACACCGGGGTGGTGGTGAGCGCGCCGGTGACGGTGACCTTCTCCGAGCCGGTGGATACGCTGTCCCTGCGATTTACCTGCTCGCCGGATCCGGGCTCGTGGTCCCAGACCTGGAGTGGCGCCCAGACGGCGGTGCTGGGGCATGCGCCTTTCGCCATAGGCACGTCTTACACTTTTTCGGTTGACTCGGTGGCCGATCCGGCCGGGAACACTTTAGACACGTTAGCGGCACCCAACCTGCCCTGGTCCTTCGCCACCGTCGCACCGGCCACCATGGCCACCAGCTGGGGGGGCGGCGCCTGGCGGCTGTGGTCGGTGCCGATGATGCCGCAGGACACCTCTAGCTTGGCCACCCTGGGGGACGATCTGGGCGCTTACTCGGACACCACCTGGCGGATGCTGGGCTACAAGCCGAACTTTGGCTATATCGATCACCCTGCGTTGGCTTCAGGCTATGGCTATTGGCTGGCCTCGATCCGGGGGGCCACCATCGACGTCCAGGGGGCGCGGCTCTCGGGCATGCAGACCGTAGCCCTGGACAGCGGGTGGAACATGGTAGGCGACCCGTTCGACTTTCCGGTCAGCCTGGCCGGCCTGAAGGTGCGGTGGAACGACGGATCCGGGCACGAGCTGCCCTTCGGAGACTCCCTGGTCAACGCGGTGCTAAGGCAGTGGATGTGGCAGTATGTGGATAATTCGGCCGACCTGGTCAACAACGGCTATTGGGACTCCCTGGACCCGGCAAGGGCCACCGATTCGATCAGACCCTGGCAGGGCTATGCCGTCTATGCGACGCGCTCCTGCACCCTGGTGGTGGAGCCCGAGTTCAAGACAGGCGTGGGGACGCGCCCCGGGCGTGAGATATTATGGCAGCTGGAGCTCTCAGCCTTCATGGGCGCCTGGGCGGACAGAGGGCTGAAGATCGGAGTCTCTCCCCAGGCCGCACAGGGGTACGATAGGCTGGACACCGAGAAGCCGCCGCTGGCGGGCGACCGGCTGGCGGTGCATCTGCCGCACCACGACTGGGGGCAGGGCCCGTGCCACAGCTACATGAGGGACTTCCGCCCCCCCGGGTCGGAGCAGCGGTGGGAGATCAGGGTGGACGCCGCCGAACGCTTGCCGGTGGCGGTCGATATCACGTTGGAGGGGGGGCTCGATCCCCAGTACCATCTTTATATAGTGAACAAAAGGCTGGGGCAGGCACAGGAGGTTTCGGGCAGCGGACGGGTGGTCCTGGACGGCGGCGGGGAGCTGGAGGTCGTCTATACCCGCCGCGGCCTGGCCGAGCTCGATCTCCAGCCCCTTTCTTTCGGGCTGACCAGGATACATCCCAACCCGTTCCGCGGCCGGGCGGTGGTCGACTACCAGATGGAACGGCCGGGCAGGGTCAGCCTCAGGGTCTACAACTCACTGGGACAGCTGGCGGCGGTGTTGGTCGACGGCCACCGGGAGGCAGGTTTCCATGCCGCGGTCTGGGACGGCCGCCGGGCGGCGGCTGGTGTTTACCTGGTGAGGCTGGAGTCCGAGGGGCGGACCATGGTCACCAAGACGGTCAAGCTGAGATAGAAAGGAGGGTATGAAGATGAAGCCAATTCTATCATTAATGCTGGCGGCCCTCCATCTGGCCTGGACCACCGCGGCCTTCGGGGCCTTCCGGCCGGTCGAGGCCAGGATCGTCTATCTGAAGGGCAAGGTCGAGGTTCAGAAGGTAGGCTCCCTGTCCTGGAGCCCGGCGGCCGTCAAGATGACATTGGGCTCCGGGGACAAGGTGGCCACCGAGGACGGGACCGAGCTGGAGATCAAGCTGGACGACGGCAGTGTGCTCAAAATGCGGGATAAGGGCCTGCTGGCCATCGATCGTATGGAGAAACAAAAAAAGCCCCTGACCACCATCACCTCGCTCCAGGCCGTCTCCGGCAAAATACTGGGATGCATCCGCAAGCTGTCCTCCAGGGAGTCCAGGTTCGACATAACCACGCCCACGGCCGTGGCCGGCATCCGGGGCACGGTGTTCGCCGTCTTCGTCGAGGGCGACTCCACCGAGCTGGACGTGGTCCAGGGCCAGGTGGCGGTGGCCGGGCAGAAGGGAGGGGAGGTGCTGGTGGGCGAGAAGCAGAGCACGGTCGTCGCCAGGGGCGACTCGGCCCGAAGCCCGGTCCCCTTGGCCGCGGCCAAGCTGGCCTTCATCATGATGTGGGGCGGGGCGGCCGTCAAGATCGGTTCCATGGGGGCGGCGGCGGCCGGGGCTTGGTACACCTCGACCGCGGCCATCGTGGGCGGGGCGGCGGCGGTAGCGGTGGGAACGGCGGCGGCCATCATCATCTCCGGGGGCGGGGATGAGCCGCCGGGGCCGACGCCGGCCGCAAGGATACCCGGGCCTCCGGGCTGGCCGCAGTGAGGCCAAGCTATATAAACAACTATCAGAATATAGTAAACGATTGACCTAAAGAGGACAACATGAAGAAACATTCCTCGATCTTTCTGGGATTGTTGGTTTCTGCTTTGGCCGCCATGGCCCTGCCCCTGAGCCGTTCCTTGGAGGTAATGCCGCCGGAGGAAAGGGCCAACGCCGTCATCTCGATTGACATCGACGGGGCCTCGCCGCAGCAGGCCGAGGAAGCCGCGGCCATAGCCGGCTTGTGGAACGCCGGGAAGCATGGTGCCGCCATTGACCGTCTGCGGATACTCGAGGAGCAGGTCGATCCCAACAACACCGAGCTTTGCGTAGACTGGAAAGTACCGGTGCCCAGCCCGGCCCCGGAATGGGGGAATGACGTGATGATAAGCGCTCACGACTCGGTCTACTCGGTCTCCCTGGCCAGGGATCCGGGTTCCGGCAATCTTTTTTCCGTCTTGTCCCGGATGAACGGTGAGGCCAATAAATCCCTGGCTGTTTGTTTTTCAAACACCGGGGGTCTTTCCTGGACCAACACCTTAAACCTGACCGGCAGCGGCAGGTGGCCGACATCGATAATGGTTATGGGGAATTACTGCTATTTCGTCTACGGCAGATACAACAGCCTGCGCGTCCGACGGGTGTCTCTGGCCACCGGGAACGCCGTCAACCTGGGCAACGGTTCGACCTACCTGGACATCCTGACGACGACAACCGACACGGTCAAGGAGACGAAGCTGGCGGAGTTGTGGAGCAACTCCCAGCTGTGCTGCGGGACGCTGCACACCAACGGTACGATCAGGATGTTCTGGACGTACGATACAAGCGGAGTCAACTGGCAGCAGTTCACCTCGCCGGAGAGCACCGCCAAGCGTGGCCTGGACATTTATGGAAACTACCCCTACAGCAGCTATCTCCTGTTCGTCAGCTACTTTGACAAGGCCAACCGTGTGCGGGCCCTGGGGCTGGGCTCCGGGGCGGTCTGGGACACCGTGGGGACGGGGGCGGTGGACTCAAATGCATATTTCACATCGGTGGGCGCCTACCGGGATACGGTGTTGGTGGCCTTCGAGAACCGGGTGAGCGGTGTTTACCGCGTCCAGTCGGCCTATTCAGTGAACGGAGGTTCCTCTTGGAGCAACGGTTACTTGACGCCTTCGGACACGGCCTGTTATTGCCCCGACCTGGCCCTGAACCGCGGCGGCGGCATGGGCCTGACATACGTGCAGGCCTTGCCACAATCCCACCGATTCTCCTGGTGGCCCTACTCGGGAGGGGCTACGACCAAGTCAGTAGTTTCATACCGGGCTGTCACCAATGCTTACAAACCGGCAATCGAATATCTTGAGGGTGGCGCCTACGGGGTGGCATTCATATCCCCTTCCACGGACCTTAACCGGGCCTATTTTGACCGCAGCGACTGGACCGGGGTGGCCGGTCACTGGACACCGCTCGGGGACCCGGCAGGTTTAAAGTTGCTGCCCAATGCCCCCAATCCCTTCAATCGGGTAACGACCATCAGGTATCAGATAACAAGGCCGGGGAGGGTGAGCCTGAAGGTCTACAACCCGGCCGGGCAGCTGGTGAGGATGCTGGTTGACGCGCCGCAGGCGGCCGGCCAGCACTCGGTGAGATGGGACGGAGGCGACAGGCAGGGGAGACAGGTGTCCAACGGGATCTACCTCTATAGGCTGGCGACGGATGAGGGGGTGGCCGCCGGGAGGATGACGCTTCTACGATAGGATTTTTAGGACGTTCCAGCAGGGGCCCCGCGGTCCGCAAAGGACTGCGGGGCCTGGCCTTGGACGGTCGCCCACGTCAGCCATTTTGGCCTTGCAAAACACCGGCGGTTGCGCTATAATAATCTTTCAGCCCCGGAATTCATTAGAAATCGAGGTCTGACGATGTCCGAGAAATCCATAGAACAGCTGGTCAAAGCCCTGCAGGACAAGTCGGCGGTTATCATCGACGCCGACGGCAAGCGCACCGCCAAGCAGCACGAGAAGGGCAAGCTTTCGGCCCGGGAGCGCATCAACCTTCTTTTGGATCCCAACTCCTTCGTGGAGTTCGATGCCTTCGTCAAGCACCGCTGCGACAATTTCGGAATGGACAAGGTGGAGATCCCGGCCGACGGCGTGGTCACCGGCTACGGCACGGTCGAGGGCCGTCCCATCTTCGTCTTCTCCCAGGACTTCAGCGTCACCGGCGGCTCCCTGGGCGAGGCTCACGCCCTGAAAATCGTCAAGATGCAGGACATGGCCCTGAAGATGGGGGTGCCGGTGGTGGGCATCAACGACTCCGGCGGGGCCCGCATCCAGGAGGGGGTGGACAGCCTGCACGGCTACGGCATGATCTTTTTCCGCAACACCCGGGCCTCGGGGGTCATCCCCCAGATCTCGGTCATCCTAGGCCCCTGCGCTGGGGGGGCCGTCTACAGCCCGGCCATCACCGACTTCGTCTTCATGGTGGACAAGATCTCCAACATGTACATCACTGGGCCGCAGGTCATCAAGGCGGTGATGGGAGAGGAGGTGGGATTGGAGGAGCTGGGCGGGGCCCAGGCCCACAACACCATCTCGGGCAACGGCCACTTCATGCTGCCCTCCGAGGAGCATTGCTTCGCCTCGGTGCGCAAGCTTTTGACCTTCCTGCCCTCCAACAACCTGGAGGATCCGCCGATAGTGGACACCGGCGACGAGCCGGGCCGGATCGACATGGAGCTGCGCAACATCGTGCCCACCAACCCCAAGATGCCCTACGACGTCAAGGACATTATCCTGAGGGTGGTGGACAACGGCGATTTTCTGGAGGTCCACGAGTACTACGCTATAAATATAGTAGTGGGCTTCGGGCGCATAGGCGGGCAAACGGTGGGCATCGTCGCCAACCAGCCACAGGTGCTAGCCGGCTGCCTGGACATCAACTCCTCGGACAAGGCGGCCCGTTTCATCCGCTTCTGCGACGCCTTCAACATCCCGCTGGTGACCCTGGTGGACTGTCCCGGCTACCTGCCGGGCAAGCAGCAGGAGCACGGCGGCATCATCCGGCACGGGGCCAAGATACTTTTCGCCTACTCCGAGGCCTCGGTGCCCAAGATCACCGTCACCCTGCGCAAGTCGTACGGCGGGGCCCACATCGCCATGTGCAACAAGGACCTGGGCTCGGACCTGATGCTGGCCTGGCCCCAGGCCGAGATCGCGGTCATGGGCTCCTCGGGCGCAGTCAACGTCATCTTCCGCAAGCAGATCGAAGGCTCAGCCGAGCCCGAGGCCAAGCGCAAAGAACTCATCCAAGAATACGAGGAGCTCTTCTCCAATCCCTACGAGGCGGCCAAACGCGGCTACGTGGATGCGGTCATCCCACCTGAGGAGACCCGGGGGCGGATCGCCTCGGCCCTGGCGGTGTTCAAGACC
Organism: uncultured bacterium; assembly: GCA_964518765.1. Classification (GTDB taxonomy): domain Bacteria; phylum Edwardsbacteria; class AC1; order AC1; family EtOH8; genus CAZPNX01. The sequence goes on from CAZFJC010000008.1 coordinate 62,643, forward strand.
AAGCGGGAGCAGCTGCCGCCCAAGCGGCACGCCAACATTCCGTTGTAAACCGGAAACTGTCACCCTGAGGCTTGTCCTGAGCATGCCGAAGGAATGGCTTCCTGACTGGCCGGCCGAATGGGCGGCATACCAAACAGCCGTCGCCCTTCAACCTGTCGGACACGTGGCGATCTCAGGATGACGCGGGTTGATTTTTGTTACTAAGTAAAAGTAGCATGCCCATCCACAAGGACAAGAAGGTGCCCTCGGAGGTGGTGGTGGCCATCGCCTCGGCCATGGGGCGCTACCTGCGTGACGACAAGCTGGCCTTCCACGTGGTGTCCATCAAGCCGGTTCACCTTAAAGACATCAACGTCTGGGCCCTGGCCGGCCGTCAGAGCAGCATGGTCAATCCGCGTAGCAAGTAGAAACTGTTGTCAACCCGAGATAGCCCCGCGCCCGGCTGGCCGAGGGAGGTCATAAGCAATCAACCTTCAGCCGGTTGGACATGGAGGCATCTCAGGGCGACAGTCGATCAGCTTTAAAGGATAACGGAGACATGTCCCGAAAGTACATCGTCAAGGTGAACAACCGGGCCTACGAGGTGGAGGTGGAGGAGGTCGGCAAGCGGCCGGCCCCGCCGCCGCTGCCGGTGCCCACCGGCCCCAAGAGCGTCTCGGTGACCGTGCCCCAGGTGTCCAGCGCTCCGCCGGGCAAGGCCCAGGCAGCGGTGCAGGACGGCCGCAAGGTGGTGCCGACGCCCATGACCGGGACCATCATCAAGGTGATGTGCATGGTGGGCCAGGAGGTCAAGGAAGGGGATGTCCTTTTGAAGCTGGAGGCCATGAAGATGGAGACCACCCTCTCCACCCCGGTTACCGGCAAGATAGTGGAGATCAAATGCAAGGAGGGGCAGACGGTGACCGCCGGCGAGCCCCTGGTGGTGCTCCAGTAACCGGAGAGCGTATTAACTTAGTAACGTTCAACGTTGCTACGCGGTTACGTTAAACGTTGATACGGGAAACAAAATGCCGAAGAAGATAGAGAAAAAGCCAGTAAAAGCGGCCGCCGCCAGAAAGGTTCAGACACGGCCCAGGGTTTCCACGGCGACTCCCAGGGACGCAGGCAACCATCTGGTCAACATCACCGAGACCGCCTTCCGCGACGCCCACCAGTCCCTGATCGCCACCCGGATGCGGACCGAGGACATGATCCCCATGATCTGGAAGATGGACCAGGTGGGCTACTGGTCGTTCGAGATGTGGGGCGGGGCCACCTTCGACACCATGCTCCGCTTTCTGGACGAGAACCCCTGGGACCGCATCCGCATCTTCCGCAAGTACACCCAGAAGACCAAGCTGCAGATGCTGCTGCGGGGACAGAACCTGGTAGGCTACAAGCACTACGCCGACGACATCCTGGAGCGGTTCATCGGCAAGGCGGCCGAGCTGGGGGTGGACGTCTTTAGGGTGTTCGACGCCCTGAACGACATCCGCAACATGGAGAAGGCCATCGTCACCGCCAAGAAGGAGGGAGCCATCGTCCAGGGGGCCATCAGCTACACCCTGAGCCCGGTGCACTCCATCGACGGCTTCGTCAAGTTTGCCAAGGAACTGAAGGACCTGGGCTGCGACATCATCACCATCAAGGACATGGCCGGACTGATCTCCCCGGCCTCGGCCTCGGAGCTGGTCTCCAAACTTAAGGCCGAGGTGGGGCTGCCGGTCTGCCTGCACTCCCACTGCACCACCGGCATGGCGCCCACCAGCTACTTCGCCGCCGCCCAGGCCGGGGCCGACATTCTGGACTGCGCCATCAGCCCCTTCGGCTCGGGCACCAGCCAGCCGCCCACCGAGGCCATGGCCGAGATGCTGGAGGGGGCCGGCTTCGCCCTCAAGGTGAACAAGGCTCTCTTCCTTGACGTGGCCGAGTACTTCCAGGATATCAAAGACACTGCCTACAGCCACCTGATCACCCCGGTGGCCGAGAGGGTGGACGTCAAGGCCCTGGTCTACCAAGTGCCGGGCGGGATGCTGACCAACCTGGTCAGCCAGCTGGAGAAGCAGAACGCCCTGGACAAGTTCGACGCGGTGCTGCAGGAGATACCCAAGGTGCGCCAGGAGCTGGGCTACGTGCCGCTGGTGACGCCCACCTCGCAGATAGTAGGCACCCAGGCCACGGTCAATGTGCTCTCGGGCGAGCGCTACAAGATAATCATCCAGGAGGTAAAGGACCTATGCCGCGGCCTCTACGGCCGGACGCCGGCTCCCATCGACCCGGCGGTCATCAATAAGGCCATCGGCGACGAGAAGCCCATTACCGACCGGCCGGCCAACCACATCCCGCCGGAGTGGGGGAAGGCCCGGAAGGAAATGGAGGGCATCTCGGACAGGGAGGAGGACATCCTTTCCTATGCCTTGTACCCGGCGGTGGCCAAACAGTACTTCGAGGCCCAGAAGGACCCGCTCAAGAAGAAGGCCAGACAGGACGCCATCAAGGCCGGCACGGTGACGCCCGAGGGCCATCCCCAGAGGCGCTTCGTGATGAGCGTCGACGGCGAGGACTACGAGGTCGGAGTGACGGAGATCGAATAAATCAGAAGCCATAAATCAAAAGGCAGAAAATCATGGACAAGAAAGCAGATATCGGCAACAGCCCGATGAACACCCTGCTGGGCAAGGGATCCCATTTCAACGGCTTCCTAAAGGTTGAAGGAGGTTTGCGGGTCGACGGCGAAATAGAGGGGCAGATTGAGGCCACCGGAACCTTAGTCGTTGGCAAAGAAGGGATTGTGAAGGCGGAGATCAAGGCCAAGGACGCCATCGTCGGAGGTAAGATATTTGGCAACCTCAATATTGCCAACAAGATAGAACTTCAAAGCGGCTCATCGGTCCACGGCGACATCAGGTCCAGGGGCTTGATTATTGATAATGATGTCTTTTTTGAGGGAAAGTCGGCCATGGGGGACAAGGAAACCCATAAGTAAAAGATATACAAAGAATTAACGGATTGAAACCAACAATCCGTTTTTTTTTTGCACCCCACTTGACAATAAGACACTCAAGTGTTATAATAATAATGACAACAAGGGAAACAAACAAATAAAACAAACGTAATATAAGGAGAGGGCCATGAAGCACGAGATCCAGAAATGGGAGCCGTTCCGCGAGCTCTCCGGTTTCCAGGACGAGATGAACCAGCTTTTCGAGGACTTCTTCGGTCGGTTGCCAAGCCGCCGCATGTTCGCCGAGGGCTTTTGGGCGCCACTGATGGACATCGAGGAGACCAAGGACGAAATCCTGGTCAAAGCCGAGCTGCCGGGCATGAGGAAGGAGGATGTAAAAATCCAGATCAACAACGACGTCCTTTCCATTACCGGGGAGCGCAAGCGGGAGGAGGAGACCCGGGACAAGACCTTTCACCGCATCGAACGGGCCTACGGCAAGTTCCAGAGGATGATCCGCCTGCCGGCAGAGGTCGACCCCGCCAAGGTTAAGGCCACCTACGAGAACGGGGTGCTGACCATCAAACTGCCCAAGAGCGAGCAGGCCAAGCCTAAGGAGATCGCCATCGAGGTCAAGTAATCAGCAAAGCTCAAATCTCAAAATTCAAAATCCAAGGCTCAAGGAAACGAGTTTTGGATTTTGGATTTTGAAGTTTGGATTTAAGAAATGGCTTTCAGGCCCGAACCCGACGAGCCCCTCTACCCCATCAGCGTGGTGGCCAGGATGCTCCACCTGCACGAGCAGACCCTGCGAATGTACGAGCGCCATGGCTTCCTGACGCCGGCCCGGGTGAGCGGCAAGAACCGCCTCTACTCCCAGAGGGACGTCCAGACTATCGAGTCCATCGTCTACCTGGTGAGGGAGCGGCACCTCAACCTGGCCGGGGTGCGCATGGTGCTGGAGATGGTCAACGACCCCCTGGGACAGGTGGAGCGGATACGCGTAGAAATGAATCAACCATACAGAAAAGAAAACGCAAAGACAGGGGACGAAGATGAGGAGAGCGATTGAGCGGAGGGGCAACGAATGGGGACGCGCCGCGGCCGTGGGCCTGTCCGGGCTGCTGGCCGGAGTCATCCTGGCCTCGGGCCTCAACTGGACGGCCTGTGCCCGGGCCGAGAAGCCGCAGACCGAGGCGGCCGCCATTAACCCCGCCTTCCAGAGCCCGTTCGTGGCCGTGGCCCGTAAGGTTGGTCCGGCGGTGGTCAACATCCGCACCCGAAAGGTGGTTGAGGCCCGGGGCTACGATATCCAGAGCCCGTTCGACGATTTCTTTCGCGAGTTCTTCGGCGAGACGCCGCGCCGCGAGGCCCCCAAACGCAACATCGAGGGCCAAGGGTCGGGCTTCATCTTCGATCGAAAGGGACTGATACTGACCAACAACCATGTGGTGGCCGGCGGCGGCGAGCTGACGGTCAAGCTCTCGGACGACCGAGAGCTGAAGGCCGAGGTGGTGGGGGCCGACCCCCGGACCGACGTGGCGGTCATCCGGCTCAAGGACCTGAAGAAGGACCTACCTGATTCCGAGGTGGCCGAACTGGGGGATTCGGATGACATCGAGGTGGGCGACTACGCCATCGCCATCGGCAACCCTTTCGGCCTGGAGCGTTCTGTCACCCAGGGCATCGTCTCTTTTAAAGGCCGTAGCGGCCTGCCCATCGCCGGGGGCGGGCCGGTCTACCAGGACTTCATCCAAACCGACGCCTCCATCAACTACGGCAACTCCGGCGGGCCGCTGGTCAACATCCGGGGCCAGGTGATCGGCATCAACACCGCCATCAACCCGGCCGGCCAGGGCATCGGCTTCGCCATTCCCATCAACATGGCGCGCAAGGTGGCCGACCAGTTGGTGGACAAGGGCAAGGTGGTGCGCGGCTATCTGGGGGTGGTGCCCCAGGAGGTCACCCCGGACCTGGCCGAGGGCCTGGGCCTCAAGGACGGGGGCGGCGGGGTGATCGTGGCCAGCGTCCAGGACGACAGCCCGGCCAGCCAGGCCGGGGTGGAGCAGGGAGACGTCATCGTGCGTTTCGACGGCCGCGAGGTCAGGGGCGTGGACAAGTTCCGCCAGATGGTGGCCGAGACCAAGGTTGGATCCAAGGTGGAGCTGGTGGTCGTCCGCAACAAAAAGGAGATTAAGCTTAGGGCCGTCATCGGAGAGCTGCCCGATGAGTCTGCCGCTAAGGTTGGGCCCACCCAGGAGGACAAACCGTGGCTGGGGATCAAGAGGGTGCTGGCGGCAAACTCGGCCGAGGCCCATCAGATGGGGATCCGCGAGAAGCAGGGGGTGGTCATCCGCGAGTTGGAGCCAGGATCTCCGGCCGACGAGGCTGGCCTGAGGGCCGGGGATGTCATCAAGAAGATAGACGATAGAGCGGTTCGCGGACTGGACGACTACCTGGCGGCAGCCAAGTCCGGAGGCGCCAGGACCCGGGTGCTGCTCATCAAGCGCGGCGATAACATGTACTTCGTGGCGGTCAAACCCTGACCTGATTATACCGGTCACCGGTGATTATACGAATTGGATTTTGCCTAATCAGCCACTAACAGCGCAATCAAAAAAGATGATAGAGCACAACTTCAGCCCCACGGCCACCGACGAACCGTCGCTGGACATCTACCTCCGGGAGATCGGCCGCTACAAACTATTGACTGCGGCCCAGGAGCGTGACCTGGCGGCCAGGGCCAAGGCGGGGGATCGGGAGGCCATGGACCACCTGACCGAGGCCAACCTCCGCTTCGTGGTCTCCATAGCCAAAGAGTTCCAGCACCGGGGCCTCTCCCTGGCCGACCTCATCAATGAAGGCAACGTCGGCCTGCTGCGGGCAGTGCAGCACTTCGACGCCTCGCGGGGGTGCCGCTTCTCCACCTACGCTCTATGGTGGATACGCCAGGCCATCCTCAAGGCGCTGGCCCAGCAGACCCGGACCATCCGCCTGCCCATGAACCGGATCGACAAGCTGAACAGGATATACAAGGCGGCCCAGGAGCTGCGCTCCGACCCCAAGGCCGGCGGGGCCAGCCCCTCGCTCTACAAGATCTCCAAGGCCACCAGGATCCCGGTGGAGGAGATCCAGGACCTGCTGGGCAACAGCGCCACCCAGGTGTCGCTGGACGCGCCTATGTCCGAGGACGGCGAGCGCCGGCTGGTGGAGACCATGGAGGACCCCGGGTCCCTGTCACCCGACAGGGCGCTGATGGATAAGTCCCTGACCCACGACATCAAGGCGGCCCTCTCGGTGCTTACCCCGCGGGAGGAGAAGGTGCTTCGCATGTACTACGGCCTGGACAACAGCCCGGAGGGGACGTTGGACTCCATCGGCCAGAAGCTGAGCATCTCGCGGGAGAGGGTCAGGCAGATACGGGACCGGGCGCTGAAGAAGGTCAAGATGGCTACCCAGAGCGGCAGGCTGAGGGCGTATTTGGACTAAACCTTTAACCGCGGATCAGCGCGGATACACGCTGATATCAATAGCAAGCCCCGCCTTTGAGCGGGGCTAACTATTTCTGATCCAAGACTACCTTTAGCGAAGCCAGAGGGTGAAATCCTTTAGCTCCTTGGCATAGGCCCCTAAGTAATCCTGGGGGACATGGAGGTGGTCCTCGTCGGGAATGACCACTAGCCTCTTGGGCTCCCTGGCCGTCCGGAAAAGCTCCCGTCCGTGCCAGAGCGGTATGGTGCGATCTGAATCTCCGTGGATGACCAGCACCGGGCATCGGACCCGGCCGATCTTCCGGATGCTGTTGAACTTGTCGAAGGGAAGCATGGGGATGCGGGTCATCACCCGGAAGACGGAGACGAAGGAGCTCTCTATCACCAGCCCACCAAGCTTTCTACGCGAAGCCAGGTCCACCGCCACCGCGCCGCCCAGGGACTGGCCGAAGGCGACTATCCGCTCGGGCGGGACCTTGAGGCTGTCGGTCAGATAACCATAGGCGGCGTCGATGTCGGCGTAAAGCGCCCTTTCCGAGGGCCGGCCCTGGCTCGAACCGTAACCATGATAATCATAAGCGAACACCGAGAAGCCTAGTTCCCTCAACCATAATTGGAACTGATAGCTGTTGCCCAGGCTGGAGGCGTTGCCGTAGCTGAAGAGGACAGTGTGGCGGGCGGTATCGTTCTTCAGGTAGGCGGCGGAGATGAGGGCGCCGTCAGATGTCCTAATACGGAACACGCCCGGGGGCTCGGGGCCGCGTGAGTACTCGGGGTGGAAGATCATGGTATCCGAGGCCAGCCAGGCGTAGGCGGCCAGCAGGAGGTAGAGGAGGGCCAGGGTGAGCAGGATCTTCAGGAGAAGGGAAAGCATCGATCGCGGCAGCAGATAAAAACGTGGATCTACTTAGGGGAGTCTTTCTTTTCGGGCCTTCAGGTAAGCCTCGAAGGTCCTATCGTCGAAGCACACGAATATCACTCTGCCTATGCCTGGATGTTCTTTGGCGGATTCCTCCGTCTCTTTAAGCGCTATCCGGCAGGCCTGGTCCACCGGGTAGCCGAAGGCTCCGGTGGATATCGAGGGAAAGGCGATGGTCTTTATGCCGTTTTCCTCCGCCAGGGAGAACACGCTGCGGTAGCAATTGGCCAGGAGCTTCACCCTTCGCGCCCCCGCGCCACACCGGGCCCACGGTGTGGATCACGTGTCTGGCGGGGAGCCGGTGGCCCTTGGTGATTTTGGCCTCGCCTGTCCGGCAGCCGCCCAGCAGGGCGCACTCGGCCAGCAGGCCGGGCCCGGCCGCCCGGTGGATGGCCCCGTCCACGCCCCCGCCGCCGAGGAGCGTCCGGTTGGCGGCGTTGACGATGGCGTCGACGGCCAGTCTGGTGATGTCGCCCTTGGCAATTTCGATCACCGCAGCCATGAGGAGAACACGAATCCGCGCAGGATCAGAAGGACGGTGACGATGGCGATGGACTGCATGGTGCGGCGCTCGGACCTGAGGCCCCGCATGAAATCGCCGTGCTCCGGGTGCCGCGGCCGGTAGGGAGTAAAGCGCACCGCCCAGCGCGGCACCTGCTTGAGGTATTCCCGGTACTCGCCGCCCAACTTAGCGGCCAGAGTCGCCTCCTCCAGGTGGACGATGAAACCGTACTGCAGGGAGAAGGCGGCTACGAAGACGAACAGCATCCAAGGCATCCAGGCCCAGGAGGCCAGGCACAGACCTAGGCTGATAAGGAAATTGCCCAGATAGAGAGGATTGCGGGTGTAGGAGTAGGGGCCGCCGGTGATCAGGGCCCCCACCCCGGCCTTCAGGGTCCTGGTAGAGCCCGAGGCGAATCCCACCGCCGAGACGCGCAGCAGCTCGCCGCCGATCAGGACCAGGTAGCCCAGGACCATCGACTGCCAGGTGGGCCGGGCCAAAAGCAGGGCGGCCAGCAGCAGGGGGATAGGGGTGTAGCTGCGCCACCTGAAGAAGAGATTGCCCAGCGTCAGCGCGCTCATGACGACTGGCCCCTCTTGGTGAAACAGTAGGCCAGCCACATCAGCAGGGAGACGTTCATGGCGCAGATGGAGATCAGGGCCAGGGCTATCCAGCCCCAGTTGGGGATGCTGGCGGCACGGAAGTAGGTGCCGAACAGGGCGAAGCAGGTGACGCCCCCCCCGAACAGCAGGAACAGCAGGGCGAAGGCAAAATCACGGAAAGCCCCATGGCTGCTCAATGACTTGATCCTTTCGATATTATCCCCGTCCATTGAGATCCCTCCCTTCACTTTTTCTTCTTGCCCAGCTTGGCTGCCGGCCGGCAGTTGATCACGTCTTTCTTTTCCAGCCAGGCGCGGCGGGCCACCCCCACCCCCAGCTCCATCATCCACAGATCCGAGGCCCGGTGGCTGTCGGTGCTGACGGCCAGGCGACAGCCCAACTCGGACGCCCTTCTGGCTTCGAGGTCGTTAAGGTCCAGCCGCTCCGAATAGGAGTTTATCTCCAGCGCGGTACCAGTTTCGGCCGCCGCCCGCATCACCGCCTTCAGGTCCAGGCCCTGGTAACCCTCGCGCTTGGTGATCAGCCGGCCGGTGGGATGGCCGATGATATCAACGTGCGGATGGCGGCAGGCTCTTATCATGCGTCCGGTGACATCACGGGTGAAAGCCGAATGGACCGAGGCCACCACCACGTCCAGCTCGGCCAGCAGGCGGTCGGGGAGGTCCAGGGAACCGTCGGGCCTGATGTCGCACTCGACCCCGCTCAATAAACGAAAGCTTCGGGTTCCCTGTTTGGCGTTGTGCCGTTTGATAAGCTGGATTTGTTCGGTCAGTTTGGCGGGAGTCAGGCCGCCGGCGTAGGAGGCCGAGGGGGAGTGGTCGCAGATGGCCATGTATCTATAGCTTCGGGCCCTGGCCGCCGCGGCCAGCTCTTCTATGGACGAATGTCCGTCCGACCAGTCGCTGTGGACGTGGAGGTCGCCTGCGATGTCGCCAATCTCAACCAGCCTCGGGAGCCGGCCATCAAGAGCCGCCTGGATCTCGCCTTGGTCCTCGCGCAGCTCCGGCGGGATCCAGGGCAGACCCAGACAGGCATAGACCTCCTCCTCGCTGCGTCCGGCCAGCCAGCGCTTACCCCTTATCCTGAAGACTCCGTACTCGCTGACAGTCATCCCCTTTTTGCGGGCCAACTCACGCAGCCGAACGTTGTGCTCCTTGGACCCGGTGAAGTACTGAAGGGCGGCGCCGAAGGACCTTTCGTCCACCACCCGCAGATCAACCTGCAGGCCCTCCGGGGTGAGAATGCTGCCCTTGGTGCCTCCCTCGGCCAGCACCCGGGCGGCCTGGGGCAGGGAGGTGAAGGCCTTTACCGCACTCCAACCGTCGCGGTGGCAGACGAGGATGTCGATGTCGCCGACAGTCTCCCGCATTCTTCGCAGGGAACCGGCCGGGACGATCTTGGGGGTGCCCAGACTTCCCTTGAGCTGCTCCACGATGGCCATGGCCAAAGGCCAGGCCAGGCCGAGGAACAGCCTCCCCTGCCCTTCGTTGAAAAGCTCCAATCCCTTGAGGATGTTCTGGGCCTTTTTGGGGCCCATGCCGTGAAGCTCGGCAGCCCGGCCGGATTCCAAGGCCTGCCTCAGGTCGTTGCGGTCCTTGACGCCGAGCTTCCGGTGCAAGAGGGCCAGGGTCTTGGGGCCCAGCCCCTGGATGGCCAAAAGGTCGATGAGGCCGGCCGGCATCGACCTCTCCAGCTCGGCCAGCTTGGCCATCTGGCCGGTGGACAGGTACTCCCGGATCTTTTCGGCGATGGCCTTACCGATGCCGGGGACATCCTCCAGAGTCCCATTGGCGGCCATTTCGTCCGCGCCAACCGAAAGCCCTTCCAGTGACCGGGCGGCCCGGCGGTAGGCGTTGACCTTGAAAACAAGATCGCCCTTGAACTCCAGTATGTCGGCGATCCTGTCAAAGATCTTGGCCAGCTCCCGGTTCTTCGTCATTTACCTATCCCTTTCCTCCTTCCCTGAGCTTTCCCCGGGTTGAGCCTTCTGTCTGACAAACGAAGGGAGGCCAGGGGATTGGGAATAGGTTTTTGGTAAGAGTGGCCATCGGATTAAATCTGTGCCGATAATCACCCATAGACCACGGCCGTGGCCTCCAGCACCGTGGCCTGGTGGCCCAGCTCCTTGAGCACCGCCCTTTCAGCGGCGTAATCCATGCGGCGCTTGACGTCGCGGAAATCCGTCTGGTCCATGTAGATGTTGCGGTAGGCGGTGACGGCGGCGGCATAGTTGCCCACCGCCTCATAGCACTGGCCCAGAAGGTAACAGACGTCCATCTGGAAGCGGCCAAAGGGATGCTGGCCCAGGGAAACCTGCCGCAGCAGCTCCAGGGCGGTGTAGGCCTCGTTCCTGCCCAGGAAGGCCCTGGCCAAAAGCAGCAGGCGGCGACGGGCCACCTCCTCGTCCTGGGGCTTGAAGGACAGCAGCTTAACGGCCGCCTCGTACTTCTCCACCACTAAAAGCTTGGCGGCTAGATCCAGCTTCTTGAACTGGTCGTCCGGCGCCTCCTGGATAGCCTGGTAGGCCTTATCGATCTCCACCTGCAGGCGGCGGGTGGAGAAGCGCCTCAGGGCCTTGTAGACCTCGTCGGCGTTGGGCATGATGCGCTTGACCTCGTCCATGGCTTCCTCGGCCTTGGCCTCGTTGCGCAGGGCCAGGTGGCTCTCGGCCAAGAAAAAGTAGAGCCGGATCTTGGACTCGCCGTCGGCCACCAGCTTGACGGCCTGGGTCAGCGAGTCACGGGCCTGGGGGAACTTGCCCATCTCGAAATAGATGGTGCCCAGCGCTTCGTGGATCCGGCCCAAGCTCTGACCCGAGGCCTGCAGCTTCTCCAGCTCGGCCAGCACCTGGGGCCTGGCCTCGGCGCTGGCCTCGGCCGCCCGGACGAAACCGTCGACCGCCGGCTCCATCTGGCCCACCTCCACTAGGATGCGGGAGCGGAGCATCAGCGCTTCGACCTGGTCGGGCTTGGCGGTGAGTATTCTCTCCAGCAGGTCCAAAACGTTCTGTCTCTCGGCCGGCTGCTGCTTGAGGATGGATTCCAGGTGGGCCACCGCCTGCTGGTATTTCCGTCCCCCGATCATAATCTCGGTCATGAAATAGCGGGCCTGCGGCAGATCGGGCTTGAGCTTGAGCACGTTCTCCAGCTCCCGGGCCAGACGGTCGGACTGATCTGGCCGGTTATCCATCACCGCCCGGAGTATCTCCAGCCCCTGGGCGAAGCCGCCTCGCTGGCAATAAAGGTTGGCCAGCAGGTAAGCGATCTCTAGGTCCTCGGGATTACGTTCCAGGGCCATCCGCAGCAGCGTGATGGCCGGCTCGGCCAGACCGGGTTCGGCGGAGATGGACTCACGCACCAGGCGGACGCCCTCATCGTTGCGGCCGTGGATGACCAGGGCCTTGGCCAGGGACATCTTGACCCTGGGCTGGTTCGGGTCTCGGGCCAATATGCGCTGGTAGACGTCCAGTGCCTGTTCGAAGCTCTCCGGGGAGACCTCCATCAGCTGGGAGAGGGCGGCCACCGCGTCGTCGTTTCGCTTTAGCAAAAAACTGACCTTGGCCTCGGCCAGCAGCACGTTGCGGTTCACCGGGTCGGCCCGCTCGATGGCCTTGAGGTCGGCCATCACCTTCTCGGCCCATTTGGGCTCCCGGTGGCAGACGGCCATCAGCTCCTCGACCGAGGCGTCATACTGCTTCTGGTGGAAGAGCACCTTGCCCATGGCGTAGCGTCCGGCCAGGCTGGCGGCGTCGATCTCCATCAGGCGCCGCAGGCTCTCGCCGGCCTCGGCCGAGAGGCGGCTGTCCAGCTCCGAGGCCTTAAGCAAACCGCCGGCGGCCTTGGTCAGCTCCCCTTTCTCCAGGTAGATCTGGCCCACCCTGAGGTAGGCCTTGGCACCCTCGGCGTTTGGCCACTTGACCAGGATGGCATTGGCCAGCTTGAAGGCATTCTCCAGCAGCCGCTGCTGGTAGAGCAGGTCAAGCTGTAAGAGCTGGAGCTCCACGTTGTCCGGGTTCTTGCTCAAAAGCTCCTGGAGGCTGGCCGAGACCTTGGGGATGAGGCTCTTGTCCACCTTGGAGGCGGCCAGGAAGGAGGCGGCCATCTTCACCATCTCCCCGCGGCGCTGGAAGATATCGGCCATGGCCAGATGCAGGGGTCCGGCCTGGGGGTGTTTTTCTGTCAGCTCCTCCAACAGGGTGACTGCCGCCGGCCCGGCCGATTCGTCCATACTCAGTTTCAGGAAAAGCTCCGAAGCCTTGGGGTACTGATGGGTGCGGGCCAGGGCCTCGGCCAAGGTAAGGATAATAGCCTTTTCTTGGCCCTGGGACTTCTCCAGGTTGGCGCAGATCTCGGCCAGGGCGATGTTATAGTTCTCGCCGCCGGCCTCCGAGGATGATTCCAATAGGGGCAGGAACGCGGCCCATGTCTTGGGATGCCTCTGGGACAGCTCCCGGCCCACCATAGCCGCCTCGGGATAACGCTCCGACTCCAGCAGGATTCGCAGCAAGGCAATCATGGGCTCGGGGTCCTGGGGATAAGAGGCCACTAGCTGCTGCAGCTTCTGCGTCGCCTTTTGGCCGACCTCGGGCCCCAGGCCGGAAAGATAGAGAAGGACCTTGGAGGCCTTGGCCGACTCCTGCCGCATCAGGTGGCAGTCGGCCAGGAAATCAAGTATGGCCGGCTGGTCCAGGTTGGCCTTGAGGAACTCATCGGCCTTCTCCAGGGCCATGTCCAAAAGCGAGGCATCCTTGGCCAGCATCTCCCTGAGGGAGGAAATGGCCCTTTCCGTCTGCCCGGCAGACTGATAGGCCTCGACGATCCTGACGGCAGCCTCGGAGTTGTCCGGGGCCTGATCCATTATCCTCCGATACCTCTCGAGCACCTCCTCCAGGCGTGAGGGATCCAGGGCGGCCACCTTGGCGAAGCTGGCCAGGGCCAGGTCGTAGCGCTTAGCCTCCAGGGAGACGTCCCCCAACGCCTGCCTGGCCTCGACCGACGACGGGTCCAGCTTGACTATTTCCTGTAGCAGGCCAAGGCAGGAATCGGGACTGCGCCTGTCAGCCTGCCAGAACTTTTTGACCGCGGCCAGGGCTTCGGCTGGCCGCTGCTGCTGCAGGTAGAGCTGGGCCAGAAACTGCTGGAGGGCGGCGTTCCGTTCCTCGGCCTGGGCCACCGAAGCCAGCCGCTCGATCACGGCCTCCGCCTGGCCGGCCTTGGCCGCCTCGGCGAACAGGTTCAGGGCCTTGTCGCGCTTGCCGGTCCGGAGCATGATGTCTCCGTGCCTGAGTATGACCTCGGCCTGGCCGGGGTGGCCCTCAGCCAGCCGGGCCGAGCAATCCTGGAGGTTCTGATCCTCGGACGGGAGGATGGCCAGTATCCGCTCCAGCAGGTCGTAGGCCGGTAGCGGCTGGCCCCGGCGCTCCAGAAGCAGGGCCAGGGCGTAGAGGGCGGCCATGTCCTTGGCCAGGGCCCCGGCCGGCTTGGGCGGCCCGGAGTACCTGTCCAGCGAATCCTTGATCTTTTGGTACCTGGAGACGATGACGTCGACATCGCGGTCGGACAGGGCCTTAAGGATCTTGACGGCCGAGTCGAAATTGCGCCGGGAGATGTTGAGCTCGAAAGCCAGGTCGCCCAGCTCCGGCAGGTGTCCCTCGGAGAAGAAAAAGCGTTCGGCCAGCTCCAGTATCTCGGCGGAGCGCCCCGGGGCCAGGGCCATGGCGTTCTTCAGGGCTAGAACCGCGTCCCGGCCCTTGCGGTCGGCCAAGTGAGCCGAAGCCATGGCCGTCAGCAGGTCGAAGTCCTCGGGTGTGTTTTTCAGCCCGGAGAAAAGGAGCTCGGCGGCCTTGGAGTGTTTGCCTTCGGAGCGGAGCTTGTCCGCTTTCTGCAGTATTTGCTCCTTGGAGAGCATGAAGAAATCTGCCAGGGGCATAGGTCGGCCTCCATCAAAGGCTTGTATCTCAACGTAAAATTAGCACACGGAGGGCCGGATGTCAAGCTTCAATTTGGCGTTGACCGTTTAGCGGAATTCTGCTATACTGGAAACATGCCGCATGAGGGTGACCCCTTCGAGGAGTTCGAACACGCCGCCGACGCCGGCCTGCGGGTCCGAGGGCGGACCCTGGAGGATCTTTTCGCCAACGCCGCCCTGGGGATGCTCCAGATGATGGGGATGCCAGGCGGGACGGCGGCCGGCCGGGAGGCCGTGGTCGAAATTAACGGGCTGGACCCGGAGCACCTGCTGGTGAGGTGGCTGTCCGAAATACTATACCTATATCGCGAGGGGCGGGCGGCGGCCGGTTTCCAGTTCGAGCGGCTGGACGGGGAAAAGCTTCGGGCCAGATGCCGGCTGGCTGAGCTGCCCGGCGGATTCGTCCCCAAAAGGGAGATCAAACTGGTGACCCATCACGGGGCCGCCATCCGCATGAAGGACGGGCTCCTGGAGGCGGAGGTGGTGTTCGACGTATGAGGGGAAACGAGGCCGGGATTAAGGTTTTTCGCCTTGAATTGGGCCGACCCTTGTGCTAAAATAAATTTTCATTAAATATGACGGATGGGTTTGTATGGTCAAGAGGAATGCCACATCTAGAAGGCGGGCCGGGAGGGGCCAGGCTCAGGGTAAGGAGCGAAAATTAACTCAGATCATCGACAGGTACCGCGGCCACCAAGGGGCGCTGATCCCGGTCCTGCAGGAGGCCCAGTCGGCCCTGGGTTTTCTCTCCAAGGAGACCATCGAACGTATCGCCGAGGGGCTATCCGTGCCGGTGAGCCAGGTGTACGGGGTAGCTACCTTCTATACCCAATTTCGCCTCAGACCGGTAGGTAAACACCTGATACGGGTTTGCCACGGGACGGCCTGCCACGTGGGTGGGGCGGCTGGCATCTCCGAGGCGTTGGAGGAGGCCCTGGCGATAAAGGACGGCCAGACCACCCCGGACGGAAAGTTCACCTTGGAGTCGGTGGCCTGCCTAGGCTGCTGCAGCCTGGCCCCGGTGATGATGATCGACGGCGAGACCTACGGCCGGCTGACCAAGGAGGGCGCGGCTAAAGCGCTCCAGGACTTTTAAAAGGACGGACCCCACATAGGGAATCCGGGAAGGCATGATGTTTTAAGGCCTCATGTGTCTTCCGTTTTTACATTCCGCCTTGCCCCCGGCGATCGCCATGATGTCCATTATGGCCGGCAATAATAAGTGGATGCTCAAGGAAAGTTGGCTGGAAATCTTCTTTAAGCCGGCTATCGGCTGCCCCCCCCACACCGATCGGACGGGAAGAACAGTCTTCCGCAGGGACATGGGCACCGGGGCGGTAGGCACCGTGCCCGGGCTGGGAAAAACCTACGGGGAGATTTTCTCCTCGTGCTGGTTGCCGTACAGGAACAATCCGGGGATAGTCGAGATATCCGAGTACAAGAAGCTCCGGTCGTACGATCCTTGGTGAAACCCCTAGGTGACAGAACCCGGTAAAGAGAAGAGGTCATGAAGGTAGCAGCTTTTCTGGCGACTCTCTTGGTGGCGGCCGGGGTGGCCTGGGCCGCCGAGCCCAGCCTGTATCCCACCCAGGCGGGCGATCGATTCGGATATATAGACCGGTCCGGACGGATGGTGGTGGAACCGGAGTTCGATTTCGCCTTCCCCTTCAGGGAGGGGCTGGCCCTGGTGAACGTGGGCGGGGCCAGGAACAAGTACGGTTTCGTCATCGGCGGCAAGTGGGGGTTTATAGACGGCGCCGGCCGGGTGGCCGTCAACCTGCTGTACGATGACGCCCGGGACTTCTCCGAGGGGCTGGCTCTGGTCAACGTCGGCGGGGTTAAAAACGAGCTGGGGCTGCTGGGCGGCGGCAAGTGTGGTTTCGTGGACCGCACCGGGCGCATGATCATCGACCCGGCCTACGACGACGCCAGAAGCTTCTCCGAAGGCCTGGCATTGGTGAGGCAGGGCGATGCCTACGGCTACATCGACCGGACAGGCCGGGCCGTCATCGAACTCAGGTACTCGGACGCTAAAAGCTTTTCCGGGGGGCTGGCGGCGGTATGCTCCAGCGGCAGCTGGGGCTACATCGATAAAAACGGCAGGCAGGCCATAGGCTTCAAGTACGGGTTCGCCGCCGGCTTCTCCGAGGGCGCGGCCATGGTCAAGCTGGGCGACCGGTACATCTTCATCGACACGGCCGGCGCGGCCGTCTCCGGGCTCTATTTCGAGGACGCCTCCAGCTTCTCCGGGGGCCTGGCCGCCGTCAAGCTGGGGGGCAAGTGGGGCTATATAAACCGCAGGGGCGAGCTGGCGGTGGCCCCGCAGTTCGACATGGCCTCCGAATTCACCGAGGGTCGGGCCTGTGTCCGAGTGGCCGGAAAGCGGGGCTACATCGACCGGACGGGCAGGATGGTCATCGTCCCCCGCTACGACGGAGCCATGGACTTCTCCGAGGGTCTGGCCCTGGTCAACGCCGGCGGCCGGATGAACGAAAACGGGATAGTCAGCGGCGGCAAGTGGGGATACATCAACAAGGCCGGCCGCCAAGCCATCGCTCCGAAGTTCGACTTCGCCTGGGACTTTAAAAACGGCCTGGCCCTGGTGAACACGGGCGGCACGGCCGACGCCTTCGGCACGGTCAGCGGCGGTCGGTGGGGTTACATCGACCGCACCGGCAGATACGTATACAAAGCGAAATAATCATTTGGCCACGGATTTGCACGGATTTCATTTTTACTCTGAGGACCAGGCATTGTTCAGCATCCGTGAAGATCCGTGGCCAAAGAAAAGACAATTTACCGAGGACAACGATGTCTCATAAACCTGGCTACAAGGTGGTCATCGGGCTGGGCAGCTGCGGCATCGCCGCCGGCGGCCACAAGGTGCGGGCGGCCCTGCTGGAGGAGCTCAAAACCAGGAAGCTGGACCTGGAGGTCTCGGAGACCGGCTGCGTGGGCATGTGCTACCGCGAGGTGCTGATCGACGTCATCGACAAGGAAGGGCGAATCTCCACCTATGGCGAGATGACGCCGGAGCGGATGCCGCGGCTGGTCGAGGAGCACCTGGAACAGGGGCGTCCCATAGACGAGTGGCTGGTGCGGGCCGAGGGCAAGAGCCTGCCCGACGACAGCTTCTACGCCAAGCAAAAGAGGATCGTGCTGCGCAACTGTGGGGCCATAGACCCGGAGCGTATTGAGGAGTACCTGGCCCGGGGAGGCTACCAGGCCCTGGAGAAGGCGCTCAAGAACATGACGCCCCTGCAGGTCATCCAGGAGATAGCCGACTCCGGCCTGCGGGGCCGCGGCGGGGCAGGCTTCCCCACCGGGCTCAAGTGGAAGTTCGCCCGGGAGGCCAAGGGCGACAAGAAGTACCTCGTCTGTAACGGCGACGAAGGAGACCCCGGGGCCTTCATGGACCGTTCGGTGCTGGAGGGCGACCCCCACAGCGTTATGGAGGGGATGTTGATAGCCGCCTATGCGGTCGGCGCCGACGAGGGCTACTTCTATGTGCGGGCCGAGTACCCGCTGGCCGTGGCCCGTCTGAGGAGGGCCATCGCCCAGGCCGAAAAGAAGGGCCTGGCCGGGAGGAACATCATGGGCACCGGATTCAACTTCGAGTTCCACCTCAAGGAGGGGGCCGGGGCCTTCGTCTGCGGCGAGGAGACGGCCCTGCTGGCCTCGATCGAGGGGCGGCGGGGCATGCCCAGACTGAGGCCGCCGTTCCCGGCCGCCTCCGGGCTGTGGGGCAAGCCCACCAACATCAACAATGTCGAGACCTACGCCAACGTGCCCTGGATCATCGCCAATGGCGCGGCCGCCTTCGCCGCCCTGGGCACCGAGAAAAGCAAGGGCTCGAAGGTTTTCGCCCTGGCCGGCAAGATCGCCCGGGGGGGGCTGGTGGAGGTGCCCATGGGTATTACCATCCGCGAGGTCATCAACGAGGTGGGCGGCGGCATCAAAGGCGGGAGGAAGTTCAAGGCAGTGCAGATGGGCGGCCCCTCGGGCGGCTGCATCCCGGCCAGCCTGGCCGACACCGTTATCGACTACGACTCGGTCAACGCCACCGGGGCCATCATGGGCTCGGGCGGCATGGTGGTCATGGACGACACCACCTGCATGGTGGACATCGCCCGCTTCTTTCTGGACTTCACCCAGAAGGAGTCCTGCGGCAAGTGCACCTTCTGCCGGGTGGGCACCAAGCGAATGCTGGAAATCCTGACCCGGATCACCGAAGGGCAGGGGAGGGAGGAGGACATCGGGCTGCTGGAGGACCTGGCCGAGAAGATCAAGGTCTCCTCACTCTGCGGCCTGGGTCAGACGGCTCCCAACCCGGTGCTGACCACCATCCGCTACTTCCGCGACGAGTACCTGGCCCACATCCGGGACAAGCGCTGCCCGGCCAGGCACTGCAAGGCCCTGCTGACCTACGAGGTCATACCCGACAAATGTGTGGGCTGCACCGCCTGCGCCAAAGCTTGCCCGGTCAAGTGCATCTCGGGCGAGGTCAAGAAGGTACATGTGATAGACCAGTCGAAGTGCATAAAATGCGGCAGCTGCGTGGCCAAATGCAAGTTCGGGGCCATCAGCGTCAGGTGATCCCTTTCGCCACGGAGACACAGAGGCGCAGAGGCTATTTTTCTGGGTGTCATTCCCGCACGTTCACTGCGTTCAGTGCAGGCTCCGGCGGGAATCCAGGCCTTCACCACAAAGATACCCTTCTATTCATCAGGGTAAACTCCGGCGCAAAGGTTTTCCACTTGGTGTCATTCCCATGAAAATGGGAATCCAGAACTTTTATAACAAAATGTCAGCCAAACCCACCGAAAAGGACTTCCTCTCCCTGATCGGCCCCAAGGCCGGGCTGTGGACCGAGCTCAGAAAATACCTGGCGGATAACTACGGCGGCCACAAGCCCGAGCTGAGCGTGGGGAAAAAGGAGCGCGATTGGACCATCCGCTACCGCCGCTCCGGCAAGACCCTGGTTACCCTGATGCCCGAGGAGGGAAAGTTCTGCGTGCTGGTGGTGCTGGGGAAGGACGAGGTCGAAAAAACACGCAGCCTCAAGTTAAACGCCGCTGTGCGGGAGGTTCTCGAAAAGTCGAAGCAGTACCACGACGGGCGGTGGCTGTGGATCAGGCCGAGGACGAAGGGCGACCTGGCGTCGGTAATAAACCTTATTTCACTTAAGAGCAAGCCAAGTAATATTTAGTCACCATTTTAAGCAGAAGGAGTTCTGAAATGAAAGATATCGGAAAACGCATATGGCCGCTGGGTTTCTTGGGCATATTGGGGTTGCTAGGTTTCCGAGTATTTTACACGAATAATCCCAGTGACTTGATTTCCTTCTGCTCCTTCTTCATGTTCGGTTTTTTGATAGACAAGAACCGCACCATCGCCTACATCGGCTTGACGCTGGGGCTAATTGGAATGGTTTTCGCTATGCTTGGCAGTAAAGGCATAATCAGCTTCTAAGGGCCGGTGAATGGCGGATTCACGCGACACAGACCAGAAAAAGCTCGACATCCTCCGTCGCAAGACCGGCGAGGAGCGGCTGCGCATTGACATGGGGCTATACGACATGGCATTCCGAACCGTGCAGGACGGGGTGAAGCACCAGCATCCTGAATGGGATGAAGAACAAATACATGCTGAAACCTTGAGAAGGTTTGCTTTGGCATCGGGAAGAAAGTGATAGTCATTGGTGAAAATAAACAAACTCAATCGAATGCAATAATCCTGTCCATATAAAGAGAAGGCTCATGTCCCAAATACACATCACCCTCAACGGCAAGCAGGTGGCCTGCGAGAGCGGCCAGACCATCCTCCAGGTGGCCCGGGCCAACGGGGCCGCCATCCCCACCCTGTGCCACGACGAGCTGCTGGAGCCCTTCGGCTCCTGCTGGATCTGCGTGGTCGAGGTCAAGGGGGCCCGGGGATTCGTCCCGGCCTGTGCCACCAAGGTGGCCGACGGCATGGTGGTGGACACCGAGAGCCAGCGCATCACCGCCGCCCGGCAGATGTGCCTCCAGCTGCTCTTGTCCAACCACTACGGCGACTGCATCGGCCCCTGCGTGGAGAAATGTCCGGCGGGCTGCGACGCCCAGGGCTACATCGCCCTCATCGCCAACGGGATGATGCCCGAGGCCATCAAGCTCATAAAAGAGACCCTGCCGCTGCCGGCCAGCCTGGGACGGGTCTGCCCGCACCCCTGCGAGGATGAATGTCGACGTACTCTCGTCGACGAGCCGGTGGCCATCTGTTTCCTCAAGCGCCACGCGGCCGACATCGACCTGGCCTCGGGGAGACCCTACCTGCCTTCCTGCCAGCCGGACACCGGTAAAAAGGTGGCGGTGGTCGGGGCCGGGCCGGCCGGGCTGACCGCGGCCTACTACCTGCGGCAGAAGGGACATGCGGTCACCGTCTACGAGGCACTGCCCAAGTCCGGCGGCTGGCTGCGCTACGGCATCCCGCAGTACCGCTTGCCCAAGGAGATCCTCGACAAGGAGGTGAAGACGATCACCGATCTGGGGATCGATATAAGATATAACCAGAAACTGGGCCAGGAGATCACCCTCGACGGCTTGAAATCGGAATACGACGCGGTCTTCCTGGGGCTGGGAGCCCACGCCTCGGTTCGGATGGGGGTGGAGAACGAGGACGCGCCCAACGTGGTGGCCGGGATCGAGTTCCTCAAGAGGCTGGCCTTGGGAAATCCGATCGATTTTAAAAAAGAGAAGATAAAAAAGGTGGCGGTCATCGGCGGCGGCAACACCGCCATCGATGCCGCCCGGACCTCGCTCCGTTTGGGGGCCGAGGAGGTGATGCTGGTCTATCGGCGCTCCGAGAAAGAGATGCCGGCCAACCCCCTGGAGATAGAGGAGGCGAAGAAGGAGGGCGTTAAGTTTCAGTTTTTGACCGCCCCCACCTCGGTCATCGCCTGCACGCCGGACCAGAACGGTCGCTCGACTCCGCTCGGGACAAGCACCATCTCCTGCCAGAGGATGGAGCTGGGAGAGCCGGACGCCTCCGGCCGAAGGCGGCCGGTGCCGGTCAAAGGCTCGGACTTTCGTATCGAGGCCGACCTGATCATCGCCTGCATCGGCCAGAATCCCGATCTCTCGGGCCTGGGAGTTGACCACGGCCTCAAAATCACCAAATGGTCCACCATCGAGACCGACCCGGAGACCGGGGCCACCTCGGACCCAAAAATCTTCTCGGCCGGGGACTGCGTCACCGGAGCGGCTACGGTGGTGGAGGCCATAGGCGGGGCCAGAAAGGCGGCCGAGGGGATCGATTACTATTTAAAATACGGAAAGGTCGAGAAGAGGCCCAGGCAGTACAACATCTCCAAGGGCAGGCTTTCGGAGATGGACAAAAGCGAATACGCCCATATCGCTAAAAAGGCCCGGGCCAAAATGCCGATGCTGGAGGCGTCGGAGAGGAAGAACTTCGACGAGGTGGAGCATGGCTTCTCGGAACGAACGGCGGTGGCCGAGGCCAAGCGCTGTTTGGAGTGCGGCTGCGCCGACATGCGGGAGTGCAAGCTGCGTGACTACGCCACCCTTTATCAGGCTCTGGCCCAGCGGTTTCTGGGCGAGGTGGGAAAGCATCCCATAGACGAGAGCCATCCCTTCATCATCCGCGACCAGGGCAAGTGCATCATGTGCGGCCGCTGCGTGCGGATGTGTCTGGAGTCGGTGGGGGCCGCGGCCCTGGGCTTCGTCTACCGGGGATTCTCCGCCATGGTGGCCCCGGCCCAGGAGAGCCCGTTCCCCGAGACCACCTGCGTCTCCTGCGGGGCCTGCATCGACACCTGTCCGGTGGGGGCCCTGACCGAGCGGCCGCGCCAGCACAAGGGGATGAACGTTCCGCTGGAGTCCATCCCTTCGGTCTGCACCTACTGCGGGGTGGGCTGCGCCACCACCATAGAGGCCAAGGACGGCCGGGTAGTGCGAGTTAAGGGACAGGCCGAGGGTTCGGCTAACCAGGGGATGCTGTGCTTCAAGGGCAAATTCGGGTTCGAGTGCCTGCAAAGCGAGGAACGCCTATCGGCCCCGATGGCCCGCAGGGGCGGCAAGCTGGTCAAAACGAACTGGGATGAGGCCGTCGCCAAGATCAACCGCGAGTTCAAAGCCATCGTCGACCAATACGGTCCAGAGGCGTTGGCCGTGTTCGCCTCGGGACGAACCAGCCTGGAGGAGGCCGAGGGCCTTAGAAGCTGGGCCGAGAAGCTTTGGGTGAAGCAGTTCTCTTCGTTTGCCGCCTGGGGCGGAGCGGCCCTGGACGCCTTAGAATCCGTCACCGGGGCCAGGACGGGCCTGTCGTACGACGAGCTCGTCAAGGCTAAAACCATAATCCTAGTCAACGCCGATCCGTCGAACCGACATCCGGTGTTCGGCCGCAGGCTGAGGTTGGCTGTCCGAGCGGGCGCCAGGCTCATCATTCTGGACGAAAAACCGAACAAGCTCGACGATATTGCAGCCCACTCCATCGTTCTCAAGAAAGGGGGAACGACAGCGGCCCTGGCCGCAGTGCTCAAGACCCTGCTGGCAAGGCTGCCGGAGCGGAGTATAGAAGGCTATGCCGAGCTTAAAAAGGCCCTGGCCAAGCTCCCGGCCTCGGCCCGGGCCAGGTCCGGCCTGTCCAAAAGGGACCTGGAACTGCTGGCCGCAGCCTTTGGGGAGGAGACGGCCGCGGCAGTCATCGACGCCGACGGGATCGATGCCGGTTCGGCCGCTGCCCTGGCCGACATACTGCTCCTTGTGGGCAAGCCGGAGCGGTTCGTGGCCTTGCGCTCCAAGGCCAACGCGGCCGGGATAGACCGGTTCATCACCGCACCTCCCGAGGAGCTGGTCGGAGAGATCTCAAGGGGCAAGATCAAGGCCGCCTTCCTGCTGAACGAGGACCCGGTCGGCTCGCTGCCGGGCGGCAGGGAGATGGCCAAGGCCCTGCGCAAGCTCCAGGCCCTGGCGGTCTGCGACCTTTACCTGACCGATACCGCCAAGCTGGCGCACTACGTCCTGCCGGCCTCGGCAGTGGCCGAGGACGAGGGCAGCTTTGTCAACTCCGAGGGCCGCATCCAGGTCTTCAAGCAGGCAGTGATGCCGGTATCCGGAAAGACCACGCGACAGGTGTTGCAGTCCTTAGGCGGGGTGACCCTGCCGGGCCGCATCCAGCCCGAACGCAAGCCGCCAAGGTTCATCGTCCCATCGGTCAAATCGGCTAAAACGGCGGAGGTAGGTTTCTCAAGCGACGTTCTGGAGCGGATGGTCTGGGAGCTGAAGAAAAGGGAGAAGCTGTTGAAGGAGGGGGAGTGACTTGACTCATTTCCCCAGGCCCTTCTCTTCAATAAAGAGGGTGGTTGGTGATCATTTAAGAAAAGACGGCCGATAGGTAACTGTCGGCCGTCTTTTTTGTCTTCATCCCCGTCCCCACTTTTCTTAAGAAAGGGAAGACGGAAGGGCGAATCAAATTTCCCCATTTTCCGCTTGCATTCTTCCCCGGCTGTGGTAAAATAACTATATGCGGTTCAAGCGCTCCATCCAGGTGGCCGAGGCCCTCAAGCGCGAGGCCTCGGACATCATCGCCAACCACCTTAAGGACCCCAGGCTAGGCTTCATCACTGTCACCGGGGCCGAGATGGCCGACGACCTGCGCTACGCCAGGATATTCATCAGCATATTAGGGGACGAAGATGCCCGCAGGAAGTCCCTGGAGGGCCTGGAAAGCGCCAAGGGGTTCGTCCGCCGGGAGCTGGGCCACAGGCTGCGGCTCAAATTCACCCCGGAGATAGAATTCAAGTTCGACGAGACGGTGGCCCAGGGCGACCGCATCGACCGGCTGTTGCACCAGATAGCCGAGGAGAAGCACCATGGGCCTGGCTGAGGCCGCAGCCGCCCTGGAGCGACACCGGCACGTCCTAATAACCAGCCACTACAACCCGGACGGGGACAACATCGGTTCCCAGCTTGGTCTGGCCCACCTCCTGAAGCGGCTGGGCAAGATGGTGGAGATAATTGACCAGGACCCGGTGCCGGACAGGTACCGCTTTCTGCCGGGCTGGGAGAAGATAAAGAACGACATCGTTCCGAGCCAGGCCACGTTGGCGGTGGTGCTGGACAGCGCCGGCTTGGACCGTATCGGACGTGCGGCCGGAGCCATCGTGCCGGCCCGGATGGAGATCGTCAACATAGATCACCACATCTCCAACGACGGTTTCGGCCAGAGTCAGTATGTGGACCCGGACGCCTCCTCCACCTGCGAGCTGATCCACCGGATCTCCAAAAGGCTGACCAAGACGCTGACAGCCGAGGAGGCCACCTGCCTGCTGTGCGGTATCATCACCGACACCGGCGGCTTTCGCTACGCCAGCGCCTCGCCGGCCACCCTGCGCACCGCGGCCGAACTGATGGAGCAGGGGGCGGCGCTTTCCGACATCGCCACCAGCCTCTACTTCGAGGAGAGGCCGGAAACCCTGGGTCTGTTGGGCGAACTGCTGGTGGGCATGAAAAGGTCATCCAGGGCGCCCCTGGCCTGGATGTCGGTCAGCCGGGAACAGCTAAGGCGCCACGGGGTCTCCATGTCCGAGACCGAGGAGTTCGTCCGTTACGCCCTGTCGGTCCGGGGGGTGGAGGTGGGGCTGATGTTCAAGGATCAGGAGGACGGCCAGGTGCGCCTCTCCTTCCGTTCCAAGGGGCACTACGACGTCGACCGCCTGGCCAGAATCTTCGGCGGCGGCGGCCACAGGCAGGCGGCCGGGGCCAGGGTGGCGGGCAGGCTGGCCGAGGTGCAGGGGCCGGTGATCGAGGCCCTGGAGCGGGAGCTGGCTTTCCCCACGGGCCCGGAGATAGCGTGATGGAGGGTGAGATCCGACAGCGGTTCTTGAGCCGCTGCCCCTGCGGCAACGCCGCTTTTCTGATGACCACCGAGAAGCTCTACGCCGCCGCGGTGGACGCCGAGGGGGTGCTGGCCTGCCGGGAGCAGAGCGAGTTCATCAGGTCGATCGCCTGCGGCAAGTGCGGCCGGGAGTTCTCCCAGGAGGATTTCAAGGGGATAGATTTCTGATTGATACCACAGATCGGCGCAGATGTTTAATACAATATGTAAATAGTCTATGGCAAATACGGGGAAAATCGATCCGCGTAAATCCGTGGTAAAGAAAGACAGATGAGGGCCTGGGGCATCATCGCCAATCGCAATCGCCAAGGGGCCGAGGGCGTGGTCCGCCAATTGGCCGCCTGGCTGCGGGACCACGGCATCCGACCCCTACTGGAGGAGGGTTTCCAGGCCGAGGGAACCGAGTCCCTGCCTGCCGCCGAGGCCGCCTGTGGTGGGGAGATACTCCTGGCCCTGGGCGGCGACGGCACCATCCTGAGGGCGGTGCGCCTGATGGGCGGCGATCAGAGGCCGATCCTGGGCATTAACCTGGGCTCGCTGGGCTTTCTGACCGAGACCTCGCAGGACCGGATGTGGCAAACCCTGGAGCTGGTGGCCAAGGGGCAGTATTCGGTCGAGGAGCGGGCCATGGTCCAGACCGAAGCCGGGGGTAAGCGCATCCTGGCCCTCAACGACTTCGACATCAGGGTGCCCACCCGGCTGGTGGAGCTCCTGGTCTCGGTGGACGGCGAGTTTCTCTCCCGCTACTTCGCCGACGGCCTGCTGGTGGCCACCCCCACCGGGTCCACCGCCTACTCCCTGTCGGCCGGGGGGCCGATCGTCGAACCCTCGATGGAGGTGTTCGTCATCACCCCCATCTGCCCGCACACCCTATCCATCCGCCCCATGGTGGTCCCCATGTCCAAGACGCTGGAGGTGGCGGTGCACGGCAAAAGCGAGGAGGCGGTGCTGGTGGCCGACGGCCAGGAGAAGATCTCGCTGGGCGACAGCCAGAAGCTGACCATCACCAGGTCAGCACATAAGGCGCTGCTGGTCAAGCCTCCGGGCTCGTCTTTCTACCAGATACTGCGCACCAAACTCAAGTGGGGGGCCAGGGGGGAGTAGCCCTGAAGGCAGAGAGAAAGAAATTAAAAGTCAGAAATCAAAAGGCGGAAATCGAAAGAGGAGCTTCAACGATGTACAGAAATCATGTCGAAGGGATAAAACGTTCTATTCTGGCTTCTGCCTTCTGCTTTCTGGTTTTGATAGGCTGCGGGAAGAAGGATGATCTCGACCGGACCGGGGACGACACCACTCCGCCCCAGGTGATCTTCGCCTACCCGGCCGACTCGGCCGCCGGACTGCCCAGGAACACCGTGGTCTACGTGGTCTTCAGCGAGGCGATGAAGCAGTCGACGGCCCAGTCGGCCTTCTCGGCCTCGGGCGCCTCGGGGACATTTCGCTGGTTCGGAAACAGCATGGTCTTCGTGCCCTCCACCCCGTTCGCCGCAGACGACACTATCAGGGTCTCCGTTTCCTCGGCGGCCGAGGACCCGGCCGGCAACGGGCTGGCCCCGGCCTTCAATTGCTGGTTTTTGACCGGGACCTCATCGGACAGCGTCCGGCCCACGGTGGCGGCCCTATCGCCGGCGGCCGGCAGCAGCGGAGTGGCGCCCAGCGCCACCATCACCATGCGGCCCTCGGAGCCGGTGTTGCAGTTCATATCCGGCAGCGTCGGGCTAACTGATTCACTGGGGAACCCGGTGGCCGGCAACACCTCCTGGCAGGACTCGGTGACAGTGGCCTTCAACCCCACCTCGGACCTGTCCAGCAATATGCGCTACACGGTGACGGTGGACACCATCCTGCGCGATAGGTGCTGGAACCGCAACGAGACGGCTTCCTGGCAGTTCACCACCGAGGCCGACCTGATTCCGCCGACGGTGGTCACCATCTCGCCGGCCAACGGAAGCGTCACCGCCTCGCTCAAGGATTCCATCCTGGTCACCTTCTCCGAGCCCATGGACACGGCCTCGGCCCGGGCCGCCTTCTCCATGAGCCCGTCCGTCGCCGGCAGCTTCTCCTGGAGCGGGTTGACGGTCCTTAAGTTCAAACCCTCTCAGATTCTAGCGGTAAAAAGGGCATACCAGGTAACCATCAACAACACGGCCAGGGACCGCAACGGCCTCCAGATGTCGGCGCCATTCAACTCGACCTTCACCACCGACCGGGTGGTTTATGCCTCCAGCGCCTCGACCAACAGGATATACGTATTGGCACGGACATCCGGGGAAGAAATGCAGCGGATAAACGACGCTTATGCGCTCAGGCTGGCCTGCTCGACTGACGGGACCAAGCTCTATGTGTTGACCGGCGGGGCGGCCGGCAGCCTGAGGGTGCTGGACCCGGCCAACGCCCACCAGCAGGTACGCGAAATCGCCGTCGGCAATTACCCTTACGCCATGGATGTGGCCGGCCATCGGATATTGATCAGCAGCTACTCCGGCAATTCGGTGAAGCTGGTGGACACCACCGCCTGGGGCTCGCCGGCCACCTATACCGTGGACGCCGGGCCGCGGGGGGTGGCCCTGGGGAACAGCCGGATATTAGCGGCCTGCGCCGACGCCGCCAAGCTTTGCGCCTACGACCTCTCCGGCAACTTTCAGCAGAGCGTCACCATACTGGCTGGCTCCAAGATGATGGCCCTATCCCCGGGGCGCGATACCCTCTACCTGTGCGAGGGCACCCAGCTTTCGGCTTTCCGGGCCACCGACCTCACCTGGTTGGGAACGGCGGCCACCGACTGCGAGGACGCCGTCCGGGCCGGAAGCTACCTCTACGCCACCGACCCGCTCAATCCCAGGGTGCGGGTCTACTCTCCGACGCCATCGGGCAATATAATCGGCCACGTCCAGGACATAACGGTGGGCTCGGCGCCGCGCGGCCTTTGCGCCTCGGCCGACGGTTCCCGGGTGTTCTCGGCCAACGGGACCACCGGCACCGTCTCCGAGATAAGCACCGCCACCAACACCGTGGTCAGCACCATCACGGTAGGGGCGCCCACAGACGCGGTGGCCGTAAGCCCGTAAGAGTGACGTTCCCGGCACGAAACGGCGACCATCCTAGGAATACCTAAGGCCCCAGTAATTTTCGTCCAAGAGAGAACCAATGGACTTGAGCAAGATCGACTCCCTGCAGATGGACGCGCTCCGAGAGGTGTCGAACATCGGAGCCGGGCACGCCGCCACCGCCCTGTCGGACCTGACCGGGCAGAAGGTTATCATCAACATACCGGTGATCGATGTCTACCCGCTGCACGACATTTTCGCTAGGGCGGCGGCACCGGACGAAAAAGTGGTCGGCGTCCAGATCGGGCTGACCGGGCCAATAACCGGCCGGACCCTGCTGCTGTTCACCGAGACTGAGTCGAGATCCTTCGCCGCCTGCCTGATGGGCAAGGATGCGGGCGGGCTGGATGAGCTGGGCGAGGCCGGGGAGTCAGCCCTGCGCGAGGCCAACAACATTCTGACCTGCGCCTATATGAACGCCCTGGGCGACATGATGGGGTTCGTGGTCATCCCCACCACCCCCAAGCTGGTGGCCGGCAAGCCGGGGGAGGTTCTGGAGGGGCTGTTGGCCCAGGGACAATCGGCCGGTGACCTGGCCGTCTCCATCAACAACGAGTTCCGCTTCCTGGACCGGAACGCAGTCTTCAAGGGTTTCTACCTGCTGCTGTCCGACAGCCAGTCGCTTACCAACATCTTCAAGGCCCTGCATCTTATGTGATGCCGGATCAATCTCTTTGGAAATCAGGAAGGCTTGAGATCAAATAGGGAAGATAAAAAGACCGGGGCTCTTAAGCCACTGGCCGACCTGATCTACGAGGCCGGGGTGCTCTCCAGGGTGCGGCGCTCCGGCTGGTGGCTGGCTGGGGAGGGCCGCCCCGAGAGCGTGGCCGAGCATAGCTTCCGGACGGCGCTCATCGCCTTCCTGCTGGCGGATATGGAGGGGGCTGACCCGGAGCGGGCGGCGTCCCTGGCCCTGTTCCACGATCTGCACGAGACCCGGGTGCTGGACATGCACAAAGTAGGCCAGCGCTACGCCGACTGGGAGAAGGTGGAGGACGGGGCGATTAAGGAACAGCTCGCCAGGCTGCCGGATGGCCTGAAAACCAAGATCTCCGGTCATAAGGTCGATTTTCAATTGGCTGGATCGCTCGAGGCCGCCATAGCCCGTGACGCCGACCATCTGGAGTGCCTGGTGCGGGCCAGGGAGTACCAGGCGGCGGGGAATCCGCAGGTCAAGGACTGGATAGCCAACAGCCGGAAGAGGCTGAGAACGAATTCTGCTAAAAAGCTGGCTGCCCAGTGCCTGCGCACCGGCCCCCAGGACTGGTGGGAGGGATTAAAGAAGAGGATAATGAAGGAATAAGGGACTAACCCCCAGCCGCTTCCCCTGCGCCTGAGATAAAGCTGCGACGGATGGATCAAGGAAGGGACCTGGGATTAGGCTAAAACCCATGCTCATCCGGCTTCAAGTACAGAACTACGCACTAATAGAATCCCTGGAGGTCGAGTTCCGCCCCGGGCTCAACATACTCACCGGCGAGACCGGGGCCGGCAAGTCCATCCTGATAGGCGCCCTGGGGCTGGCCCTGGGCGAGCGGGCCGACAGCGACAGTGTCCGCACCGGCGCCAAGCAGGCGGTGGTCGAGGCCGAGTTCAGGATCGACCGCTACCAGGCCGTCAAGGGGATCATTGAGGAGCTGGGGCTGGAGTGGACCGGGGAGCTGTCCATCAGGCGCGAGGTATCGGCCGCGGGCAAGAGCCGGGCCCTGGTCAACGACGCTCAGGTGCCGCTTTTCAGCCTTAAGAGGATCGGAGATGCCATTCTGGACATGCACGGCCAGCACCAGCACCAGTCGCTGCTATACGAGGAAAGGCACCTCGACTTCCTGGACGGCTACGCCAGGACCTGGCCGGAGAGGGGGGCTATCGACGCCCTTTTCCGGGAGCACCAAGACATCAGGAGCGAGTTGGAGGCCCTCCGCAGCCAGGAGAAGCTAACCCGGGAGAAGCTGGATCTCTATGCCTTCCAGATAAGGGAGATCGAAGCCGCCAAGCTGTCCGAGGGCGAGGAGGAGGAGTTGGGAAGGGAGCAGGCGGTTCTGGCCAACTCGGAGAAACTGCACTCTTTGGCCGCGGAGGCCTACCACCTGCTTTACCAGAACGAAGGCTCGATAAGCGAGCAGCTGGGCGCGGCCAGAAAGGCCTTGGAGCAGATCGCAGCCATCGACGGAAGGGCCCAAGAGACCGTCGAGGGCCTGGCCTCATTAGGCGACCAGGTGGATGAGGTTTCTCGTGAAGTGAGGAGATACCGGGATTCGATCCATTTCGATCCCCTACGGCTGGAAGAGATCCGACAGAGGCTGGACCTGATCCGGATGCTCAGAAAGAAATACGGCAGCCCCGAGGGCAGGACAGCCGCAGTGCTCGAATACCTGGCCAGGATCAAATCCGAGGTGGACTTGGTGGAGCACGGCCAGGAACGGATCGCCAAGCTTGAGGGCGAGCTGGAGGCCAAACGGAGGGAGCTGGAAACGCTTTGCCTTGAACTGTCCGACAAGCGCCAGGCCGCGGCCCAAAAAATGGCCAGGGAGGTGCTGGGCCAGCTCAAGGATCTGGGGATGGAGAAGGCCTCCTTCAAGGTGGAGGTTGCCCAGTCCGATGAGGAGGGCGGATTGGTCCGCCGGGGGGGCAAGACCTACAGGGCCGGGCCCAGCGGCATGGACCAGGCCCGGTTCCTGATCTCGCCCAATGCCGGCGAGGAGCTCAAGCCTTTGGCCAGGATAGCCTCGGGCGGAGAGATCTCGCGGGTGATGTTGGCGGTCAAGACCATCCTGGCCGAGGCCGACCAGGTTTCATCACTGGTCTTCGACGAGATCGACTCGGGCATCGGCGGCCGGGTGGCCGAGGCGGTGGGGAGAAAGCTTCGCCAGATCGGCGAGAAACGCCAGGTGCTGTGCATCACCCACCTGCCGCAGATAGCGGCCCTGGCCCAGGCCCACTACCGGGTGGCCAAGCGCGAGCAATCCGGCCGCACCCTGACCACGGTCGAGCCCCTGTCGGAAAAGGAGCGAATCGAGGAGGTGGCCAGGATGTTGGGCGGCGAGAAGGTGACGGAGTCGGCCCTGAGGCACGCCCGGGAGATGGTGGGGAGCGGACAGTAGGTTATGGAGTATTACATAGGCAATACGGATAAAGAGTGGTACAGCTTTCTTAGTGCCCGGAAACCTGAAGAAGTAAATTTTTGGCAACCAGGTGGACATCGAAAGTTTTGCCGTCTAAATATCGGGGCACCATTTCTATTGCGACTGAAGGGGCGAATAAATAAAATTGCCGGCCTCGGTTTTTTTCAAAAAGCTCTCTTCTTCCCATTGATTTCGCTTGGGAGGTTTTTAGAGAAAAAAACGGGATGTCATCGCTTGAGGATTTTAGAAAACGGATAAATACCTTTAGAGATAAAAGTGACTCAGTCGAAAAGCGTTCCATCATTGGTTGTATTATTTTAACAAACCCGATTTTCTTCGACGAAATAGACTGGCTGAGCACACCGCCCGATTGGCAGACAAGTATCGTCTCAGGCAAGTCATACAATAGTGTTGATGGTTATGGGAAAATACTATGGGAGAGAATTGAAAAATTGTTTTATCAATACAAACTATACGACATACCCCCGGAGAAAAAAAGCCAATTAGCTATTGCCGAAGACAGCCTTGCCGAGAGATACGGATCGGAGATACTGACCAGGGTGCGTTTAGGGCAAGGAGCTTTTAGAATAATGGTTACCGATGCTTATGAGAGAAGATGCGCCGTCAGCGGTGAAAGAACATTACCGGCACTCGATGCGGCGCATATTAAACCTTACGACAGGTCTGGGCCACACTTGATTTCAAACGGAATGCTGCTCAGGTCTGACATCCACAGGCTATACGATAAAGGATATATCACTATAACCACCGATTACAGAGTTTTTGTTTCCAGGAAAATTAAGGAGGAATACGAGAATGGTAGAGAATATTACAGATATCATGGGAATCGCTTAGTCAGTTGTCCCTCGAGGGAGATAGATAAACCATCGAAGGAATTCATAGAGTGGCATAATCGGGAGATATTCAAGAGTTAAATATAATTGAGGAGGCAGCCATGAAAAAAACGTTTCCGCTTATCCTGGCGCTTTCGCTGGTCGTCTTGCCGCTGCTGGCCCAGCCCGACGTTCCGATCAAGCTGGTGGTGCTCGACCTGAAATCGCCGGGCAACGAAGGGGTGGTGCTGGGCGACCGGCTGAACGCCGAGTTCACCAAGGGGGGGCTCTACGATATGGTCACCCGCGATAAGCGGGACGCGGCCGTCAAGGAGCTGGCGCTGGTGGCCGCGGACGAGCCCTACTCTCTGACCAGGGTCGGCCAGAAGCTGAAGGCCGACATCGTCGTGGGGGGCAGCGTAGGGCAGCTGGGGGACACCTGGTCGCTGAGCCTGGTGGCTGTTAATGTGGCCTCGGGCAAGGCCGAGCACCATCTGACCAAGTCATATAAGGGCAAGGTGGACGGCCTGCTGCTTTTAGTCGACGGCTTCGCCAAGCAGGTCTCGGCCGAGAGGGCCAGGCAGGTCAAGGCGATCCAGGCCGAGAAGGCCGATCTAAACAAGCGTTCCGAGGCTCTCAAGGACAGGAAGGCAGAGTTGGAGAAGAAGCGGGAGGCTATAAAGGCCCAGCTGGCCAAGGACCTGGAGACCATCGACAAAAAGGAGGAGGCCCTGGAGAAGGACTACCAGCTGGCCGGCGAGAAGATTGCAGCCCATGACAAGAAGATCGAGGATATGAAGGCGGCGGGCAAGAAGCCGGCCACCGATCCGGCCAAGGCCAGGGCACTGCTGGTGAAGAAACAGGAGGAGATCGCCAAGAAGAAGGAGGCCTTAAACCGGGATCGGAATAAGGCCAGGGCGGCCTCGGCCAAAGCAGACGAGGAGACAGTTAAGGAGATCGGTCTGGTGGAGAAGGCCCAGTGGGAGGTGGCCCAGAAGCAGAAGGCCTACGAGCCTAAGCCGCCCGAGCCAGAGCCGATTCCGGCCGCGGTGGACACGGTCAAGGAACCCGAGCCGGCCAAGAAGCCGGTTAAGAAGAAGACAGCCAAGCCCAGGCCGAAGACAAGCACCTCCATCAGCAAGCCCAAGGCTAAACCGGTAGACTGAAGCCAAAGGGGCCGTTCCGGAAAAGCGGAACGGCCCCTTCTCACAACTGGCTAAGACAGACTTCCTTCCCGGTTGTCAATCCATGCATGGCTGATAAAAGATCTAATAGCCTGTCCGGAGACCTTTTCGGCGGACTGGCCGCCATGTTGGTGGCCTTCCCATCGGCGGTGGCCTTCGGCCTGATAGTCTTCGCCCCGCTGGGGCCGTCCGCGGCCGGGGCCGGCGCTTTGGCCGGCATGCTGGGCGCCATCGCTTTGGGGATGACGGCCCCCCTTGTCGGCGGTACCCCGCGCCTGATATCGGCGCCCTCGGCCCCGGCGGCGGCGGTGCTGGCGGCCTTCGTGTCCCAACAATCGGCCGCCGGCGGCCCGGAGGCCCTGGCCTTGATGTCGATGGCGGCGCTGGCGGCCGGAATGCTGCAGTTCGTATTCGGCACCCTGGGCGGCGGCCGGCTCATGAAGTACGTGCCCTATCCGGTGGTGGCTGGCTATCTGAGCGGCGTGGGCCTTTTGATCATGCTCACCCAGCTCCCCAGGTTCCTGGGCCTGGCCCCAGGGACATCCTGGTGGCAGGGGCTGCTGAACCCTTGGTCGTGGAGCCTGACGGCGGTGGTGGTCGGCGCCGTCTCGGTGCTAGGAATGATGTTTTCCCTAAGGCTGACCCGGGCCATACCGGCCCCCATCATCTCCATGGCCGCGGGGACGGCGGCCTATTTCGCCCTGTCGCTCAATTACCCCGGGCTTCAGCATCTTGAGGGCAACCGGCTGGTGATAGGGCCTATCCCAGCGACCAGCCTATCCGCCCTGGCGGACAGCTTTGGACAAAGGGTCTCGGCGCTGCCGGCCATAGGCTGGGGCGGACTGTCGTCGGCCCTGGCAGCGGCCGTGACGCTCTCGGTGCTGCTTTCCATCGATACCCTAAAAAGCTCGGTGATCGTCGACGCCATCACCCACAGCCGGCATGACTCCAACCGCGAGCTGGTGGGCCAGGGCCTGGGCAACCTGGCCTCGGGCCTGCTGGGTGGCATCCCAGGCTCGGGGACCATGGGCGCCACCCTGGTCAACATCAGCAGCGGAGGGCGCACCCGGCTCTCCGGGCTGGCGGAAGGTCTGTTCTCGGCTTTGGCCCTGTTGCTCCTGGGAAAACTGGTCTGCTGGATTCCCCTGAGCGTCCTGGCCGGCATCCTGCTGGCCATAGCCTTCCGCATGGTCGACCTCAAGAGCCTCTACCTGCTGAGGCAGAGATCGACCATTTTCGATTTCCTGGTGATAGCCTCGGTGGCCGCCACCGCGGTGGCCGTCAACCTGGTGGCGGCGGCCGGGGTGGGGGTGGGCCTGTCCATCATCCTGTTCATCAGGGACCAGACCCGGTCGTCGGTGGTCAGAAGGCTGAGCTCCGGGGGCAGGACCTCGTCCAAGCGGCGGCGCCTACCTACCGAGTCGGCTATCCTGGAGCGGCGCGGCGGCCAGATGGCCGTCTACCAGCTTCAAGGGCCGCTGTTCTTCGGGACCACCGACCAGCTTTTCACCATGATCGAACCCAGGCTGGAGGCGCTGCGCTACGTCATCCTGGACATGAGGCGGGTAACCTCGGTGGACTTCACCGCCGCCCATATGCTGGAAATGCTGGGAGGCCGCATCGCCGAGAAGGGGGGCAGCCTGGCCTTCTCCCACATACCGCGCAGCCTGCCCAGCGGCCAGGACCTAAGGCGCTACTTCGAACAGGTGGGTCTGGCCGGCCCGGAGAGAAACATCCGGATATTCCCCGATCTGGACTCGGCCTTGGAGTGGTCGGAGGACCGGATCATCGAATCCGAGCTCGGACCCTGCGGCCAGCGCCAGGACGGTTGTTTGGAGCCCGGGGAGATGATGCTGTTCCGCGATCTACCGTCCGCCACCAGGAGCAGGCTTAAGCGGATGATGCCCCGGAGGAAGCTGGCCGCCGGCCAGACCCTGTTCCGGCAAGGCGACCAGGGCGACGAGATGTTCATCATCTCCCGAGGCGAGGTGCGCATCGACCTGCCCATACCTGGAAGGGTCTCCCACCATCTGGCCACCTTCGGCCCGGGCGACTTCTTCGGCGAGATCGCCTTCCTTGACCAGCACCCCAGGACGGCCGAGGCGTCGGCCAGGACCGAGGCCGAGATCTATGTGCTGTCCCGAGCGGCTTTCGACCGCTTCGCCAAAAAGGAGCCGCGGCTGGCCGGGCAGGTTTTCGCCGGACTGGCCCGGATCCTGGCCGAGCGCCTGAGGCGCACCGACGCCGAGCTCAGATCGCTGGAGGAGGAGTGACCCCCAGCTAAGAGGTACAAGGCTAAAGGGTAAAAGCACAAACAAAAGGCCCGGCTGTTAGCCAGGGCCTTTTTAACATGTTCGATTGGGACGGAACCTAGGCCTTCAGTAGCGGTTGGTCCACTGTCCGTACTTGTCCAGGGTGTATTTGATGGTACCTTTTACGAAGCGGCCGGCGTCCACCAGCATCCCCTTGGTGTTGGCCACCAAAGTGGAGTTGCCGGTGCCGGCCGCGGTGGGATAGCCAGAGGCTACGTAGGCATCCCAGGCTTTTTTGCCGTAGGTGCTGGAATAGTAGCCCGAGGTGTAATAGGCCGCTTGTTTGACCGCCTGCTTGAGGTCGGTCACCACATAATAATAGTTGTCGGCGCTGACCGCGTCCAGCAGTTTGTGGCCGGCGGTTAGGTTGTTCTCTACCCAGGTCTCGAAGGCGAAGTGCTTGGTGGCCATGGCCCCAAAGGGCGCAGTGGTGTGGAGCACCAGGCAGACGTCCTCGATATAGTGGCAGGCGTAGCCTAAATACCAATCGCCTCGGTACTGGTTGCCGGCCTGATAATAGTACTTGGCCGATTTCCCCTTGTAGCCCTCGGGGCTTTCGATCTCGCTGGTGGACTGGTTGATGTTGTCATGAAAGTCGTCGTCGGCGTCCCCCCAGTACCAGTAGCCGCCGGAGGTGAGCATGAAAGCATGTGACCACTGCTGATTGAAGCCGTTCTCCAGGCCCGATTGGTAGACGTCCGGGGAATCGGAGGCGGCCGTCATATTATTGATGCGGCCGGTGGACAATCCCATCTTGGCGGCGGCGACGGAGACCACCTTGCGGTGGGTGAGGCATGACCACTTGACGCCCCATTCGGGATGCGTTTCCAGCAGCGGGGGCGGCACCTCGATTCTATAAGGGGCCTGATGGTAGCTCTCGTTGCCCGCCGTAGCCAGGGGCTGCGGTGACGTCGGATCCTGGTGTTGGCCGCAGCCCAAGGCCAAGAGGATCACCAAAAACAGGAGATGGTAGCGTTTCATGGGGAGGGCCCTTTCTCCTTGATGAAGGTTGTTATTCGAGAAACCAAAAGGAAGCTTATCGCACCAACATTATTCGGCGGCTGGCTTGGTACCTCCGATCGCCCGAGTCGAACTGCAGCCGCAGGAGATAGATGCCTCCGGCCAGTCCCCGTCCCAGGTCGTCGCGGCCGTCCCAACAAAGCTCATGACGTCCGGCCTTAAGGCGGCCCGGAGACAGGATGCGCACCCTCTGCCCCAGGATGTTGTAGATCTCAACCGTCGCCAGGCCCTCGGCAGGTGCCGAGAAGCCGACGATGGTCCGGCCGCCGCTGAAGGGATTGGGATGCACCGTGCCCAGCAGGGGATCGCCGGGCGTCATCGGGTCGGTATAGGTCGCCAGGGCGTTCCACCCCTTGGCGATGTTATAGGTGCGGCCGTTGACGGTATAACTGGAGGAATTCACCACCACCCAGATGTTGGAGTTGCACACCTGTCCCCGGCCGGCCGGTATGGCGGCGCCGGTCCCGGTCTCGGTCTGGTAGATGTAATTATCCCGCCCCGGGTCGGATGTCAGCCTGGTCAGGGTCTCGGCCTTGGGGTAGCCGTAGGGGTTGCCGTCGCCCAGGGAGATGAGCGAAGCCTGGGGATCGAGAGTATTGACCCAGGTCTGGTTGGAGCTGGAGGCCGAGCTGTGGTGGTTGACATGCAGTACATTGACCGGCCCGATGTCCGGGGCCAGGATGGACTCCACGTTCTTATAATCGCCGGTGTTGAAGCCGGCGATGTCCCCGGCCGTGATCATCTTGAAGCCGTTATAGCTGATCAACAGGCCCATGGACTTGCCGTTCTCCTCGTCGGCTGGGATGACCACCGAGTCGCCGGATATGGTTTTGCCGTTCAGGCAGACCACCTGGAGCGAAAGTCCACCTCCGAGGTCGAACACCTGGCCCAGGGTGGCGGTCCGGCGTTTGGCGCCGACCTTGTTGACGTAGTTGGTGTAGTCGGTCCCGGTGCCGTAGGAGCCGCCCCGATCATAGCAGCCCACAATAATGGAATCCAGGCCGTGGGCGCAGAGGCTGTCGATCACCAGGTCGGTGCCGCCGATGTGATCCGAATGGTAATGGCTGGTGAAGATATAGTCCAGGTGATGGGTGCCCAGGGTGTCGCGCAGGAATTTCCAGATCAAAAGGCCGTAGCTGTTGTTCGGACCTCCGTCGATAAGGGCGTACTTGCCGGTGGGCGAAACCAGGACCGCGGCATCGCCCTGGCCCACCTTGAGGCAGATGTATTTGAAGGGCTGAGGCGAGGACACCGAGATCTGCAGGCTGTAGTTGCCTGAGCCCGAGTACTCGTAGGCCCGG
>CAZFJC010000009.1:0-93583 GCA_964518765.1 uncultured bacterium
CTATTTTCATTCAAAAAATATATCATATTTGGTCCGAAATCACCATGCATTACCAAATATATTAACTACCTTTTATCACCTCTTTCTTAGTTCCATAAGCAGTTGGCGGGCCGCCTGGTCCTGCGGGTTCTTGGCCAGCCAGCCCTCCAGCACCGAGACCGCCTTGGCCGTGTCCTTCCTAGTGTAGAGGTAGAAGTTGTACAGCGCGCCATAGACCTCGCCCGAATTGGGGCTGTGCTGCACCGCCTTCTGCAGATAGTACTCGGCCGAGTCGGCCCGGCCGGCCCGGTCGAAGGCCAGTCCCAGCTGGATGATTGGATAGGGCGACTTCCTATCCAGGGCCACCAGACGGTGGAAGCTGGCAATGGCCTTGTCGTACTGTCCTATCTCCAGGTAGCTGACGGCCATCAGGTTCTGGCCCTCGGGTTTATCTGGCACAATTCTTACAGCTCTTTCAAATAAATTAATTGCATTATATCTCATTTCTTCTGCTTTATTCGGCTCAGTTATTTTTAATTCCTCCGATTTTCTTCTCATAGCCATTCCGACATTCCAAAAAGCTACCGCGTAGTTGCCTAGTAACATTTGTGTATTGCCGTCCTTATAGATGGAAGAATCTTCTATGCCTCTCAATCTGTATGTTTCCGAAAGATTTTTCCAAGCCATATCAACATTTACTTGGCCATTAGCTTTATATGGCACTACTCTGTAAAGCAGACCTTCAAAGGAAAGATGTGCATGCATATTTTCAGTATTCTCCGGCCCCACCGTCACCGCGAAATACACCGGGAACTTCTCGGTGTAGTCCGGGGTGAACACCTTCTTGAAGTACTCCTCGGCCGGGGCGATCAGTTCCTCGAAGGTCAGCTTCTTGCCGGCGTTGGCGGCGATGATCAGCCTGATGGCCAAGCCGGAGACCGGGAAGACGTCCCCCTGCTTGTTCATGGTCGGGCGCAGCATGTCGATCTCGAAGTCCGACAGCCCCATGGGCACGCCGTTGGCCTTCATCTGCTTGAGGTACCATTCGGTGTTGCCCAAAGACAGGTTGACGATGCGCACGTCCTTCCGGGTGTTGTTGACCTCCTGCTCGAACCAGACCGGGAAGGTGTCGTTGTCCCCGTTGGTGAAGATGATGCCGCCGGGCAGGGCCGATTGTAATATGTTGTAGCCGTAGTCCGAGGGTATCCAGTTGTTGGAGCGGTCCTTCTGGTGGAAGTAGAGCCTGATGTTGAACAGGGCCGCCGCCAGCATCAGCCCGCCCAGGACATAGGCGGCCGGTCGGGAGAACTTGGGAAGAGGCCGCTCCAGCCATTCCCGCGCCCGGTGCATCAGCCACCAGCCCCCCATACCGATCCAGACGGCGAAGAACAGGTAGCCCGGGGCGAAGATGTAGTCCCGGTCGCGCGGCTGGGGATTGACCATGTTGAGGTAGACCACCAGGCCCAGGGTGGTGATGATGAAGGCCGGGCCGATGATGACGAAGCTCAGCTCCCGGCGCTTGAAGACGTGGAAGAACCCGGCGATGATGCCCAGGGCGATGAGGATGGTGGCCAGCGGGCTGTCGGCCATGAAGCCCAGCACCGGCTGGGGCCAGCCCAGGGCCACCAGAATTCCCAGGATCAAGAGGACGGCGGCGGCGATGGAAAACCGCCTCTCCTCGCGCTCCCAAAGGTTCACGGCCCCGCCCAGGGCCCCCAGGGCGATGGCCAGCCAGGAGAACTGCCACTTGAAGTAGCGCAGGAACATGTGGGAGAACTGGTACATGAAGTCGGCCCGGCGCTGAAAGAAGTTAAAGGGCTCGTACTGCTTGCGCTCCAGCACGTACATCAGGCGGTCCCAGTTGCTGGGGTCGCACTCGTCGATGCCGGGGTTGAGCTGGGAGCGGATCAGCAGATAGGCGTGGATGGTCAGCCCCAGGAAGAACAGGCCGGCCGCCCAGGCCAGGAGCTTCCAGTCGAACAGCGCCTTCCAGTCGACCAGCAGGATGAATAGCAGCAGCGGGCCGGCCGCCATCCAGGTGGTCATGTGGGCCGCCAGCCCCAGGCCCAGCAGGTAGACGATAAGGAGCAGCATCTTGCGGTTGCCCACCTGGCCGATCTGCTCCCGCCACCGCAGGGCCAGCCAGATGGTCAGGCACATGGTGAACATGGCGATGCCGTAGACCTCGGCTTCGATGGAGTTGTCCCACCAGGTGGGGGCGAAGGCCAAGAACATGGCGGCCAGGGACCCGGCCAGGTGGAGCACCGTCTCCTCGAAGGCGTTCTGGGGCTTCCCCCGCCACAGCTCTATCAGCTTGACCGTCAGCAGGTAGACCATGGCGATGGTCAGGGCCGAGAAGATGGGCGAGAGAAGGTTCACCCTGGCGGCAATCTCTTTGACGAAGGGGAAGATTATTATCGCGGTCCGGCCGACGACGGCGTAGAGCGGGTAGCCGGGCGGGTGTGGTATCCCCAGGATGTTGGAGATGGCGATGAACTCCCCGCAGTCCCAGAAGGAGGTGGTGGCCGCCATCGTCCTCAGGTAGACGATGAAGGCCGTCAGGAAAACACCGAAGCCGACGGCAATGCGAACCCCTCTTTCGCGGTCAAAGGTGAACGGTCCGATCTTCATGGATTCATCCTATTAGTATATAGAGTAATGTTTGCTTGCCTGCCTAGGCCGTCCCCTAGACGTCATGCTTTTCCTTCTTGTCGGATTTGGCGTGAAGGGCCTTATGCAGCCTGGCCTTGAGCTCCATGATGTCCTTGACCTGATGGAGCCGGCCGTAGCGGGCCAGGGACAGGCTCTGCCGCTCCTCGGAGACCACCACCACCGCGGCATCGGTCTCCTCGGACAGGCCCACCGCCGCCCGGTGCCTCATCCCATACTCGGCGGCCAGCGACTGATCCTGGGAGATGGGCAGGGTGCACCCAGCAGCCGCGATGGTGTCTCCCCGGATGACAACCGCCCCGTCGTGCAGCGGCCCTTCGGTGGCGAAGATGGTGACCAACAGCTGGCTGGAGACCTTGGCCCCCACCTCGGTCCCGGTCTCGACATAGTTCTTCAGCCCATCGTTCTTCTCGAAGACGATGATGGCTCCGGCCCCCCTCTCGGCCAACAGGCGGCAGGCCTCGGCCGCCTGCTCGATGCTGCGGGCGTCGGCCCCCAGGAAGATCCCCAGGAACCGGTTGCGTCCCAGCTGGGTCAGGGCGTTGCGTATCTCCGGCTGGAACAGGATGACGAAGGCCGCCACCCACACCGCGCGGATGCTGTCGATTATCCAGGAGGTCCCCGGCAGGCGGTAGAGCTTGGCCAGCACCGCCATCAGCACCAGCAGCAGGATGCCGAAGAGCATCTGCATGGCCCGGGTTCCCTTCATTAGATGAAGCACCCGATAGATGATGTAGGACACCAGGAGCACGTCCAGGATGTCCAGCGCCCCCACCCGGATGAAGGAAAGCGGCCCGGGGAGATGGAAGGAGAAGGCCAACAGCTTCACCAGGCCGCCCCCCAGATGGCCCGGGCCACCGTCAGCGCCTGCCTGGTCTCGGACACGTCGTGTACCCTGAGTATATTGGCTCCGTTCTTCAGCGCCGCCACCGCGGCCGCCAAGCTCCCGGGAAGCCTATCCCGCGGGCTCTCCCCGCCGCCCAGCCTTCCGATGAAGGATTTCCGCGAGGCCCCGACGGCGATGGGCCTCCCCAGCATAGCCAGGCTTTTAAGGTTATTCAGCAGTTTCAGGTTATGCTCCAGATTCTTCCCGAACCCGATACCCGGGTCCAACGCTATCTTCTCGGGCTCCACCCCCTCTTTGATTGCCTGCTCCATGGCGGAGGCCAGCCCGAGCCTCACCTCGGACACAACTTCCTCATAATGCGGGTCGTCCTGCATGTTACGGGGGCTCCCCTGGATGTGCATCAGCACCAGGCCGGACCGGTGACTGGCCGCCGTTTTGGCCAGCATGGGATCGAAACCCAACCCCGAGATATCGTTGATGATGGAGGCTCCGGCCTTCAAGGCCCTCTCCGCTATCCTGGACTTGTAGGTATCTATGGAGATCGGTATCTTGAGCTTTGAGGACAGGGCCTCAACCACCGGCAGCACCCGCTTCAGCTCCTCGTCCTCGGGTACCGGCTCGGCCCCGGGCCGGGTGGACTCGCCGCCGATATCGATGATATCCGCCCCCTGCTCGGCCATCTCCAGTCCGTGCTCGATGGCCCTTCGGGGGTCGGCATACCTTCCGCCGTCGGAGAACGAATCCGGGGTGACATTGAGGATGCCCATAATGACCGGGCCTTGTGAGAAGTCAAAAACGTGCTCCCGGCAGCACCAAGACGGTGGTTTGGGATCCAAGATCGACTGGCAGTAATCCTCGAGCTCGGCGGCGATCCTCTTCAGCCCGAACGGCTGGCCCTTTAACTTTTGGGACACCCGGAGGGCCTGCTTGACGTTGCCCATCAGAACCACTTCGGAAGTCTTGGCCGAGCCGTCTATCACCCCCCGGTGCACCGCGGCGTCGCCGCCGCAGGCCAGCATCTCCTGCTTGAGGATGTTGGCCGCCGGCATCTTCACCCCAGAAAGTTTGAGGCAGAGCCCCAGGGCCTTGGGGGCCATCAGCTCGATGCAGAAATCGTCGGCCCCAGTGTCCCTCACCGCCCGGCGGGCATCCTCGATGCACCTCACCGGCAGACGGGCGATCATCTTATCAGCCAATTAACCGGCCCCCATCGTTTCAAACGCCCTGGCGTTCCTTTATTAGGGCCAGGGCCTCCAGGCGGGTGGACTCCCGCTTCATGCCCCCCCGGATGGCCGAGGTCACCACCCGCGAGCCTGGCTTCTTGACCCCGCGCATGGTCAGGCACAGGTGCTCGGCCTCCACCACCACCAACAGGCCTAGCGGCCTGAGCTTGGCCACCAGCATGTCGGCGATGTCGGCCGTCAGCCGCTCCTGCAGCTGGAGCCGGTGCGACATGGATTCCACCACCCGCACCAGGCTGGAGAACCCGGTTATCCGGTTCTGCCTGGGGATGTAGGCGATGTGGACGCGCCCGAAGAAGGGCAGCAGGTGGTGCTCGCAGAACGAGTGGAAGACGATGTCCTTGACCAGGATCATCTCGTCCTCGTTCTTGGCGTGGTATACTTTAAGCTCCGAGGCTGGGTCGTGCCCCATGCCGGCGAAAAGCTCCTGGTACATCCGGGCCACCCGGCAGGGCGTCTCCCGGAGCCCCTCGCGCTTGGGGTCCTCGCCGATGGCCAGGAGCAGCTCGCGGACCGCCCTCTTCACCCTCGGCTGATCGACTTCTGCCCGGCGGGCTCTTTTCTTACTGGGCTTTCTCATTCCCATTCGTTTTCGTCTTCCCCGGGATGGGCTCCCCCTTGATGATCCTGTCAACCTCGTCTCCGTCCAGCGACTCGTTCTCCAGCAGGGCCTTGGCCAGTGAGTGGAGGGTGTTGATGTTCTTCTTGAGCAGGGCGGTGGCCCGCTTGCTGGCGTTGTCCACCAGGGATTTTATCTCCCGGTCGATGGCCTGGGCCGTCTGCTCCGAGAAGTCACGGTGGGTGGCGAACTCCCGGCCTAGAAAGATCTCCTGCTCCTTCTTGCCCCAGGTAATGGGGCCTATCCTGGAGCTCATGCCCCATTCGCAGACCATCTTCCGCGCCAGCTCGGTGGCCTGCTCGATATCGTTGCCCGAGCCGGTGGACAGGTCGCCGAACACCAGAAGCTCGGCCGAGCGGCCACCCAGCATAGTGGCCATCCGGTCCAGGCACCAGGTTCGAGAATAATTGTGCTTCTCGTCGATGGGCAAAGAAACCGTCACCCCCAGCGCCCGGCCCCGGGGGATGATGGACACCTTGTGGATGGGATCGGTGCCGGGGATGAGCTTGGTGACCAAAGTGTGTCCGGCCTCGTGGTAGGCGGTCATCCGCTTCTCCTCGTCGGAGATGACCATCGATTTGCGCTCCGCCCCCATCAGCACCTTGTCCTTAGCGTCCTCGAAGTCGTCCATCTGGACCTTGGCGTGGTTTCGCCGGGCGGCCAGCAGGGCGGCCTCGTTGACCATGTTGGCGATGTCGGCCCCGGAGAAGCCGGGGGTGCTGCGGGCCAGCACCTTCAGGTCCACCCCCTCGGCCAGTGGCTTGTTCTTGGTGTGTACCTTGAGGATGCCCTCCCGGCCGTTGATGTCCGGCCGGTCCACCACGATCACCCGATCGAACCGCCCCGGCCTCAGCAGGGCCGGGTCCAGCACGTCCGGCCGATTGGTGGCGGCGATGATGATGATGCCCTCGTTGCCGGCGAAGCCGTCCATCTCTACCAGAAG
The DNA here is from genome assembly GCA_964518765.1 of uncultured bacterium. Lineage (GTDB taxonomy): Bacteria > Edwardsbacteria > AC1 > AC1 > EtOH8 > CAZPNX01. The sequence goes on from CAZFJC010000009.1 coordinate 6,300, forward strand.
GGCATTGAGGGTCTGTTCCCGCTCGTCGTGTCCCCCCCCCAGGCCGGCCCCCCGATGTCGCCCCACGGCGTCGATCTCGTCGATGAAGATGATGCAGGGGGCGCTGCGCTTTCCCTGCTCGAAAAGGTCGCGCACCCGGGCCGCCCCGACGCCGACGAACATCTCCACGAAGTCTGAGCCGGAGATGGTGAAAAAGGGCACCCCGGCCTCCCCGGCCACCGCCCGGGCCAGCAGGGTCTTGCCGGTGCCCGGCGGCCCCAGCAGCAGGGCCCCTTTGGGGATCTTCCCCCCCAAACGGGTGAACTTCTTGGGCTCCTTGAGGAAGTCGATGATCTCCCTGAGGTCCTCCTTGGCCTCGTCGGCCCCGGCCACGTCGCTGAAGGTGACCTTGGTGCGGTCCTCCATCAGCCGGGCCCGGCTCTTGCCGAAGGTGAACACCCCCTTCTGGCCGCCCTGCATCTGCCTCATGAAGACGACCCACAGCACCACGATGACGATGATGAAGCCCCACTGGGTGAGGATGGTGACGAACAGGCTTGGCTCGGTGCTCTCGGCCTTGATCTGCACCTCCCGGCTCTCCAGCTCGGCTATCAACCCCGGGTCCTCGATGGGCAGATAGGTCTTGAACTTGGTGTACTCCACCCTGGCCCCCTGCTGGACCCGGATGCGCGGCTCCTTGTAGGCGCCCTTTACCTGCCGTCCGGTGAAGACCACCTGGCTGATGTTGCCGGCGTTCAGCTCCTCGCGGAACCGGCTGTAGACGATGTCCTCGGTGCGCTCCCGGCGGCCGGAGAATAGGTTGTAGAGGGTGATGGCCAGCATCACCAGCACCAGCCAGAAAAGCAAGGTTCGGGCCCCGGAGCCGAAGCCCGGAGTCGATGGCATCTTGCCCATGCGGCGCTTGCGGTTCGTCCCGTTGGCCATCTAACCCTCCTTAACCCAGCTGATATAGGGAATGTTTCGGTGCTGCTGAGCGTAGTCCAGCCCGTAGCCCACCACGAACCTGTCCGGGATGCGAAAGCCCACATACTTCAGGGGAACATGGACCTTGCGCTTTTGGTGCTTGTCCAGCAGGGTGCAGATCTCCAGGCTTTTGGGATGGCGGGTCCTCAGATTGTGCGTCAGATAGGATAGGGTGACCCCGGTGTCTACGATGTCCTCCACCAGGATAACGTGCCTCCCCCTGATGTTAGTGTTCAAATCCTGCAAAAGGCGAACCACCCCGGAGGACAACTTGGCGTCCCCGTAGCTACCCACCGAGATGAAGTCCACTTCAATTGGGACGTCGATGCTGCGCAACAGGTCGGCCAAGAAGACGAAGGCCCCCCGCAGCACTCCCACCAGCACCGGCCTCTTCCCCCGATAATCGCGGGAGATGTCCCTGCCCAGCTGTTTGATCCTGGCCTCCAGCCGCCGCCGGGAGATGAGAACCTTGAAGTCGCTGTCCTTCATGCCTTCTTAATCTCCAATCTGATGACCTTCCTGGTTTTGTTGGTGAGCGGGGCCACGTCGGAGCGCCTTACCCCGGCCAGCCATATCGGCTGCCCGCCGGAATAGACAACCGGCCAGCTTGGCCGCTCCTGTCTGGGGATCTTGGAGTCAACCATGATGTCTTGGACCTTCCTGGTGCCTCCGGTGCCGAAGGGCCTTATCCTTAGCCCGGGACTGGACGGGCCAATATAAAGCCTGCGTCTCCCCAGCCCGTCCAGGTCGAATAAGGCAACATTCTTGTCGAAAGATGACCGAGAGGCCGGGCACTGTTCCAGAAGCGAACAGCCTATCATCCATCGGCCCCATTTAACAGAACCCGGCACCTTCAGCGGTTTCCTGCCCCTGGCTTTGGCCCTGGGACGGGCTATAGCTTGGCCGATGTGCAGGCAACCATAGCCGATCCAGGCCCATAGCCCCCTGGCCAGCGGCGTCTTCTGTCCCACCCTACCTGATTCCGCCAGAGACAGCGCCCTCTCCGTCGAACGAAAATCAGGCGTCTTTCCCGGCCCTAAAAGCCGGGCACAGCACCATCTTAAAATGATTCTACGTAATCCTTTATTATAACTCTTAAATACCTGTAAATCAATAGACAATGAAGATTTGCCCTCCCTCAGGCTCCTGGAGGCCGCCTCGGCCGCGACCTCGGTCAAAACCTCCCGATCGCCGGCCAGGACTTCTGCTGTCCGGGCTAGCGCTTCCTCGATCCTCGGATTGTAGCTTCTCAACAGGGGCATCAGCTCCAGCCTGACCCGGTTGCGAAAAACATCGGCCCTGGCATTGCTGCTATCGGTTTTGGATTCCAAACCCCGGGCCTCTAGGTAGTCCATCACCTCCCTGCGGCCGGTCCCCAAAAGCGGCCTGATGAATCTTCCGTTCCTCACCGGTATGCCGCACAGCCCATCGCCGCCGCCGCCGCGGATCAGGTGCATCAGCACCGTTTCGGCCTGGTCGTCGAGGGTGTGGCCGGTGGCGATTTTCCCAAAGCCGTTTTTTTGGGCCACGGCCGCCAGAAAAGCCATTCTGGCCTCTCTGGCCGCAGTCTCCAACGATAACCTCTCCCTCCGGGCCTGGCGGAAGATGTCCAATCTCTTGGTGTAAAATGGTAGCCCCCGCCCCCTGGCCAGTCTCCTGACGAATCGTTCTTCTTGGTCTGACTCCCCGCCCCTCAGCCCATGGTTGAGATGGGCCACGCCGATGCCCAGATCGAGATCCTTTCCCATTAGGCATAGCAGGTCCAACAGGGCCACCGAGTCTGGCCCCCCGGAGACCGCCACCAGCACCCGATCGCCCCTGTCCAGTAAAGAGTGCGACCGGCAGAAGCCAGCCACCTGCCGTGCCAGCCTGACGCCCGGTTCCCCAGCCGGCTTCATACGTCCAAGGCCCGAATAAGGCACCCGGCACCAATGCAGCCCCAAACCTTACGGCTCACATCCATTTCAGGAGGTACGCGGCCAGCACCACCCCTAAAAGGGCCACGATGTTCAGCTTCAAGGTGAACCCCAGGGTCAGGGTCAGCACCAGCAGGTCCACGGTCACCGGCTGGGTCAGGCCCGGGGTCACCGCCCTGATGAAAAAGTCCCGCACCACGCCCTGCGGCAGCAACACCCCCACCAACTGGCCCAGGGCGCTCCCCAGCAGGGCTCCGCCCACCAGCACCAGCAGGATGAACCCCGCCCCCCGTCTCTTTATTGCCATAATCGCCCCATCGGTTGATTTTTACTATATTCGTCAAAGCTTCAGACGCCGATGATGTCGGCCCGGCGACCACAGCCCCGGCAGACCCCCCGCTCGATCCCCGGAGCCCGGACCTGGTAGCCCTGCCGATCGACCAGCACCCGCCCGCAGCCCGGGCAGCGGGTGTCGGCCATGTCCGGCAACCTGACGTTACCTACATAAACATAGTATAACTTCTCCCGGGCCCGGTTGGCGAACTCTATCAGGGTTATCTCCGAGGTGGCCGGCCGCCGCATCTTGTACTGCGGAAAATAGCGGGAGAGGTGCAGCGGGATACCGGGATCGAGGGCGGCCACCCAGTCTATCAGCGCCTGCTGCTGGCCGGGGGAGTCGTTGAGCCCCGGTATCACCAGGTTGGTCAGCTCCATCAGGCAGCGGCCGTGCGCCTTTTCGATGGTGGCCAACACCGGCGCCAGCTCTCCGCCGCACACCTGGCGGTAGAACTCCGGATCCATGGACTTCAGGTCCACATTCATGGCGTCCACCAGGGGCAATAGCTCCTCCAGCGGCCCGGGATTGACATAGCCGTTGGTCACCAGCACGTTGGCCAGCCCGGCCCCTTTGGCCAGGGCACAGGTGTCCATCAGGTATTCGAACCAAATCAGCGGCTCGGTGTAGGTGTAGGCGATGCCTATCGACTGGTGACTCTTGGCCGCCTGCACCAGCTCCTCCGGCGTTACCTTGGCCGTCGGGATCTCAACCTGCGATATCTCCCAGTTCTGGCAGAACTGGCAGGTAAAATTGCAGCCGTTGGGGCCGGTGGACAGGATCTGGGAGCCGGGATGGAAGTGATAGAGGGGTTTCTTCTCGATGGGGTCTATGGCCATGGATACCAGCCTGGCGTAACCAGCCGCCTCCAGAATACCGTTCTGGTTTCGCCTGATGCGGCAGAGGCCAGCCCCGCCCGGCGGGATCCGGCAGGCGTGGGGGCAGAGCAGGCATTGCACCTGGCCGCCCTTCAACTTCCGGTAGTGCCTAGCCTCCATTTCCCGCCCCCTTCCTCGGCGTCTTGGGACCGGAGCCGGCCTCGGGCGACAGCGACCTCAGAGCGTCCCAGCGCGGATCCCCGCCGCTGGGCTGGCAGAGGCAGGGTTCGCGGTTCAAGTCCCGGCCGCAGCCGTTACATATACCCCGGCAGCCTGGCCGACACAGGGGCTTCAGCGGCCTGGCCAGCTCCAGGGACTCTCTGATGGCCGGCCATAGGTCGAGCTCCGAACCCCGGTAGATCAGTACCGACAGGTCGTCTGGGTTGAGCTCCCTCTCCCGGGCCGGATCGGTGTCCTCCGGCTGCTGCTGCCGGAAGAACAGCTCCACCGGCTCGATCCCTTGGAGCTCGAAGGACCCCAGGCAGCGGCTGCATTCCATCCGGCAGGCATACGATATCCGGCCGGTTACCCGAAGCACGCTCCCTTTCTTGTCCAGGGTCAGCCTGCCGGCTATGTCGGCAAAGCCCGGCAGGTCGGGCGACCCGTCGGGCTTTGCCACCTCGATGGCGGTGATGCCGTCGGGAAGTTCCCTGAGGTTGAGCCTCACTTTTTCTTGGACTGCTCCCGTTGGTAGGCCTCGTCCCTCATGCGGTTGCGGTAGCCTGGGTCCTGGAACGAGTATTTGAACTTGGTGTGTATGTCGTATCGCTGCTCGATGATGGCCACCACGTCCTCGGTGAAGACCAGCTCCTCATCGGTAGGTATAACGAACAGCTTGACCCTGGAGCCGTCGGCCGATATCTCGAACTCATGGTTGCGGCTCTTGGCCACCCGGTTTCTCTCCGGATCCAGCACGATACCCATGCTCTCCAGCCCGGAGACGGCCCCGGCCCTCAGCCGGCGGCCCATCTCCCCGGCCCCCCCGGTAAAGACCACCGCGTCCAGCCGGCCCAGGGCGGCGTAGTAGGCGCCGATGTACTTGCGCAGCCGGTAGCACTCGATGTCGAAGGCCAGCCTGGCCCGCTCGTCCCCTGCGTCCATGGCGTTCTCGATGTCCCGACGGTCAGCGTACTTCCCGGCTATCCCCAACAGCCCTGATTTCTTGAGGTAGATGGCCTCGACCTCCTTGGCCGTCTTGCCCTCCTTCTCGCAGATAAAGGGCATGATCACCGGGTCCACGTCGCCGGACCGGGTGCCCATCACCAGGCCCTCCACCGTTCCCAGTCCCAGACTGGTGTCGAAGCTTTGGCCGTTCTTGATGGCCGCCAAACTGACCCCGTTGCCGATGTGGCAGGTTATCAGGTTGACCTCCAGAGGATCCCGGCCCAGCATCACCGCCGCCCGTTTGGCCACATAGAGGTGCGAGGTGCCGTGGAAGCCGTAGCGGCGGACACCGTACTTCTCGTACCACTCGTAGGGAACGGCGTAGATGTAGGAGGTGGGGGGCATGGTCTGATGGAAGGCGGTGTCCATGACGGCCACGTGCGGCACGTCTGGCATGATGGCCTGGGCCGCCCTGATCCCCAGGACGTTGGGCGGGTTGTGCAGCGGGGCCAGGGCCGACAGCTCCTCGAAGGCCGCGATTACCTCCTGGTTGATCAGGGTCGACTTGGCAAATTTCTCGCCCCCGTGAACCACCCGGTGGCCCACCCCGGAGATATCCCGGACGCTGGACAGCGGCACGTTGCTGTCGTGCAGCATGGTGTCCAGGATCAGCTTGATGGCCACCTCGTGGTTGGGGCAGTCGTGGTCCACCCGCCTCGGCTCCTGGTGGGGCACCTCGTGGGTGATGGATGAGCCGCCGATGGTCACCCGCTCCACGATGCCCTTGGCCATGATCTCCTTCCGGGTCCAGTTGTAAAGCTGGTACTTGACCGACGAGCTGCCGCAGTTAAGCGACAGGATGATGGTGTCCTTGGCCACTAACGCACTCCTCCAGCGATTATGCTCTGTTGTTTCGCGCGGCGCAGCATCTTTTGCCTGACGATCGACCAGAACTTGTGCCACGTTCTAAGTTAAACGTAGCACGTTATTACCGTTTCACAAAAGGCAGGCGGTATATCTTTTTCAGGCGGTGCCTGATCCGCGTCAAAGCCGACGGCCGAAAGAAGAAGCCTATCTCCCTCCTGGCCGACTGCGGCGAGTCCGAGGCGTGGACGCAGTTCTGCCTGGTGTCGGTGGCATAGTCGTGGCGGATGGTGCCGAAGGCCGCCTCCTTGGGGTTGGTGCTGCCCACCAGCTGCCGCAGCGAGGCGATGGCGTTCTCCCTCTCCACCACACACAGCACGCAGCGGCCCGAGGTCATGAACTTGCACAGCGGCTCGTAGAACGGCTTATGGCGGTGGATGGAGTAGAATCCCCTGGCCTGTCTCATGGTCAGCTGGGCCATCCGCATGGTCAGGATGTCGAAGCCGTCGACCTCGATGCGGTGCAGTATCTCGCCCACCAGCCTCCGGCGCACCGCATCCGGCTTGATAATCAGCAGCGTCCGTTCCATCAGATCTATTTATTGGGAATCCAGTAAACCATGAAAACGTTCCCCCAGTTTTCCCTGTCGGCACTTACTGGCCGGTCTTTACCCCAGATAGCCGAATTAGCCGCGACGAGGTTATCCCGGTTCCATGCCCTCCTGGCTTCCTAAGAGAGGTTCCTCTATTTTGCCCCGGCCGCCAGCTGGAATCCGATCTCCAGGGCCTGGCGGTTCTTCTCCTCGGTGCCCTTGGGTATCCGGGCCATCACCGCCTTCTCCAGCGCCCCCCGGCTGACTACCTGGGAGATGCCGGCGATGGCCCCCAGGGCGATGATGTTGGCCACCATCTCGATGCCCACCTCCTGCCTGGCCTTCTGGGAGAGCGGCAGCTTGATGACGCCCGGCCGGTCCGCCTCCTTGACGTAGAAGGAGTCGACGATGGCCACCGCCTGGGGCTTGAGGTCCAAGCTGTACTTCTCCCAGGCCTCCTGGGTCATGGCCAGCAGGATGTCGATGGCAGTGGCCTTGGTGAAGTGGATCTCCTGGTCCGAGATGATGACCTCGGCCTTGCTGGCCCCGCCCCTGGCCTCGGGGCCGTAGCTCTGGGACTGGACCACGTTGTTGCCGTCGTAGACCCCGGCCGCCTCGGCCAGGATGACTCCAGCGGTGATCATCCCCTGGCCGCCGGATCCGGACAGCCTTATCTCGTATCTCTTCGCCATAGCCCCTAGCGGCCTCCTTTGGCCTTCTGTATGATCTGGTTGTAAACTTCCGTGTAGCCCTGCTTCTCGGCGTCGTGGAAGACGCCGGTGATGATCTTGCCCTGAACCTTCTCCGGGGGCAGCTTGGCGGCCGCTTTGACGTTGACGGTATTCTCCTTCTGCCACTGCAGCATCTTGACGGCGTTGCCCTCTCGATTAAGGCGTCCGTAGAGGGTGGGGCAGGGCGAGACGGCCTCCACCAAGGCGAAGCCTTTCTTGGCCAGGGCCTGAGCGATCAGCTTCTCCAGCTCCACCGCGTTGAAGGCCGTGCCCCGGGCGGCGAACACGGCCCCGGCCGCCTTGGCCAGGGAGCAAGCGTCGAAGTCTGGCTCGGCGTGGCCGTAGGGGGCGGTCGAGGCCCGCTTGCCGATGGGGGTGGTTGGCGAGTACTGGCCGCCGGTCATGCCGTAGATCATATTGTTCATCAGCACCACCGTCATCTCGATGTTGCGCCGGGCGGCGTGGATGAAGTGGTTGCCCCCGATGGCCAGGGCGTCGCCGTCCCCGGTAATGACGATGACGTGCAGCCGGGGATTATGCAGCTTGACCCCGGTGGCGAAAGCGATGGCCCGGCCGTGGGCGGTATGCAGGCTGTTGAAGTCACAGTAGACCGGCATCCGCGAGGAGCAGCCGATCCCCGATATCATGGCTATCTCGTCCCGCACCAGGCCCAGGCTTTTCACCGCCCGGATGATGGCCCCCTGAACGATGCCGTGTCCGCAGCCCGGGCACCAGACAGTAGGAAACTTCTTGGCCGGGCGCAGCATCTCATAGGAAGGATGTATCTTCATCTGGCCGCCTCCTCCACCGCCTTTATGACCTCGGCCGGGGTGATCATCTCCCCGTCGTAGCGCAAGGCGGTCACCATCCTGGTGTGGGAGCGGTTGGCCCGCTCCACCTCCAGAGCCATTTGGCCCTGATTCATCTCCACCACCACCACCGCCTTGGCCTTCCTTAGGACATCGGACACCAGCTGGTGGGGGAATGGCCAGACGATGGTGGGCCTTATAAGTCCTGCCTTGATCCCCTGGGCCCGGGCCTCCCTGACCGCCTGCTGCGAGGTGCGGGCAGCCGCCCCGTAGGAGAAGAGGACCACCTCGGCGTCGTCCATGAACTCACGTTCCACCTCGGTCAGTTCGGACAGATGGTCGACCACCTTGGCCTTCAGCCGGTCCAACTTCCACTTGGCCTCGTCCGCCCGATTGGTGGGGAAGCCCATAGGGTCATGGGTCAACCCCGTGATGTTGAAGCGGTAGCCCGAACCCATAGCGGCATATACCCCGCCCACGCTGGTGCCATCGCCGAAGTGCTGGTAATCGGACGGTTTGACCTTGGGCCGGGGGTGGGTGTAGACCTCCAGCTCCCCGGGCGCCGGTATGGACATCTTCTCCCGCATGTGGCCGATGAACTCGTCCATCATCAGCATCACCGGCATCCGAAAGCGCTCGGCCAGGTTGAAGCAGCGGACAGTCTGGGTGAAGCACTCCTCGATGGAGGAGGGCGCCAGGGCGATGGTCTGGTGGTCGCCGTGGGTCCCCCAGCGGGCCTGCATCATGTCGGCCTGGGCCCCCTTGGTTGGCAGACCGGTGGAGGGCCCGCCCCGCTGGACGTTGACGATGACGCAGGGCAGCTCGGCCATGCATCCGTAGCCCAGGAGCTCCATCATCAGCGAGAAGCCCGGCCCGGAGGTGGCGGTCATAGCCTTGGCCCCGGCCGCGGCCGCGCCCAGCACCGAGCCGATGCCGGCTATCTCGTCCTCCATCTGTATGAATTTGCCGCCGTGCCGGGGAAGCAGCCGGGCCATCTCCTCGGCCACCTCGGTGGATGGGGTGATGGGGTAGCCGCCGAAGAAATCGCACCCGGCGTAGATGGCGCCCGCGGCGCAGGCCTCGTTGCCCTGGAGCAGGGCCACTTGATTGCTCATTTCGCTTTCTCCTCGCATACGAAGATGGCCAGGTCCGGGCACCTCATCTCGCACTGCCGGCAGCGAATGCAGTCCTGGGGTCGGACCAGCCTCGGCTTGCGGTCCTCTCCCATCTCCAGCACTTGCTTGGGGCAGAAGGCCACGCAGATCTCGCAGGACTTGCACCAGGGCTGGTATACGTAGACCGGTAGATTATAGCCCTGCTTGAAATCCCTTTCAATCGCCTCCCGGGCTTCCTCCACCGTGGTGTTTTTAGCCATAGAGCCTCCGTTACGCAATACAAAATAACAATGGAAAAACGAAAACGACCGGGAACCTCAGCCGCTTGGGGCGGGAAATTCGGCTTCGTTTTCGTTTTCGCTTTCCGTGTTCCTACCTTACCATCGCCGTCCTCGGCCCCGCTTGCCGCCCTCCTTAGGCCTGGCCTCGTTGACCATGATGGCCTTGCCCTTTATCAGATGTCTCCCCGACAGGGCCTCCACCGCCTTACGGGCCTCCACCCCGTTGGGCATCTCCACGAAGCCGAAGCCGCGGGAGCGGTTGGTGGTACGGTCCATGATGACCGTCGCCGACTCCACTTTGCCGAAGGGCTCGAAGGCCGCCCTCAGGTCCTCGTCGGTCACGTCTTGGGCAAGGCTGCCCACGAATAAATTCATCTTCTCTCCATTCTACATTTGGGACATGGCGCGCCATGCCTGTTTAGTAAACATCCCTTTTGTATGCGATTTTCGGATCGTCCCTATACAATTATTCTGGTCCCCGATCTCCCCTCCAGCGCCCCGGCCGCCTTCTCCAGAGAGGTGATGAACACCTGTTCCCCGCCGCCCTCCAGGAACTGGATAGCCGCCTCCACCTTGGGCCCCATGCTGCCGGCGGCGAAGTGCCCCTCGTCCAGAAAGCGCTTGGCCTCGGCCAGGGTCATGGAGTCCAGGTCGCGCTGGTTCGAAGTTTTATAGTTGAGGGCCACCTTGTCCACCGCCGTCAGGATCATCAGGATGCCGGCGCCGATATCCCTGGCCAGCACCGCCGAGGCTCGGTCTTTGTCGATGACCGCATCCACCCCCTCGTAAGCGCCGTCCTTTTCCGCATAGACCGGCACCCCGCCGCCGCCGGCCGCTATGACGATGGTGCCCTCGTCGACCAGGTTCTTGATAATGCGCCTGTTGACAATGGCCCGGGGTATGGGCGAGGGAACGAAGCGACGGTAGCCGCGTCCGGCGTCGTCCCGCACCGTCCATCCCCTGGCCCGCAGCCCCTCGACCTCGGCCTCATGGTAGTAGGGTCCGATGGGCTTGGAGGGATTGATTATCGACGGATCGTCGCGGTCCACCACCACCTGAGTGACCACGGTACAGACATCGCGGCCAATGCCCTCGCGCCTCAGCCGGTTCTGCAGGGACTGCTCGATCATGTAGCCCATGCCTCCCTCGGTGTCGGCCACGATGACGCCCAGGGGCAGGGCCGGCAGTCCGGGATAGGTGCGCTCCACCCTTAAAAGGGCGTTGCCCACTTGGGGCCCGTTGCCGTGGGTGATGGCCAGACGGTATCCCTGCCTGATCAGGGGGAGCACCGCCTCCAGCGCCTGTCGGGTGTTGGAAAACTGCTGGTGGATGTCCTCTTTGCCGGTGGCCCCGATGGCGTTCCCCCCCAGGGCGACGACCGCGGTCTTGTTTATAGGCATGGCGTTCTGCCACAGAGGCACTGGGACACAGAGATATTCTCGATTTGATATACTATTATAATATAGTATTCAGTTTCCATCCAGGAACGATCTCTGCGCCTCAGCGTCTCCGTGGAGAAAAGGGCCTTATTTCTTGAATTTGACTGTTTTCCTGATGACCTCAGCCAGGTCGGGCTTGGAGGTCTCCTTGAGGTCATAGGTCACCCGCACCGCCGGCCTGGGGAAGGTCACCAGCCGACGCAGGTCAATGGGGGTGCCGATGACATACATGTCGCAGGGGGTGGCGTTGATGGTAGCCTGAAGGTCCTCGATCTGCCTCTTGGAGTAGCCCATGGCCGGCAGCAGGGTGCCGATGCCCGGGTACTTAACGAAGGTGTCCTTGATGGTACCCACCGCGTACTGTCTGGGATCGACCAGCTGGGAGGCCCCGTGCTTGCGGGCGGCCACCACCCCGGCCCCGTACTTCATCTCGCCGTGGGTCAGGGTCGGCCCGTCCTCGATAACCAGCACCCGCTTGCCGCGGATGGAGTCCGGGGCCTCTGCCTTGACCGGGGATTCGGCGTCGATGACCACCGCCTTGGGGTTGATGGCGGCGATATTGTGCTTGACGGCCTCGATGTCCTCGCGGCGGGCGCTGTCCTCCTTGTTGATGACCACCACCTGGGCTCGGCGCAGGTTGACCTCCCCGGGGTAGTAGCCTAGCTCGTGCCCGGCCCGATGGGGGTCGGTGACCACGATCTCCAGGTCCGACTTGTAGAAGGGGAAGTCGTTGTTGCCGCCGTCCCAAACGATGACATCGGCCTCGCGTTCCGCCTGGCGCAGGATGGCCTCATAGTCAACTCCGGCGTAGATAACGTTCCCCCGAACCACGTGTGGCTCGTATTCCTCCATCTCCTCGATGGTGCACTTGTGCCTGGCTAGGTCATCGATGGTGGCAAAACGCTGCACCTTCTGCTTGACCAGGTCGCCGTAGGGCATGGGGTGACGGATGGCCACCACCCTCTTGCCCATCCCCATCAGGATCTCTATCACCCGCCGAGTGGTCTGGCTCTTGCCGCAGCCGGTCCTAACGGCGCATATCGAGACCAAGGGCTTCTTGGACTTGATCATGGTGTTCCGCGGCCCCAACATCATGAAGTCCGCCCCGGCGGCGTTGACGACAGCGCCTCGGCTCATGACGTGCTGGTAGGGTACGTCGGAGTAGGAGAAAACGACCAGGTCGGCCTTGAGCTTGTCGATCAGCTTGGCCAGGTCCTTCTCGTCGTAGATGGGGATGCCATTGGGGTAAGCCTTGCCGGCCAGGGCGGCCGGGTACTTCCTGCCGGCTATATCGGGTATCTGGGTGGCGGTAAAAGCCACCACTTGGTATTCCTTGTTGTTGCGGAAGTAGGTATTGAAATTGTGGAAGTCGCGTCCCGCGGCTCCCATGATGATTACCCGCCTCTTGGCCATTATTGACCTCCTTTTACCGGTTAACGGCTTTGTTCGTTAAGTGCTTGCCGTACCTGTGTTTAGTCAAAGGGGTCTTCGATGAGCCAAGCGATGATATAATCTACTCTGTGGGTCATTTCCTCGATTACTATTAATGGTATAGATGATAATTTTAACACCATTTAAGCCAATAGTCAAGCATAATCGGCCCGAGGCGCTTGTCCCTTCTATTGGTTGCAGCGATTGACAGGCCGTAGATTATTTGCTATAATTGTTGCGATGTCGGGGTCGTAGTTCAGTTTGGTTTAGAACGCCGGCCTGTCACGTCGGAGGTCGCGGGTTCGAGTCCCGTCGGCCCCGCCATCAAAAAAGCCCTGCATGTAGCAGGGCTTTTTTCTTCCCTCGGCCTTCAGGCCAAGCCAGTCGTGCCCCGAGCATACTCCTCAATGATCTCGCCGGCCCGTCGGGCCGCCCAGGCCACCACCAGATTGCAGACCTCGTTATGCACCAGCTGCTCATAGCGGCGCCGGCCATCCTCTGTCCTCAGATCGATCCTGGAGATATCCCGGCACAGGCTGCTGTAGAACCGCTCCTGGAACTCGTCCATCAGCCGGTCGACCGCCGAATAGCAGGGATCCCGGCTGGCCTGGGCGTCGTCTCGGCCAAGTGCCAGGCCGATGGCCATGGCCGCCCCCGACAGGGCGCCGCAGAGGCTTCCGTTGCGGGCCAGGCCGCCGCCGAATCCGGTGGCCACGCGCGGGATCAGGCGGGCCAGGCCGCCGCCCTGAAAAGCCGGCTGCCGGGAAAGCGCCAGCAGCACCGACTCGGCGCAGTTATAGCCGCTGTTGAAGTATCTCTTGGCCTCTTCTTCTATGACCATCCTATGATCCCTCGATGCTGTTCGGCCGGTTCATGGCCCCTGCTCTGGGCTGGAAGGCCGGATGCTCCTGAAGAAATCCAGCCCCAGTCTTTCGGCCAGCCCAGCGAAGAACTCCACCGCCTGCGGGTCCTGGAAGCCCTGCCTCCAGACATGCCAGCCCAGGCCGACCTGGCAGAGGACGTAATAGCCTAGCGCCAGCTGGCCGATGGCCACGTACCCGGTGGCCAGCTGACCGATCCCGAACAGCAGGGTAATGGCCACCTGGGAGATCGCCATCAGGCCCACCATCACTTGGCCGAAGCCGAACAGGATCCCCACCCCCACTTGAGCGAGGGCGATCAGGCCGACAGCGAACTGGCCGACGGCTATCCAGCCCTTGGCCACCCGCATACCGCCGCGGCCGTTTTTGCCGAAGGCCACGCAGACCAGAGGGTACCCATAGTACTCGGCCTCGGTGCGCCATTCGAAGCCTATGCCTTTATCGACCCGGGGCATTTTCCCATCACCTCACTTGGTGGTCCGATCCCGGCTCAGCTTCAAGGCCGGGTTCCGGATTCCGAAATGGCTGAGGATTTGGGGGTAATTCTTGTGTTGTCGGTCTGATTTCGATCGTTTCCTCAACCGCTGTCTGCTTATTGGGCGGTAGGGGCTCCGGCTCGTCCTTGGGCTGCAGCTCCAACCTGGCGTCCTCGATGATCTGCCGAACCTTGGGCGGCATGGCCTGCTCCTCGATGGGGTAGCCGGCCAGCACCTGGGCCAGGATGCGGATCTGCTCCCGGGGAGTCAGCCGCTGGTTGACGATCACCCGGTCGGTGCCCTTGACCCGGCACCAGCCGCCGCGGCCGTCGAATTCGTCGAACTCGATGGTCTGGCCGAACCGCTCGGCCAGGGAAACCATCTCCTCGATCACCTTCCTGTCGCGCATATCGGTCGATTTAACGTTATACCGTTAATCGCGGTCCTTTCAATGGGCACCTTCTTCCAGCACCTCGGCCTCGAACACGAAAAGCTTGGTCCTCTTGTCCCTCCAGGCGTCGGCCGGCAGGCCGGCCTTGTGGGCGCAGAGGTAGGACAGGGTGGTCTCCCGGTCCCAGCCCTGCTCCGGGGCCACCTGGGGCAGAAAGACCCCGCTCCTCCCGTCCCGCTCCACGATGATGCCGTGCCTGCCGGTAACGAACTCCGAGGGATCGGATATCTGCCGCCGCGGCGTCAGCACCGAGATCTCGTACTCCAGAAGCGGCAGCTCCTTCTCGGATACCGGCGGAAAGCGTGGGTCGCCCACCGCCGCCTCCCGGGCCATCTCGGCCGCGGCCTGGTGCAGGGGTTTCACCGCCTCGATGTAGCCGATACAACCTCGAAGCTGCCCCTGGATTTTCAGGGTGACGAAGACGCCGCGTTTTTCCCTCAGGGCCGGCGTCAGCGGCTCCGTTCCGGGTGCCGGCTTTCGGTGGACCGCGGCCTCGACCGCGGCTCGGGCGATGCGGAACAGCTCCCTCTTCTCCTCGGCTGTCAGTTTCCCCTGCACTTGGTCTTCCTGGCCTCTTTCCTCTGTTTTTTGAGATTCGGATCTTGGATTTTGGATCTTAGTCACATAGATCCCCGCCGCCAGATAACCCACCACCTGGCTCCTGTCCCCGGAGACATCCCCCGACGTCTGGTAGCGATAGACCACGGCCGTGTCCGCCCCCAGCTCCCGAGCGGCCAGCATCACCGCCACCAGCGGGCCGCCGCCGCAGGCCTCGCACTTGCCGGACTCCAGGGCCGCCGCCAGCCCCTCGGGGTCGAACTTGGCCACGCTCTGCTCCACCACCTTGTCCAGCTTACGGGCCTGGGCGTCGCTGTGGAAGTGCGAGAGGTCGGTGGAGGCCACCAGCAGGACGTCCCCACGCTTTCCCACCGCCTTGACCAGGGAGGCCGCCAGCCGGCGACAGGCGGGCAGGGAATGGTCGAACATCATCAGGGGGACGATCTTGAAACCCGGCTTCAGGGCTCGCTGGAGAAAGGGGAGCTGGATCTCCAGGGAATGCTCCTGGGCGTGGGCCGAGGGCTGGGCCTTTATGTTGTCCGGGTCTGATCCGATCAAGGCCCGGGCCAGATCTTCGTCCACCGGCGTTTCGCCCAACGGCGTCTCCCAGGCGCCCGAGGCGTAGGCCGCCACTCCGCTGAAATAGGCCCGGTGGCTGGGCCCGACCAGGATCACCGTGCCCACCGCCTCATCTACTATATTTTTATAGGAATAAGCGGCCGTCGGCCCGGAGTACATATAGCCGGCGTGTGGAGACACCAGGGCCACCAGACGGCCGGTCTGGCTAGCCTTGGCGGCGGCGTCAAGATGCTTGTCGATCTCGGCCGACAGCGCCTGGGCCGTGCCCGGGTACCAGCTGCCGGCCATGGCTGGCTTACGGACGTTCATGCTCTTTACCTCCTTCTTTACCTCCGCCCGGCAGGATGAGGACGCCAGGCAGACAGCTATCAGCGTTGCTATAAATATTTTCTGACTTCGGCTTTTCATTTTCGGCAGGGGCTTTTAGGCCCTATCTGCAAACCGCGGATAATCCATGCCAAACCGCCATTTATGGTAGAACCTCAAGGCCAGGAAGGTGGCCGCCAGCAGGCCGAAGAAAAGAGGGAAGACCATGCCCACCAGGGCCACCAGGCACATCGCCCCGGCCTGGTAGGAGAGCATCACCCAGCGCATGCTCCCGGTGACGGCGGCCAGGCCGAAAAGCGGCAGGGAGCAGCCGGCGGCCACAGCGCACAGGGAGTCGCCCAGCCCCAGCGCCAGGGCCAGGGCGGAAAGCATCAGGGCCAGGGCCAGCCAGACAGTGATGCGGCCGCCGAGGAAGACGCCGGTGGTGATGTTGCCGGTGGCCTTGTCCGAGGCGTAGTCCGGGATGGTGGTGTTCAGGTAGACGGCGGCCACCGCCAGCACGTAGGGGGCCGAGGCCAGCCAGGCCGCGTCGGAATAACGCCCGGAGGCCGTCCAGCCGGTGGCGAAGGCCAGGGCCCCGTATCCGAATCCGTTGGCCAGCATGTCGAGGAAGGGTTTGGCCTTCAGCTTGAATGGCGGCACCGAGTACAGCAGGCCCAGCCCTCCCGAGGCCGCCATCAGCAATCCGGTGGCGGCGCCGAACATCCGAAACCCCAGCAGTATCGAACCGGCGAAGAGCACCCCGGCCTCCAGCCACAGAGCGGTAATGCTGACATATCCCTCGGCCACTAGGAAAAGCTTGCGGTTGAGGCGGTCGGTCTCCACGTCGAAGATCTGGTTGACGATGTAGGCGGCGCCCATCAGGCAGCTGTAGAGCAGCATCATCCACCAAAGCTCCGGCGGCCAGCGCCAGCGCTCCACCGGCAGGGCCAGGAATTTCTGGCCGTGGTAATGTCCGGCCAGCAGCATGGTCCACACCGGGGCCAGCAATATGGGGCGGAGGACGAAGAGGTAGTCCAGGGGCGAGAAGCCCTTTCCCCCACCGCCCCCGGTGAGCGTCTCCGACTTATCCATGGATGCTATATTAATATCGTATCCCTCCCTTCGACCCATTATAGCAATAACGTCCCGGGTTGTCAATATTCCCGGCATATTGACTAGCCGGCGGCTGTTGTGTTATTATTGGGGAGGTTGGAAGTGGGCCCTTAGCTCAACGGTTAGAGCAGCGGACTCATAATCCGTTGGTTCCGGGTTCGAATCCCAGAGGGCCCACCAACACTTTGGAGTTCTGCGCCGGCAGTCAAGCAAGGCGATATGGCGGCGGCGCATCCCCTCCTTCGGCGGACAGGCGCCGCAGGCGGAGAATCCCAGAGGGCCCACCAAGCATGAAGCACGGAACTCAAAATTCGAAGCCCTTAAGGCGCCGTGCCTGGCGAGAAGGGGCCGGGGAGTTTACCCCCGGCCTCTTTCAATTTCCCTCAGACCGCCTGCGGGCCGTTCATGATCCTGGCCCTTATCTCCAGGTCCCGCCATTCGGAGGCCAGCAGGCCGTAGTGAAGCTTGTCCAGCCACTGCCCCTTCCAGAAGCGCACCTCCCGTTCCAACCCTTCGAATTTGAAGCCCACTTTCTCGGCCACTCTGGCCATGCGGGGGTTGAAGGACCATGTCTCCAGACCGACGCGGTGCAGGTTCTGGGCAGCGAACAGGTGCCCGACCCACAGCCTGAGGGCCTCGGTGCCCAGGCCACGGCCCAGCCGCGAGTCCTCGTAGATAGCGATGCCCACATTCCTCGATTCGGCGCACTCCTTGTCCCCGTAGGCATTGACCGAGCCGATGGCCGCGCCGTCCGAATCGACGATCACCGCCCGGCTTATCCGCCCCGCCGCCTCCCTCTCGATGGCCAGCACCATTTTGGCGGCGTACTCGTCATCGCTGCCGGGCTGATCCCAGGGGGCGTCGAGCCTATTGGCCTGGCAGTCGAGCCGGCGCCAGCGCAGGAACAGCTGGATATCGGCCACCGTCCGCCTCCGCAGGGAGACGGTGCTGCCCCGCACCAGGACCAGCCCCTCCTTCTCCGGCATCGCCCAGTCCCCGCGCCCTCCCGGCTAGGCCCCCAGGGCTTTGAGGGCCAGGTACACCAGATAGGCCGGCCAGACCAGGGCCTTGAGGATGCCCAGCACCCCGTGCCAGAAATTGGCGGCATGGGCGATGAAGTAGATGGCGGCGCCGATGAACCCCAGGCCGTAGACGGCGCTGGCCGAGCTGGAGCCGTGGATGTCGTGTTTCATTTTCCCCTGTTACTATATTTAACTTTTGTTATCCTGTATGTCGGTTATGCTTGATACACCGTCCTCCCCCCCACCACCGTCCTCACCACCTTGACCTTGTGTATCTCCTCCGGCCTCATGCGGAAAACGTCGTCCGACAGGCAGATGAAGTCGGCCGCCTTGCCCGGCTCCAGCGTCCCCTTCCAGCCCTCGTCGCCCGAGGCGTAGGCGGCGCCAATGGTGTAGGCCCGCACCGCCTGTTCCACCGTCAGCCTCTGCTCCGGATGGAACGGTGCCCGGTCCGGCGGGATGCGCTGGCGGGTGGCCGCGGCCTGGATAGCCCTCCAGGGGTCCGGGTCCTCGATGGGCGCGTCCGAGCCGAAGGCCAGCGCCGCCCCGGACCGGGCCAGGGCCCCGAACGGGTAAGCGTGCCAGCCCCGGCTGCCCCAGTGCCTTTCGATTAGATCGAGGTCCGACGGGCAGTGGATCGGCTGGACCGAGGCCACGATGCCCAGCTTACGGAACCGCCTGACATCATCGGGGCGCACCAGCTGGCAATGCTCGATGCGGTGCCTGAGATGCTTGTTGAATTTTCTCGATTTTTCGAATACGTCCAGCGTCAGCCGATTGGCCGCATCCCCTATGGCATGCACGGCGCATGCCAGCCCGGCGGCCGAGGCCTTGTCCACCAACTTCTGCAGCTCACTGCGGCCCAGCACCGGAATGCCTCGGTTGCCACTGTTCTCGTAGGTCCCCAGCATCCAGGCCGTCTGCGAGCCCAGGGCTCCGTCCACAAAAAGCTTGATGCCCCCGATCTTCAGCTGCCGGCTTCCGAATCCGGACCGAATTCCCACCTCGATAAGATTGTCAAGGTGCTGCTGCCTGAAATAGAGCGTCCCCCGCAGTCCCAGCCGGTGCTCTTCGTCGAGAAGCTGCAGGACCCGGTATTCAGCCGGCCCCTCCATGGAATGGAAGCCGGTCAGCCCCAGGCGCCAGAACTCTCCGCGCCCGGCCAGCACCGCCTCCTTGGCAGTTTGATCGGACGGGAACGGCACCCTCATGTAGAAATGGTTGGCCGCCTCCTCGCGCAATATGCCCGTCGGCTCGCCCCAACCATCGCGCTCTATGCGTCCCCCGGCCACCTCCGGCGTCGATCTGGCGATGCCCAGGCGTTTGAGCGCCGCGCTGTTGAGCCACAGGGTGTGCCAGTCCTTGCTCCAAAGGGCCACTGGATTCTTCCTGGAGACGCGGTCGAGGTGGCGGCGGTCGGGGATGCCGCCGTCTTCCCATAAGTTCCTGTCCCATCCTGTGCCCACCAGCCAATCTCCGGGCCTGGTCCGGATCATTTCCCGGGAAACAGCCCTCAGGCATCCTTCCAGAGACCGCATGTTCTCCAGGTGCAGCCTGGACCGCATCAAACACCAGCCGACGAAATGTATGTGGCTGTCGGTCAAGCCCGGGAGAACGCTCACCCCCCCCAGGTTTATGATGTCCGAGGCCGTCTTCCTATATTTGGCTAGGATCTCGGCATCCCGGCCCACATCCAGGATGGCGCCGGTAGATGCATCGCAGGCCAAAGCCTGCGCCCCGGCAGGCTTGCCCAAGGTCCGTATCCTGGCGTTAATGAATACTCTGCAATCCGATCTCATGGCGACGACATCCTGAAAGGAAGCTATTTCGCTTACGATAAAAAAGCATAGTGTCCCATAGGTGTTATTATTATATCATAATTAGGGCGTCAGGCAATGACTTTTTTATTGAATAATCGCGTCTTCTATGTTACACTAAAACATTAAAAATGTGACTTTTTGTTACACATGGATATCATTGCTTCCAACAGCAAGATTGCCGGCAGATATCAAGTCATCCAGTTATTAGGGCAGAGCGATAAAAGCCGGGTTTTCAAGGTGCTCGATCTGGCCACCGATGAGCATCTGGCACTAAAGGTTTTTTCCGACTTCTCCAACGGCATCAATCAACTCCAGCATGAATTCAGGTTCCTTTCCTCCCTGAGCCATCCCAACCTGGTGCGGGTCCAGCAATTCGGAAACGAAAGGGACCTCCATTTCTATACCATGGAGCTGGTGGAGGGGCGCGACCTGATGGCCGCCCTGACCGGATCCTCCTTGGAGGAGCGCCTCCGCCTGGTATCCCAGCTCTGCCGGGCCCTGGAGTACATCCACCAGAACGATATCATCCACCTGGACCTGAAGCCCAGCAATATCCTGGTCACCAACGACGGCCAGGTCAAGCTGACCGACTTCGGACTGGCCCATAGCTCACGGAGCCAGGGCCTTCTCAAGGCGGCCGGCACGCCTTTCTACATGTCTCCGGAGGTTATCTCCGGCCAGATGCCGGACGGCAGGTCCGACCTCTACTCGCTGGGGATCCTCCTCTACCAGGCCTTCGCCGGGCGCCTGCCCTTCGAGGCCCCCACCACCGAAGAACTGGTCAAGCTGCACATCCGAGCCGTCCCCCAGCCGCCCAAGGTTTTCGATCCCTCCATCCCCGATGAGATGCAGCTGTTGATACTAAAGCTGCTGGCCAAGGACCCCAACGAGAGGCCGGCCTCGGCCAACGAGGTCATCCAGGAGATCAACCGCGGTTTCGGTCTGGACCTGTCGCTGGAGAGCGGACAGGCGGCCAGCCGCAACCTTTTCCTCACCCGGTTGGTGGGGCGCGACAAGGAAATGGCCGACCTCCTCCAGGCGCTCCAGCTGGCGGCGGGCGGACACGGCACTTGCATCTTCATCTCCGGCGAGACCGGCATCGGCCGCACCCGGCTGCTGTCCGAGTTCGCCCTCCAGGCCCAGCTGAACGACGCCCAGGTCTTCTGGGCCAGGTGCTATTCCAGCGAGTGCTCGGCCTACGAACCCGTTATCCAGCTCCTCTCCCAACTGTTGCCCCTGGCTCAGAGTTTCTGCCCCGAGGTGGTATCGTTCTACGGCCCCGAGCTGATCACCCTGCTTCCCCACTGGCGCGGCCTGCCCGAGATCCGCGACCACCCCCTGCCCACCCAGCTGCCCCCCCACGAGACCAAGCTGCGCCTGCTGGACGCCATCACCAATTTCATCTTCAAGACCTTCGAGGCGCTCCCCACCCGGCCCAGCGTGGTGATCCTGGAGGGCCTACACTGGATCGACTCCGAAAGCCTGGAGGCCTTCTACCACCTCGGCCGCAACGCCTCCCGTAGCCGGGTGCTGCTTATCGGCAGCATGCGCAGCGACGACATCGACGAACACCACCCGGTACTGGGGCTGGTGGAGCGGCTGAGCATGGAGAACCAAGCCGAGCAGATATACCTCAAGAGGCTGACGGCCGCCGAGGTCTCTACCCTGCTGGGAAACGTGTTCTACCACGCCGAGGGCCTTGAACCCCTGACGGCCAGGATCTACGAGGAGACCGACGGCAACCCGCTGCTCATCGAAGAGGCGGTTTTTTTCCTCATTGAGTCCGGGCAGGTGCGCCGCCGGCTGGGGCAATGGCAGATCGACCCCTTCTCTCCTCAAGCCCTGGCCCTGCCCACCGGTCTTAGGCAGGCCCTGGAACGCAAGTTGCAGTCGCTCAGCCCGCGCCAGGCCAAGGTCCTCCAGGCTTTGGCGGTCATGGGACGCCCCGCCTCGGAGAAGATGCTGTCCTTCCTCACCGAGGAGCCCGAGGACTTGGTGATCGAGGACCTGATCCACCTCAAGGGTCGGAGCCTGATCGTCCAGATAGATTCGGCCGAGGGACCGCTGTACGGGATGCACCATTCCCGGATCGAAAAAAGGATCTACTCCGGGCTGGAAGAGGGCCTGGCCGCCCTGCTGCATCGCCGGGCCGCCCGTCTGCTGGAACAGCTGGGCCCCAGCACCTATCAGGACAACATCGAACTGGCCCGTCATTATGAAAAGTCCGGCCAGGACGAGCTTGCCAAATCATGCCACCTGCGAGCCGCCGCCCTGCTGGCCGACCATGCCCCGGACCAGGCCATTATCCATTACCAGGCCGCCCTCAAGCTCTGCAATGCCGCCGAGAGCGCCGAAGTTTTAAGGCCATTGCTGAACCTCTACTTCCTCATCGGTGACAGCAGCCGGGCGGCCAAAGCGGCCAGCGACCTGCTCAGGATCTCCGGACCATCGGCCGACCTCTACCGGAGGCTGGGCGTTTGCCAGGACCGCTTGGGGGACTACAAGAGGGCCATCGACTACCTCAACCAGGCCCTATCCCTGTCTCCGGGCGACCCGGTGATGACCTCCAGGATCATGGCCTCACTGGCCGCCACCTACCTCCACCAGGGCGAGCACCGCAACGCCGAGCGCTGCTGTCTGGAGGCCCTCAAGGCACTGCCACCGGATTCCGACCCCCTGGTCGAGGCCGAACTCTATAACAACCTGGGGCAGATCTACTGGCAGCTGGCCGAATGGGCCCAGGCCATCTCGGTCCACCGTAAAAGCCTGGAATTGAAGGAGAAGCTGAACGACCAGTACGGCATAGCCACCTCCTACAACAACCTGGGGCTGGTCTACTACCGGATGTACGACTGGGACCGATCGGCCGAATGCCACCAAAAAAGCTTCGCCATCAGGGAGAAAATAGGCGACATCAGCGGCCTGGCGCGCTCTTATAACAATCTGGCCCTGATCTACCGGCACCTCTACGACTGGGATAAGGCCATCGATTACCACACCAAGTGCCTGCAGACCATGGAGCGCATCGGCTCCAGTTTCGAGCTGGCGGTCTCCCATACCAACCTGGGGTTGATCCACAAGGCCCGCTCCGAATGGGACCAAGCCATCTGGAGCTACCACCGGGCCATCCAGATCTCTTCATCCATCGGAGCCAGGAACGTGCTGTTGGACGCTTATATCAGAATCTCCGAGCTCTACCTGGCCCTGGGCAGTATGGAGAGCGCCAATCAATACTGCCAGCAGGCCTTGGATCTTGCGGCCGAGCTGGGCGGACGGCTGGAGCAGGGCCGGGGTATGAACATCCAGGGGCGCATCTACCAGATGCGGCGCCAGTGGGACCGGGCCCAAGAGCTTCTGACCCAGGCCAGGGAGATATTCTCCGAGCTTGACATCAAGGCCGGCGAGGCCTTCATCCTCAAGAACCTGGCCGACCTGCACCGGGCCCGGGGAGAGATCCGCCAGTCGGGGCTGCTGGCCGACCGGGCCCTGAGCCTGGCCCAACGGGTTGAAGAGCAGCAGCTGGCGGCCGAGATCATCCTGCTGAAGGGGGAGCTGTTGGAGGAGGAGGGACGCTCGGGCCTGGTTTATCTTCAATGGGCCTTGGAGCTGGCCAACCGCATCAACATCAAGGAGACCATCTGGCCCATACACGGGGCGCTAGCCCAGCACGCCGCCAAAAACCACCGGTTGGCCGAGGCCCTGGAGCATTACCGGCAGGTCCTGGCCATATTCAAGCAGTCGTGCCGCAACATCAATCAGCCCGAGCTAAAGAACTGCTACCTGTTCGAACCCAGGCGGCGCCAGCTGCTGCGGGACATCAAAAAGCTGAGGCAGGAGGTTTCCAAGAATGTCGCCCTCGCGTAGGGTGCCCACCGCCGACGAAGTCCTGCTCGAGGCCGAGAGCGACCTCAGGACCGTCTCACAGGCGCTGGAGCAGTATCCGGCCGACCTTAAGCAGAGCCCGGAGGGGCTGAACCTGATCCTGGCCGTCTCCCGGCAGATGACCCGGGTCCTCAACCTGGACCAACTGCTGGACGTGGTCATGGATTCAGTGATGCAGCTGACCCGGGCCGAGCGCGGCTTCCTGATGCTCTACGACTCGGACGGCATCCTCAAGTTCCGGGTGATACGCAACCCCCAAGGGCAGGTCTGGGAGGGAACCGACTACCAGGTCAGCCACACCATCACCGCCCGAGTGCTGGAATCCGGACAGCCGCTGTGGGTAAAGGACGCCTCGGCCGAGTCCCAACTTTCCCGCTCCGCCTCTATCGCCGAGCTCAAGATACGGTCCTGCATGTGCGTTCCCCTATGGACCACCCAATCGGCCGAGCGCCGCATCTTCGGGCTGGTCTACGTCGACAGCCAGCAGATCCACGAGAGCTTCAGCGCCGCCGACCTGGAGCTGCTCTCGGCCCTGGCGGCCCAGGCGGCCATCGCCATCGAGAACGCCCAGCTGGTGGAGAGCATCCGCCGCCTGGAGGAGGAGAAGCGGCTCAAGCTGGAGGAGGAGAACCGCTCCCTGCAGCAAATCATCGAATCCAAGAGCGAGCTGCTGGGGCAAAGCCGGCCCATGGAGCAGGTGTTCTCCATGATCCGCCGGGTGGCCGGCTCCGAGGTCAGCGTCCTGCTGCTGGGCGAGTCCGGCACCGGCAAGACCCTGGTAGCCCGCACCATCCACGAGCTCAGCCTGCGCAAGGAAAAGCCCTTCATCGTCATCGACTGCGGGGCCATACCGGAGAACCTGCTGGAATCAGAGCTGTTCGGCTATGAGAAGGGCGCTTTCACTGGCGCCTACGGCCGCAAGCTGGGAAAGTTCGAGCTGGCCAACGGCGGCACCGTATTCCTGGAGGAGATCGGCGAGCTACCGGCCTCCCTGCAGATCAAGCTGCTGCGGGTGCTGCAGCAGGGGGAGCTGGAGCACATCGGGGGGCGCGAGACCATCAAGGTGGACGTCCGGGTGGTGGCCGCCACCAACCGCGACCTGGAGCAGGACGTCAAGGCCGGACGCTTCCGCCAAGACCTTTATTACCGGCTGAACATCATCACCATCCACCTGCCGCCGCTCCGGGACAGACAGGGCGATATCCCGATGCTGGCCGGAGTCTTTCTGGAGCGCTACGCCTCCAAGCATCGCAAGCGCATCTCTTCGTTCAGCGCCCAGGCCAAGGCCGCCCTCCAGGCCTACTCCTGGCCGGGAAACGTCAGGGAGCTGGAGCACAAGGTGGAACGGGCGGTCATCATGTGCGACGGCGAACGCCTGGAGGCTGGGCATCTGGAGCTGGAGGTTCCTCCCCAGCCGGGCCAGCTTGAGGGCCAGGCCCCGACAGCGTCCGGGCTTTCCCTCAAGCTGAAGCAAGCCCGCCAGCAGCTAGAGGAGCAGATGCTGCGACAGGCGTTGGACCGCTGCCAGGGAGACATCAGCGCCACTGCCCGAGAGCTGGGCATCCCCCGACAGCAGGTCTACCGGCTGCTGTCCCGCTATCGCATCCCCCACCGCAGGCAGGGCTGACCTCCCATCTGCCCCTTGTCCCGCTCCTGACGGGCTGCCGTCCGTCCGGGCCAAGAAAAAGGGCCGGACCTCGACCGGCCCCTACGCTTTTAAAGCGGCCAAGCTACGGCATTTTTATGGTGATCGACTTGATGGTCACGTTCTTCAGCGGCCGGTCCCTGGCATCCCGCGGCTGCTTGGCGATCTTGTCCACCACGTCCATTCCCGCCACCACCTTGCCGAAGGGGATGAATCCCATGGCGTCCAGCCGGGCGCATTTGTCGTCCAGGTTGATGAAGAACTGCATGTCGGACTGGCTGTCGATGGGCTGCATCCGGGACGACGAAGCCATGGAGACCGTCCCCCGCAGGTTGGATAGCTTGCGCGGCTCGGCGTCCATCCTCTCCCCGCCGAAGCCATCGTTGGCCGGGTCGTTGTCCTTGGACAGCGGGTCGCCGCCCTGGATGACGAAGCCGGGCACCAAACGATGGAAGGTAGTGCCGTCGAACTCCTTGGCCAAAACCTTGTTGACGAAGTTGGTGACCGTCTTGGGAGCGTCCTTGGGGTACAGTTCGATCTCGATCTGCCCGAAATCTGTATCCAGGATTACGGTCGGCTTTTCCATGATCTTCTGCATGTCCGGCTGGGCGGCCGAAGTCTGGCTTCCAGCCTGCTGCTTGGCGGCCTCCTCCTGCTGGCAGGCGGCCAAACCGATGGCCAGGACGATGGCCACAACGATCGATAACCCGTTCTTCATGATCCCTCCTTTTTGATGCATAGAAAAGCCCCGAGCGATTCCCGAGCCTGCCGTGGGATGGTCGTTCGGGGCGATTTTAACCGGATTTACTGGTTCTTGAGGCTGAAGGTGATCGGATACATGACCCAAACCCTGGTGGCCTTGCCTCCCGGGGCGATGGCTGGGGTGAAGAGCACGGTCTTGCCGGCCTCCAGTGCGGCCTCGTCCAGCACCGGATTGCCGGAGCTCTTGGCCAGTTCCACCCGCATCACTCGCCCATCGATGTCCAGTAGCAGCTGCAGATAGACCCGACCCTCGGCCTGGGCCCGCTTGGCTATTTCCGGATACTCCACCTTAGCATGTCGGATGACCTCCGGGTTCTTTTCCACCGCCACGAAGGCGGTCCGGTCGGGTATGGCCGCGTCCACCACCATGGCGCCGGTTGCCCCCATATCGCCCGAGGTGGCGGCTCCGGCCGAGATGGCACCCAGCTCCGACTGGGTGGCCGCGGCTTCATCCACCGCCTGGTCGTCGGGTACCGGCGTAGGAATGCCCACCGTCGGGGCCGCCCCGGCCGCCCCGGCCACTTGGACCTGCTCCACCGAGGAGCCCGTCAGGGACGGCGGCGCCCCCAGCTGGCTGTAGGTGATGCGGACCATGGGCGCCTCCACCGGCGGCTTGTGGGACTCGATGTAAGCCCCGATGGCCAGGTAGCTCAGTCCACCCAAAACGATGGCCAGCCCGCCGACCAGGGTTATGAACAGCGACTTCTTGAGGTTCAGGGGCATGATCACCTTTGAGCCCTTGACCCCGAAGCCCACCTCCGCCGTTTGGCGCGATTGGACCAGGACCACTATGGAGGCGATCAGGATTCCCACCAGGGAGCCGATCACCGGCAGGAAAATGTCTATGTTAGGCGACATCCTACCTCCCTCCTCTCTGCGGCGGTTTCTTGGGCCGGAGGTCCTTGACCGCCACTCCCTTCTTCAGGGCCTCCTCCACCAGCTTTAACTCCTCCTCCTTCTGCTCCACGATGGCGAAGCGGGCGATCTGGTTCTGCTGGATGGCGTCCATAGCGGCCACCACCTTGTCGTACTGGCTGAGGCGGTTGACCTGGACCAGCACCGTGAACCGGCAGATCTTCTCGTCGCGCACCCGCTCCATGCTATCGCGGACGGTCTTGGGGATGTCCTTGGGCATGGCCTCGAAACGCTTGAGGAATTCCTCGCCCGATTCGTAGAACACCTGGGTGCGCCCGTCGATGTGCTGGGGCTGCTTCTTGATGTTGGCCAGTTTGGCTCGGGCCAGCAGCGAATCGAGCGAATCGACCTCTACCGGCTTGGGCGGGTCAACCGCCATGTTCTGGAGTATGGTCCCGTCCGGCATGATGTTCAGGATCATGACGCTGGATTCGGGGACCCCCTTCTCGGTGCCCTCCGGGTTCTCCGGCGGCAGGGTGATCTCGATGGCCTGGGGCTCCCGGAACCGGGTGGTGGTCATAAAGAAGATCACCAGCAGGAATCCGATGTCCACCATCGGAGTCATATCCAGAATGATGTTGGGCTTTCCCTTCCTTTTATGGAGGCCGCCTTTCTTTTTACCGCCCTCGGGGGCCCCCATGTCTACTGCGCCCATGCCGTCACCTCCCTTCCTCGCCAAACACCGGCTTGGCACCAGCTTTCAGGTTGGTCACCAGGCTGAACCTGAGCATGTTGACGTCCTTCTTCTGTAGGATGGCCGTCAGGTCAAGCATTTTGCCCGATTGGCATTTCTTGTCCACCATCAGCACCATCATCATCTTGGGATTGCGCATACGCTCGTCAACGATGGTCCGGGCCAGGTCTGCCAGCGGCAGCGGCTGGGCCGCCTCCTTGTCGGTGTAGTACCAAATTACCATGCTGTCCACCCGGGCGGTGTACTGTTCCGGGGTAATCGAGGCCGTCTCCTGTTTGGCCGCCCGATTGATGAAGTTGCCCGGCCGCTGCACCTCCTTGATGGCCAGCTCGGCCGCCCGGCCCCGTGACAGCGGTTTTCCCGGTGCCCCCACCACGTCTTTAAGCAGTTCCAGGGAGCCCAGGGAGATAATGGTCCCTCTGGCCTTTAGACCTTCCACCGAGAGGTCGGGCTCGGACGAGACCTCACGGATATCGTTGATCAGGGCCAGCAAACTGGTGGGACCGATGCTGTCAGCCAGCTCTTTGGCCTGGTCCGGATTGAGCACGTTGATCACCATGACGTTGGACTCGGGCACCTTGAAGGGCGACCTTGAGTCCGGCAACTCTACGCTGACCGTGGTCGGCGGCCTGGCATGGTAGGTGGACATGAAGAAGATCACCAGCAGGAAGGCGATGTCAACCATCGGGGTCATATCCAGGATGATCCTGGCCCGACGTTTCATCTTCACCGCCATGTTATTTTTCTCCTATCACCAAGAGTTGGGTCATTTCGTAGACCGCCTCATCGGTTCCGAACTGGAACTGGGAGACCTTGTTCATAAAGTAGTTGTTGGCCACGATGCCGCCGATGCCGTTGAAGAGGCCGCCGGCGGTGTTGATCAGAGCCTCGGAGATGCCCCGGGCCAGCTCCCCGGCGTCGGGGGCCCCAGCGTGGGCCATAGCCTGGAAGGCTCGAATCATGCCGATGGTGGTCCCGGTCAATCCGACCATGGTGCCAATGGAGGCGATGGTGGTCAGCATGATCAGGTTCCTCTCCAAGAGCGGGGTCTCCAGCATGTTGGCCTCCTCGATGGCCCGCTGCAGCTCGGCCGTTTTCTTGTCCTGGCTGAGGTTGGAGTTCTGCAGGGCCAGATACTTCTCCAGCCCGGCCCGCAGCACGTTGGCGGTGGATCCCTTCTGCTGGTCGCAGGCCTCGATGGCCAGGGTGATGTTGCCGGCCCTCAGGTGCTCCCGGAACTCCTGCATGAAGACCGAGATGGGCTTGGCACCCCGGGCTCGTCCAATAGTCAGGGAGCGCTCGATGATGTAGGTGATCAGCAGAATCAGCAGGAGGATGAGGACGATGACCACCGGCCCCCCTTTCTGGATGTAGTCCGGCAGGGTCTTGAAGATGACGAAGGCCACCACCAGGCCGACCACGTAGAGCAGGAAGGTAATTACCCCAGTTTTTTTGGAGAAGGCCAGGGCCAGCCCTAATCCCAGGGCCAGCACCGCGGGCAGGACGCCCATGATCAGGATCTTCACTGGCATGGCCGCGTTGACGAGTTCCTTTAACATCGCTTCAATGTTCCTCCTAGCTGTTGGTTTTGGAATTAGTGGCTCTGGGTAGAGCCGGTTTTTTATTGATTGGTTCGCTCCCGATGGCGTCGGGTCACCAGACCTCGATCTTGGGCTTCATGGCCTGCTCCAGCTCCCGAGCCGTCCGGTTGCCCGGATCCTTCTTGCGGATCTCGGCGATCATGGCCTTGGCCTTGGCGATATAGCCCCGGTCATTGAACTTCTGCCCGATGAAGACGTAGTGCTGGGCGATGGCCTCCAGTGGCTGGATCCTGTCCGGGGCCAGCTTCCTGGCTTCCTCGAAGGCCTGCACCGCCTGCAGGTAAAGCGATTTGGCCTCGGAGCCGGCCGATTTCAGCCTCTGGCCCTTGAGCGAGTAGCTGTAGCCCAGGTTCATGTACACCCCGTAGGCGGTCCTGGGATTGACCTTGATCCTTTTCTGATACCACTCGATGGCCTTGTCGTAGTCCCCACTCATATAATAGGCGGTCCCCATAACATAGTAGGTGTCCTCGACCTTGGCCGGGTCCAGCTCACAGCGCTTCTCGTAGCAGACGATGGCCTGGCTCAGGTACTCCTTGGCCCGCACCGTGTCCTTGGCCTCCTGCAGGGCGCCGGCCGCCTTGACGTACACCTGCCCAGCCTCGAACCAGCGGTCGGCGTCAACCGGCGACAGGTTCAGGGCCTTCTGGAAGGCCTCCAGTGACTGGGGGTACATCTTGCCGTCTCGATAGAAGGTGGCCAGAATGTACCAGGCCCCGTCGTTATTGGGATCGATGCGCACCGCCTTCTCGGCTACGGCGATGCCCTCGCGGAACAGGGTGGTGTCCTTTTGCATCTGGTAGGCCTTGGCCAGCAGGAAGTATCCCGCCGCCTCCCTGGGCTCCAGCTCGGTGTAGCGTTTGAAATGGGATGCCGCCTCCTGATATTTGCCCGTCTCGAAATAGACGTTGCCCAGGTCGATGTGGGCATCGGCCAGGTTGGGGTCCAGCTGCAGGGCCCTCTGATACTCGGACATGGCATCGGACATCATCCGCTTACGGTAGGAGAGGTTGGCTAGCCCGTTGTGAGCCGCGGCGTTGTTGGGGTCCATCTGCAACACCTGGCGGAAGGATTCGCCGGCCGTGTTCAGGTCGCCCTTGTCCAGCATCACCTTACCCAGCCGGTAGCGGAGGTCGGGATCGTTGGGGTTCTTCTGCAGCAGCTGGTTATAGAGCTGCTGGGCCTCGTCCAGCTTCCCGGCCCGGTGATAGACCCTGGCCAGGGTGCGCTGGGCCTCGGAATGCTTGTACTGGACCGCCACCTTGAGATGGCCGATGGCTTCGTCGTACATCCCCCTGTCGGCGTAGAGCCTGGCCAGCAGTAACTGGGCCTCCTTGAGCTTGGGCTTGGCGGCCAGCGCCTGCTTAAGGAGGTCGATGGCCTGGTCCGGTTTGTCCGAACGGTCGGCGGCGATCGCCTGCTGGTAAAGGTCCTCGGCCTTGGGCTTAGCCGCCTCCACCGAATGGGCGCAGCCTAATGCTAGAGCGGCCGCCCAACAGGAGATTATCAGGATCCTCATCAGCCTCTTGTGCATCTTGCCTTCCTTTATATTGATATTGCGTTACTGCTTGATAATCACCGGCATGGTGGCCGGGACCAATCCTTGCTGTGCCACCAGCTTCTGCCCCTCGGCCGAGGAAACGAAGGAGATGAAACCGTTGGCCAGGCTTGACATGCCCTGGCTGAAGGTCTTCTCCACCGTCTCGTTGACGTACAGGTAGACCGGCCTGGTCAGGGGGTATTCGCCCTCGTTGACCGTCTTCTGGTTGGGCGGCACATAACCCCGCTCCCTGCCGAAACCGATACTGACCGCCCTGATGCCTTTTTCCCGGACAGGAGGCCAGGTGTCCCAACTCTGGAAGAGGGCGGCCATGGTCACCAAACCCACCGCGCTGGGATGCTCCCTGACCAGCTCCACCGCCTGGGCGGTGGTGGAGCAGGGGTAGGACTTGGCGGCGAAATCGGCTCCTCTCAGCACCCGGTCACGGAAGAACTCGTAGCCGCCCAGGTTGGGGGCTGGATAAACCGGGACAATCTTGCCCGGCCTTCCTCCAACCTTTGACCAGTCGGCTATCCGGCCGCCGAAGATGCCGGCCAGTTGGTCGATATCCAACCTTTCGACCGTGTTCGATTTGTGAACGATGACCGCCAGCCCGTCGAGGGCGATCTTGTAGCCCTTGGGCTGGCCACCGTTGGCCCGGATGATGGAATCCTCCTGGGCCGTCAGCTCCCGGGTCATGACCGCGATGCGCGCCCGGCCATCGTTGAGGGCGGCAATGCCGGCCTTGGAGCCGCCGCCGTCTATCACGATCTCTGCCTTGGGGTAAAGCTGCATGAAAGCCTGGGACTGGCGACGCATTAGCTTCAAGGTTGCGTCGGATCCCTTGACCAGAATCCGACCCTGGGTCTGCGTCTCCTCAAGCTTCGGGGCCTGGGCTTGGCAGCCCAAGGCGGCCGCCGCCAGAAAAGCCAAGGTTAAGTTCTTAACTTCCCGCATTTTCAACCTCTTAATTATAAAAGCAATATTCCTGGTTGTCAAGAGAAAATCATGCCTATTTTTATCGGTCCGCCGAAGACCGGGCTCCGGGCCGGGATGGGCCAAAAACACGGTAATTGACATGAGGCTATAAAGTTGGTATACTTACGGATTGCCCCGTATTATCTACCGGCACCGGGGGACGAATATTCCGGGAAAATTGAGGATCAGCTGGAGGTCAGATCGCACCGACCCATGCCGCGCCAATCCATAATTATCAAGGGGGCCCGGGAGCATAACCTCAAGAACATCGATCTGGAGATACCCCGTGACCGGCTGGTGGTGATCACCGGCCTATCCGGATCGGGCAAGTCCTCCCTGGCCTTCGACACCATCTACGCCGAGGGTCAGCGCCGCTACGTGGAGTCGCTGTCGGCCTACGCCCGACAATTCCTGGGCCTGATGGAGAAGCCGGATGTAGACTTCATCGACGGCCTGTCGCCGGCCATCGCCATCGAGCAGCGCTCCGCCTCCAAGAACCCACGCTCCACCGTGGGCACGGTCACCGAGATCCACGACTACCTGCGGCTGCTGTTCGCCCGGGTGGGCCGGCCCCACTGCCCCAAGTGCGGCCGCCCCATCAGCTCCCAGACGGTCCAACAGATCACCGACGACATCGTCTCCCGGCCCGAGGGCACTCGGGTCCAGATTCTGGCCCCCATGGTGCGCAGCCGCAAGGGCGAGTACCGGGAGCTTTTCGACCGCCTGCGCCGCCAGGGGTTCGTCCGCGCCCGGGTGGACGGCCATGCCGTCGAGGTGGACTCGGCCCCGGCCCTGGACAAAAACCGCAAGCACCGCATCGAGGCGGTGGTGGATCGGCTGACCCTGGGGCCTAAGTCCCAAAAAAGGGTGGCCGACTCGGTGGAGATCGCCCTGAAGCTTTCCGATGGCCTGGCCACCGCAGTCTACGATGATCGGGAGGAGGTCCTCTACTCCGAGAAGCTGGCCTGCCCCGAGTGTCAGGTGTCGCTGGGCGAGCTCTCGCCCCGGATGTTCTCCTTCAACAGCCCCTTCGGCGCCTGCCCGGCCTGCTCCGGCCTGGGCACCAAGATGGAGATCGACCCCGAGGCCCTGGTGCCCAACCCCGACCTGACGGTCAACGAGGGGGCGGTCTCGGCCTGGGGCGACCCCATGAACCACTGGATCGGCACCCAGCTGGAGGCGGTGGCCGAAGCCTACGGCTTTTCTCTGGACACCCCCTGGAAGGACCTGCCCCCCAAGGCCCGGCAGATAATCCTAAACGGCACCGACCGGGAGATCAAGGTCCGCTACCAGTCCGAGGACAGATCCAACGTCTACCAGTTCTCCCGCAAGTTCGAGGGCGCCATTCCCAACCTGATGCGCCGCTACCGGGAGACCGACTCCGACTATGTCCGCTACGACATCGAAAAGTACATGTCGGTCCAGCCCTGCCCGGCCTGCGGCGGCGCCCGGCTAAAGCCCGAATCCCTGGCCGTCAAGCTATCCGACCGCTCCATCCATGAGATTTCGCGGCTCTCGGT
This sequence comes from uncultured bacterium, assembly GCA_964518765.1. Lineage (GTDB taxonomy): Bacteria > Edwardsbacteria > AC1 > AC1 > EtOH8 > CAZPNX01. The sequence goes on from CAZFJC010000009.1 coordinate 39,503, forward strand.
AAAGGAGGCTAAAAAATTCTTCGGCAACGGGCTAAAGCTTTCGGAGAAGGAACGGACCATCGCCCGCCAGGTGCTCAAGGAGATCAACGCCCGGCTGGGCTTCCTGTCCGACGTCGGGCTGGATTATTTGACATTGGACCGGTCGTCCGAATCCCTGGCCGGAGGCGAGGCCCAGCGCATCCACCTGGCCACCCAGATCGGGGCCTCGCTCACCGGGGTCCTCTACGTGCTGGACGAGCCGTCCATCGGCCTGCACCATCGGGACAACGTCCGCCTTTTAAACACCCTGATGCGCCTGCGCGATCTGGGAAACACAGTGCTGGTGGTGGAGCACGATCGGGACACCATGCTGGCGGCCGACTGGCTGGTCGACCTGGGCCCCGGGGCCGGAGAGAAGGGCGGCCAGGTGGTGGTGGCCGGGCCGCCAAAAAAGGTGGTGGCCTGCCCCGAATCGCTGACCGGGCTCTACTTGGCCGGCAAGCGCAGCATTCCGGTCCCGAAGAAGAGGCGGCCCGGCCTGGGCAAGCACCTGGTGGTCTGCGGCGCCGCCGAGAATAATCTGAAAAAGATTGACGTCCCCTTCCCTTTGGGCAAGCTGGTCTGCGTCACCGGAGTCTCCGGATCGGGCAAGAGCACCCTGGTCAACGACATCCTCTATAGGGCTTTGGCCCAGCACCTGAACCGCTCCCGCACTCAGCCTGGCAAACATTTACGGATCGACGGCCTGGAGCATATCGACAAGGTCATCAGCATCGACCAGAGCCCCATCGGCCGCACCCCGCGCTCCAACCCGGCCACCTACATAGGACTGTTCACCTACCTGCGCGAGCTGTTCTCGCTGACCCACGAGGCCAAGATGCGGGGCTACAAGGTGGGCCGGTTCTCCTTCAACGTCAAGGGCGGGCGCTGCGAGGCCTGCGAGGGCGACGGCATCGTCAAGATCGAGATGCACTTCCTGCCCGACGTCTACGTCCCCTGCGAAGTCTGCAAAGGCAAGCGCTATAACCGGGAGACCTTGGAGGTGCAGTACAAGGGCAAGAACATCTCCGAGGTGCTGGAGATGACGGTGGACCAGGCGGCCGAGTTCTTTGCCAACATCCCCAAGATCGCCAGAAAGCTTTCGACCCTGGCCGATGTCGGCCTGGGCTACATCCACCTGGGCCAGCCGGCCACCACCCTCTCCGGCGGCGAGGCCCAGCGGGTGAAGCTGTCGGCCGAGCTGTCCAAGATCGCCACCGGCCGCACCCTGTACATACTGGACGAGCCCACCACCGGCCTGCACTTCGAGGACGTCAAGATGCTGCTGGCGGTGCTGCAGCGCCTGGCCGACAAGGGCAACACCGTCATCGTCATCGAGCACAACATGGACGTCATCAAGTCGGCCGACTGGATAGTGGACCTGGGGCCCGAGGGCGGGGACCAGGGCGGGACGGTGGTGGCCCAGGGAACGCCGGAGCAGGTGGCCGCCTGCGCGAAATCATACACCGGCCAGTACTTGAAGAAAGAATTGGCCTAGTCGATCCCAATAAAAACAGAGAGCTCCGCTTTAAGATGGAGTTCTCTCTGTTTTTTCTTATGTTATCATTCTCGACTTAACTTACTAAGCGCCCACTCCGCATGCTCCCTTACCTCCGGGCTGCGGCTGTTCCTGGCGGCCTCTTCCAGGGCCGGGACGGCGGCCCGGTCGCCGATGTTCCCCAATGCCACGGCCGCGTTGCGCTGGATGGCCCCGAAGCTCACCCAGCTTTCGGCCATCTGGTTGCCGCTATATCTTTTACGGAAATCCCTTTCGTCCATCCCCAAAATCGGTATCAGCGGCAGGCTGGGGCCCACCCGGCCGCAACTAGATTTTTTATTTGTCGGCCTGGCCTTTTTATTCAGCGGACAGGCGTCCTGGCAGATGTTGCACCCATATAGCCGGTCGCCCCAAAACTTTCTGACCTCCTCGGGAAGAGTCATCTGCCGGCTGGACATCCACTGCAGGCACCGGCTCGAATCCACCACCCCGGGCTCCACGATGGCCCCGGTGGGGCAGGCGTCCACGCAGGCCCAGCAGTCGCCGCAGCCGTCCGGCACCGGTTCGTCCGGCTCCAAATCTAGGCCCGAGACCAGCAGGCCGAGGACAATCCAAGAACCGAACTCGGAGGTGGTGATCAACCCGTGCTTCCCGTACCACCCCACCCCGGCCCGCGCCGCCAGCGGTTTCTCGGCCAGCCTGCCGTTGGAAAATATCTTACACTGTAATAAACCGCCCAGCTCTTTTTCCAACCTGCCGGCTACGGCTTTGAGCCTGTCCCTGGTGTCCTGGTAGTAGTTGCTCCAATCGTAGCGGGCTATTCGTCCGTGCGGCTCGCCGGGCTTGCCCAGCGATTCCGGGCCGGACTCCAGGTAGCAGTTGGCCACGACCAGGACCGACCTGGCGCCGGGGAGTTCGGAGCTTGGATCGAACCTTGGCTCGATGCCCTCGACATCCCAGTTGGGCTTGAGCCCCCGTTTCACCTGCTTTCTGGCCCGCTCCAGAGCCCCGGTGTCCTGCCCGGCCGGGGCGATACCGGCCGCGTCCAGCCCTGCCTCCAGGGCCAGTGACTTGACGAAGACCGCACTTATCCGCTTCACGAGCCTGACTTCATTCTTTCGATCTCCTCAGCCAGGCTTTGCCAGATCCGCCGGTGCTCCGCCGCTTTCTCCCCGTCTCCGGACGCCTCATACGCCTTGGCGTAGGCCTGGTGCAGGGCGATCCTCAGCTTCCGATCGCCGATCTTGGGCTCCAGCATCCTGGCCAGAGACAGCAGCTCCAAGCTCTCATTGACGTGTTCCGGGTCGGCCAGCATCTCGGCGGTGTGCACCAGGGCCGCCATCTCGGTGGCCACGTCGTCCACCTCCCGGGCTATCTCGATGCTTTTCCCCCAGACCTCCATGGCCCGCTCCTTCTGGCCCATGTCCCGGTAGGAGAGCCCCATATCGAACCAGGTGGCGGCCTCGGCCTGGCGGTTGCCGTACTCGGGGAAAACGGCCAGGGCCTGGCGGCAGCAGTCCAGCGCCTTCTGGGGCTGGCCGCCGGTACGGTAGATGCTGGAGAGGTTGATCAGGGTCATGGTGGCGTATTGCACCTCGCCCAGCTCCCGGAACAGGACCAGCGCCTGCTGGTAGTATCCGGTGGCCTGGTCTTCCAGGCTCATGGCGTAATGGACGTTGCCCAGGTTGTTGAGGGCCGAGGCCTGCATCAGCCGGTCCCCGGATTCACGCGATTTTTCAAGCACCTCGGTGTACGAGGAGGCCGCGGCCTGCAGGTCCCCGGTGCGTCGGTGTATGTTGCCGATGATGTTGGCCACCCTCAGCGCCTTGGCTTCGTCCTTCAGCTCGTGGAAGAGACGCAGGGTCTCCCTCTCGTCCTCCATGGCCCGGCCGTGCTCCGAGACCAGCAGGTAGCAGTTGCCCCTGGTCCTGAAGGCCTCGGCCAGGCCCCTCTGGTACTCGAGGCGGCGCGACAGCTCCAGGGCCCGGTCGCACAGCTCGATGGCGCCCCGCGGGTCCTTCTCCCTCAGCTCCACCGCCAGCCGGTTCATCAGGTCAGCCTTGGCCGGGCCGTCGGCCATGGCCTCCAATTTGGTTTTCAGCTCAGGCTCCACTTGCCGTTCCCGCCCTCAGCTCCCGACGGCCATCGGCAGGGTGAAGCTGATGCCCGTGCCCTCGCCCACCCGGCTCTTGACCGATATCCTACCACCATGCGCCGTCACGATGGCCTTGACGATGGACAGCCCCAGACCCATCCCGGTCTGGCGCCTGGCGGCATCGGTGCTTTCCACCTGGAAGAAGCGGTCGAAGATCCTGGGAATGGCTTCCTCGGGGATGCCGATGCCGGTGTCTGTAACCACGATTACCACCTGTCCCTCGGCGGGGCTGGCCTCGGCCGTTACCCTTATGATTCCCTTCTCGGTGAACTTGATGGCATTCACCAGCAGGTTATCCAGCACCTGGGCGATGCGGCCCCGGTCGGCGTTGACGGCGACATCCTCTGCCACCTCGGCGACGGCCTCGAGCCCCTTCCTCTCCAACATCACCCTCTGCCCCCCCAGCACCTCATCTACCAAGGGCTTGAGCGGGAACGGCTCTGGGTCCACCGTCAGCTTGCCGGACTCCAGCCTGGTGAAATCCAGCAGGTCCGAGATCTGCCGGTGAAGCTTCTTAAGGCTCCGCGACATAGCATCCACCGCCCTGGCCTGCTCGTCGGTGAGCGGCCCCAGCTTGCCGCTCTGCAGGTACTCGTTATATCCTAGCAGGATGGTCAGAGGGGTCTTCAGCTCGTGGGAGACGGTGCCGATGAAGTCGCTCTTGAGGCGGTCTAGCTCCAAAAGCTCCAGGTTGGACTGGTTGAGCCGATCGTAGGCCGCTGACATGTCCTCCAGCTCCCTCTCTAGCCTGTCCAGCCTGGCCCTCAGGGCGTCGCCTTCTTGAGGCCGGGGATCGGCGGGCCCACTTCCGCCTGAAGCGACATTTGAATTGGGTATACCTTTCCTCATCTATTTCGCTCCCGGCCCTTGGGCCAGCCTTTTCAGCCTGAGCCTTATCCGGCGCAAACCTTCCCAGATGCGGCCCAGAACCTCCCTCTCCGCCCCGGGAAACTTGATGATAATCTCGGGGAAATCGTCATTGCCCAGGTGGTCCGGCGGACTTTTGGGCTCCTCCCTGGCCTCCCGCAGGCATAGGGCGTGCTCGGCCATCTGGTTGAACTCGCGGCAGACGTTCTCCGCCTTCAGCCTCAGGCTCCTAGCCTGATCTTCCCTGACGCTGGCCGCCAAGCTTTCGCCGCCATCGGCCGCGGATTCGCCCCCAAACCGGTGCAGCTCGTACTCCTCGATATTGGACGAAAGCATCTCCACCAGGCTCCCGAAGTACCGGAAGCGGAACTGCAGGGCTCCAGCCAGGTCGCCCCTGGCCTCGTGGTTGTCGGCGAACTCCTGGTAGAGGGACCGCAGAACGTTCTGGTCTCCCAGCTTCTCTGCTAGGGGCAGGGCGTGTTCGGCATACTCCAGGGCGGTGTCCAGCTCGTTGGTCAGGTTCTTGAGCTTGGCCAACAGGGTCATAACGTAGACCTCCATGACGGCGTTGCCGCCGTCGACCGCCAGGTCCATGGCCTTCATCAGGCATTCGTAAGATTGGTTGTATTCTCCGGAGTCGCGGTGGAGGTTGGCGATGTTGATCCAGCTGTGCACCTGGGAGAAGCGGTCTCCTATCTGCTGGCGGATGGCCAGGCTTTCCTTGAGGTGCTCCATGGCCCCCTGCCGGTCCCCCAGCGTCTTCATACATAGCGCGATGTTGCTCAGAGCGTGGGCCACGTTGCGGCTGTCCCCGACCCTCTCCAGGATCTCCAGGCTCCGCTGGAAGTGCTCCAGGGCCTTTTCGTTGTCGTCCAGGCTCCGGAAGGTCAGCCCGATATTGTTGATGACATAGGCCCGGATCATCTCGTCATCCGAACCAGCTAGGATCTCCAGCGCCCTCTGGAAGTGCTCCAGGGCTACCCCCAGGGCCCCCATCCTGGTGTAGGCCAGCCCGATGTTGTTCAGACACCTGCCGGCCTCGCGGGCATCCCCCAGCTCTCGATACATGGCCAGGGCCTGCAGGCCGCAGCTGACCGACCGGGGATAATCCCCCAGCTGCTCGTATATGGCGCCTGTTATCCTGGTGGCCGAGGCCAGGCTCTGGCTGAGCTGTAGCCTTTGGCTGAGCTGGGACGCCTTCTCCGCCTGGGCCAGGGCCTGAATAGGGTCGGTGCTCTGGTAGAGCCCGGCCAGTTCGATCAGCAGATCGGCCCGCTCCGGCGAATCGGGAAGGTTTTCGAGGATTGCTTGGATTTCCTGTATTCGGTTTGACACTGCTAGTTGGCGTGTTTTTTTGCTTTGGTTTCCATTACCAATAAAGCACGCTGCTCCCAGTATGTCAGCCCCATGGATCGGAATTCCTCAGCCGATCGGTTGAGCTGCTTGTTCGCTTCTTCTTCATCGCCACACCTTGCCAGCATGGTCCCCCATCTCAATATAACGTGCGCTGCCAGGTAAGGCCGTTGACATGAACGGTACAAGCTGGCTGCCTGGCTGTAACATTCGCCGGCTCCGGCGGCCTCGCCGTTGTGTTCATTATAGATTCCCTGGGCTTCGAACCATCTGGCCTGTTTATATGGCGAGCCAGAGCCGACGGCCTCATCCACCCCCATCCAAATCTCCTCGCGGGCTGTCGCCTGTTCGCCTAGGTGGATCCTGGCTATGGCCAGAAAGCGCTTGGCCTCATCCTTTATCGGTGAAGTATCACGCATTCCAACAAGCCGCAACGCCTTCTCAAAGGATCCTTTGGCGGCGGCATAGTCGCCCTTGACCATCTGGGCCTCCCCTTTCATGAGAAGATAGCCTGCGGTCTGCTCATCTCCTCCCTTGTCTTTTATGATCTTTTCGGCTTCCTCCAGGATTTCCAGGGCAGCAGCCCCATCGCCCTTCATACAGAACAGCTTTCCCCGGGCCGCAATGTTTTCCGCCTCTTCCTTACGGAACCCCATTTGGCGGAAAAGGTCTCGCGACTGCTCATATGATGACATGGCCCCGTCGATCCGGCCTAGGCAGGTCAGAATGTTCCCGATGCCGTTCAGGCTGAAGGCTTGACCATGGATGTCCCCGATATGCCTCTGCAAACTCAAAGCGCGTTCGAATAGGGAAAGGGCTTGCTTCAGCAGTTCCTGGTCCTGTAGTATTATCCCTAAGTAGTACAGACATTTCGCCTGCCCCCCGATGTTGCCGATCTGCTCGTGCAGATACAGGGAACTCTCGAACAGCTTCTGTGCCTCATGGCTGTTCCCCAGCTCGTACTGGCTGGCGCCCATATTGTACAGGGTGGAAGCCTCGCCCAGCCGGTCATTCAGCCGTCGCCTTATATTCAGCGATTCCCCGTCGCATTCGTCCGAAAGCCGGTGTTCCCCGCGGCAAAAGTGAATCATGCCGATGTTGTGCAAAGCCATGGCCACGTTCCGCTCGTCACCCAGGCTTTGGAACAACTCTTTGGATCGTTGCAGGGTTTGCATGGCGTCATCAAACATCCTCCGGTCCTTGAGGATGACGCCCAGGTTGTTCAGGCAGGTTGCCTGGCCGTATTTGTCGCCGGACTTCTGCCTGAGTATTAGGGCGCGCTCTATATGTCGTCGCGACTGGTCGAATTCGCCGACGTTATAGAGCACGGTCCCGATGCAGTTGAGGCTGGCTGCCTCCCGGTCTTCTTTGTTCAATACCTGGGCTACTTTTAGGCTTCTTTTGGCCTCGGCCAGGGCCCTTCTACTTTCCCCGGTGATTTTCAATACTTCCGCGATTCCTATCAGCAGGCCATGGAAAACCTCAGCCTGATCAGATCTCCCCCGGAATCGATCTTCTCCTTTCGTGTTCATGATTGACTATCCCTTTCGGGTTCGCTCTCTCCTCCCCACCCGCCCTGCTGCCTCAAGTCACGTTCCATCCGCTCGGCCATCGCCAGGAAGCTCTCAGCCTTGGCCCCGTGGCCCATCTGCCTCCAGGCATCAGCATACGCCTTTTGTATAGTAATTAGAAGCCTCTTATCCCCCAATCCCGCGCTCTGGGCGTTGGCCATGTCTAGCACCTCCAACGCCTCCTCGGCCTTGCCGTCGGCCAGCATCAGGGTGGCGGTGCTGGTTAGGGCCGATACCTCGGTCTCCAAGTCCCCCACCTCCCTGGCCATTTTGATGCATTTTTCCCACTCGTCCATGGCCTGCACCGGGTCGCCCATATCTCGATAGATGTTACCGGCCACGTGGTGGGCCGAGGCCGCCCCGGCCTTGTCACCGTACTCCATCATGATTTTAGCCGCCCCCAGGCTGTTTTCTAAGGCCGGCTCGAAATCGCCCGATTCCCGGTAGAGGTCGGCCAGGTTGACCATGGCTCCGGCAATGAACCGCTGTTCCCCTAACTCCTGGTATCCCTCCAGCCCTTGGAGGAAGTACTTGAGGGCGCCCTGGCTGTCTCCCATATATTGGTGGACGATTCCCAGGTTGTTTAAGGCCGAGGCCGCCAGCAGCTTGTCACCTATCATGTTTGCGACCATTTGGACGTGCTGGTAGCTCTCGGCCGCCTTCCGGTAGTCCCCTAGGTGCCGGTGGATGCAGGCGATCTGGTTCTCCATCCGGCAGGCCCTCGCCTCCTCGCCCAGTTTGCGCAGCAGGCCCAGGGATTCCAGCCCGTGCTTCAGCGCCTCCCGGTGGCGGGCCAGCACTATCTCGCAGAAGCTTAGTATGCCCAGGCCGTAGGCCCTCCCCATCTCATAGTCCAGGCGCTCCGAGGCTGCCAGCGATTCCCGGCACAGCTCGGCCGCCTCGGCCGGCCGGCTGTCCGAGAGTTCGGCCGCCATCTTGGTCATCAGGTCGGCCTTCTCCGGCGAGTCCGGCATGGCCGACAGTTTCTGCTGGAGCTCCTTGTCCATGTAACGCTTTTTCCGCCTGGTTCTATTTTACTATCGGACGGCCGCAAAAGCAAGAAAATAAGAAGCCCGGGTCGATAAACCCGGGCTTTCCTGGCCGCTCGTCCCTTATTCCTTGGAACCGGCCGCCTCCTTGATGAGGTTGGAGGCGATGACCGTCCGCTGGATCTGGTTGGTGCCCTCGTAGATCTGGGTGATCTTGGCGTCGCGCATCATCTTCTCCACCGGATATTCCTTCATATAGCCGTAGCCCCCCAGCACCTGGACGGCGTTGGTGGTCACCTCCATGGCCACGTCCGAGGCGAAGCACTTACACATGGCGCTCTCCTTGGAGTACTTCTTCTCCCCGGCGTCGATCATTCGGGCGGTGGCGTAGACCAGGGCCCGGGCCGCCTCCAGCTTCATGGCCATGTCTGCCAGCAGGAATTGCACTCCCTGGAAGGCTGAGATCGGCTTGCCGAACTGCTCTCGCTCCCTGGAGTACCTGACGGCCTCGTCCAGCGCCCCCTGGGCGATGCCCACCGCCTGGGCGGCCACCCCGGGGCGGCTGCGGTCCAGCGTTCCCATGGCCACCATAAAGCCCATGCCCTCCTTCCCCAGGATCTGGCTTTTGTGCACCCGGCAGTCCTCGAACACCAACTCCCGGGTGGCCGAGGCCCGGATGCCCATCTTATTCTCCTTCTTGCCGAAGCTGAAGCCCGGCGTTCCCTTCTCCACGATGAAGGCGGTGGCCCCTCGACTGCCCTTGGAGCGGTCGGTCATGGCCACCACCGAATAGACCTCAGCCTCGCCGCCGTTGGTGATCCACTGCTTGGTGCCGTTGAGCACGTAGTGATCACCTTCGCGCATCGCCGTGGTCTGGATGCCGCCGGCGTCAGAGCCGGCGTTGGCCTCGGTCAGGGCGAAGGCCGCCAGCCGTTTGCCCTTGGCGATGTCCGGCAGGTACTTCCTCTTTTGCTCGTCGGTGCCGTAGAGGATAATGGGAAAGGTTCCCAGGCCGGTGGCAGCGAAGGACAGGGAGATGCCGCCGCAGAAACGCGACAGCTCCTCGGTGGCGATGGCCATCTCGGTGACCCCCCCGCCCAAACCGCCGTACTCGGCCGGGATGTAGACCCCGCAGATGTCGGCCTCGGCCAGCACCTTGACGATCTCCCAGGGGAACTCCCCGGTCTCGTCGTAATGCTCCCGCACCGGCTTGATCTTCTCCGCCCCTATCTTGTGGCAGAGGTCCTTGATCATCTTCTGCTCTTCGGTCAGAAAGTAGTTCATGGTAAGCCTCCTCTACTCATGGTCGTGGCGAAAGCCGCTTCCTGAATTACTGGAGAAGCGGTCGCGGTCAGTCTTTTCTTTTATCCTCGCACCGGCCTCGTCCGCCCCTTTTGGGGCTTGGCGGCGCCCAGTGCCTCATCCTTTAGCCGGTCCAGCGCTTGGCGGGCGGCCATCTGCTCGGCCTCCTTCTTGCTGCGGGCGGCAGCCAGGCCATAGCGCTTGCGGTCCAGTTTCAGCTCCACCTCGAACAGGCGCTGATGGCGCGGCCCGCTCTCCGCCTTCAGGTGGTAGCGGGTGCTGCGACGGTCGCCGTGCGACTGCATATGCTCTTGGAGCATCCCCTTGAAGTTGAGGTGGGCGCTGTCGGTTATCAGGTGGTCTATCCGCCACAGGAAGCTCTGCTTCAGGAAATGCCGTACCGCCTCCAGGCCCCGGTCCAGGTAATAGGCGCCCAGCAGCGATTCCATGGCGTCGCCCAACACATTATCCTTGTTGCGCCCCCCGGAGGCGTGCTCTTCCGAGGACATCTCCAGCATCTCGCCCAGACCCAGCTCCCGGGCCACCCCGGCCAGTACCTTCTTGCTGACGATCAGCGACTTTATCTCGGTCAGCCTGCCCTCGTCTTCGGAGGGCCGGGTGCGGTAGAGATGCTCGCAGACAATCAGGCCCAGCACCGAGTCACCCAGAAGCTCCAGCCTTTCGAAGGACTCTAGGTGGCTGGGGGCAGCCGAGCGGTGCCGCAGGGCCAGCAGATAGAGTTCGGGGTTGCGGATGCCCCAGCCCAGACGATCCCTGATCTTACGCAGGGCCTCGCGCCGGGAGTGGGGCAGGTCCCTACCCTTCAGTCCCAGGATTCTTCTTATCAAAAAGCCACCGCTATCACCCTTCCGGGTCAATCCAGTTTCCTCACCGCCAAGCAGGCGTTATGCCCGCCGAAACCGAAGGAGTTGGACAAGGCCGCCCGGATGTTCGCCTGACGCGGCCGGTTGGGCACATAGTCCAGGTCGCACTCCGGGTCGGGCGTTTCGTAGTTAGCAGTGGGGTGTATCAGAGAGTTAGCCATGCACAGCACCGTGGCCACCAGCTCGATGCCCCCGGCCGCGCCCAGCAGATGGCCGGTCATGGACTTGGTGGACGATATGGCCACCTTCCCGGCCCTGTCTCCGAACACCGACTTGATGGCCGCTGTCTCGTACTTGTCGTTGAGGTCGGTGGAGGTCCCATGGGCGTTTATGTAGTCAACCTCCTCTGGCTTCAGCCCGGCGGTGGCCAGCGCTCTCCTCATGGCCCGGGCCGCTCCCTCTCCCCCAGGGGCCGGAGCGGTGATGTGATGGGCGTCAGCGGTAGCCCCGTAGCCAGCCAGCTCCGCATAGATCCTGGCCCCCCGCGCCCTGGCGTGCTCCATCTCCTCCAGGATGACGATACCGGCGCCCTCGGCCATAACAAAGCCGTCCCGGTCCTTATCGAAGGGACGGGAGGCTTTCTCCGGCTGGTCGTTTCGGGTGGAGAGCGCCCTCAGAGCGCAGAACCCGGCCAGGGCCAGAGGGGTGATGGGTGCCTCGGCCCCGCCGCATATGACGGCGTCGCTCTCCCCCAGGACGATGCTACAGTAGCCCTCGCCGATGGCATGGGAGGCCGAGGCGCAGGCCGAGACGGTAGCGAAGTTGATGCCCTTGGCCCCGCAGTCCATGGAGATTCGTCCGGCGGCGATGTCCGAGATCATCATGGGCACGAAGAACGGGGACACCTTGTCTGGACCGTGCTCCATAAGCTTACGGTGCTGATCCTCCCAGGTCTCGGTGCCGCCGATGCCGGAGGCGATGATCACCCCCACCCGGTCGGCCGCCTCGCCTTCGACCTTAAGCCCGGAGTCGGCCAAGGCCTGCTTGTAGGCGGCCATGGCGTAGTGGGTGAAGCGGTCCATGCGACGGACCTCCTTACGGTCTATGTAGGCCGCCGGATCGAAATTCTTGACCTCGCCGGCTATTCTAGCCGAGTACCTGGAGGTGTCGAAGCGGGTTATCAGGCCGACGCCGTTCCGGCCCGCCTTTAGGCTTTCCCAGAAATCGGCCACATTGTTGCCCACGGGCGTCACTACCCCCAGACCGGTTATCGCCACACGACGTTTCATATGTTAAATATCCTGCATTGATTGTCTGCCGGGGCGCCGCGCTATGGCGTGGCGCCCCTCTATCGGAAATTTCTATTCGATGTTACCCCTGCTTCTCGGCCAGCTTCTTCTCGATGTAGCTGATGGCTGCCCCGACCGTGGTCAGTTTCTCGGCTTCCTCGTCCGAGATCTCCATGCCAAACTTCTCCTCCAGGGCCATCACCAGCTCCACCGTGTCCAGCGAGTCGGCCCCCAGGTCCTCGGTGAACGAGGCCTCCGGGGTCACCTGGGACGCGTCCACGCCCAGCCGGTCGATGATGATCTTCTTGACGTCGTCTACTACTGCCATGGGGTTCACCTCCTTTGTTTGGGATTTTGTTTGGTTGGTAATTTGCTATACTTATATACTATTAATCTTGTTGTCGTTCCGAGTTCAGTTCCTGCTCAGCCATCGAAGGTTCTTTGCCGGATGCTTCGGCAGTCGAACAAAACGCCGTCCGCAGCATGACGGAATCCAATCACATCACCAGCCCGCCGTCCACCTGGATCACCTGCCCGGTGATATAGGCGGCCGCGTCCGAGGACAGGAAACAAACTAGTTCGGCCACATCCTCAGCCGTGCCGAACCGGGCCAGGGGGATGGCCTTGAAGTAGGCCTCCTTGACCTCGTCCGAGAGCCTGTCGGTCATGGCCGACTGGATGAAGCCCGGGGCCACCGCGTTGCAGGTGATGTTGCGCGAGGCCAGCTCCTTGGCCACCGACTTGGTCAGCGAGATGAGCCCGCCCTTGGAGGCCGCGTAGTTGGTCTGGCCGGCGTTGCCCATCAGGCCGACCACCGAGGAGATGTTGACGATGCGGCCGGAACGCTGCTTCATCATGATCCGGGTGACGGCCTTGGTCATCAGGAAGGCGCCCTTGAGGTTGACGTCCAGCACCAGATCCCAGTCCTTCTCGTCCATCCGCATCATCAGGTTGTCGCGGGTCACCCCGGCGTTGTTTACCAGAATGTCCAATGTCGGGAATGTCTCGGTGGCCTTCTTGACCAACTCGGCCACCTCGGCCGCGTCGGCCACGTTGCACTTGACGGCCAGCGACTTGACCCCCAGGCCCTCGATCTCCCTGGCGGCCGCCTCGGCCGCCACCAGGTTGACGTCCGAAACCACGATGTTGGCCCCGGCCCCGGCCAGCTTCAGGGCGATGGCCCTGCCGATGCCCTGGGCGGCTCCGGTGACGACGGCGGTCTTATCCTTCAAATTCATTTCTTTATCGTCCCTAATGTCTCAGCCAAAGTCTTCGAGTCCTCGACGTTGTGGACGGTGACCTCGGGGGCGATCTTCTTCACCAGCCCCTTTAGCACCCGGCCCGGGCCGCACTCCACCATAGTGGTCACTCCAAGCGAGGCCATGTGCTTGACCGACTCCTCCCAGCGCACCGGCTTCTTCACCTGCTCGATCAGCAGCTCCTTGATGGTCCGCGGGCTTTGCACCGGCTCGGCCACCACGTTGGCGATGACCGGACACTTCGGCTCCTTTATCTCCACCCGCTCCAGGGCCTGCCTCATCCCGTACTGGGCGATGTCCATCAATTCAGAATGGAAGGCCCCCGAGACCTCCAGCTGGACGGCCCGCTTGGCCCCCTTGGCCTTGGCCAACTCCATGGCCTTGAGAACCGCCTCCACCTCTCCGGAGATGACCGTCTGGTCGGCCGAGTTGAAGTTGGCCGCCTCCACGATGCCGTGCTCCCGGGCCTCGTGGCACAGCCGCTCGACCTCGGCCGGCGAAAGGCCCAGCACCGCCGCCATGGTCCCAGGCTGGATATCCCCGGCCACCGCCATCAGGCTGCCGCGGATGCGCACCAACCGCACCGCGTCCTCGAGCGACAGGGCCCCGGCCGCCACTAGGGCCGAGTACTCGCCCAGGCTGTGCCCGGCAGTGTAGTCGAAACTGACGCCCTCTCGCTCCAGCAGCCGGAAGGCGGCCACCGAGTGGATGAGGATGGCCGGCTGGGCGTTGTGGGTCATGCGCAGCTCGGCCGGGGTGCTCTCGAAGGAAAGCTTGGCGATGTCGAATTTCAGGGCCTGGTTGGCCCGGTCATAGCACTCCTTGGCCAAAGGGTGGTTCTCGAAAAGGTCCTTGCCCATGCCTACGTACTGGGCCCCCTGCCCGGGGAAGATAATGGCCGTTTTTGGCATAATAGAAATCCCTTTGTTAATAGCAAATCCCTGAAAACTAAAGACTGGATGTTGAATCCTGAGCTCTTCCTTCTGAATTCAGTTTTCAGTCTTCACCAGCGGATAAGCACCGCGCCCCAGGTGAACCCGGCCCCGAAGGCCACCAGCAGGACGATGTTTCCCGGCTTGATGCGGCCGGTGCGCACCGCCTCGTCCAGGGCGATGGGGATGGAGGCGGCCGAAGTGTTGCCGTACTTATGGATGTTGACGAACACCTTCTCGATGGGCAGTTCGAAGTGGCGGCCGATGGCCTCGATGATGCGGTTGTTGGCCTGGTGGGGGATGAGGACGTCCAGCCTGTCCTTGGGGATCCCGGCCCTCTCCAGCACCTTGTCGGCGGCATCGCTCATCTTGCGCACCGCGTGGGGGAAGACCTTGTTGCCCTCCATCTTTACCACGTGCATCCTGCCGTCCACCGTAGCGTGCGAGGCCGGGTTGAGGCTGCCTCCGGCGGGCTGGTAGAGCAGGTCGCCCAGGGAGCCGTCGGCCGCCACGAAGGTGGAGAGCATCCCCCGGTCCTCCTCGGTCCATCCCAGCACCGCCGCCCCGGCCCCGTCGCCAAAAAGGACGCAGGTGGCCCGGTCGGTCCAGTCGGTGATCTTGGTCAGCTCCTCCACCCCGATCACCAGCACCTTGCGTCCGTGGTCGTTCTCCACCAGGCTCCGGCCCAGCTCCAGGCCGTAGATGAACCCGGTGCAGCCGGCCGCCAGGTCGAAGGCGGCCGCTTGGGAGGCCCCTAGCCTAGTCTGCACCAGGCAGGCGGTCGAGGGGAAGGGCATGTCCGGGGTGATGGTAGCGACGATGATGAAGTCCAGCTCCTCCGGTTTGACGCCCGAGGCCTCCAGGGCGTTCTTGGCCGCCCCCAGGGCCAGGTGAGAGGAGGGGGTCTTCTCGTCCGAGATCCGCCTCTCCTTGATGCCGGTACGCTGGGTGATCCACTCGTCGCTGGTCTCGACCATCTTCTCCAGGTCGGCGTTGGTAAGCACTTTGTCGGGCAGGCATGAGCCGGTGCCCAAAATGGCGACATGTCCCATCTATTCCTCCACTTTCCCGAAATCCTTTACCTGTTGCCTAATGTGCTCGTTGACCCGGTGGGCCACGCAGCGGTAGGCCACCAGAACCGCATTCTTGATGGCCTTGGCGGTGGAGCGGCCGTGGCAGATGATGCAGACGCCGTTGACCCCCAAAAGCGGCGCCCCGCCGTACTCCTCGTAGTCCAGGTCCTTGGCGAACCGCTTCAGGGCGGGCTTGATGAGCATCCCCCCCAGCTGGGCGAAGATGCTGGTGTAAACATAGCGCTTGATGGATCCGAAGAACATGCGGACCACGCTCTCGGCGAACTTGAGGATGACGTTGCCGATGAACCCGTCGCAGACCACCACGTCGGCCGAGCCCCGCAGGATGTCCTTGCCCTCGATGTTGCCGATGAAGTTGAGCTTGCTGTCCAGCAGCAGCTGGTGGGTCTGCTGGATACGGTCGTGGCCCTTGCTGGCCTCCTCGCCCACCGACAGCAGCCCCACCTTGGGGTGCGGCTTGTCGAAGACGTAGCGGGCGAAGGACGTGCCCATGGCGGCGAACTGAAGCAGCTGCTGGGGCCTGCAGTCCAGGTTGGCCCCCACGTCCAGGATGATGCAGCCGCCCAGCTCGGTGGGCATGAAGCTAGCGATGGCCGGCCGGGATACCCCCTCCAGACGTCCCAGGGTTAGCAACGAGCCGGCCATGACCGCCCCGGTGCTTCCCGATGAGATGAAAGCCTCGGCCTCCCCCTGCTTTTGCAGGCGCAGGCCCACCAGTATCGAGGAATCCCTCTTGTTGCGCAGGGCCTCGGTGGGCGTCTCGTGCATATCGATGCTCTGGGAGGCATGCACTAGCCGCACCCCGTACTTGTTCAGATCGTCCTCCTTGTACTCGGCCTTGCCCACGCCGGTGGCCAGCTCGGTCCTGATGGCCACCTCGTCACCCACCAGAATCACCTGGTAGCGGCCCCTGGCGATACGGGCCGCCTCGATTGCTCCCTCGATGTTGGGGGCGATGCCGTTGTCCCCGGCCATGGCATCCACCGCTATACGAATCGGGCCGCTGAAACCGTTCTCGACCGGTTGGTTCAGCCCAGCCCCGGCGGTGAGCTCACCAACCTTGCGCCTCTCGGTCTTCCTCTGGCTGGTGGACCTGGTCTGCATGCTGGCAGTTCGAAAAACGTTAGACTTCCTTTATTTGGACTATCTCCCGTCCCCCATAGTAGCCGCAGTGGGGGCAGGCCCGGTGCGGCATCCGAGGCTGCTTGCAATGGGAGCACTGCACCAGGTTGGGGGGCGTCAGCTTCCAGTTGGCCCGCCGCTTGTTGGTGCGGGAGTTGGAGTGTCGCCTCTTGGGAACAGGCATTGCTATATCTCCTTAGTAATATGTTACGCCGCTCCGGCTGTTTACTTTTCGAGGTAGGACACCGGACAATTGAGCATCGGGTGCTGGGTGGGCGCCAGGTTGAGGGCCCTCCTGAGCTTGTCGGCCTCCATCGAGGCCCGCGGCCTGGTGGCCAGGCCGGCCCCGGCGCAGAAGAGAGCGATGTTCTGGGAGACGATTCCCGCGTCCTCAGCCGCCCACACCATCTTCAGGGAGTCGTCGCCGTGGCGGAATCTGGAGACGTCGGAGACCAGCAGGCAGACGGCCGGGGCCCCGGCGAACTTGTCCTGCCGCCCTGCGGCCAGGGGGCGGAAGTCGCCCTTGGCCACCGGCTCCAGCTGGTGCCCGGGGGCATCGTAGCGGTAGGCCCCCTCCTCCAACAGCAGGTAAACATCGATATCTTGGGCGTTCATGGCCGAGGGAGCCGTCCTCTTGCCGCTATGGGGCCGGTTGACCCCGTTGGCCGCCCACAGCAGGTCGGATAGGTCCTGGAGGCTTAGTTTTCTACCGCCGAACTCCTGGGCCGAGGCCCTGGCCTCCAGCGCCCGCATCACCGTCAGCCCCCGGTCCAGCCGGGGTGGCTTGAGCTTGACGGATTCGAGCTTCTGGGCGCTACTGGCTCCGCTCATGAAGATCAAGGAAATGGACAGGACTACTATTTTAATATGGAAACGATTTTCCCCGACAAAGGGCAAGTTCATGGATTCCTGGCTTCCTTATTTAGCCCCTGGAATCAGATCTCGGCGCTGTCAAGGATCTCCAGCACCAGCCGATCGTAGTCCATGCCCTCGGCAGCGGCCTCGGCCGGCAGATCCGAGAGGTCGGTCATCCCCGGCAGGGTGTTGACCTCCAGCACCCAGGGCGTTCCGGAACGGTCCACGATGGCATCCACCCGCGACCAGCCCCGGCAGCCCAAAGCACGGTGGGCAGCCACCGCCGTCTCCTGGACCTTGCGGTAAAGCGCGCCAGGCAGGCGGGCCGGCACGTGGAACTCGGTCAGGCCCGGGGTGTACTTGGCCTTGAAATCGTAGAACTCGCTCTTGGAGACCAGCTCCAGCACCGGCAGGGCCCGGGACCCGGAGTCGGTGCCTAATACCCCGGTGGTCACTGCCATCCCCGACACGTAGCGCTCCACTATGGCCTGGCCGTACTTCCTGAGGACGGCCCTGGCGTCCCTCTCGGCCTGCGCCGGCGTCTTGGCGATGGTGACCCCCAGGGAGGACCCCTCGGCCGCCGGTTTAATCACCACCGGCAGGCCCAGCATCTCCAAGCAGTGCTCGGGATCGACTTTTTCATCACGGTACCGACCCAGCCAGCAGTAGTTGGGGGTGGGGATGCCCGATTCCTGGAATATCTTCTTGGAATAGCCCTTGTGCATGGCCAAGGCCGAGGCCAGCACCCCGGAGCCGGTGTAGGGTATGCCCATCATCTCCAGCAGCCCCTGGATGGTTCCGTCCTCCCCGAACGGCCCGTGGAGTATGATGAAGGCGACCTCCACCTTTTGCTTGACCAGCTTCTGGGCGATATCCCGACCGACATCGATGCCTACGGCATCCAGCCCCTGTCGCTTGAGCGCCGCCAGCACGTTCTTGCCCGACCTTAAGCTGACCTCCCGCTCCCCGGACCAGCCGCCCATCAACACCCCGATCCGCTTTTGGGCGAAGCGCCGCTTGATGGCCGTATATCGTTTGGTGTTCATATAGACTGCCCGCAAAAACGCAAAAGGGATATCCGTTCGTGCGTTTCGCGTTTTTCGCTGGGGATCAGCTTATAAGTTCCTTGATGTCGCGCACCGCCCGATCCAGGCCCACCATCACCGCCCGGGCCACGATGGCGTGTCCGATGTTCAGCTCTACTATCTCGGGTACGGACGCGATATCCCTGACGTTGTGGTAATCCAGCCCGTGGCCGGCATGCACCTCCAAACCCAGGGAGCTGGCCAGCTTCGCCGCTTGGACAATGGCTTCGAGTTCTGCTTTCCGTTTTCTGCCTTCTGATTTGGAGTAGGCGTCGGTGTTGATCTCCACCGCCTGTCCCCCCAGCCTCTTGGCCTGTTTGATCTGGAACGGCTCGGCCTCCACGAAGAAGGTCACCGATATCCCGGCCGCGGCCAGCTTTCTGGCGATGGGCGCTGTTCTTTTTCCGACCTTCACCAGGTCCAGACCGCCCTGGGTGGTCACCTCGTCGGGCCGCTCCGGCACCAGGCAGACCGCGTCCGGCCTGACCCTGAGGGCGATGCGCAGCATCTCCTCGGTGGCCGCCATCTCTAGGTTGAGGTGGGTGCGGACGGTCTGGCGCAACAGCTCCAGGTCGCGATCCTGGATGTGCCGCCGATCGGAGCGGAGGTGAACGGTGATGCCATCGGCCCCGGACAGGGTGGCCACGGCCGCCGCCGCCACCGGATCCGGGTCGTGGGCCTTCCTGGCCTGCCGCAGGGTGGCCACGTGGTCTATATTGACGCCCAATCTGACGGTACGCATTCTTTCCGATCCGCTAATGGACACGAATGGGCACTAATCAGTGCATACTTTATGGACATTCGTGGCGAAAGACCTTGGCAACAATAAACCACGGCTTCTAGCCTTTGCAGATTTTTACTGCATCCGCCAAAGACCGTGGTTTATGGGGCCCGGGCTACTTTTTGATGATGGCCCAGGGTAGAAGCACGCAGTAACCCAGCACCAGGAGGATCGGGGCCGCGTTCATGGCCAGCCAGCCGTAGGTCCCGCCCTTGAAAGGGTGGATGAAGGGGAATCCGCCCCCGAAGACCGGGCTGGACAGGAAGATGAACCCTAGGACGATGGCCGCCAGGGCCAGTCCGAAGAGGAGGAGATTCTTCTTCCCGAACCCGATCGGTGTCTCGGCCACCGCCGCCTTGCGCTGCTGGGCTCTCTCCTTCGAGGCGATCTTTGATTTTTTAGCCATAATAATAGATAATAAGTATACTAAATTTTAAGGCCTATTGTCAACCTTGCGCCGGCCGCGATTTACCTAATAGCGTATTGCCTTCCAATGGATTAGCTTTCGGAGGGCTTCCGGATCGCCAGGCCCAGCTCCTCGAGCTGCCTGGGGTCGACCGCCGACGGTGCCCCCTCCATCAGGCCCGAGCCCGAGGTGGTCTTGGGGAAGGCGATAACGTCCCGGATGCTCTCCGATCCTGTCATCAGGGCCACCAGCCGGTCCACACCCGGCGCGATGCCGCCGTGGGGCGGCGCGCCGCACTCGAAGGCCTCCAGCAGGAACCCGAACTTTTTCTGGGCCTCCTCCGGAGAAAGCCCCACCACCCTCATCACCCGCTCCTGGATGTCCCGGCGGTGAATGCGGATCGAGCCCGAGGCCAACTCGGAGCCGTTGCATACCAAGTCGTAGAGCTGCCCCAGCACCTTGCCGGGGTCGGTCTCCAGGTACTGCAGGTGATCCTCCCTGGGCATGGAGAACATATGGTGCTCGGCCTCCCAGGCCTTGGCCTCCTCGTTGTACTTGAATAATGGGAAATCGGTGATCCAGCCGAAGGCGTACTGTTCCTTGGGAATCATATTCAGCTGCTTGGCCAGCTCCAGCCGCAACGCCCCCAAAGCCTGGCAGGCTTTTTCCGGCTTATCGGCCACGATGAGGACAGTCCTCTCCTCCCCGCCGCCGGCCGCCTGCAGGATGCCCTCGGCCGCCCCGCCCATGATGTGCTTGGCGATTGGCCCCTCCAGCTTTTCGGCCGTGCCCCGCAGCCAGGCCAGGCCCGAGGCGCCCAGGGATTTTACCAGGGCGGTGTGCCTGTCCACCTGGCTGCGGGAGAGCACCGCCGGGACGCACAGGCACTTGGCCGCGCCGCCGGCCTCGATCACCTTGCGGAACGGCTCGAAATCGGACCGGCCGGCCGGTTCGGTGACGTCGACTATCTCCAGGCCGAAACGCATGTCAGGCTTGTCCGAGCCGAACCGGGCCATGGCCTCGGCATAGGTCAGCCTGGGGAACGGAGTCTGAATGCTGACCCCGAAAACCTCGGCCAGCACCTTCGAATACATCTCCTCCACCAGGGCGAAGACGGCCTCCTGGTCGGCGAAGCTCAACTCGATGTCTATCTGCGAGTGCTCGGGCTGGCGATCGGCCCTCAGGTCCTCGTCGCGCAGGCAGCGGGCGATCTGGAAATATTTATCGAACCCGGCCACCATCAGGATCTGCTTGTAGATCTGGGGCGACTGGGGCAAAGCGTAGAATTTGCCCGGCTGGGTGCGGCAGGGCACCAGGTAGTCCCGGGCGCCCTCGGGCGTGCTGCGGGTTAAAAGCGGGGTCTCTATCTCCAGGAAGCCCCGCTCATGAAGGAACTTACGTATTTCGAATAGGAATTTGTGCCTGAGCTCAATTTTCCTGGCCAGAGACGGCCGCCGCAGGTCCAGGTAGCGGTGCTTGAGCCTGAGCTCCTCCGAGGCGTTGGTATTATCCTCGATGGCGAACGGCGGCACTTTCGACTCGTTCAAAACCTTCAATTCCTTTACCAACACCTCGACGTCGCCGGTCGGCATCCTGGGGTTGGCCTGGCCCTGCGGCCGCTCCCGCACCACCCCTTTGACCGCCACCACGAACTCGGAGCGCAGCTCCGCGGCCCGGTCCGCCAGCTCCTTGTCGGCGGTGGGGTCGAAGACGGCCTGTACCACTCCGTAGCGATCGCGCAGGGTGACGAACAGCAGCCCGCCGAAATTGCGGGAGTGGTGCACCCAGCCGAAAAGGGTCGCCTCCTTGCCGGCGTCGGATTTGCGAAGCTCGCCGCAGGTGTGGGTGCGGGACCAGGCTGATAAGGAATCGAGTTTCATATTACTCTTTTCTGAGCGAGAAATTCACCGGATACATTATCCATACTCGCACCGGCTTTCCGCCAGGCGCTAAAGCGGGGGTGAACAACATCTGTTTGCATGCGTCAACAGCTGCCTTGTCCAGCAAAGAACTGCCTGAACTCTTTTCCACCTCGGCACGCATTACCTTTCCGTCCAGATCTAGAAGCAAGGTCAGATACACTTTTCCCTGGATGCCGGCCGCTATGGCTTTTTCTGGGAAAACAACTTTAGCGTTCCTGATGATTTCAGGTTCTTTTTCAATGGGAACGTATGCGCCTTTATCCGGTATTTCTTTAATTTCCGACTCCAAAGGGCTTTTTATTATCATCCTATCGAGTATGTTTTCTTTTTCCTTTTCATGAAGATACGTGCTATCGATTTTTCTAGTACTATCTTTTTTCCCCAGATAAGATGGTGTTGCGACCATGTCATTCTTTTCGTTACCTTTTTTTATCTGCCTTAAAGGCACATCCCATACTAAATCTTTTCCTCTTTCCAATTCGTAGCTGAAGTTATAAAGCTGGTATCCTTCTTTTCTCATCTGCGCTTTATAAAAACCAGATTTTAACTTAAGGGTACAAGGCGTTACCCCCATCTTCTTACCCAGTATTATAACATCAGCCCCCAATGGATCGCTTATAAAAACCATTGTGCAAATCATCGCAGCATCGGTAATCTTCCTGGAGCTTGGTGTTGCTTTTTCCCTCGCCTCTTTTGAAAGCTTGGCTTGCGCCACTGCCACAACAACCAGTAAAATGATAGCCAATAAACGTTTTTTCACGTGCTCTGCCTTTTGGGTGCTTTAGTTGCTTTCATCCCAAACCTCGTAGGCCCTCCGCAGGTGCGGTATCACTATCGACCCGCCCACCACCAGGGCCACGTTCATCACCTCGTCGAACTCGGCCTGGGTGACCCCGGCCTTTTTGCACTGCAGCACGTGGTAGGTGACGCAGTCCTGGCAGCGCAGCACCAGCGAGGCACACAGCCCCAGCATCTCCTTGGTCCTAGCCGGCAGGGCGCCGTCCTTGTAGGCCGCCTCGTCCAGGTTGAAGAACCGCTTAAGGCCCAGGTGGCCCGAGGCCAGCACCCGCTTGTTCATGCGTGAGCGGTACGCCTCGAAATCCTTAATCTTATTTGCCATTTTTCGCCGCAAAAAACGTACTTGGTTGCTATTGTTGCCATTTATCGGGACCTAACCCCTCTATCCCCTTCCCTCGAGGGAAGGGGCGGGGTAATGTTAGTCTCTTATGATAATTCATGATTTTCTTTAAAACTCTCTCAAGGTCATTCACAACCTCATCGTTGCTGAAACGCCAGACGACGATGTCCTGGGTCTTTATTATCCTGTCCCTTTCCCTATTGTAATCCTTCTGCTTTTCATGAACCCCGCCATCTATCTCTATCACCAATTTCAATTTGCTGCAATAGAAATCAGCAATAAAACCATCGATTATCTGCTGCCTGCGAAAATGCAGGCCATTTAACCTATTATCCTTGACTGCAAGCCAAAAAGCATTTTCCGCCGGAGTCATTGACTTTCTATACTTTTGGGCCAGAGCCAGTTTGGTCCGAGTATATCGCTGATTGCGGATCATTTTTCTTACCTATCCCCCTGACCCCCTTCCCTCGAGGGAAGGGGGAGTAAAAGGGGGTTAGGTTCTTGAAAGCCTGCAATGCTTTACCGAGAACGAGCAATGGCCGACTGCAGGTATTTCCCCAAACCTTCGCACTCCACCTTCTCCTGCGAGTTGGCTTTCAGATCCTTCACTATATAATTTCCGGACGATACCTCATCCTCCCCGATTATCACCGCGAACCGGCTGCCCTTCTTGTCGGCGTACTTGAGCTGCTTGCCCAAAGCGGCCTCCCCGGCGAATACATCGCAATTTATCCCGGATTTGCGGATTTCTTCCGCCGCCTCCAGGGCAGCCCGGGCCGCCCCCTTTCCGAAGTGGCAGACGACTACCGGGGCCGCCGGATCCTCACCCCCCTTTCCCAGCTCGGCCAGGGCAGCTGTCATCCTATCTATACCGAACGAGGCCCCGGTGGCCGGGACCTGTGTACCCGAGAAGATGCCGATCAGCCCGTCGTAGCGACCGCCTCCGGCTATGGAGCCGATCTTGGGCTCCTCCAATTTGACCTCGTACACCGGTCCGGTGTAGTACCCCTGTCCCCGGGCCAAGCTGGGGCTGAATTGGATCTTCTCTCCAAGGTGGCCGACCAAGTTCAAGAGCTCCTCCATCTCGGCCAGCCCCTTTTTGCCGGCCTCGGTGCCGCCGATCATCTTTCCCAGCTCCGCCAGCATGGCCCCGGCTTCACCCGACACCATGATGGCTTTGAGCACGTCTCCGGCCTTGGGGATGCCCCGCCGCTCCAGCTCGGCCGCCACTCCGTCCTGGCCCACCTTGTCCAGCTTGTCGATGGCGATGATGGCGTCCTTGGACTTGTCCGGCGGCACCCCGGCCGCCTCCAGTATCCCCTGGAGGACCCGGCGGTGATTTACTACTACTTTATAGCGTTCAAAGCCTGCCTCCCTGGTCCCCTCGTCCAGCACCGAGATCACCTGGGCGTCGGCCAGCATGGAGTCCGAGCCCACCGCGTCGAAATCGCACTGGGTGAATTCCCGGTAGCGCCCCTTCTGGGGCTTCTCTGCCCGCCACACCCTCTGAATCTGGTACCTCTTGAACGGCTTGGGCAGGTCGGGATAGGCGGCCACCACCCGGGCCAGGGGAACGGTTAGATCGTAGATCAGACCCACATGCCGGTCGCCGTGGTCGCGAAAGTCGTACATCAGCATCTCCGACTCACCGCCCTCCTTGCCGGCCAGGGTGGAGTGGTATTCCAGCGAGGGCGTCTCCAACGGTTCGAACCCGTGGCGCTGGAACACGCCCTGGATGGCGTCCAGCACCTTGAGGCGGAGCGCCATCTCCCGCGGCAGCAGGTCGCGGAAGCCGGAGAGGACCTGGGGGGCCTTCATGGTGCCGGCTCCACAGTTTTTCTGAAGAATCTTATATGACCAATTATCATACCCGCCATCAAACCCGCGGCATTGAAAAAGAAGTCGGATAGGGAGACCGTCCTGCCCGGTATGATCTTCTCATGGAGCTCGTCGGCGGCGCCTACCGCCAGGCCGGCCGCGGCTACGGCTATCCAGACGGCCGTGCCTCCCCACTCAGCCATCCTCACCGTCCTCAGGCAGAGTATGGCCCAGACCGCGTAAACGGCGAAGTGGAACACCTTGTCGGCGTTCGGCCATTTCGACGTGTCCAGGTTCGGGATGGAGGTGGCGGCCATCATCAGCCCCAGCCACAGCACCGGAGGCGCCCAGGCGGACAGCCTCTTCACCTTTGCTCCCCGCCCTCGACCTCGGCGAATACCTTGAGGACGTCGTCCCCGCTCCTGGCGGCCAACAGCCTGGCCCTCACCTCCTCGCGGTTCAGGAGCCGGGAGACCAGGGCCAGGGCCTTGACGTGGTCGGCCACGATGTTCTGGGGTGTGGCCAGGAAGAAAAATATCTGCACCGGCAGGCCATCCAGGGAGCCGAAGTCCACCGGGCTCTTGGCCAGGCCGAAGCATCCGGCCATACGCTTGACGCCACGGGTCCTACCGTGAGGTATGGCCACCCCCTTACCGATGCCGGTGGACATCAACCCCTCCCTCTCCATGGCCGAGGCGGTCAGCTCGGCCGCGCTTTCGGCGATGCCGGCCTTGGCCATCAGGCCCGCCAGCTCTGAGATGATGGCCTCTTTGCTGGTGCCCTCTAGGGGGATCTTTATGCAGTCCTTACCTAGGATGTCGTCGATCTTCATCGAAACCTCCGTCAGCTGATCCGATTTTCTTTTCCTGTCAGGCGAAAAACTATTTTCTGCTGAGCGCGGCCGTACCCGACACGGTATCGCTTCTGCCGCCGGTCAGCAGATCCTGGGTAGGTATTCGCCCTCCAGCATCAAAAGCGGCCGCCTGGTGCCGATGGCGGTCCTGAGCACCACGTCGCTCGGCCCCTCTTCCGCCCAGCCGATGACGGCGGCCCCAGAGCCAAGAGGATTTTTATGAATTTCCTCCCAGACCGCCGCCGATTTCTCCGGCGCCACCGCCGCCACCAAACGGCCCTCGCAGGCCAGGTAGAGCGCGTCCAGCCCCAGCATCTCGGCAGCCGCCCGCACCTCGTCCCTCACCGGTATCGCCCGTTCGTCTATCTCCAGGCGCACCCGAGACTGCCCGGCCAGCTCGTTGAGGGTGGTGGCCAGGCCGCCCCGGGTGGGGTCGCGCATAGCCCTGACGCCGCCGGCCAGGAGCATGGCCTTGGCCAGGGGCCAAAGCGGGGCCACGTCGCTTTCCAGTAATCCGCTCAACCCCAGTCCCAGCCTGGCGTTCATCACTGCTGCCCCGTGGTCGCCCACCGGCCCGCTTATGATGATGGCGTCCCCCGGCCTGATGGCCGAGCCCGACACCATGGCGTCCCGTTCGATGGCCCCGATCCCCGAGGTGTTGATGAACAGCCCGTCGCAGGCCTGGCGCTCCACCACTTTGGTATCCCCGGTGACGATGGTGACGCCGGACTCCGCGGCGGCGCCGGCCATGGAGTCGGCCACCCTCTCCAGCTCTCTGACCGGGAAACCCTCGCCGATGATGAAGGAGGCGGAGACCCACCGCGGCCTGGCCCCCTTGGCCGCCAGGTCGTTGACGGTGCCGCACACCGCCAGCCGCCCGATGTCGCCGCCCGGAAAGAATAGCGGCTTGACCGTGTAGGAGTCGGCGGTGAAGGCCAACCGTTGCCCCGGATCGGGAGCCGGCAGCTCGGCCGCGTCGTCCCCCTGCTCCAGGGCCGGGTTGGCGAACCTGGAACGGAATATCCCGGCTATCAGCCGGTGCATCAAAAGGCCTCCCGACCCGTGGGCCAGGGTTATTCTGTCGCCCAGGTCTCCCATCACCATTTTGCCGGCCTTTTCAACTTTTCCTACGCCCCAAACCGTATTTGTACCAGGCGGCGCAAGCCCCCTCGGAGGAGACCATACAGGGGCCCACCGGGCTCTCCGGGGTGCAGCGTTTGCCGAACAGCCCACACTCGTCCGGCTCGATGGCCCCCATCATCACCTCTCCGCATCGGCAGCCCTGCGTTTCGGTGGCCGTGACGGTGCCCGTATCGAAAATTCTCGAGGCGTCGAAGCTTCCGTACTGCTTCCGAAACGCTAGACCCGATTCCGGCACCCGGCCTATAGCCCTCCAATCTGAATCGACCGCCATGAACACACTGTCCAAAAGCCTTAGGGCCTCGGGATTACCCCCTTCGGGCACGCCCCGGACATACTCGTTTACTATGGCGGCCGGCTTTACGCCCGAGATCATCTCCAGCAGCAACACCACCGCCCCCAGGATGTCCAGCGGCTCGAAGCCGGCGATGGCCCCGGGCCGGCCGTGTTTTTTTACTATAAAATCGTAGGGTAGACTGCCGATGATGGCGGAGACGTGGCCCGGCAGGAGGAATCCGTCGATGCGCACCGCCGGCGATGATAGCACCAGCTCCAGAGCCGGGGGCACCAGTTTGAAGGCCGGATATACAAGGAAGTTCTTCAGATCCCGCCTTTCGGCCTCCAGCACCGCCGCCGCCGCGGTGGGCGAGGTGGTCTCGAACCCTACCCCGGCGAATACTATTTTTTTGCCGGGCGTGGCGGCCGCCAGCTCCACCGCATCCAGGCAGGAGTAGACCACCCGGATGTCGGCGCCTTCGGCCCTGGCCTGGGCCAGGCTGCCCCGGGAGCCGGGGACCCTGACCATGTCGCCGAAGGTGCAGAACACTACGTTGGGATCTCTGGCTATGGCCACCATCCGGTCGATGTCGCCCTGCGGGGTGACGCACACCGGACAGCCCGGCCCCGATATCAGCTTCACCTGGGGCGGCAGCAGGGACCTGAGGCCGAACCTGGCGATGGCCATGGTGTGCGTCCCGCACACCTCCATGATGGCCGCCGGGGCCGTCGCCAGCTCCTTTATCCTGCCAGCCAGACGGGCGGCCAGCCCGGGGTCGGAAAAGCGCTCCGGAGCCATCATCAGGAGATGGTGATGCCGGTTTCCTCCAGCAGGCGGTAGGTCTCCTCGGCCTCGCGCTCGTCGATGCGCTGTATGGCGAAGCCGGCGTGCAGCAGCACGTACTCCCCCACCTTGGCGTCTGGCAACAGGGCCAGGCCGATGCGCCGCTTGAGCCCCCGGATGTCGGCCTGGGCCCGGTCGCCGTCAATGGATTCGATTCTGGCCGGAATTGCTAGGCACATTGAAGAACTATGATCCGTCTGCTTTTCGGTTTCCGGGATAAGACATTAGCGATAAGGCCGTCACCTGCCCCAGGGCCAGCCCGCCGTCGTTCGACGGAACCTGATGGTGGATGAGCACGTGGTATCCGTTAGAACGGAGCCTCTCCCAAAGCCTCTCCAGCAGCAGGCGGTTCTGGAAGACCCCGCCGGACAGGGCCACGGTCCTGCATCCGGTACGTAATTTTATATTATCGCACATGGCTGCGGCAAAGTCAACGACAGTGTTCTGAAACCTGGCGGCGCAGACCGCGGTCGGGGTCGCATTTCCCATGTCGGCCGCCAGATCCCCCCAAAGCCTTTCCAGCTTGACCTGCCACGGGCCGGCGGCGGCGTCCAGGATGTCGTACCCGTACGACTCCCGGCATCCCTCGTCGGCCGCCGCCTCCAGGGCCATGGCCGCCTGGGCTTCGAAGCTTATATGGCGGCAAAGCCCCAGAGCGGCGCTGGCCGCATCGAAGAGCCGGCCCAGGCTGGAGGTCCAGGCCAGGTTGGCCCCACTCTCTATTTGCCTTCGGACCGCCTCAAGCTCGACCTCCGGGATCCCGGCCAGATATCCTGGGCGGCCAGGGCCTTTCAGGCTATGATGATAGGCGGCTGCTATCCGCCAGGGGTGTCTGATGCAGGCCTCGCCCCCGGGCAGCGGAAGATACTCTAAATGGCCGAGCCTGTCGATCCTCTCTCCGTCGAAGTGAAGGAACTCCCCCCCCCAGATCCGGCCGTCGGCTCCGTAGCCGGTGCCGTCGAAGATCACTCCGATAGCCGGCCCCTGGTGTCCGTTGTCGGCCAGGACGCTCAGCAGGTGGGCGTGGTGGTGCTGGATAGCGGCCGCCTCAATCCCCAGGCTTTTGGCCCAGCGGGTGGTCAGGTAGTCGGGATGCAGGTCGTGGGCCACTGCCTGCGGCTCGATCCTGAACCAACGGCGGTACTTCTGGTACATCTCCTCTAGAAATTCCATGGTCTCCAGGCTGTCGGCCTCGCCAATATGCTGGCTGAGGAAGGCGGTTTGCCCCTGGGCCAGGCAGAAGGTGTTCTTCATCTGTCCGCCCACCGCCAGGCAGGGGACGACGGACCTGGGCAGCGGCACCGGGTTGGGGGCGTATCCCCGCGAATGCCTGACTATCTGGGCTACAACGTCTGCGCCTTCCTCCCTGCGGCCGCTGGTTTGAAAAACGATGGAGTCGTCGTTGCGGTTGACGATCTCTCTGTCGTGCATCAAAAACAAGCCGGCGATTCCTCCCAATCTCTCCAGGGCCTGTCGGTTGTCGGCTGTGATCGGCAAGTCGAGATCATTGCCTGAGGTCATCACCAATATCCAGCCCTTGGCGTCGATCTCCTCCAGCTTGCGGAACAGCAGGTGATGGAGTGGTGTATAGGGCAGCATCATGCCTATATAGCGGTTTCCCGGTGAGACTTGCTGCCCCGGTCCCCAGCCATCCTCCTTCCGGCAGAGGACGATGGGCGCTTGGGGCGAACCCATGAGCTTTGCCTCGTGCTCGGTGATAAGGCAGGCGCGGCGGGCGGATGGCAGCAAACCGGCCATCAGGGCCAGCGGCTTGTGGGGCCGTCGCTTGAGCTCCCGGAGCCAGGCGACGGCCTTCTGGTTTTCGGCGTCGCAGCAGAGATGGAAGCCTCCCAGCCCCTTGACGGCGGCGATGCCGCCCCCGGCGACATGCTCGGCGGCAGCCCTTAGGGCCGCCGCTTGCTCGGCTAAAACCTTGCCGGTGCGGTCGCAGGCCCATATCTTGGGGCCACAAGCCGGGCAGGCATTGGGCTGGGCGTGGAAGCGCCGGTCGGCCGGGTCCTGGTACTCCCCTAAACATTCCGGACACATGGCGAATGGTGCCATGGTCGTGGCCGAACGGTCGTAGGGAGTGGCAATGATGATGGATAGCCTGGGCCCGCAGTTGGTGCAGTTGATGAAGGGATAGCCGAATCGCCGGTCGGCCGGATCCTCCATCTCTCTTAGGCAATCATCGCAGACGGCGATGTCCGGGGAGATTCTGGTTGCCCCTGGTCCGGTGGCGCTATCTCGGATAACGAAGCCCTGGCGCCCTCCCGGGGTAATCTCGTCGACCGAAATGGAATCGATCACCGCCTGCGGCGGCCTGCCATTGCGAAGCACCTGTTCAAAGCTTTCCAGCCGGCCCTGTTCGCCCTCGACCTCGATAGTAACCCCGGCGCTGTCGTTCTCCACGAAACCTGCCAGGCCGTTCTCCTTGGCCAGCCGGTAGACGAACGGTCTGAAGCCCACCCCTTGGACTATCCCTTTGATATGAAATCGCTTCGCCTTCATGTTGAAAATCCGCCTAGTGGCGGATTCATAATTATACGACTGTCCAAACAAAATTTCAACCGGGTCAGGAAGGTTATATCCGCCCCTTGCATAAGCGCCATGTTTGTGGTTTTTTGGGGGGAATTATGCAAGAAAGGCGCTCACCGACAGCCCCTCCGGGCGAGCCGGCGCGCAGCCAGCGGATCTCCATCCTCGAGGGCTCGCTGGCCTCGGTCCACATTGCCGTGACCCTGAGCTCCCTGGTGACCGCCTACGCCCTGATGCTCGGGGCCAACGACTTCCACCTGGGCCTGCTCTCGGCCGTGGGCGCGGCCGGCTCGCTGGGGGCGCTGGCCGGCAACTGGGCCGCTGAACTGGCCGGCGGGCGAAAGCGGATGGTGGTGGCCGCCGCCGTGTCCGGCCGGTCGCTGTGGGCCGTCCTCTGCGTCCTGCCGTACCTGCCGGTGCTCCCGGGCTGGAGGCTGCCGGCGTTCTTCCTCACCATACTGTTATCCAACCTGCTGGCCAACGCCGCCAACAACGGATGGCTTTCCTGGATGACCGACCTGGTGCCCCTGGAGCAGCGGGGGTGGTTTTTTGGGCGGCGCAACACCATCCTGGGCACGGTCTCCATGGCCACCACCTTCGCCTCGGGCAAGGCCTACGACTGGTTTAAGGCGGTGGGAAGGCAGGAGCAGGGATTCGTCGTCATCATCGGCCTGGCCGTCCTGTTCGCCCTGGCCTCGGGGCTGATGCTGTCCAGGCAATGGGACCCGGGTTCGCGACGGAACCAGTCTCCCCTACCACACCGCATGTTCCGGACGGCTTTCGCCGACAGTAGGTTCCGTCCCCTGCTCCTGTTCTTCATCTTCTGGTCCCTCTCCACCTCGGTGGCCGGCCCATTCTTCGGCGCCCATATGATAAAGAACCTGCGCATGCCCTTGGGCATCATCGCCGTCTACTCCATCATCGCCGGCGTCGTCAACCTAGTCTTCCAGCCCCTCTGGGGCCGGGCCATCGACCGCATCGGCAACAAGCCGGTGTTGGTGTTCAACATGCTGGGCATCTTCTTCCTGCCCCTGTTCTGGCTGTTCGCCGGCCCTGACTTCTACCTTCCCATCTGGATCGACGCCTTCCTGACCGGCATCTTCTGGCCCGTCTTCGGCCTAGCCGCCTTCAACCTGCTGCTGCTTTCGGCCCCGGAAAGCGACCGCCAATCCTACCTGGCGGTACAGAGCGTCTGCACCGGCCTCAGCGTCTTTGCGTCCTCGCTGGCCGGTGGGGCCTTGGCCAAGTGGCTGGGCGGGGTCCATCTGGCCTTCCTGGGCCAGAGATTGGTAAATTTCCACCTTCTTTTCGCCCTGTCCTCCCTTTTGCGGTTGGCGATGCTGCCGGTAGTCCCGCGCCTGCCCGAGAAAAAGGCGGGGACGGTGGGGGCGCTGCTGGACCTTTTGGCAACAAGGCCTCTCAGGCCTTGAGCGAGAGCCTGCGCTCCGGGGTGATGGTGGTACGAAGGCTGGGACGAAAATGACCGGGGACTCAAATACTGACTAGAAGAGGCGACCGTAGACGGCCGCCTCTTTTTCTTGTTGAAAAGTTTTCATCTAAGCTAATCCCTTTCCCCTTCCCTCCCTTCACCGGCCAAGCTTGCTGTCATCCTTAGGGCAGACTCTGGGAAGGGTCAGGGGTTAGGTCCCAAGCCTACTGCAAACTGCGGTTGCCCCCCTCGGTCTGCACTACCCAATCGAAGGAGAGGGTGATGGAGGTATACTTGCCGTTCTGATTGAGCCCGATGATGGATAACCGCCCGTAGTGGGGCACGGCGTCGGTCTTGACGAAATAGCTCTGCCCCAGGACCGCCAGAGCCGAGGTGTTATAGCCGTCGTCCGGAGCCGTGGTTCCGCTTCCCTCTTGTATGCCGTTGGCCTCGATGAGGCAATTCTGCTGGTCCGGGGATACTATGCTTATCTTGCCGTAATTGTATCCCCCCGAACTGAAGGTGTAATCGGACCTCCATCCGTTTGTTGCCGAGATGGTCCTGCTGGCCGTTCCGGTGATGACCGTGGTCGCCGGCGCCTCCACCGGGCTCTTGGAGCAGCCGGCCAGCAGCAAGCTCAGGGCCAACCCGACGGCTACGACAGCGAGTATGCCTAAAAAGGTCGCCCAGGCCCTCCTTCTCCTGGCCGGTGGTCGGGGATAACTGCTATTTTCTAATAGTGTTATCATTGATTGCTTCGATCTCCCTCAAATATTATCTCCGTCAGAACTTCCATTCCCACGCGGCCTTCATGCCGCGGAAGGACGGCTCGAAGCGGCAGAAGCCGCCGGAGCAAACCAGCCCACCCTTGGTCTGCCCGACCGAGAGTTTCAGATGATACCTGTCCTGCCCCCAGGCCAGGTCGATCCCGACCTCACCCCACCTCCTCTGGTTTTCGTACTCCGGCAACCTCTTGGTACAGAGCTCGGCCTCGCCATAAATATAGGCCAAGCCCATAGGCGACCATTTGGCCTGGGCGGTCAGGCTGTAGAACTCGAGGTCCTGATCGATGTAATGGTTGCGGTACTGGTCGCCCCCCAGTCCCAGCATGATGGATCGGCCCTGGCCGTAGGTGAGGATGGCCTCGGCCGAACCGCCTCGGAAATAGCGCCGCTTGATGTCCGGTTGGAGGTTGCGCTCCAGGCGCGACCGCGCCTCGGCCACCAGGCTAAGGCCGGCGCTGGCCTGCCATTTGGCCTCCAGGTAGTAGTCCCGCCACTTATAGCGCCCCAGCGAATCTCCGGGGAACTGCGGCAGGTAGGCCCAGCGGTACTCATGGCGGGAACGGGCCCAGGAGTGGCTGGCGATTATGTTCAGTCCGGACCAGGGCGAGGCGGTGGCCTCGGCCTGGAAGCCCTGCTCGTCGTAGCCTGAATTCAGAAGCCCGCCGTCGCGGTTGGCCGGAGGCGGTGTGTTGAACCCGGCGTTGAAATCCCGGTAGTCCTTGGCCTCAAGCGCCAGTCCCAGCCCGGGCAGGGCCAGCGAGACGGAGGCGAACCCGGCCTGGCCCTTGATGTCGTCGGCCTCGGTCCAGCCGGCGGTGGCGTCTACCAGCCGGCCATAGGTGTGACGGACGTCGAACTCGGCGTAGGCCTCCAGCGGTCCGAGGCCCGCCCTGATGGTGCCCCCGAATATCTCCTCCACCGGCATGCCCAGCACCCCGGCCTGACCCGGCAGGGCGGCGTTGGATCGCAGATAGACAGCCCCAACGCGCCATCCCCTGACAATGCCGATCTCGGCCTGTCCCCCGGCCACCATCCTGGATGTGTCCCTGACGGCGTACTCCCTAAGCCACCCCCCCAGTAGCCTCAGCTCAAAAAGGTCGCCCAGGCCGGCCGAGAAGTCGGCGCCCTCCAGGTCCCGGTCGGTGCCGGTGCGGCGCTCCTCCACGCAGTTAAGAGCCAGGCCCTTCCCCAGCACCGCCGGGAAATCCCCGACGGTGGCCGAGCCCAGCTTGGTGTTAAGCTTCAGGCTCTTTTTCGAGATGCCCAGATACCGGGCCGTGTCCTCCCAAGCCTCATGGTCCAGCTCGTATCTCAGGAAAGCCTCTATCTCCAGGTTGTTGTTCATAGTCTCCCAGGCCCGCAGGTCCAGGGCCTGCGCCAGGCTCATGGCGTTGCCGGGCTGGGCCGACCACAGTTTTGACTGGCTGGCGCCGGAAAGGTCCCAGGCCAGGGCCGCCGGTCCCGCGGCCAGGACGGCTGAAAGAAAAACAAGCTTTCTCATCACGGCACCTCCACGTGGAACCTGGCGGCCGCGCTGTCGGATGGAGACGATTGCGGCTTGACCGTCAACACCGCTGTGCTGCGGCCGGAACCGTAGGGGGTAATATGAACCTCAAGGCTGGTTAACGAGTCGCTGGCTGGTATGTACCATTTCAGGGGAAGGGGGTAACAGAACTGCCGGTCGCAAATAGTGGCCAAGAGAGTCTCCGGGACCGCCAGGGATTGTGGCAGGTCGATTATCATAGTGTCCGCCATATTGCCTATATTCCTGATGGTGAAGGGAAAGGATACCAGGCTGTTGGCCTGTCCGTCCAGTAGGGTGTCGGCCGCCGCCAGCTGAATGGCGTATTCAGCTTGGAATAGCTTTACCCAGGCCGACTGCAGCAGCTCGCCGGTGGTTTCGTCTTGCACTATGGCCGTCAGGCCCAGCCTCTCCTGCACCCATGACGGCTCCAAGGCGATCGAGCCGTTCCTGGTATGCTGTGACCCGGGCTCCAGCGAAAAGACCTCCCCGGGGTTGTCGGGGTCCAGCCTCCTGGCCACCAGGCGGTGAAGGCTAACGCCGTTCGGCGCGGCGTAGCTGATGGAATCCTCCACCAGGACCAGCAGCAGCCTCAGGCCGCCAATACGGTCTTCGATCTCGGAGCTGACGGTAACGCTGTAGGACACCGAGGCCGCACCCAGGCCGCCGTTTAAAGTGATGCTCACCGGGCTGCTTTTCCGGAGCCTGGCGATTGCCGCCGAGCGATATTCGGATAGTAGGTTGGGCACCGCCCCGGCCACCCGGGCCACGCCGTCACAAACGAACACCGGCGGGGCCGACACCCCGTAGTGCGCGAAGCGCTGTTCTGTCTGGGCCGTCCCGAAGGGGTCCAGGGGCGATCCGAAGGTCGGATGGTACTCGATCAGAGTCAATGAATCGCCCAGCTCCTCCGCCAGAGACTCGGCCGCCTGGTCGGCGGCCGGACAGTTGGTGCACCAGGTGGCGGTGAACATCTCGACGACAACCCTCCTGGGCACCCCCACCTCGGCATCCCCGGTAGCCGCCACCGGCAGTCTCTTGCCACAGGCAGCCAGAACAAGAAGGCAGAGGGCAGAAACCAGAAAAGGTCCGTTCGCTTTCTGCGATTTTGCCTTGGATGATCGTGATTTTCCCATCATTCGGCCTGTCCTTTCTTACTGGGCTCGCAACTAGCGCTGTCTGGCTCGGACCGTTTGATCAGTTTTCTTATCTCACCTTCCAGCAGCGCCTCGTCGCCCTCCTTGAAGCCGAAATGGCTCCAAACAATCCTCCCCCCCTTGTCCAGGATGAATGATCCCGGAACATCCCTTAGCCCGAACTTGCGCATGGCCTGCTGCTCTGGGTCCATGGCCACCGGGAAGTCGTGGCGGTTGCCGGCCAGAAAGGCTTTGACCTTGCCCTGGTCCTTGGCCTCGTTGACACAGATACCCAGAAAGCCGATGCCGCTGTCGGCGTAGGCCTCATAAAGCTTCTGGAAATGCTTGAGCTCTCGGCAGCAGGGCTTGCACCAGGTGGCCCAGAAGCTGACGACCAGGGGGCGGCCCTGAAAACGATCGGACAATTCCAGCCGCTTGCCGTCCAGATCCTTCAGCCTGACGCTCAGCCCCTGGCCGGGGGCGGCAGCCGCCATCGCCATCATGGCGGCCAGTGGGAAGAGTCTTCTCATCTCGTTCTCCGTTTAATTTCGGGGCGCCGTTCCCCGCGGATCGGCGCCCCTTCTTTTTATAGAACGGTTATTACCGGATTATGGCCAGCTTCCTGGTGGCGGTGTAGTTCCCGGTCATCAGTCGGTAGAAATAGACCCCATTGGCCACAGGTTTTCCCGATCTGTCCTTTGTGTCCCAGACCACCGTATGCGTGCCTTCCGGCCTCCCGCCCTCGAACAAGGGTCTGACCAATTTGCCAGATACGTCAAATACTCCTAGCGACACGTGGGTGGATGCTGTCAGGCTGTAAGAGATCTTCACGACGCCCCTGGCCGGGTTGGGGCTTGCGGGCATCAGCATCACCCTCGGCCGCAAAGGCGTCGGCGGCTCGCCCTCGACCCCGGTCGTCAACTCGGAATACCTGATCTCGTTGACGTTGTAGACCTCCTTGGTGGCCATGTTCTGCACGTAGACGATGAAGAACAGTCGGCCCTTGTTCCAGTTCGCGTGCAACGTGAAATCTATGTCCTGGGAGGACAGTCCGTTGCCTATGGTCATCGGGGTCCCCGAGGCGCTGGGCAGGATGGTCCTGACGAACTCCCGCATGGAGTCGCAGTGGGGGTTGGCCGTGGGCGACGGCCAGACGCAATACTTGCTCTCCTCGGTGATGACCATCCGGAGGTTGCCGTTTATCGGGACGCCGCCGGGGTAATCGATCTCCGCGTGGATGCTGCCGGTGTTCCCGTTCTGGGTCCCGCTGAGGGTGATGTCGAAGGGCGATCTGTAGGCTTTGCGCTCGTTGAACTTGGCCCGGTGATCGCTGTACACCGACGACCAGCCGCCGACTATCTTGTCGCCGCCGTCCCAAACCGTGGTCGGGTATCCTCCGATGTCCCCGTAGAAGTTCATGATGTTGGCCGATTGCACCGTGTAAAAGCTGTCCTGGCTGGTGCTGGGATGCAGGCCGGCCACGATTATCGAATCCCCCGATTCCTCCCTGAGCTGTTCCAGCGAGTTCTGGACGTACGGGCAGTATCCGCACCACTGGGCGGTGAAGTCCTCGACGTACACCCGGCGGCGGCGGTTGTAGGAGTTGACGTCCGTCTTGGTGGTGTCGTTAGAGGGCACCTGGTCTATGCCCAAGGAAGTGTAGGCGATGACATTGTAGAGATTGCCGATGGCCGGGGTCCATGACGGAAAGTCTGCCGTCTGCGTGCCGCCGCTGGCCAGGTCGGTTACCGTTTGGTCCTCCTGGTAAACGGTCACCCCTGCCGAATCGATCCTCACGGTCGCCGTGAAGGTCTCCGTGTTGCTGCCGTTGTTCTTCACCTCTACCTGGGGCGCCACCGGGTCCATCAGCTGTCCCAGCGGGGCATTGATCGCCGACACCAACACATCGTGGTCCGCCAGCTGTCCGGTGACCTGGATGTTGTCCAGATACAGCTCGTTGCCGAAGGCGGTATGAGCCCTGAACAGCACCTTGTTCGTGCCCACCGGAAGGGCGTATCGCTTGGTCGCCCACTGGCCGGCGTTCGGCACGAACTGGCTGGATGTGGCACCGCCTGTGTTCAGAGGTCCCGTGTACCCCCCCTTCAAACCAATCAGCTTTGTCCAACTTGACCCAGCGTTGCTAGAGGTCCATATGGTGAGTGAATCTACATATTGCGATGGATTGGTATTATAGGATGCGTAGGCGTGGTCGAATATGAGCGAATCCCCGGCGACCGATGGCCAGAATTCGGTGGTTATCATGTCCTGGGTGCCGGAGCTGATGTTGTAGAAATCGGCCCGGGCGGCGGCGATTCCTGAGCCGTACCCGCTGCACCCCTCGTAACGGCCCCACAGGGCCGCGCTTCCGGCCAGCGACCACCCGGCAGGGGGGAAGATCGCCGGCTCGAAATCCTCGACAAAATTGCCCTTGGGGATGCTGGCGCCTTCCTGTAACGGCGTGAACAGGTCGAACTGACCGACAATGCCGTTAACTCGCGCTGGTTTTTCGGCCAAAGCTACCGTTCCGATCATGCCGACCAGCAACAACGCGACCAAACCATTTCTCGTCATGGTCCCTCCCCCTTTGTTCTTTGGTTGGTTTTTAAGAGCGGCTTATACGTTGAAAAGATTCATTGCCACCTGATCACTCAAGATGCGTTATCCTGATGATCTGAACCGAGGAATGGGCTTCGAGGCGGCAAAGGACCATGCCCCGGGGCAAGGCCCTGGCGTTGAAGTGAACCCGGTGCTCCCCGGCCTCCCGCCACCCCAGGTCGATTCTCCCCAGCCGGCGGCCGTCGATGCCGTAGAAGCCGGCGGTGGCCCATCCCGGCCTGGATACCGAGAACCGCAGGGTGCCCTTATCCCGAAGAGGATTGGGGTGTATGTCCGCCGACAGGATCCCCCTTGGCCGGGGCCCGGGCGGAGGAACTGAGGTCACCCCGGCCAGCTGGTCCAAGCCTATTCGGGCAGACTGGAGGATGGCTCCAGCAGGCGCCTTGGCCGCCCCGGCCAACCCCTCGGCCAAGGCCATGAATTCGATCCGCCCCGCAGCCCAGTCCGGTGAGAGCTGGAAGGGAAAGGCCAAGGAGGTGTCGGCGCCCGGTGCCAGTAGCAGCTGCGGCCCGTCGAAACCCGGCAGCATGCCGCGCAGCACGTCATAGACGCTGTCGCCGCCGCCCCAGGGGCGGTAGATGGCCCGTTCGATTACGGCCACCCGCAGCCTGGCTATCACCGTGTCGGACGCAGGGTTGGAGGCGACGCAGGTTAGCTGGCCGATTCTCTCAGTAGTGTCCGCCCACCCGCCCAGGGCCAGGGCCGCCCCGGGCTCCACTATTTTCCTCTTGTCGAAGGCGTTCCGGTAGCCCCAATAGGTGGCGGTGTCCGCGTAGTACTGGTCGAATATCCCGTCGAACCAGGTGGTCGGGGTTCCCGTCACCGAGTAATAGGCGGCCAAGGACTCGGCCTCGGGGATCTTGTAGAGGTCATAGTAGTGGACGCCGACGACGCACAGGGAGTCACCGACCTCGGACTTCAACCGCTCCATGGCTAGGGCCGCCCCCCCGCAGGGCCCGCAGGAGACGGCGGTGAAGTGCAGCGCCGCCACTTGGCGCAGATCGCCGGCCTGGGCCTGGCTTAAGGACAAAACGGCCATTAGGAGGATGGCGGCCGCGAAGCTTCCGGCCGATATATGCATGTTCAGCCTAATGTCCACAGTACTAGTTATCCAGGTGCGGTTGACCACCCCTGTTTCCCTTCCTTGACAAGGAGGGGAGCATGGGGAGGTCAGCAATCGTAGTACAGCTGGAACTCGTAGGGATGCGGCCGCCTGCCC
Organism: uncultured bacterium; assembly: GCA_964518765.1. Classification (GTDB taxonomy): domain Bacteria; phylum Edwardsbacteria; class AC1; order AC1; family EtOH8; genus CAZPNX01. The sequence goes on from CAZFJC010000009.1 coordinate 78,139, forward strand.
AGCTCCTCGACATCTTTCGATTTCAGATCGATCCAGACCTCAATCAGGTCCTGGGGAAAGACTCCTCCCTCCAGGAGGAACTGGTGGTCCTTCCGCAGGGCCTCCAAGGCCTCTCCCAGCGAGGTGGGCAGGGTGGGTATTTTGTCCAGGTCGGCCTTGGACAGGCTGAACAGGTCTTTGTTAAGCGGCCGCCCTGGGTCCAGCTTCCGCTTGATGCCGTCGATGCCGGCCATCAGCATGGCGGCGAAGGCCAGGTAGGGGTTGCAGGTGGCGTCCGGCGGCCGGAACTCGTAGCGGAAATTCTTGGGGTCGGTCAGGTAGCCGGGGATGCGCACCGCCGCCGTCCGGTTGCCTACCGAATAGGAGGCCTTAATCGGCGCCTCGTAGCCCGGCACCAGCCGCCGGTAGGAGTTGGTGGAGGGATTGGTGAAGGCCAGCAGGGCCGGGGCGTGGTGCAGCAGGCCGCCCAGGTAATGGAGGGCCGTCTCCGACATGTTGACCAGCCCGCCCTTCTTGTAGAAGATGGAGTGCCCGCCCCGGGCCAGGTACTGGTGGACGTGCATGCCGTTGCCCGGCTCCCGGTAGAGCGGCTTGGGCATGAAGGTGGCCGTCAGCCCGGCCTTGATGGCGGCGTTGCGCACCAGGTGCTTGACCATCATGGTCCGGTCGGCCATCCTGGTCAGGGTGTCGAACATGACCTCGATCTCCACCTGGCCGGCTCCGCCCACCTCGTGGTGGTGGTACTTGACCGGGATGCCGCACCGCTCCAGGGTGTGGCAGATGTCGGAGCGGAAGTCGAAGAAACGATCGTGGGGGGGGGCGGCGTGGTAGCCGCCCTTGTAGGGTATCTTGTAGGCCAGGTTGGGCCCCTCGTCCCTTCCGGTGTTCCAATGGGCGCTGGACGAGTCCACTCGGAAGAAGCAATCGTGCGCCTGGTTGTCGTAGCGCACCGAATCGAAAAGGTAGAACTCGAACTCCGGACCCCAGAAGCTCTCGGTGGCATATCCCGTCTTCAGCAGGTGCCTCTCGGCCTTCTCGGCGATGGCCCGGGGGTTGCGGACGAATTTTTCGCCGGTGGCCACATCGATGACGTCGCCGATGAAGGTCAGGGTAGGCCTGGCGGCGAAGGGGTCGATGACGGCCGTCTCCGGGATGGGGATGACGATCATGTCGCCGGCCTTGACCTGGGTGAACCCGGCCACGCTGGAGCCGTCGAAGCCGATGCCCCGCCCCCGCTCGAACAAAGCGGGCCTGAGCTCGTGGGCCGGCACCGTTATCTGGTGCCACTTACCCAGCAGGTCGCCGAACTTGACGGCTACGAACTCCACCTTGTTCCTGGCAGCAGAGTTGAATATCTTTTTCAGGTCCATCTCAGCCTCACTTTCCTGTGTTTCCGGCTTCAGTCGCTGTTGAGCACCGTCCGTCTGATGATGGATTCCACCTTCCTTACCTGGCGGATTGACCTGGGGATGACCAGCACCGTGCAGAATCCGCCGATGGTGCCGATGATCTCCGGCCGATGCATCTGCTCTATGTAGCGGGCTACCCCCGGAGCCCTTCCGGACAGGGTGTGGATAACCACCATGGACTCGTTTCTCCTGATGGCCAGCACCTCGTAGCCCAGCAGCCGGTCGATATGCCGGCCGGTCTCGCCCTCGTCCATCTGGTAGCGCGGACCGTCCGGGGTCATGGCCCGGATAACCCCCATCTCAGCGAAATCGCGGCTGAGGGTGGCCTGGGTCACCCTGATGCCGGTGGCGGCCAGGGCCTTCACCAGCTCTTCGTAGCTTGATATCGGCCGCTCGGCCAGTATCTTCTTGATCAGGTTCTGCCTTTTGGACTTGGCTATCATCTTCTCCGACTTACTAGCGTTTCGATTGTTTAGTATACAACTCGCCCCACTCCATGTCAATACCCTTTTGCATAAAATTACATTTTTTTATCGCTTTTATGCAAAGCCCTCCGTCGCCGGCCGCTAAAAAAAAGCCCCCCAGGGGCGCGCCTCCTAACCCTTTTTTAGAAATGACGGTAGCCCTCGGACCGAAGGCTCCTCAACCTGCCGTCGCGGCCAACCATCCAGACCCCCCGCCCCTTAGCAGCCTGGCCGATGATGGAGCAACTCGTCCCCATGGCCGTTATCATGGCCTTGGCCCTGGCGGCGTCGCTCGGTGCCAAGGTAAAAAGCAGTTCGTAGTCCTCGCCGCCGTTGAGGCAGTAGTCCATCGGTACACCTCCCAGCCGACGAGCGACGGCCAGGGCCTCGGGGGCCACCGGCAGCGCCCCCTGGTCGATAATGATGCCGACCCGGCTCTCCCGTGACAGGTGCCATAGCTCGGAGGCCAGCCCGTCCGAGATGTCGATCATACCGCCGAGCTTGAATCTCCGGGCCAGCGCCATACCCTCGTTGACCCTCGGCTCCGGCCTAAGGTGCTTTTTGATCAATCTCGATTTTTGAATTTTCAATTTTGAATTAAGAAGCTCCAGCCCCGCCCGGCTGCCCCCCAAGGAACCGGTGACCAGCACCGCGTCCCCGGGCCTGGCCCCTGACCTGAGCCCCATCCTCCCCCTCCGGCATTGGCCGATGACTGTCAGGGTGATCGAGAGCTCGCCGCCCAGGACGATGTCGCCCCCGACGACGGCGACGCCGAACCTTCCAGCCAGGCGCCGCATGCCTCGGTACAGTAGTTCGACGTCTCGGTCCGTCTGCCGCCGCGTCAGGGTCAGCGCTGCCAGCGCCAGCAGTGGCCGTCCCCCCATGGCCGCTACGTCGGAGAGGTTGGCCGCCATCGCCTTCCAGCCCAGGTCGCCGTAGTCGAAGTAGCCAAGGTCGAAATGCCTCCCCTCGACCAGGGTGTCGGTGGTGGCCACCCCAACATATCCCCGGGGCAGGCGGAAGGCGGCGGCGTCGTCGCCGATGCCGAGCAACACGCTGCCTCCGGGTTTCTTCTGTCCGGCACGGATCCTATCGATCAGCCCGAACTCGCCGATTTCGGAAATGCTCTTTACCACCAAGGCGCAAAGACAGAAATAATTCCATGATAAACCTGCCAACCCGGGAATCCGTCGACCGGCACTCTACTCAGCGTATAGATCCGGCCGACGATCCCGGAACAGGTCGTTGCGCGGCGTCATCCGCTTGTCCAGAGCCCGGGCCGGATCGATCTTTGCGATCCTGACGCACTCTACATTTTCCCCGGCCGAGGCCAGCACCCTCCTGTCCGGACCGCAGATCAGGCTCTGTCCGATGAATCGCAGGTCCTGTCCGCCGCGCCTTTCGCGCCCGGTGCGGTTGGCGGTGACGGTGTACACCCGGTTCTCCAGGGCCCGCACCGGCATCGAGGCCGGACAGTGCGGCAGCACCAGGTTGGAGGGATGGCAGATGACCTGGGCGCCCTGAAGGGCCAGGGCCCGGGCGGCCTCGGGAAAGATCCAGTCGAAGCAGATCATCAGTCCGATCCTGACCGCCCCCAGCTTGAAGACCCGGAATCCGGTGTCGCCCGGGGAGAACCATTTCTTCTCGTTCCAGAAGAGGTGCGTCTTGCGGTAGAGACCGATCAGTCCGGTGGGCGTGACCAGGGCCGCCGAGTTGTAGAGCCTGCCGCCGTGGTTTTCTGCGAACCCGACCGCTAGCGCTACCCTTTCCTGCCGGACCAGCCTTTTCAGGAACATCATGGAAAGCCCGTCGGCCGGCTCGGCCAGATCCCGAGCCTCGCCCCTGGAGGCGAAGCAGTAACCGGTGAGGCAGAGCTCTGGCAGGACCAGCAGGTCGGCCCTTTTGCCAGTGACCAGCCGCTCGATAGCGGCCAGGTTTTTCCTCACCTGGCCGAAGGCGGGGGCGAACTGGACGAATCCGATCTTCATATCCTAGATACGATTAACCTCAACCTGAGACCCTCTCCCTCTCCTCTCCCCCGGAGGATCTTGCCCGAATCTTCCGAGTCTTTCCTCCCCCCTCGATCCATCAGATTCCCCGAAAACAAGGCAGGCCGCTGTTTTCTGAGTTTTTCCCCTGGTCTTACCTTATCGTGTAGGCCGAGCTCAGATGGGCCTGGGCCGCCAGCTGGATCCTCCTGGCGGACTCCGCGATCTTGGCGCAGAACCCGGCCCCAATGGTCGGCCTAGCCTCCAGCTCCTTCTGTTGCGCCATGATGGCCTCCTGGAGGTCGTACATTTCGCCGATCAATTTGTACTGCGCCTGGCCCCTCTCCTTCTGGGCCTCGACAGCTGTCCGCCAGTCGAGGGCGATGGGCTTGAAGCAGCGCCCCAGGTAGTCGTAGAGAATGTCCTCGTGCCTGTCCGGCGACGAACCTTGGACTTCGGCTCCGAACCTGTCGGCCGCCTTGACGAACTCCTCCAGGGCCGCCCGGGTCCGGTTGAGCAGGTCGAGGATGGCCACCGCCTGCTTGCCGTCCCACTTGGCCAGGCTGTCAGCCAGGAATGGCCGGCCTCTGGCCTCCAGCTCGGCGCATAGGGCATCGCGGCCGATCCGAAGGTCCACCTGGGATCGTATCATCTCGAACACCTGGGTTTTAGTCCGGTCCAGGCCCCCGGAGGGATCCAGAATGCTGAATTCCATTCCATCGGTGGCGTAGACCACCACCGCATGGCTGCGTCTGACCTCTCCACGCTGGCGCAGCGCCTCGTATCCCGGCGACGGCAGGATATGGCTGGGGACGGTGGACATGAAGGGCACCTCCAGCGATAGGAGTCGGTCGGCCTCTTTGAGGAACTCCTGTCGGCCCTTGAGCGCCGGACGGGCCAGCATCAGCCGGTGCTTTTGCAGCATGCTATTGAAGACTTCGGGAGACTGGTCCTCGATACCGGCCACGAAGTAGCCGCCGCCTCCCGGCTCGTAGCGCACCCGGTAGGGCATCTTGGACTCGGTGATGATGTCGTCGTCCTGCTTGTCGATGCCGTACCTCGATAGCAGCATCGCCAGGCTGGCGCAGGCGGAGCTGTTGTTGAAGTGCTGCTGTCTCCACTTTATATCCATACCTCCCCTCCGCTGCCTTTCACACGTTGAACTTGACGTTGATGACGTCCCCGTCCTTGACTACGTATTCCTTGCCCTCCAGCCGCACGTGTCCCTGCTCGCGCGCCCGGACGAAGGAGCCGGCGGCCGCCAGATGATCGTAGTGGACCACCTCGGCCCGGATGAATCCCCGCTCCATGTCCGAGTGGATGGTCCCGGCCGCCTGGGGCGCTTTGGTGCCGTTATCTATGGTCCAGGCCCGGCATTCGTCCTCGCCCACGGTGAAGAAACTGATCTTGCCCAGCATCCGGTAGGACTCCCGTATCATGCGGCTCAGGGCCGGCTCGTCTATCTTGAGCTCCTTCAGAAACCCCCTGGCCTCCTCCTCCGGCATCTGGGCGATGTCCATCTCTATCGGGCCGCACAGGGTGAAGGGCTGGCCGCCTGTCAGCTTCTCGAGTTCGCGCGCCCGCGGCTTGCAGTCGGCCGACTCAGCGTGGTTCAGCACCAGCATCAGCGGCTTCTCTGTCAGAAGCTGGAAGCTGCGGAGAAGCTTGGAGTCCTCGGGCGGCAGGCCCAGAGTCCGCACCGGCTGCTCGCACTCCAGGTGAACCCGGCAGCGCTCCAGCACCTCCAGCTCCCGGTCCAGGCCCGGCCGCTTGGCCTTTTTCATGTCCGTTTTGACCCTCTCGATACGCCGCTCGATCATGCCCAGGTCGGAAAGCAGCAGCTCGGTGAACACGGTCTGGTAGTCCCCGGCCGGGTCGGCCGGTCCGGAGGCGCTGTCGAAGTCCCGCAGCACCAGGATGGCCGCCTCCACCTTGTGCATCTGCTCCAAAAACTCGGCCCCCAGCCCGCCCGAGGACGAGGCCCCCCTGGCCATCCCCCCGATGTCCACGTAGGTCACCGTAGCCGGGACCTTCTTTTTGGGGTTGTATATGTTGGTGAGAAAGTCCAACCTGGGATCGGGCACTTTGACTACGCCGATGTGGACGGCCGGACCGGACGAGAATTCGCCCACCTTGGCCGAGGATCTGGTCAGGGCGTTGAAGATGGTGGTCTTGCCCGACTGGGGCAGGCCGATGATGCCTAGCTGCATATCGCGTTATTCCTCGTCTTCAAACAGGTATTGCCTCCTTAAAAGCTGCCCGCCGAGCCGCAGCGCCCCGAAGCCTATCACCAGCCCGGTTATCAGCCAATACCGCTCGCCCAGCGGGTTGTGTTCCAGCAGGTAACGCATGGCCAGCAGGTAGGCCCCGAAGCCCAGGATCACCAGGCTGGATCCGGTGCCGATCCACCAACGCACCAGGCGCTTCTTGCGCTCTATCTCGTCAAGCATAAACTTAAAACCTCTCCCTGTCTCCCTCCCCTCGAGGGGAGGGACGTCCGAGCAGGACAGGGAGAGGTCCTCGGTTTCACTACTTGTTGCTGGCGTCCTCCACCTGGTGGAACTCCTTCAGACCCTCGCGCTTGGAGTACCAGATGGCCCAGACCACGGCCACGGTGGCCACCACCACGGTGATGATGACCCCGGGGCTGGAGATCTTGTATTGGATGATGAGCGGCGCCGCTAAAAGCGACACCAGGTTGATGACCTTGATCATCGGGTTCAAGGCCGGGCCGGCCGTATCCTTGAGCGGGTCGCCGACCGTGTCCCCCACCACCGCCGCCTTGTGGGACGCCGAGCCCTTGCCCCCGTAGAGGCCATCCTCGATGGTCTTCTTGGCGTTGTCCCAGGCGCCCCCGGCGTTGGCCATGAAGACCGCCAGCAGTTGGCCGGAGAGGATGACCCCGGCTAAAAAGCCGCCCAGGGCCTCAACCTGCAGCACCAGCCCCACGATGATCGGGGTCAGCACCGCCATCAAGGCCAGCCCCACCAGCTCCTTCTGAGCGGCCACGGTGCAGATGCTGACCGCCTGCTTGTAGTCCGGCTGGACCTTGCCCTCCATCAGGCCCGGGATCTTGAACTGTCGTCGCACCTCGAGCACGATCAGGGAGGCCGCCCGGGAGACGGCGTTGATGGTCAAGCTGGAGAACAGCCAGGGCACCGCCCCGCCTATCAGCATTCCGATGAAGACCTTGGGCTCGGAAACCCTGATGCCGATGGTCAGAAGCTGCTTGGCCAGCTCGACGCCCATCTGGCCCTGGACCTTGGCCACGTCGGTCAGGTAGGAGCCGAACAGGGAGACGGCGGCGATCACCGCCGAGCCGATGGCCACGCCCTTGGTGATGGCCTTGGTGGTGTTGCCCACCGCGTCCAGGTCGGCCATGATCTGCCGCGAAGGCTTGTCCAGCCCCGACATCTCCCCGATGCCGTTGGCGTTATCGGCGATGGGCCCGAAACTGTCCATAGCCACGTTATTGCCGGTCAGGGTCAGCATGCCGATGCCGGTCATGGCCACCCCATAGAGCACGTACTCCACGCCCCAGCCCCAATAGATGACCACCGCCGCCAGGATGGTGGCCGCGATCACCAGGATCGACCAGACGGTGGACTCGAAACCCACCGATAGCCCGGAGAGGAGTAAGGTGGCCGAGCCGGTCTTCGACGAACGGGCGATCTCCTTGACCGGAGCATGATCGGTGTGGGTGAAGTATTTAGTCAGCTCATCGATGATGATGGCCAGCAGAATGCCGACCCCCACCGAAAGAAAAGCCCGCCACTCGTCCATGTAGAAGTGGGCCAGTAAGGCGAAGGCCACCAGGCATAGGGCCGCCGAGGTGTAGAATCCCTTGTTGATGGCTGCCATGGCGTTGCCCCGCTGGCCCTCCTTGCCGCCACGCACCAGGTAGGTGCCGATGATGGAGGAGAATACCCCGATGCCGCGCACCAGCAGGGGGAAGATAATCCACTTGATCTGCCCGGTGATGGCCACCAGGCTAAGGCCCAGGATCAGGCCGGAGACGATGGTCACCTCGTAGGACTCGAAGATATCGGCCGCCATCCCGGCGCAGTCGCCTACGTTGTCGCCCACCAGGTCGGCCACCACCGCGGCGTTGCGCGGGTCGTCCTCGGGAATGCCGGCCTCCACCTTGCCCACCAGGTCGGCCCCGACGTCGGCCGCCTTGGTGTAGATGCCGCCGCCCACCCTCATGAACAGGGCCAGCAGGGTGCCGCCGAAGCCGAAACCCAGCAGGGCGTCGGGGGCGGCCTTCTGGAAGACCATGAAGATGATGGTGCCACCGAACAGGCCCAGTCCGTCGGTCAGCATCCCGGTGATGGTGCCCGCCCGGTAGGCGATCTTCAGGGCTTTGTCGAAGCTGCTGCGGGCGGCCGCCGCCACCCGGACGTTGGCCTGGACCGCCATCCTCATGCCGAACTGACCCACCATCATGGAGAAGAAGGCGCCCATGATGAAGGCCACCGCCCGACCGAAGCCGAAGATCATCTTGGTGGCCTGGGCGTTCTCCGCCCCGAACTTATGTCGGTACCACTCCGAGGCCTCGGGAGAAGGCGGCACTACATAGACACTGAGGAACAGGGCGATGGTCAGTACCCCGATCAGAGGCAGGATGGTCTTTAGCTGCTGGCCCAGATAGGCATCGGCGCCCTGGCGGATGGCGTTCCACACCTCCTGCATCCTGGCCGTGCCCTTGTCCTCGGCCATGATCTGGCGACGAAGGAACAGAGCGTAGCCCAGCCCCAGAATGGCGATGCCCAACACCACCCACAGGGAGATCGATTCGAATGCCGTAGCTTCAAGCATGGGATTTCTCCGCTTTAGGTTAATCGGTTGTTAAACCATTGAGCCACAGATTCACGGGGATTTTCATGAATCAAGGATCCATCATCGATATGGACCCGTCTAATGCGAGAGATCGTTTTTTCCGGCCTTATTGACATATTATATAATTTTAGCAGAAATATGCGCCGGGATGCAACCGAAAAAACGGCCGGGCCGCCCTTAGCGGCGGCCCGTGAACGTTCCGCGCCCGAACTACTTGGTATCCAATATTATCGGCAGCCCGTCCTTGCCGGCCCCGATGATGACCACCTTGGCGTTGTCGGAGTGGGCCAGCTTCTCGGTGGCCTCGATGCCCTTCCACCGCAGCAGGGGCTCGGAGATGCCCTGGGCCACTATATTTTGAAAGTCGGCGATGCCCCGGGCCTCGATTCGTTTGCGCTCCGCTTCCTGTTTCTCCTTGGCCAGTATGAACTCCATCCTTTGGCTCTCCTGCTCGGCCTTGAGCTTCTCCTCGACGGCGTCGGTCACCTTGCGCGGCAGCTCGATCTTCCTCAACGGCGCCGTCTCCACCACCACCCCCCGCTCACCTACCAGTTTCTTGAGGTCCTCGACGATCAGGTGCGATAGCACCTCCCGCTGCGAGGTGTAAAGGGCCTTGGCCTCGTAGCCGGCCGTCACCCCCCGGCACACCGAGCGGAACTGGGGCTCCAGGATCACCTGGACGTAGTTGGCCCCTACCGTCTTGTAGACCTGGGCGGCCTTCTCTGGATCAAGGTGGAAGAGGATGCTGGCATCCAGCTTGACGGTCAGGCCCTCCTTGGAGGGCACGTCCATCACCTCGTAGACCTGCTGAGTCTTGATGGAGAACTTGACGATCCTGGCCAACGGGTTCCTGATGTTGATCCCCGACTTAAGGGTGCCTGACGACACCCGCCCGAAGAAATCCACCACCCCCACGTGCCCGGCCGGGATGACGGTGAAGAACTGGAGCAGAGCGATGAGACCGAAGGCCGCCGCCACGGCCGCCGAGGCCATCTTGGATCCCCTGTAGGCCTCGTTGTACTGTTTGACCTTGATGCCGGCCTGCCTCCAGTAGAAGAAGGCTAGGCCGGCGATGATCAGGGAAAGGATGAACAGCATGGCGTTTTCTCCATTTATATTATATAGCTGGCTTTACAATGTTCACTCTCGAGAGGAGAAAGCGGGTGTCCGGGCCTATCTGACGGCCTCGACCAACCCGAAAACCTTCAGCAGCTCTGGGGACCAGGTGGCTAGGGTATCCCCGCCCGTCTTATTGAGCTCGGCAGCCGCCAGGTTGTAGTCCCTCAGCATCCGGCGTTGGTCCAGCATGCAATCGATCAGACGCTTCCGGCCCCACCGCTTCTCCACCATGACCGACATCCGGTGGCCGACCGTGTACCACGGCCCCCGGACGCCGCCATCGCCCGCGGCGATAGGCCCTCCAGGGTTTTTTGGTAAATGGACTCCAGGCTGGACATCCCTATATGGTACCTCTTGTGGGCCACCGTGTTCTCGAAAGCGGGTTTGGTCATGGCCGTGTCCAAATAGAGGAAGACGTACGGGTCGGTGGACATCTCGTAGACGAAGCTGTTGGAAAAAGGCTTGATCATGGGGTAAACTTTGGCCTTTATCCTGGCTCCGGTGGTCCCTAGGTCCGCTTTCCTCCACTCCTCCAGGGTCCTGGCCAGCCCCGGCGCCCTACGGGTCAGGTCTTAGGAGAGCACGAAGCGACTGAAGTCTTCGTTCGAAAACTTGAATGTGGGCACCTTGAATCTATCTCCTATTTCGTGCACACGCTTCCTGAACCGTAGGTGGGGCTAGCAGGAGAACAGCCTTTGCCACATGGCCGAGTCCGGCTCCGCCCCCGCCCCCTCGGCCCTGACGATGGCCAGGGCGGCCTCGGCTTCTTCGGCATTGAAGATGATTTGAACGTCGGGGTTCCCGGTCCTCTGCTGGGAGGCGCACGACAGCAGCAGGAGCGGTGTCAGAAGGGTCAGTACCGGCAAGGCCCCGATCAGGCGATGTTTCATGTTGATATCTTTCTGGCTTGATTGGCTATTTTCATTTATCCGCTTCCGTCTTGACCACTCTCCCCCCGACCACTGTCAGTGCTGTACGGCCCTTGAGCTTCCAGCCGGCGAAAGGCGTGTTGCGGCTTAGTGATTGGAACCGCTCAGGGTCCACCGTCCACTCGGCCGCCGGATCGAACAGGGTGATGTCGGCCGGCCGGCCGACCTCCAGGCTCCCGCCCGAAAGCCCGAGTATCCTCCTGGGGTTTAATGACATCTTCTCGACCAGCTGCGACAAGGTCAGCACGCTTTTTCCCACTAGAAAACTCAGGCAAAGGCCCAGGGCCGTCTCCAGGCCGATCAGACCGCAGGGCGCCTGGTCGAACTCCACCTCCTTCTCCTCGGCGGAGTGGGGGGCGTGATCGGTGGCGATGCAGTCGATGGTGCCGTCGCGAAGCCCCTCGATCACGGCCTCCACGTCCTTCTGGGTCCTGAGCGGCGGATTGACCCTAGCCATCTCGTTGTAGCCGATGACCGCCTCCTCGGTCAGGCAGAAGTAATGGGGGCAGGTTTCGGCGGTGACCCCGATGCCCTGCCTCTTGGCCTGACGGACCACCTCCACCGTCTCGGCGCAGGAGACGTGGGCGATGTGCACCCGGCCCGAGGTCAATGCCGCCAGCTGGCAGTCGCGGTAGGCCATCGAGGCCTCGGCGGCGTTGGGGATGCCGCGCAGCCCCAGCCTGGTGGCCAGCGGCCCCTCGTTCATGAAGCCGTCGGCCGATAAAAACCTGTCCTCGCAGTGGGAGATGACCGGGATGCCGAATATCCGGCAATAGTCCAGGGCCCGTCGCATCAGGTTGGAGTCGGTGAGAGGTTTCCCGTCGTCGGAGACGGCCACCGCCCCGGCCTTGACCATGTCGCCGATCTCGGCCAGCTCCAGACCCTCCAGCCCCTTGCTGATGGCCCCCACCGGATGGACCCGACAATAGGGCGTCTCCAGAGACCTGATGAGGTCGATCATCCCCTGGTTGTCAAGAACCGGCTGGGTGTTGGGCATGCAGGCTACGGCGGTGAAGCCGCCGGCCGCCGCCGCCCTGGAGCCGGACTCCACCGTCTCCTCGTCCTCCCGGCCCGGCTCCCGCAGGTGGACGTGCATGTCGCACAGCCCGGGACAGACCACCAGCCCCCTGGCATCGATCGCCTCGTCGGCCTTGCCGTCGGCGGCGCCGATGTTTGTGATCACCCCGCCGGCTATCTGGATGTCGGCCACCCTGTCGATGCCATTCTGAGGATCTATTAACCGGCCGCCCCTGATGACGATCGTCAGCATTGGGCCGTTGTTTTCGGATTTCAGATTTCGGATTTCGGATTTGTTCATCTTAGCCTTCCTTCCTGGTGGCCTCGGCCACCGCCGCCACCTCGCCGCCGGTCAGCAGGTAGAGCACCGCCATCCGCACCGCCACCCCATTGGTCACCTGGTCCAGGATGACCGATCTTGTCCCGTCGGCCACCTTAGGGTCTATCTCGACGCCGCGGTTCATGGGCCCGGGGTGCATAATGGTGACGTCGGGCTTGGCCCCTTTCAGCCGTTCCTCGGTGACGCAGAACAGGCGGGAGTATTCGCGCAGGGTGGGCAGCAGGCCCTTCTTCTGGCGCTCCAGCTGGAGCCTCAGGATGTTGACCACATCGGCCCACTCCAGGGCCTCCTCGAGTTTATAGAAGATCTTGACCCCCAGCTCTTCGATGCCGATGGGTATCAGGGTGGACGGCCCGCAGACCGCCACCTTGGCTCCCAGCTTGGTCAGGCCGTGGATATTGGAGCGGGCCACCCGGGAGTGGGTGACGTCGCCTACTATCAGCACGTTCAGGCCCGAAAGCTTGCCCCGCCTCTCCCGCATGGTGAACATATCCAGCAGCCCCTGGGTGGGGTGGGCGTGCTGGCCGTCGCCGGCGTTGACCACCCCGGCCTTTATCCGCCGGGCCAGGAAGTGGGGGGCCCCGGAGGACGAGTGGCGGATGACCACCAGGTCTATCTTCATGGCCTCCAGGTTTCGGGCCGTGTCCAGCAAAGTCTCGCCCTTGGTGACCGCCGAGGTCTTGGGGGAGATGTTGACGGTGTCGGCCATCAGCCTCTTGGCGGCCATGTCGAAGGAGCTGGAGGTACGGGTGGAGGGCTCGAAGAACATGTTGACCACGGTCCTGCCGCGGAGGATGGGCACCTTCTTAATAGGCCGGTCCAGCACCTCCCGGAAGCTCTTGGCCGTGTCCAGCACCATGTTTATCTCACCGGCCGAGAGCGACTCCAGATCCAAAAGGTCCTTTCTATTCCACTTCATCCGCCTTCTCCTTGATGATCACCTTCACCTCCCCGTCCTCCTCCATAGTCTTCACCCCGATGATCTCCTTCTGCGAGGTGGGCACGTTCTTGCCCACGTAGTCGGCCTTGATGGGCAGCTCCCGGTGGCCCCGGTCGATGAGCACCGCCAGCTCCACCCGCTTGGGACGGCCGAAGTCCAGGATCTCGTCCAGGGCCGCCCGCACCGTGCGCCCGGTGTAGAGGACGTCGTCCACCAGCACCACCACCTTGTTGGTGACGTCGTGGTTGAGCTCGGTCTGGTTGACCACCGGCTGGTGGGCGATGGTTTGCAGGTCGTCGCGGTAGAAGGTGATGTCCAGGGCGCCGTATGGCACCTCGGTCTTCTCGATCTCCCCGATCATCCTGGCTATCTTGCGCCCCAGGCTGTCGCCCCGGCGCTTGATGCCCACTATCAGCAGGTCCTGGGTTCCCTTGTTCTTCTCTACGATCTCGTGGGCGATGCGGGTCAGGGCTCGCTCCACCGATTTGGCGTCCATGATGACCGCCTTCTGTTTGGTCATGGTCCCCTCCGTATGTTAAATTAATATTACTGCTCAGGTCCCGCACTTCGATATGCCCGCCGGGTCTCGAAGATCACCTGGTTCAAACATAAGTACAGCCGCCGATGGCCGAGTAAGCCGCCGTCTCGATACGCCCGCTATCGGCGGACTACTCGACGTGAGGCTGTATCGAGGCCAGGTAGCCGTATCGTTATCCGGCGGACAATGCAACGACGGCCGGGCAAGAAAAAAGCCCCCGGCTCCCTTGGGGAACCGGAGGCTTCTTTATGTGATTTGGAGATCGGCATCATGGTCCTTTCTGACCTCACGGGATCAGATTTAAAGGTAACAACTATGGTTATTATACCCTAGATCGGACGGGATGTCAAGGGTAAAGGAAGCCCCTCAGCCCGGCTCCCTTTTCACTGGCTCCCGGCTTTGTTTGACGACGGCCGCCCAAGCCGCCAGCGCCGCGGCCAGCATGGCCGCCGCCAGCCCGCCCAGCACCCACAGGCCTTTGTTGTTATTGGATGATTGCATAACGGTTTGACAGCGATTGGTTTTTCGGTTGGTCGAAAAGGGTGACGGGGTCAGGTCTGCTTGTCATCCTGAGAAGGCCCCTCGCCCTGCTGGTTGAAGGATGACGCTAGTAGTCACCCATTCGACTTGTCACGCAAAGCGCCGGGCTCAGGGTGACAGGGCGCTTCGTTCTCTGTCATCCTGAGATGCCTTGCCTGCCCGACAGATTGAAGGATGACTCTGTATGTCACCCGTTCGGCTTGCCGGGCACGATGCCATACTCAGGATGACAGATTAAAGTCCGATACCCGGTTCGCTCGGGCCAACGAAATGCGCCATATAAGAATACACCCGTACCTTTTGAAAATCAAGAAAAATGTTCGGGTGTTTTCCCGCCCCCTATTATCTCCATGCTGCTGGAGGGAAAAACACTTTTGTAACAATATTGCATCCATCTGCAATATTTTTCATCTGCGCCCTCCGGCGACCGTTGCTACCCATAAATGTATATTATTGCCGGGAAAGATGTTACATAACGGCATCAGTCGCGGGCATAAAAAATGCAATATAGACGGGAAATGCCGGTCCATTCATTAGCATACTATCTATTTCCCGAGAAAGGACATCCATGCGTCATAACATTCGCGCGCTGACCGCCACCCTGTCCCTTCTTTTGGCGGTTCCGGCCCTGGGGGGTGAGTTATATCATGTGGTCGAATTCGACACGGGGAACTTGGTTTTCCAGAAAAACGGAGGGTACGACGTTGTAGGGCTTGTTGACGTTCCATCTTTCGGCCCCTCGGGCGCGCCGCGCCTGCCGAGGCTGGTCCAGCAGATCTCCATCCCGGCCGGAGCCGTGGTCACCGGGGTCGAGGTGGCCTCGAGTGATGTCATCGAGCTAGAGGGGACCTACGACGTGATCCCGGCCCAGAAGTCGGTGCCCCTGCCCATGCCGGGAAAGACGTTCGACATAAAGACGGTCGAGCCCGACCTGGCCATATACGACCGGAACGCCCTGTATCCGGAGAGGCAGGCCGAGGCCCTGTCCACCGGCAGTTTGGGCGGCTACCGCATCGGGCACGTGGCGGTCAATCCGGTGAGGTACAACCCGGCCACCAAGAAGCTTTACCTGGCCCGGAGCCTGACCCTCAGGATCAGCTATCGGGAAAATTGGGCCGAGGGCACCATCCCCACGGCCAGCCAGCAGGCGCTGTTCGGCTCGCAAGCCAGGGCCCTGGTGGCCAACCCCGGGGACGTGGACCGCTTCGCGCCGCGGGTGGAGAGGCGGGCCTCCAAGGCGCTCCCGGCCGGCGAGTACCGCTCGGTCATCATCTCCGGGCTGGCGGCCTACGACACGGTCTTCGCCCGGCTGGCGGCCTGGC
>CAZFJC010000010.1:0-92379 GCA_964518765.1 uncultured bacterium
ACCTGTAACATTTATCACCCCATTTTCTGTCTTGACAATGGGGTCCACCTCAAACTATAAATGTGAATCAACAAATATTTGCACTAGCTGTTGATGATTCTGCCAACGTTTTTGTCGGGGTAAGTAGTCCAGGCTATAATGGTGTTATGCAATATGATTCCTCGGGTATTTATAAGTCTTTTTACCCATCTAGATATTTTCCGGGCGACATTGCCATCGCTCGAAATAAAATATGGTATGGCAACAGCCATGGATATCGTTCTACGGATGGATATTTAATAACTTGGGATTGGTATACTGAGTGCCTGAACGACCATGGCATTTCTACCGGTAAAGACAATAAAATGTTTATGTCGGGTTGGGATATGAGCACTATGAGAAATGAAGTATGGGAATATGAAGTGTATGGTGACCCTACAAGATTAAATGAATGGACATGCCCAACCGAAGGGCCTTCCAACGGGATCGCTTTTGATGGGGTGAAATATATTTATATTGGCGGCGAAAGAAATGGCGACCATAAAATATGCCGTATTGACATTGAGACGGATAGTTTTCATGTATGCCAGGACACAACTATAGGCTATTCACCAATGGAGTTTGATATAACGCAGGATGGCGTAATGTACGCTGTAATGGTGAGCGATTACGGCGGTGTTACACTGCCATGCAGAATTGAACGCTACACGACTGGTGATGATTTAAAACGTCTTGATATTTGGAAAGAGTTCCCCGTTGGAACCTACGAGGCTTATATAGCAGTACACCCAAGACCAGTATCGGGTGGCATGGTCCCAGCTAAGTTAAACTTAGCAAATATTAATGCTGATAAACAAAGCATATCGGACGGCATAATCTTTAGCGACATTTATCCAGCAAGATTAACGCTTGAGCAAAATTACCCAAATCCGGTACAGAACAGAACCCTTATTAAGTATGGAATACCAGGCGAATGTAAAGCATTTGAATTGTCAATATACAATATAAACGGTCAGCGTGTTAAGTCGATAAAACTTAACTCGTCCCCGGGCTGGCACGATGTTGTATGGGACGGGACAAATGATTTGGGATTACGCGTTGCGTGTGGAGTTTATGTATATGAACTGGGTGATCCGTCTATAAAAATAAGGAAAAAGCTTTTGGTAATAAAGTAAATCGGAGCATAACAAATGCTGCTTCTGTACATAGCCATACCCCTGGCGGTGGCCGGCTTCCTGCCGATACTGTCCCGCCTCTGGAAGGGCCTGCCGGACATCCTGGGCTCCCTGACCATGGCGGTCCTGCTGGGCCTGGGGCTGTCCCAGATCCCGGCGGTGGCCGGGGGCGGGTCCATCCTTTGGCAGGCGGGGGACACCGGGCTGCCGCTGCGCATCGGTCTGATGCTGGATGGTTTTTCCCTGCTGATGCTGGTGACCATCGCCATGGTCTCGCTGTTCGCCTGCACCTTCTCGGTGAACTACATGGAGCACTACGGGGGCAAGGGCTCGTACTACGCCCTGTTCCTGGTGATGGTGGCCGGGATGAACGGCCTGGTGCTGACCACCGACCTCTTCTCCATGTACGTCTTTTTGGAGGCGGCGGCGGTGGCCTCCTACGCCCTGGTGGCCTTCGGCCAGAAGCACGACGAGGTGGAGGCGGCCTTCAAGTACCTGATGTTGTCGGTGGTGGCCACCACCGGCATCCTGCTGGCCATGTCCTTCCTCTACCTGATGGGCGGTACCCTGCAGATATCGGAGATAGCCGGCTACGTCTCGGCCACCATGAACGCCAAGCTGGCCGGGGTCTGCCTGGCCTTCTTCCTGCTGGGCTTCGGTCTGAAGGCGGCGGTGGTGCCGTTCCACGCCTGGCTGCCGGACGCCCACCCATCGGCCCCGGCCCCGATCTCGGCCATGCTGTCGGGCGTGCTCATCAAGGTCTCCGGCATCTACGCCCTGGTACGGGTGGTCTACTCGGTCTTCGGCATGCCGCCGGCCCTGAGCCAGGCCCTGATGGTGCTGGGGGTGCTCTCCATGGTGGCCGGGGCGCTGTTGGCCCTGGGCCAGGAGGACTTCAAAAGGATGCTGGCCTACTCGTCCATCAGCCAGATCGGATACATCGTCATAGGTTTCGGGCTGGGGACGCCTCTGGGCATTATGGGGGCCATGTTCCACCTGTTCAACCACGCCACCTTCAAGGGGCTGCTCTTTTTGGACGCCGGGGCCACCGAGTATGCCACCGGCACCAGGGACCTGAACAAGCTGGGCGGCATCAACAACCGCCTGCCCATCACCGGCCTGACCACCACCGTGGGGACGTTCTCCATCGCCGGGGTGCCGCCGTTCAACGGATTCTGGAGCAAACTGCTGATAATCGTGGCCCTGGCGCAGGCCGGACAGACCACGGTGGCCGTCATCGCCATCGGCGCCAGCGTCCTCACCCTGTGGTACTTCCTGCTCATGCAGCGCCGGGCCTTCTACGGCAAGCTGGCGGCCGGACTGGAGAAGGTCAAGGAGGTGCCGTTTTACATGGGGGCCGCCGTGTTCTGCCTGGCAGCCATCTGCCTGCTGGCCGGGCTGTTCTACCCTTGGGTGGTCCAGAGCCTGATACAGCCCGGGGCCCAGGCGCTGTCCAACACCCTGGGAGCCGGGGCGGCGCCGCTGTTCTGAATGTTTGCCGCTTTTCCCACTTCGCATTTTGCGTTGAGGCGAAGCGATGAAATGACGAAGTTACGAAGCGACGGAGGATGGCGGGGAAAATAGCACACTTCAGGGACTTGAAGGTCTATCGGATCGCCTTCGAGTGCGCCATGGAGATATACAAAATAACAAAGGGTTTTCCTGGCGAAGAGAAATATTCTTTAGTTGATCAGATACGGAGATCGTCGCGTTCGGTATGCACAAACATCGCCGAGGCTTGGAGAAAAAGGAAATACCCAAAGGTTTTCGAGAACAAGCTGACCGATGCCATGCAGGAAGCTTCGGAAACCCAATCCTGGTTGGAATTCAGCCTGGCCTGCGGATATGTTAACGAAGAATCATTCCAAAAGTTGGACAAGGAATACGAAGGAATAATAGGCATGTTGACAAGCATGGATCGCCAATCCGACAAGTTTTGCTATTGACGGCCTAACGTCGCAACCTCGTGAGATCGTAATTTCGTATCTTCTAAAATGGAGATAAGATGGACCCGATAAACCTGATACTGCTTCTGGCCATGGCCGGCCTGGCGCTGATGGCGGTGTTCCTGCGCGACCTGCTGCGGGCGGCCGTCAGCCTGGCCTTCATGAGCGCCCTGCTGGCGGTGGTGCTCTACCGGATGGACTCGCCGTACGCCGCGGTCTTCGAGTTGTCGGTGGTGGCCGGGCTGATCACGGTGCTGTTCGTCTCGGCCATCGCCCTGACCAAGGACGAGGAGCAGGTGGCCGAGGCCCGCTGGCCGCTGTACGTCTTCCCCCTGGTCCTGGCCCTGGCCGGGGTGGCCATCCTGGCGGTGGTGCCGGCCTTGTTCGCCTCCACCCCGGGCGGCTGGGGCAACCCCACCGCCACCTTCGGCGGCACCCTGTGGGGCCTGCGCTCGCTGGATATCCTGGGCCAGATCGCGGTCATCTTCGGCGGCGTCTTCGGGGTGCTGGCCCTGTTCCGCGAAAAGCCCCAGACCGCCAAGGAGAAGCTGGAGGCCGAAAAGGCCAAGGAGGGAGGTAACCGGCTATGGTGATACCCTACATGATTTTCGTGGGCCTGCTGTTCGCCATCGGGCTCTACTGCCTGCTGACCTCGCGCAACATGATCAAGCTGCTCATCGGGCTGGAGGTGATGGCCAAGGCGGCGGTGCTGTCCTTCATCGCCGCCGGCCACGCCCGGGGCGAGACCTTCCTGTCCCAGTCCCTGGTGATCACCTTCATCGTGGTCGAGGTCTGCATCGTGGCCGTGGCCCTGGCCCTGGTCATCAACGCCTACCGCAACACCGGCACCCTTGACGTGCGCCGGCTGGCCAAGCTCAAGGGTTGATCGGGGAGGAGACGAGATATGTCGATATTCCATCCCTGGAACATCCTACTGACCCCGCTGGCCGGCTTCGCCATATTCACCCTGGTGGGCTGGCTGCTCTACCGGCTGGGTGGGGCCATGGCCCCCAAGCTGAACCCCGGCGGCGGCAAGCTGGCCCAGTATGCCTGCGGCGAGGACTTCCCGGCCAAGAAGCTGCAGGTGGGCTACAAGCTGTTCTTCTACGCCGCCCTGTTCTTCACCATCATGCACGTGGCGGCGCTGGTGGCGGCCACCATCCCCGGGGGGAACATGGCCTTCGCCTTGCTGGGGGTGCTCTATTTGCTGATGATCCTGCTGTCGATTTTCGCCCTGATACTCAAGTAAACAACAAATCCAAAATTTAAATCGATGTTCAGCGATTTTGAATTTTGAATTTTGAAATTTAAGGTCAAGAGATGGCACTAGAGAAACTGGTCAAATGGTCGCGGGTGTCCTCCCCCTGGGTGCTGCACTTCAACAGCGGGGCCTGCAACGGCTGCGACATCGAGGTGCTGGCGGCCCTGATGCCCCGGTTCGACCTGGAACGGTTCGGGGTGCTTTTAAAAGGCACTCCTCGCCACGCCGACGTCCTGCTGTGTACCGGGGCGGTCACCAGGCAGCAGGCCGCGCGACTGAGGAGGATCTACGAGCAGATGGCCGAGCCGCGCTTCGTGGTGGCCATCGGCGCCTGCGCCTGCTCGGGCAACGTCTTCCGGGGCTGCTACAACGTGCTGGAGGGGGTGGACAAGGTGCTCCCGGTCAACGCCTACATCCCGGGATGCGCGGCGCGGCCGGACGCGGTCATCGACGGGGTGGCCAAGCTGCTGGGCGCCCTCAAGAACGGATAGCCTGAGGAGAAAGATATGACGGCCGAAGACGCCAAGAAGACGATAGAGCAGAAACTGGGGGCCAAGGCCCTGGAGATCTCGGTCAAATCGCCGCGGCAGATGTTCGTGGCGGTGGCGTCGGAGGATCTTCTTGAGGCCATGAGGTTCTTCAAGCAGGACCTGGGCCTCTACCACCTGTCCACCATCACCGGGCGCGACACCGGCGAGAAGCTGGAGGCCCTCTACCACCTGGCCATGGAGGGGCTGGAGCTGACGGTGCGCTCCCAGACCGACCGGTCCAACCCCAAGCTGCCCACCGTTACCCCGGTCTACCCGGGCGCGGTCTTCTACGAGAGGGAGGTTCATGATCTGGTGGGCATCGACATCGAGGGCCATCCGGACCTTAGGCCTCTGGTGCTTCCCGAGGATTGGCCTCAAGGCGTCTACCCGCTGCGCAAGGACTGGAAGTACAATCGGGAGAAAGGAGTCATTGAATGAGCACCTTCGTGCTGCCGGTCGGGCCTCAGCACCCGGCCCTCAAGGAGCCCACCTCCTTCCGCTTTTTGGTGGACGGCGAGTATGTGGTGGACGCCGACCTTCGGCTGGGATACAACCACCGGGGTATAGAAAAGGGCTGCGAGGACCGCACTTACGTCCAGTGCGCCTACATCCTAGAGCGGGTGTGCGGCATCTGTTCCAACGCCCACATGACCGCCTTCTGCCAGGGGGTGGAGAGGATCCTGGGCCTGGAGGTCCCCAAGCGCGGCCTCTACATCCGCTGTCTGATGGGCGAGCTGGAGCGGGTCCACTCCCACCTGCTGTGGCTGGGGGTGGCCGGGCACGAGGTGGGCTTCGACACCTTCTTCATGTACGTCTGGCGTGACCGGGAGATCGTCCAGGACATGCTGGAGATCATCTCCGGCAACCGGGTCAACTACGGCATGCAAACCCCGGGCGGGGTGCGCCGCGATCTGGACGAGATGCAGGTAAAGAAATGTCTGGAGGGCCTCAAGACCCTCACCGAACGGACCGCCTACTACCTCAACCTGGGGGCCACCGAGCCGACCCTGGTGGCCAGGATCGCGGGCGTCGGCATGCTGCCCAAGGAGAAGGCCCTGGAGCTGAATGCCTGTGGGCCGACGGCCCGGGCCTCGGGGGTGGAGATAGACGTGCGCAAGGATGCGCCCTACGCCGGATTCGAGCTGGACATCCCGTTCCACATCGTCACCGACCACGGAAACGACGTGCTGGCCAGGGTGGTGGTCAGGGCCAAGGAGCTGCTGGAGTCGTACCAGATCTGTGAGTTCATCCTGAAGAACCTGCCGACCGGCGAGGTGCGGGCCAAGGCCCCGCGCAAGGTGCCGGAGGGCGAGGTGGTCAGCCGGGTGGAGGCCCAGCGGGGGGAGTGCATCCACTATATCCGCTCCAACGGCACCGACAAGCCGGACCGGGTGAAGGTGCGGGCCCCGACCCTGGCCAACTGGCCGGCCACCCTCTACATGCTGCGGGGCGGCTACGTGGCCGACATCCCCATCGTCATGGCGGCCATCGACCCCTGCCTGTCGTGCACCGACCGCATGGCCGTGGTCACCGACGTCCGCCGGGGCACGGAGCAGGTAATGGACTGGGAGGGGCTGAGGCAGTACGGTATCGACTTTTACCGCCGCCGCGGTATAAAGCTATAAAAATATAGGATAGATGCCATGGATATACTCAAGGTATTCCTTTACCTGCTGGTCTACCCCGGGCTGCTGTTCCTGTTCGTCTACTCCACCTTCGTGGAGTGGGTAGACCGGAAGCTGTACGCCCGGTTCCAGAACCGGATGGGGCCGATGTACACCGGCAGCCACGGGGTGCTCCAGCCCATCGCCGACTTCGTCAAGCTGATGGCCAAGGAGGACATCGTGCCGGAGAAGGCCGACAAGCCGCTGTTCAACGCCGTCCCGGTGCTGGCCCTGGCCTCGGTGCTGACCGCCGGCCTGCTGCTGCCGGTGTGGCACTTCAGCGCCTCGGCCCAGTCGGCCACCTCGTTCCAGGGGGACATCATCGTCATGGCCTACCTGCTGAGCCTGCCGACCTTCGCCTATTTCCTGGCCGGCTGGTCCTCGGCCAGCATGTACTCGGCCATCGGCGGCGTCCGGGTGCTGACCCTGCTGTTCGCCTACGAGGTGCCCATGTTTCTGGCCGTCCTCTCGCCGGCGGTGCTGGCCGGCAGCTGGAGGATAGCCGAGATCGCCGCCTACTTCCAGGCCAACCCCCTGATGTTGCTGGTCAACGTCCTGTCGTTCGCGGTGGCGGTGGTGGCCCTGCAGGCCAAGCTTGAGCGGGTCCCCTTCGACATCCCCCACGCCGAGACCGAGATAGTAGGCGGGGCCTTCACCGAGTACTCGGGCAAGAAGCTGGCCATGTTTCGCCTGTTGGCCGACGTTCAGATGGTGGTCGGGGCCGGATTCCTGGCGGCCCTGTTCCTGGGCGGATTTCCCGGCGGCCTGATACCGGGATTTCTGTGGTTCATCGTCAAGACCCTGGTCATCGTGTTCCTTCTTTCGGCCATGCGTTCGGCCACCGCCCGCATCCGCATCGACCAGATGGTCTCCTTCAGCTGGACCTGGCTGGCGCCGTTGGCCCTGATCCAGCTGGTGATAATATTCGCCATCAGGGGGTACATGCCATGAGCTTAAAGCTAGGGGCTATGATGCCTGATCTGGTCCGGCATTTCTTCCGCAAGCCGGCCACCGTCCAGTATCCCTTCCAGAAGCTGGAGTTGCCTAAAAAATTCCGGGGAAACCCGGTGATGGACCCGGCCCTGTGCATCGGCTGCCAGATGTGCGTTCGCGACTGCCCCTCGGAGGCCATCGAGATCCACAAGGAGTCGGAGACCACCGGCGAGGACGGCAAGGTCAAGAAGACGTTCTCCATGACCTTCTATTTGGACCGCTGCTCCCACTGCGCCCAGTGCGAGGAGGTTTGCCCCAAGAAGGCCATTCACCTGGACTCGACCTTCGAACACGGCGCCTTCGACCGCGGGTCGCTGAAGATAATTTACAAATGAGAACAGGCGGAGCGCCCGCGGGGGGAGGCGTCCGGGCACGGCCCGGATGTCTCCTTCTTGCATTAACAAGCCCGGGCGGGGGCATCGGCCCTTGGCCGGATCCTGAATAAGATGGCCACCAAGGAAGCCTTCCGTCGGCTGGCGTTGTTCGCCAACTTTTCCGACGAAGAGCTGGAAAAGCTGGCCGGGCTTTTTGGGGAGAGAACCTACGGCTCCGGAGAGATAATCGTGTCCGAGGGCGGAGAGCGCCTTGAGGTGGTGATCCTGATAGAGGGCTTGGTATCGGTGGAGATGACCTCGGCCCTCAAGGACAGCTCCGAGCCGCTGGTGGTTTCCACCGAGAGCACGACCGGCCGCATCATCGAGTGGTCGTCGGCCATCGACGCTGTCAGGGGAGGGGAGAGCGCCCTGGTGCGGGCGGTGGACCCGTCCCGGGTGCTGGTGGCCGACGGGGCATCGGTCAAGGAGCTGTGCGACCGGGAGCCGTCCCTGGGTTACAAGTTCATCCAGCAGATAGTGCTGGTGATCGCCTCCCGGCTGCGGGACACCAGGGGCCAGTTCCTCAGCGTCTGCTCTCAGTTCTGGTGGCCGGGCGGCAAGGGCTGAGGAGCAATATCAAAACAAAATCAACGAGGGCGGCCCAGAAGCATTCTGGGCTTTTTTTCAATGGCGCAGAACGACTGGCGGTCAAAGATCGAAGAAGAGATAGGAAAATGCCGGCGCCTGGTGGTCTTGGGCATCGGCAACGAGCTGATGGGCGACGACGGGGCGGGGGCCCTGGCATCGAAGCTGCTCGGTAAATACGAATTTCGAAATTCGAATTGCGAAATCACTGTCTATAAGGCCGGGACCACGCCGGAGAACTTCACCGGCCCCATCGGCCGGCTTAAACCGGACCTGGTGCTGATGTTGGACGCCGCCGATATGGGGCTGGGGGCCGGCCAGGTGGCTTTCCTGGATCCATCGTCCATGGGCTCAATGATGCATACCACCCACAACATGCCGCTCTCCTTCCTGGCGGGTTACATCGAAAGGACGGCCGGCTGCCGGGTGGCGGCTCTGGGCATCCAGGCGGCCAACATCAACCTGGGTGCGCCCATGAGCCCGGAGGTGTCGGCCGCCTGCCGGCAGGTGGCCGAGGCCATCGCCGGGGCGACGGGGATGGTCGAAGATATCCATGGGCTATAAGACGGCCGATCGCAGGCGGCCCTGGCGGATATGGGCCGCCAGCGCATTGTGGGCGGCCCTTTCGGCATACAAGGTAGCCCAGCATCTAACTTTCAATACCGGGGCCTTTGACCTTGGCTTTCGGGCCAGCATCCTCTATAACATCGCCTTCCATGGCCGGATCTGGAATTCCCTGACCACCGGTCACGGATTCTCAGGACATTTTCATCCCATCAGCTTGGCGTTGGCGCCCCTCTACCGGGTTTTCCCCTCGCCCCTGTTGCTGTCGGTGATGGCGGCGGGTTCGGTGGCGGCGTCCTTTTTTCTTTATCTCGAACTGGCCGATAGAAACGGACTGGACCGATGGAGGATGGCGGCCTTGGCGGCGATGTTTTTAATCAACCCGTTTCTGCACCAGGTGCTGGCCAGGGATTTCCATCCCGAGATCTTCGCCATTCCTCTGGGGCTGCTGTTCTTCGTTCTTCTAGATTCCGGGCGGACGGCCCTGGCGACGCTGACGGCCCTGTCGCTATTGACCCTCAAGGAGGATATGGGCCTGCTGGTTCTGGCCCTGGGCCTAGATGCCCTATTCCGCAAGCGCTGGTCGGCCGGGATCCTGCTTACTGTCGTCGGCGTGGTCTGGCTTCCTTTGACGCTTTTGGTGATCATGCCGCATTTCCAGACGGCGGGGGCCGCCGAGCTGCTGTCCTTTCATTATCAGGTGCTGGGGTCCAGCGCCCGGGAGGTTTTGTCGGAAGTCGTTTCAAAGCCGTGGTTGGTCGTCAACCAGGTATTTGGCCGCTCCCGGACCATGCTGACTCTAGTCCTACTGGCAGCCTCGGCCTGGCCAGCGATTATCAGGCCAGAATCCATGCTGGCCTTGCCCCTGCTGTTCGCCCACCTGGCGTCCGATTATCCTCACCAGATGGATTTGACCTGGCAATACTCGGCTGGCATCCTGCCGCTTTTATTCTATGCGACGATCAAAGGAGCCCGAAGACTGACGTCCCCCTGGTTTTGGCTGCTTATCATCCCGGCCATCCCGGCCGCCATCCTCCGTTTTCCCGACCCTTTCCCCGAAGGGGTGGATGTGGCCAAAGTCAGGGCACGGCGCGCCCTCATCGAAATGGTTCCCTCAGGAGCCTCGATATCGGTCAGCAACGGCCTGGCGTCCCACCTTGTCAATCGCCCGGAGGTGGTCCTCTACCCGCGGATCGGCGGCTCCGAGTTCGTCCTGGTCGATCTGGAAGGCAACATCTATCCAGCCGGTTGGGTTTCCCGGATGCAGGATTTCCAGGACAGCACCAGCGCCTACCAGCTGCAGGCCGAGGAGCAAGGGGTGTTTCTATTGCGGCGCCGGCGAATCGAACCATGAGGACGGCCTCCGAAAGTTGACTTATACCTTGAAGATTAGCTATAATAAAAGATTAAAATATGGAGGTTATATGCTGGACAGGAAACTCCTGGATATCCTGGCCTGCCCCAAGTGTAAGGGAGAATTGGAGTACAGGCCCAAGGAGCAGAAGCTGCTGTGCTGGACCTGCCATCTGGGCTACCGCATCGAGGACGACATCCCGATAATGCTCATCGACCAGGCGGAGAAGCTGACGGGCAGGAAGAAAAAATGATCAAAGGATTTTACCCGAATGACCGTCAATTCTATTATCGTTGTCTTTGGTTATCGGGTATTCGTGTGTGTTAGGGTGAATTAGTGGATAGGCGGGATGGATAAGTTTGTCATCGACGGCGGCCGGCCGCTCTCGGGAACGGTCAAGGCCTCGGGGGCCAAGAATGCGGTGCTGCCGGCCATGGCCGCCTGTCTGCTGGCCGGGGGGCGTTCGGTGTTGCGCAACGTTCCCAACGTCATGGATGTCCGCACCATGCGGCGCCTGCTCATCCGGTTGGGATGCCGGGTGGACTTTGCGGACGGCTGTATGGCCATCGATGTGCCCGCCAAGCTGCGCTGCCAGGCCGAGTACGAGATAGTCAAGCAGATGAGGGCCTCGTACTACGTGCTGGGGCCTCTGCTGGCCCGTTTCGGGACGGCTAGGGTCTCGCTGCCCGGCGGCTGCGCCATCGGCGCCAGGCCCATCGACCTGCACCTTAAGGGCATGGAGGCACTGGGGGCCAAGGTCGAGATCGTTCACGGCTACGTCTCGGCCAGGGCCAGGCAGCTTCGGGGCGGCCGCATCCTGCTGTCGGGTTCTAAAGGGCCGTCGGTGGGCGCCACCATCAACGTGATGATGGCCGCCTGCCTGGCCAAAGGCGAGACAGTCATCGAGCAGGCGGCCATGGAGCCCGAGGTGACGGCCACGGCTGAACTGCTTAACCGCATGGGGGCCCGCGTCCGAGGTGCGGGCACGCCGGTGATCTCGGTTGACGGGGTCGTCGAGCTGGTGCCGGCCGAGCAGGAGACGATCCCCGACCGCATAGAGGCCGGGAGCCTTCTGGCGGCGGCGGCCGCCACCGGCGGCTGCGTTACTGTCGAGGACTGCCGTCCGGACCATCTGGGGGCGGCCATCGAGCACCTGCGAAAGGCCGGGGTCAGGATAGCGGCCGGCGACGGCATGGTGACGGCCGAGGCCCGGCGGCGCCTGAGGCCGGTGGACATAACCGTGGCGCCATATCCCGGTTTCCCCACCGACCTCCAGCCGCAGTTCATGGCCCTGTCATCGACCTCCTCCGGGATCTCGGCCATCACCGAGACCATCTTCGAGAACCGGTTCATGCACGTGCTGGAGCTGCAGAGGCTGGGGGCGGACATCAGGATCGAGGGTAACACCGCCATCGTCAAGGGGGCGGCGAAGCTCACCGGGGCGCCGGTGATGGGCTCGGACCTGCGGGCGGCCTGTGCCCTGGTCATCGCCGGACTGTCGGCCGAGGGCCGGACCGAGGTGGGCCGTATATACCATTTGGACCGGGGCTATGAGCGCTGGGAGAAAAAACTCAAAAAATTGGGAGCCAAGGTGAGAAGGGTACACGAGAAAACGGCTCTCTAAGGCTAACTGTGAAAAGTGAAAGTTAGGGTGATGATGAAAGGGTTGGATAAGGCCCTGGCCATCGCCGTCCGCGACTGCCTGGCCGTCAAGCCGACGGAGACGGTGCTAGTGGTCACCGACGACGTAAAAAAAGATATAGGAGAAGCACTATATCTAGTATCAAAACGCTTTGCCCGGGAATCCGTCCTGATTCTGATGCCCCAGCGGGCCAACCACGGGCAGGAGCCACCTTCGGCCGTGGCCCGGGCCATGCTGAAGGCCGATGCCGTTTTTCTGGTGACCCAGATGTCCCTCTCCCACACCCAGGCCCGAAGGGCGGCCAACGCCGGCGGGGCGCGCATCGCCAGCATGCCGGGCATCACCGAGGACATGATCCGGCGCACCCTGAGCGCCGACTACGGCCGCATCAAGCGGCTGGGGGAAAAAATCTCAAAGATAGTCTCCGGGGCTCCGCGCATCCGCATCACCACCAGGCTGGGGACGGACCTGGCCTTCTCCGGCAAGGGCAGAAAGGCGCATCCGGATACCGGGGTCATACCTTTTAGGGGGGGCTTCACCAACCTGCCGGCCGGCGAGGTCTATCTGGCCCCGGTCGAAGGAACGGCCAACGGGAAGCTGGTGATCGACGGGGCCATCGCCGGGATGTGGCCGCTTAAAAAACCAATCGAGGTGGCCGTCTCCAAAGGTTATGCGGTGGGGGTGGGGCCGGGGGCCGAGGCCCAGAGGCTGTGGGGACTGCTGGCGCCGCATGGGCGGCAGGCCTTCAACGTGGCCGAGTTCGGCATAGGCACCAACTACAAGGCCAAGCTGACCGGTAGGGTGCTGGAGGACGAGAAGGTGCTGGGGACCATCCACATCGCCTTCGGGGACAACTCCACCATGGGGGGCAGGATCAGGGTGCCCAGCCACCAGGATGGCATCGTCACCCGGCCCACGGTCTGGATCGGCGACAGGAAGCTGATGGAGGACGGGCGGCTGCTTTTATCTTGAGATGCGAAGGATATCCCTCATAATAGTTCTCGCCGCGCTGGTAGCAGCAGTTTTTTGCTCTTGCGCCGCCAAGTCCAAGGCCAAGGTGGTCGCCATGCCAGAGGAGGCCGGGCCCAGGCTGAAGATGGGCAAGGTGACCTTCTCCGGCAACACCGTTTTCACCGCCAAGCAGCTGCGTGACGAGATCACCCTAGCCGAGGGGCAGAGGTTCGACGACTTCACCTTCCAGCTGGACCTGCGCAAGATCATCTACAAGTATAAGAAGAAGGGCTACCTGGACGCCAAGTTCTCCGCCCGCGAGGGGAAGGTGGACCTGGAGCTGCAGCAGCTGAACTACCA
The DNA here is from genome assembly GCA_964518765.1 of uncultured bacterium. Lineage (GTDB taxonomy): Bacteria > Edwardsbacteria > AC1 > AC1 > EtOH8 > CAZPNX01. The sequence continues at coordinate 13,379 of CAZFJC010000010.1, forward strand.
CCTGGTGCTGGAGGAGGGACAGCTTTCGACCATCGGGCGGATCTTTTTCCAGGGCAACTCCGTCTTCTCCGACTCCACCCTGCTCTCCTATCTAAAGGTGAAGACCGGCGACGCCTTCAACCTTCCGGCCATCGCCCAGACCTCGGCCGGGATCGCCGCCGTCTACGCCGAGCGGGGCTACGTCTATGCGATGGTCAAGGACTCGGTGATGAAGACCGAGGATCCCAAGGTGTCCGACGTGGTTTTCCGCATCACCGAGGGCGGCCAGGCGATGGTGGGCCAAATTACCATCCAGGGGAACCGACGGGTGACGACCCGGGTCATCGAAAGGGAGATGAACCTGGTGCCGGGCGAGATCTTCGTGCCCTCCAGGATCTATCAGAATCAGCAGCGGGTCTACGGGCTGGGGCTATTCACCGAGGTGCGCTTCGAAATGCCGGGCCTGGAGCAGAAACGGGACACGGTGGATCTGATGCTGCTAGTGCGCGAAGACCGCACTAATTGGGTTGGATTCAACGCCGGCTATCAGTCCCCCGACCGGGTACAGATGGGCGCCGAGTGGGGCAGCGAAAACGTCTTCGGCAATCTGCAGAAGCTGACCGTAAGGGCCGACCTGTCCTACGGCCTCTCGGGGGTGGAGAAGGGGGCCAAGGTTCAGCACCCCTACAGCAACGATTACTATATAGATTACCTCGAGCCATATTTTCTAAGCACCAACCTCAAGGCCAGCGCCAGCATCTACTACAAGAACGAGAAGAAGTACGACGAAAAGTACCAGGACTGGCTCAGGCTCAGCCGCCGGGGGGCCGAGTCCAGGGTAGGGCGGACATTGATTCAATATCTCCAGGCCTACCTGGGATACAAGTACGAGTTTCTGGAACAGAGGGCCAGCACCACCAGCGACGCCTTCCTGACGGCCACCTTCGATAACCGGGACGACCTATTCAATCCCCGGCGGGGTTTCAATATCACCGGCCGGATCGACCAAGCCGGATCGTTCCTGGGCGGCTCCAACGATTTCCGCAAGGTCCTGGCCGAGGCCTCGACCTACCTTCCCCTGGGTGACCGATCGGTAGTTGCCTTGAGGGCCAAGGGAGAGATAGTCACCACCTATGGCCGGAGCCGTTCGGTGCCTCTGGCCGAACGTCTTTACCTAGGGGGCGGGGCCACCCTGCGCGGATACGGACAGGACGAGCTGTCGGCCGACTCGGCCGCGGCCGAGAACGCGCTGCTTTTAGGGAACGCCGAGCTCCGCTTCCGGGTGGTAATGATCATGGGCCTATCGCTGGACCTGGGCTTCTTCGGGGATGCCGGCAACATCTGGCCGGGAACGCCTGTATTGGGTTGGAGCGAATTCCTCAGCGATTACGGCCTGGGTCTAAGGCTTATCACCCCGGTGGGACCGGTGAGGGTGGACTACGGCCTCAAGACCGCGGTCAGGCCGGCCTTCAAGAACGGCAAGGTTTGCATCAACCTGGGGCACGCCTTTTAAACGGAATTCTGAAGACAGAAAAAAGAAAGTGAAAGTCAGAGGACAGAAGGCAGAAGGAAGAAGGGGATAGGCCATCCGGCTTTGACGTGATAGGTTGCAGTGATCGGCAAGTTCGATATAAAAATCAGGGACATCCTGCTGGCGCTCCTGACGGTCTCGGTCCTAACAGGGCTGGCTTGGCTGCTGGTTTACGTAAACAGCGCCAGGACCCGGGCCAGGATCAAGGCGGGGCTGGAGGCGCGGTTATCGGGCGCACTCAAGAGAGAGTTCCGACTGGGGGATGTGGGCTTCAGGCTTCCCCTGAGCTTCTCCATAGACGGAGCGGCGGTGGCCTCATGGGATTCGCTCTCTCGTGGCGCCCTGCTTTCGGTGGAAGAAGTCAGGGTCTCGGCCGATCCCCTGAGGTCGCTGTTCCAGCGCCGGATAATCGTCAGCGGAGTTCACCTCAAGGGGGCCAAGGTAACCTTGGAGCAGGATCAGTCCGGCCGGTGGAACTTCGAAGATCTTTTTAAGGCAGATTCAACCAAGCCCAAGGGAAGAAAGAATTTTCCGCCTGTTTCGATGCCGTTCCTGTCGCTGTCGGGCTCCTCGGTGTCGGTCAGGCTAGCCAAGGGGCGGGAGCAAATCGAGGCAGTGCGCTTTAAGGCCGGCCTGAGGATGGGAGGCGAGCGTTTAGAGCTCGACATAAACGACCTCGGGCTGCGGGAGCCGAAGCGCGGTCTGGAATTGAAAAAGGTCGTCGGGCTTTTTCATCTGTCCGGGGACACCTTGGGGCTCAGGGATTTTAGGGCCAGGATCGGCGAAAGCCAGCTGGAGGCGGACTTCTGGCTGGACAACACCAGCAAGAGCTTTGAAGCGAGCCGGATCGGATTGAGGCTCGATCTGGCCGACATAGGCCGGGCGCTGGTGGCCCCAGCCGGCTCCTACCAGGGGATTGTGGAGGTAGAGGCCTCGGGCCAGGGGACCTTCGACGACCCGTGCGGTGAGCTCAAGATCTCAGGCAGGGCTCTGTCGGTCAACCGGATAAAACTTCAACAGCTGTCATTGTCGGCCGTGGCCAGAGAGGGACGGGCCGAGATCAGCAGCCTGGAGTTGAGATCGGGGGCCGGCAAGGCTTCGGCGAGCGGACGCCTGGTCTGGAGCAAACAACAGTACCAGCTGAGGGCCGATATCGAGAGACTTGATGTCGGCTCTATGCTGCCTGCCAAGAAAAAGGGGACGCTCAAGACCGAGATCAATGGTCGGCTAGCCTGCCAGGGTACCGGCTTCGACTCCAAGGGCCTCGGGGCCACCGCCGAGCTCTTCCTGCACCGCAGCTCCTTCTCCGGCATCCCCCTAGATACCCTCGAATGCCGCTTGACGGCGGCCGGCGGAGCTCTGGAGATTGAAAGGTTTCACCTGCGTTCCGGCCAGGCGGCCATGGACGTCAGGGGGGACGTCTATCCCAAGGCAATAAGCGTCGAGCTGGAGACCGACGAGATCGAGCTGGCCCAGTTCGGGCCGCTGGTGGGCCTAAAGGACCTTTCCGGAAAGCTGCGCTTTAACGGGCTGATATCAGGCGAGACCTCGAACCCGGACATCATCGCTACCTTCCGCCTCAAGGAGGGGGCGGCGGCCGGCACCTCCTGCGATTATCTGGACGGCAGCATGTCCATGAAGTCCCTGAGGTCCAGCCCGATAGGCGACGGCAAGTTCATCGCCGTCGGCATCAAAGCCGGAGGACAGAAAATAGAGCGGGTGGCCCTGCTGACGGAGCTGCGCGGCCTGGATTGGGGTGGCTTCTCCATGGTGGTCAGCAAGGACAGCCTGACCGAGGCCAACGTGGTGGGGCGGGTGGAGATCAAGAAGAAGGATGTGGCCCTGGTGGTCAGCAAGCTCTATTACGCCTATGGTCCGCAGATGGTGGCCAACAGCCAGCCGGTGGAGGTGGTGATCTCCAGCACCGGCGTCTCGCTCAAGCCGTCGCGCTTCATCATCGGCCGGGGGGTGATGACGGCCGAGGGGGATTACTTTTCGGCGAACAAAGGTCTCCGGGCCAGAGTGGCCTTCCGCGGGCTGGACTCGCGCCGATTGGTGGAGCTGGCCGGCTTGGACAAAACGGTCCACGGCTACCTGGATCTGGACCTGAGGGTCGACGGCACCCTGACCGATCCGGCACTGGATCTGAGGCTCTCGGTGAACACCTTGCGCTTCGAGCAGTTCACCGCCGATCGGCTGGACATGGACCTGGGTTACAGGGAGGGACGGCTTGACCTGCGGAGGCTGGACGTGTTGAGGTTCGGCCAACTTTCGGAGATTACCGCCTCCGCACCCCTGAGCCTGGGGTTAGGCAAGGATATTAAAAAATTGCCCGAGGGCCCGATCAGCGGGCAGGTCATCCTGCGGGACATCGGCACCTGGGCCTTCTTCCCCATGGCCGACCTGCTGTCGGTCTGGGAGGGCCGGGTGGACGTCAACGTCAAGCTCTACGGCACCACCACCCAACCCTTGTTCTCCGGCGAGGCCACGGTCAACAACGGGAAGATGGTGCTCCGGCCGTTCGGCATGTACCTCCACAGCGTCCAGGCTCGGGCCCACTTCAACGCCGACAGCATCGTCATCGACAACGTCTCGGCCCTGACCGAGAACAACGGCACCGTCCAGATCAAGCGGGGCGAGATCCTGCTGGAGAAGTTCCTTCCGACCACCATGAACTTCCTGGTGGCCACCGAGCGCTCGCCGGTGCGCAACATCCCTTTCATCGAGGCCAACGTCAACTCCAGCATAGTCATCGGGGGCACGGTCAACAACCCCAAGATCACCGGCGACGTCACCGTCAATTCGGCCCTGATCACCATGCCCTTCGCTCCGGCCGAGGAGCCACCGCCCCCGGAGGGCGAGGTCAAGCCGCTGGACATGAGCCTCAACATCACCGGGGCCCAGGGAATCTGGCTGCGCAACAAGGACGCCGACATCGAGCTGTCCATCGACAACCTCAATGTCCGCCTCCATCAGAACCTGTTGTTCCTGTCCGGCCGATTGAACACCATACAGGGCGTCTATCGCTTCCTTGATCGCAGCTTCGATCTGACCTCGGGAGAGCTGATATTCACCAACGCCGCCCTCATCGACCCCCAGCTCAACCTGACCGCCCAGACCACGGTGGTCAGGGCCGAGGGCGATGAGAGTAAGCAGTACCTGATTTCGCTGCGGGTGACCGGCACGGCTATGAAGATCAAGCTGGCCTTCACCTCGGATCCGCCCCTGGCCGAGGGCGACATCCTGGCTATGCTGGGAGCCGGGATGAGGGCCGACGAGCTGAGCAACATCGATCTTGGTTCACAGGCCGCCCGCGGGCTGGACTACGCCCTGAGCCTGGCCACCGGCTGGGGCCAACGGAAGACAGGCTTGGACATGCTCAAGATAAAAACCATGACCGGCGCCGAGAAGGGGGCTCAGATAACCATCGGCAAGTATGTCACCCCCAAGGTCTACGTCACCGCCGGGGTCGGCACCAACCTGGCCAGCGAGTTCCAGGCCGAGTATCGATTCAATCCCCGCAGCGCCCTGTTCGCCAATAAGGACGAAAAGGGGACCTATAACCTTGGCATGAGGATGCGCTTCAAGTACTAGATCGTAAACAGCCAACCAGCCAATAAATACCATCACTTTCCAATGAGAGATGTGAGACTAACAGCCCTGTTGGTAACGTTGCTATTGGCGGCCCAAGCGATTCCGGGCTCTCCGATCGACTGGACAGAGTACCAGGGTCCGCCCCCGGGCGCCAGGGCGGCCGGCCTCTCCGGCTGCATGGGGACGGTCTTCGATGAACCGACCATGGTCTATTGGAACCCGGCCGGCCTGGCGGTGATGGCCTCGTCCATCATGAACGTCAGCTACCAGCATTCATCCGGTCTGTGGCACGACCCGCTGTTCTCCGGCCCCAAGCGGGTGGATTTCATCTCCTTCGCCAGCCGGGGAGCCGGGATGTCCTGGCGCTCGCTGGCCCGCTATCAGGGATCGTCGACCGTGGGAAACGGCGCCGACTCCACCTTTAGCTACCTTAGATACGGCGCCGACGAGTTCACTCTGGCCCTGGCCAAGCGAAACGAGGACAACGGCTGGTCACTGGGTATGGCCGGCAAGCTGATATGGGCCCGAGCGACCGAAGTGGGTCAAGCATTCTCAGGTGGCCGGTGGGGTGCCTGTGATATCAGGGACGAGCACGGCTATGGCTACGGATTTGACATTGGAGTGCAGGGCAGCTACCAGGTATGGCGGCTGGGGTTGGCAGCCCGGAACCTGCTGGGCCGAGTGCAGTGGAGGGGTTTCGGGGACGACCGGCTCAAGCCGCAGCTGGCCGGCGGACTGTCATGGCACCGCCAGCAAAGGTTGGTGCTGTCGGCCGGAGGGGAAAAATATCTGGGAGAGGCCGTCCCACGACTACGCTACCATAGCGCCGGGGAATACCATCAAGCGATTCCGAACTACGGCGCGGCCATCATTAGGGCCGGATACAGCCAGACGTACCGGGGGCCCAAGGACGGGTATAGCTGGAGCCTGGGGCTGGGATACTTCTACCGCCGGTTCAGGATCGATGCGGCCGGCGTCAACCGGCGCGATTCCTTAAGCGGCCGGTGGCGCTGGAGCTATCTGGGCTCGGTCAACTTTTTCGCCGATCAGAAGTGACCGTCTGCCCAAGACGGCCCGTCCTTGACAAGGCCGCGGGGTATTTGGTAGAATATCATCCCTCGATGACCAGCCGGGCCACCGTAGCTCAGCTGGCAGAGCAGCGGTTTTGTAAACCGCGGGTCGGGGGTTCAAATCCCTTCGGTGGCTCCAGGCGCGTTACTACGTTTGACGTGATAACGTTCATCGTAAAGTGGTGAGGTTCCCGAGCGGTCAAAGGGAGCAGACTGTAAATCTGCCGGCGAAGCCTTCGGAGGTTCGAATCCTCCCCTCACCACCACCTCATCCAATCGACAATTAACGATGGACCAGGTGCATTGTAAGTTGTTACTCGTTAGTTGACAAGCAGGCGGAGCATCCCTCGACCAGGCTGGGGACGAAGGGGGCGGTCATGCGGGTGTAGCACAACGGCTAGTGCTCCTGCCTTCCAAGCAGGATACGACGGTTCGATTCCGTTCACCCGCTCCACTCAAGGAAAGGGTTGGTAAAACCAAGCAGCTGCCGACGCAACGTCGGCTTTTTTTATTTGCCCCACGAGGCTTTGCCTTGAAGCTGCCTTATGGTATAATTAAATCATGCCAGGAACCTTCCGCATAGTGACCTTCGGTTGCAAGACGAACCAATACGACTCCCAGCTTTGGAGAACGTTTTTCGAGCAAGCTGGCTGGAAAGCGGCCGACGGTTCGCCTGATGTCTGGCTGCTCAACAGCTGCGCCGTCACTGCTGCCGCGGAGCGCCAGGCCCGACAGGCGGCCCGCCGGGCCAGGAAAGAGGGGCCGGAATCCCTGGTGGTTCTGGCCGGCTGCGCCGGCGAGGTGGCCGCCTCCAGTTTCGTGCGGATGAAGGAAGTTGACCTGGTGGTCGGCCGCTATGGTCCATCCTCGGCCACCTCGGTCATGGGATTGCTGGGGGCTGGCCCTGAGGCCATGCCTCGGGGCATAGACCGTTTCACCGGCCAGACCCGAGCCTTCCTTAAAATCCAGGACGGCTGCAGCCATGCCTGCGCCTACTGCATAGTGCCCAGGGCCCGGGGCGTCACACGCAGCCGCGACCTGGCCGAGGTGGTGGCCGAGGCTGCAAGATTGGTGGATTCAGGCCACCGGGAGATAGTGGTGACCGGGATCAGGCTGGGAGATTACCGGCCCTCACTCTCCCTGGTGCTGGCCGCGCTGGCCGGCCTTTCAGGTCCAGCCAGGATCAGGATCTCCTCGCTGGAGCCTGACGACGTGGCCGAACAACTGATCGAGACCATCTCCCGCCATCCAATGATCGCCCGTCATCTTCATCTGCCGCTGCAGAGCGGCAGCGATCGGATGCTGACAGCTATGGGCCGTCCCTACCGAGTGGGGCAGTACCGAACCTTGCTGGAGAGGATATCGGATGTCATCCCCGGCGTAACGTTCGGCACCGACCTGATGGTTGGCTTTCCCGGCGAGACCGAGGAGGATTTCAGGGCCAGTCTCGAGGCTGCCCTGGAACTACCCATAAGCCACCTTCATGTTTTCAGCTACTCTCGGCGCCCGGGGACCAGGGCGGCCGACATGGGAGGGCAGATACCCGAGGCTGTCAAGAAGGAGCGCTCGCAGAGATTGAGGGAGGCCTTCAGGGAGAAACAGCACCGACTTTGGCAGGGTTTGGTTGGGAGCAGGGAGAAAGTCCTTTTCGAGACGGGCGAGGGCGGACGATGGTCCGGGCTGGGCGAACACTATTTCCGGGTATTTTCCGATTGGCCGGACGCGCTGCACAACAGGATGAGGCTGGTGCGCCTGACTTCGGTCCTTGGCGAGGGCCTGGAGGGGGTGATCGAGCCGTGAGCCCCATGCCCAAGAAGTTCTTCATCGAAACCTACGGCTGCCAGATGAACATCTACGACTCGGCCAAGATGCGGTCCCTGTTGAAAGGCAGCGGATTGTCCGAGGCGCCGTCGGTCGATGAAGCCGATCTGGTGGTGCTCAACAGCTGTGCGGTGCGGGGGCACGCCGAGGAGCGGGTGCTGGGCCGGGCGGCTGAGCTGGCCGGGCTAAAGAGAAGAAGGCCGGGGATCAGGTTGGTGCTGGCCGGATGCGTGGCCCAGGAGCACGGTCGGGCGCTGCTGGACAGGTTTCCCCACCTGGATGCCGTTATTGGCACCGAGAGCTACGACTGCCTGCTGGACGTCATGGCTGACGAAGGAAGCATCCGGTCCAGCCTGGTGAAACAGTGCCGGCCGGAGCCGGTTCGTGATATCTTCCCGGACTTCGGAGGGCGGCCAAGCGCCATGGTGGCGGTGATGCGGGGCTGCAACAACTTCTGTAGCTATTGTATAGTGCCCTTTGTCAGAGGACGGGAGCGTTCCCGAGATCCGCAACAGGTGCTATCCGAAATTCGGTGGCTGGCGCAGCAGGGCATCCGGGAGGTGACCCTGGTGGGGCAGAACGTCAATTCATACCGCTGGGGCGACGTCCGATTTCCGGAGCTACTGCTGGCCGCCTCCTCCGAAGGTATCAGGCGCCTTAGGTTCATCACCTCGCATCCCAAGGACCTTGGGCCTGAGCTCCTGGAGGCCATGGCCTCAGATCCCAGGATCTGCCGCCACCTTCATCTGCCTCTGCAGAGCGGAAGCGACCGGGTGCTGGCCATGATGAATCGCGGCTATACCCTTTCGCAGTATTTGGATATAGTGGTTTTGGCCCGTTCCATTGTGCCCGGCCTAACCCTGACCACCGACCTCATCGCCGGCTTCCCTGGGGAGACGGAGCAGGAGTTCCTTATGACCTTGGAGGCCGTGGAGGCGGCTGGTTTCGACGAGGCCTTCACCTACAAGTACTCTCCCCGCCCGGGGACGGCCGCCGAAAGGCTGCCGGGGCAGCTATCGGAAGGGGTGCGGCAGGAGCGGCTGGAGAGGCTGATCGTCCTGCAGCGCAAGATGGCCCTGGCCTCGAAGCGGGCCGAGGTTGGCCGGGTGGCCGAGGTCATGGTCGAGGGACTGAGCCGCAAGGGGGGAGACCAATGGTTTGGAAGGACGGGGGGCAACAAGCCGGTGGCCTTCGCCTCCGATCGAAATCTTAGTCCAGGGGACCTGGTGATGGTAAAGGTGGAAACGGCCACCGAGGCCACGCTCAAGGGGCGGTGCGTAGACGACCGCTGATGAACGAGAGACCGCGGTGCTAATAAATCTAACCCGGAAAGATGAAGCTTTAGGCCATATTTTCTTAAAAACAACTTGACAAGCCGCCCCATACTTTGCTATAAAATTACCATGTTCAGCAGGCATACATATTACATGGCTTGCCTGATTGGCGCGACTTGAAGACGAAGCCTTTGTCTGTGATGATGGAAACACGGGCAGGGGCTTTAACATTTCAATAACTGTCATGAAGCGCTCAATTTTCACATTTGGCATTTTCACCCTGAGCGTAGTCGAAGGGCTGCTTTCTGTTTTTGGGTTTAGTCATGCCCTCGTCCCGAGCGCCTCAGCGCTGTTCGGCGTAAACTCCGCCGAGGGGCAGACCACTCACAACCTTGAGATCATCTGGCAGCGGGGGATACCGGACACCAGCCTGCGGTATTGGGGTGCGGCCATAGCCGGGGTGGGGGACGTGAACGGGGACGGGTATGACGACGTGGCTGTGGGCTGCTTCAGGATATATTCGGACCAAGATACGGCCAAAGTGTTCGTATATTACGGTTCGGCGGTAATGGACACAGTACACGATGTGCTCATTTCCGATTGGAGCGGCGGGCACGACGGGCTTAGCATCTGTGGGAGTGACATAAATGGCGACGGTTACAGCGATTTAATAGTATGCCGGGACAAGGTTTACATCCATTACGGCAGCCCCACCGGGCCGAGCGTTACACCGAATATAGTATTCGGGGGTAGATTGTATGAAAGTTTTACCAGCGTTGCCACCGGCGACCTGAACGGCGACGACACCACGGACCTGATAGTAGGGGACTTTTGGAATATGAACGGCAACGGACACGTGAATATATACCTGGGTTCGGCGGCGTTTGACACCATACCGTGGCTGGTTATACGGGGGCATGGAGGTGAGGAATCTGGCAGTGATGTAAAATCGGGAGGTGATGTTAACAACGATGGCTATGAAGACCTGGCAGTTGGGGCATTTAATTATGACGGTGAGAGAGGTCGAGTTTATTTATTTCATGGCGGCAATACTATGGACACAGTTCCCGATTGGTGGAAGGATGGCTCGCCTGGCGATCAGTGGTTTGGAGCGAACGGCCGATTGGCTGATATTTGCATTGATAGTATGGGATTCGATAGGATATGGGCGGGGGAACCCTGGTTCCCAACGGGATATCCAATGTCACCCGGACCACTTAATGGTTTAGTTTGGTTGTTCTATGGTGGGACTACAATGGATAGTTTACCCGACATTACAATAATTGGTTCGTCTGAAAGCAGCGAGATACCATTGGCTGCCTGTGTCAGTATTTATGACAGTTTATCGGGTTATAGCAATTTGTTTGCAGGCTCTAATGACGGCGCGGATACGGCATATGGCAAAGGTTATTATTGGTTAGGAAGAAATCCGCTGGACACTATCGTTGATGGATGGGTGGAAGGAAGAAATAAATATGATCGTTTTACATCCCGCGGCAATTCTGCCGGGGACGTGAACAATGACGGCAGAGAAGAGGTTATATTTGCTAATAACAACGGTTCTGATAGATTAGTAGTAATCTGCAAGTACACCGGCCCAAACGGGATCGATATGCCAATTGCCAATGGTGAATTACTAATGGCGAAATTACACCAAAACGCACCCAATCCCTTTAAGCATATAACCACCATCAAGTATCAGATAACAAAGCCCGGGAAGGTTAGCATCAAGACATACAACATAGCCGGGCAACTGGTGAAGAAGCTGGTAAACGAAGATAAGAAGACGGGAAGCTACAAAGTGACGTGGGACGGCCGGGACGAGAAAGGCATATTAGTGTCAAACGGAGTGTACCTCTGCCGGTTACAGGCGGGCGATGACGCAGAGACAATGAAGATGACGATCATAAGGTAACCAAACAACAAACAGAGAAAGGAAACGGTCATGAAGCGGTTGATATTGGCGGTTTTACTGGCTGCGGCGGGCATGGCTGCGGCCGATCCCATCTGGGTGAGGGATGGAACGGGCTATTCAGGGACATTCAGGGACGTGTGCATGCTGGACGACAGCACCGGCTGGGCGGTGGGGGACGAAGGGGTGGTTTACAAGCGGCAGGGGACATTGTATCCGAGCACCAGCCAACAGGTGTGGTTTTCACAGACGATTATGCCATCCAGTCAGACGGGTTGGGACTTTAAGGGGGTATATTTTGATGACTATAATAATGGCTGGGTAGTGGGGCATAAGAATGGCGGGGCCGATAAGTACAAAGGCGTAATTGTCCGTATGCTAAACGGAGTTTGGCAGGAACCCACATATTCACATCGTATTTTAGGTTTACAGAACACCCCCGACTCCCTGACTCCGTTCTTGAAGGTGAGGATGGTAAAAAATCCTATAAATAATAAGTACTATGGTTATGTTAGCTGTGGAAACGGTTATATATTGAAGTGGAACCCTGATCAGGGTCTATGGGTGCCCATCCGCCCTTTCGCCCCTGAAATGGACCCCACGGATACTATTTCCACCTGGTACAGGGACATCTACATGGACCTAAGCTATCCCGACCGGGTGTGGGCCATAGGTGACCATTCCGGGGTGATGGTGAGCAGCGTTGACGGCGGGGCCAGCTGGGGCGCGGCGTATCCCGGCATATTCGCCCAGGCATACAACTGGCCGCCGAACACGAACACCCCGCTGGGGACCAGGGTGGCAAGCCTGGCGATGGCCGGGTATGGCGGCAATGTATTCACCGGCATGGGCGAGGGTTTGACCGGGCATTACAGCGGCGGCTGGGGGGAGTTATATCCTTTGGGCCGGGACAATTGGAACTACGGGCTGGCGATTGGCCCGGGCAACGAGGTTTTCGCCTGCGGCAACACGTATCGAAACATCGGCGCATTGCGCAAAATGCGTAGCGACACGGTTATTTTTGAAAAAGTGCCCAGCTGGATCACAACGCTGTCGCTTAAATCATTGGATTTCCCGGAAAACTCTGACCACGGTCGCGCCGTAGGCTCCAGCAATATACTTCACCGATATGCCCCTGCAGATGTAACGGACTTTACAGTAGATCGGCAAGGCGATTCGCTTTGGGTAAGCTGGACGTCAACCGTTGAAAACAACCTGCGAAAGTGGAATGTTGGGACACACAGTGTAATCGGACAGGATAACGGTATTATAACGGGTGACAGCCTGTTGCCGAATGGCGCAGGATCCACTTATCTTGTGAAAATACACAGCTGGGCGGTTGACACGACAAATCCCAACTTTAAATATGAGAGGGATCGTTATATTACCGTCAGGGCTACATGCAAGGACGGAACGATTTTGAATTTTGGGCCTATCAGGGCAACTGAAGGCATTGATCGGCTAATGCCACAACCAAACGCCATAACGAAAGTCGAGGACGTTCCTGGCGATGAAGGCTTTAAGTTAAAACTGCACTGGAAGCCACCAATGACCTACGGTTATATTATGAGGTCGCTGACCCCGTCAGGGCCATGGGTTGGCTGTGGTTCTGTATGGGGAACAACTTGCTCAACGTTTATAAGCAGTGATTTACCGGTTAACGACATGCCGCTCTACTTTATAATACAAAATATGGATGATTTGGTTTCTTATTCCAAGCCAAGTAATATCATACCCGGCATAGCCAAAGACAGCATCGCTCCGGCAACACTTGCTGCGCCCACCGGCTGGTACGACAGCCTCACCCATGTCATAACCTTGAATTGGGGCAAATCCACTGCTGTTGATTTAGGCGGCTACTGGGTGTGCCCCGAGCCGTTGGGCAAGTTCGCTGCGTCATTACCGCTTTCGGGTATTCCGGATGCCTACCATGTGGAGCACTCGTCACCGATAGACCGAACCATCTATAAATACCGGGTGCCGGACAATCTTATCGGTCAGACCCTGGGATTTGCTGTTACGGCCATGGACCGCTCCGGCAACATAGGGCCCTGGAGCCCGACGGTAAACATAAATACAAACGTCAAAACCCAGTCCACCTCACCCCAGGCCACGGCCTACAACAACGGCCGCAAGCTGCTGTACGACCAGGACGGCAACCTGCACCTGGCCTACGTCTCCAACGACTCGGTCTTTTACCAGAAGTCCTGGGACGACGGATACTCCTGGACCCCGGCCAAGGGTGCAGAAGGTGGGGGAACACAGCCTTTGGCCTGCTTGGGATTGGCGGGCAACGAACCGGTTCTTTCCTGGTCATCGGTCATTCCCAAGCGTTGGGGGCTCAGCTATGAGCCGGCATTCACTCTGCGGGCAGGGCGTATGGATGGAGGGAATGCAATTTGGCGGATAGTGGAACAAAGATCCAGTGCCATGAACCTACGCCAGGAATGCAGCCCGCCTAGCCTGGCGGTGAAGGAGGGGATTGTCCATCTGGTATACGAAGTCAACGAAGTATACACCAGGCCTGCTTTCCGATGGGCTTGGAAGCTTAAGCATGCGGCCTTCCCCATAACGGCCATCGACGGCAGCCAGGACCCGATATCGGCTGAGGTTGCCATCCTGGATTCGGCCGGCCACAGCGGCATCATCGAGCCCCGGCTGACCTCGCCCTCGATATGTTTCGACGCCAGGGGCGGCATTCACGTGGCCTGGGAGCGGGAGGGCGAGATCTGGTGGAGGATGTACGATCCTTGCACTCGGGAATGGAGACAAAAAGCCAACATATCTAACAGCCCGGACCTCGAATCGCTGGAACCTTCGCTTTCCCTATACGGGGATGTCAACCTGGTCTGGCAGGAGGGCAGCGACATCGCCCACCGAAGGGGAGCATATAGTTTGGCGCAAGAGGATACTTCAAAGGGGATACTCCCGCAATACGGCTTCAAATGGGCTGGAGTAGAGAACATCTCAAACAACCCAACAACCCCCTCTCTTTGGCCTGTTTATGACGGGGGCCATGCCGCTTGGAGCGAGGAGATAAAGGAGGGGATAACCGAGGCCTGCTGCGCCCATTATTCGGACTTTCTGTGGAAGCAGATACCGGATTTCAGCAAGAACCCCACCCAACCGTCCAACTATCCGCACATCGCCTACCGGCAGAACAGCGACGGCAACCGGATGGTGACCGTCTGGACCGAGGGGACCGGGCCGCTCTACAGCCTGATAGCCCGGGACACGGCCGGCCAGGTGACACCGCAGTTTGCGGCCATACTTGGCGGGGAGGAGCCGAGCATCTATACCATAGAGCGGGACGGATACCTGACTTTCGAAGGCGGCATATCGGTGGACTACGATTCAACCGAATTGCAGTACTACCTACCTTGCTTGGACGCCGGCCAGGAAACGAGCATAGAATTGGTGTTCTACCAGCCAAATGCCAAGGCTAACATCCAGCACAAGGTGTATATTAACGACATACCCCTGGGTGTGGCCAATATCCCGGCGGGCGAGGTTTACACCTTCTCCAAGAAGATCCCGCCCGCGGCCATGAAGGACGGGGACGGCATACTGCGTATAGAGAACAAGAAGGGGGTTTACGCCGCCTGCGCCAAATGGCAGTTGTTCGCCTATGACAGGGCTACCGGTCGGGGAGGGGGGAAGAGCGGAGGACAGGCCGAGATCGGCGGGGAAAAGCCCATTGCCTACCGTTACGAGCTTCTGCAAAACGCGCCAAATCCCTCAAAACAGATAACAACCATCAGATATCAATTGGCAAAGCCCGGGAAGGTCAACCTCAAGATCTACAACACCCTGGGCCAGGTGGTGAAAACCATCGTTGATCAGGACCAGCAGCCGGGCATCTACCGCGTCAATTGGGACGGGAAGGACAACCAGGGCAAACAGGTGGCCAACGGCGTTTACCTGTACCGGCTGAGCGCGGGAAGCTTTACGGACACCAAAAAAATGGTGATGGTGAGGTAGGCCCAATTTTCAACGAAAAGAAAGCGGCCCTGCAGGGCCGCTTTCTTTATGCTTGTTTATGCCAATTTTCACATTGTGCCATTTTTCAGTTGCATTTGCCTGCGGCATGTAATAGAATAATAACGATATGCAAGAAGACCGCGGCCGCCGCAACGGGGGGGGGAGATTTTGTCTTGCCGCCCGCCGCATGGTAATGTTGTCCCTGCTGTCCGGGGCGGCCGGGGCCGGGGCGGCATCGGCCTCGGAACGCTCCGACTACGACCAGGCCTGGCAGTTCTTCCAGCAGGGGCGCTATACCGAGGCCATCGGCGGCTTCAAGGCCTTCCTCTTCAAGTATCCCAAGGGCAGCCTGGCGGCCGAGGCCCGCTTCACCCTGGCCCGCATCGAGCCCAGCGGAAACAACGCCTTCGTCCACTATCAGTTCATCCTGGACAACCACCCCGGCCACCCGCTGGCCTCCCAGGCCTCTTACGCCACCGCCCAATACTATCAAAATATAGGGGTCATGTCAGAGGCCAAGGCCCGCTACCTGGCCACCTACTCCCGCTACGGGCAGACCGCGGCCGGCAGCGAAAGCCTTTTCCGGCTGGCCATGCTGGCGGTGCAGGCCGACAGCCTGGAAGCGGCCGAGGCCTACGCCAGGGCCTTCTCCGAGCAGTATCCCGCCAACCCCCGCCAGCCGTCGCTGGCGGCGGCGCTGGCCGAGGCCTATCAGGCTCGGGGGGATTACGGCCGGGCCAGGGCGGAGTGGCAGTCCATCCTCTCGTCCCATCCCACCAGCTACGAGGCCGGCGTCGCCAGGGAGAGGCTGCTGGCCCTGCTGGACGAAGGGGAGGAGAACGATACCGCCTCCGTCGCCACGGCGGCGCCAGTTCCGGAGCTCAAGCCGGCCGCCTCGGCGCCGGGCAGGAGGTTCTTCCTGCAGGTGGGGGCCTACAGCGATCATTCGGTGTTGGGCCGCTGGGCGGCCAGGTTATCGGAGCGCGGCTACTCCACTGTGATCGACAGCAGCGAGTCCGTTTCCCGCGGCATCTGGAAGCTGAGGTTGGGTCCGTACCTTAGCCGGGATGAGGTTAAGGCCGAGGCTCGGAAATTGAAATCGGCTGAGGGTCTAGAGGGTATCATAGTCGAGGTCCGCTAAGGTGGGGGAAAAAATCACCCCGATGATAGCCCAATACCGCCGGATCAAGAGGGAGAATCCGGAGGCCCTCCTGCTTTTCCGGGTGGGGGATTTCTACGAGACCTTTTTCGAGGACGCGGTGGCCACCTCCCGCATCTTGGGCATCGTCCTCACCTCGCGCGACCATGGAAAAGGCAGCCGCGTGCCTTTGGCCGGGATCCCATACCACGCCCTGGAGCGCTACGTGGTCCGATTGGTCAAGGCCGGGTACAAGGTGGCCATCTGCGAACAGGTGGAGGATCCCAGGCTGGCCAAGGGGATCGTGCGGCGCGAGGTGACCGAGGTCATCACCGCCGGCACCGCCCTCAGGCCGTCGCTTCTGGAGGAGAAGAGCGAGAACCTTCTGGCGGCCGTCGTCTGGGAAGGCGGCCGATGCGGTCTGGCATTCTGCGATCTGTCCACCGGTGCCTTCCGGGCCACCGAGCTGGCCGAGGCCGACCTGGCCGACGAGCTGGCCCGCAACCGGCCGGCTGAGGTTTTGGCACCGGAGGGTCAGAGGAGCAAGATCGAACCCCTGCTGCAGGGGGCGGCTGGTACCTGGCGTCCTGACGAGCTTTTCGGCCAAACCGTCTCTAACCGGATGCTGGCCGAGCATTTCAAGGTGGCTTCGCTGGACGGCTTCGGCTGCCAGGACATACCCCTGGCCCTGACAGCGGCCGGGGCGGTGCTGGGGTACTTGATGGAGAATCAGAAGTCGGTGGTGCCCCACATCGTTGGACTGAGCCCCTATCGGCTGGGCAGCCAGATGCTCCTGGATAGGGCTACCATCCGCAACCTGGGGCTGCTGCCCGAGCCTGGGCTGGAGCAGCCGAACCTGCTTTCGGTGCTGGACCGAACCAGGACGGCCATGGGAGGCAGGCTGCTGCGACGCTGGCTGGCGGCGCCGCTTCTGGATCTTGAGCTGATAGAATCCAGGTTGGACGCGCTGCAGAGCCTGCTGGACCTGCCCGCCAAGTTGGAGAACCTGTCGTCGGCTCTGGGCAAGGTGCAGGACATCGAGCGCCTGCTGTCGAGGATAGTCTGTCAGCGGGCCGGGCCTAGGGACCTGGTGGCCCTGGCAGCATCGCTGTCGGCCATACCCGAGGTCAGGAGCAGCCTGCCCCAGGGTCTCTTCTGGAAGCTGGTGGACGAAGGCCTAGGCGATTTCGCTCCTCTGGTGGAGACGATCAAGGCGGCCATCGAGCCCGATCCCCCGCAGAATTGGACCCAGGGCGGCGTCATTAGGGATGGCTACAGCCCGGAGCTGGACGAACTTAGGGAGACGACCCGCGGCGACAAGAAATGGGTGGCCGGCCTTCAGCAAAGAGAGAGGGAGAGGACCGGGATATCGTCACTCAAGGTCGGCTTCAACAGCGTATTCGGGTACTACATCGAAGTCAGCAAGACCAACCTGGGTTTGGTCCCCCAAGACTACAGCCGCCGCCAGACCTTGGCCAACGCCGAGAGGTTCATTACCCCGGAGCTGAAGGAGCGCGAGGACAGGATCCTGGGGGCTGATGAGAAGATCCGGCAGCTGGAGGCCTCACTTTTTGCCGAGGTCAGGGCCCGGGTGACAGATTGGAGCGCCGGAATCAAGAGGGCGGCGGAGGCGCTGGCGGCAGCCGACGCCGTGCAGAGTTTGGCCCAGGCCTCGGCCTCGGGCCGCTACGTCAGGCCGGTGGTGGATGCGGCCGACCGCATTAGCATCGCCGAGGGGCGGCACCCGGTAGTCGAAGCCCAGTTCCAGTTGGGGAAGTTCGTGCCCAACGACACCGACTTGGACGCTGGCAGACGGACGGTCATTCTTACCGGCCCCAACATGGCGGGGAAGTCCACCTATCTGCGACAGGTGGCCCTGGCGGCCATTATGGCCCAGATGGGGTGCTTCGTGCCTGCCCGGCAGGCCCATATCGGCCTGGTGGATAGGGTCTTCACCCGCATCGGCGCCTCGGACGACCTGGCCAAGGGGGTCAGCACCTTCATGGCCGAGATGCAGGAGACGGCCAACATTTTGAACAACGCCACCGAGCGCAGCCTGGTGCTTTTAGACGAGATCGGGCGCGGCACCAGCACCTTCGACGGTCTGGCCATCGCCTGGGCGGTGGCCGAGGACCTGCACGACCGGATAGGATGCCGCACCCTTTTCGCCACCCATTACCACGAGCTGACGGAGCTGGCCGCCCAGAGGCCCGGGGTGGTCAACCTCTGCATGGCGGTCAAGGAATGGGGCGATCAGATTATATTCCTGAGGAAGGTCGAGCCGGGGGCTGCCGGGCAGAGCTATGGGGTCAAGGTTGCCAGGCTGGCCGGGCTACCGCCCCGGGTCATCGGCCGGGCCAGCGAGATACTGCGGAACCTGGAGGCCGACGCCTTCATGGCCGATGCCACCCCTAGGCTGGCCAGGCACAGAGAGTCGGTCGCCCAGGCCCCAGGCCCGGCCCTCTTCGATCCAGGCCAGAGGGCGGCTTTGGAAGAGATAGCCGCCATGGAGCTGGATACCATGACTCCGCTGGAAGCCCTCAACCGGATCGCCAAACTCAAGACCATGGCAGGAGAGACAAAGCGCGATGGATGAGCAGAATCCGCAGCCCGAAGAAGTAGCCGGAGAGAATCGGATGGGCGCGCAGGAGGCCCCGGCCTCCGAGGCCCCGCCCAATCCCTGGGAGGAGGAGCTTAAGCAAAGTAGGAAGAGGGGTTTCTTCGCCCGGCTGTTGGGAAGATCGAAGGAAAAAGACTTGCCGGCCCCTGTGGGGGACGGGTCGGAAGTGACGCCGGAAGATGGAAATGCTGAGCCGGCCGAGCCCACGGCCGAAGGCTTGGATCATGCCGCGTCATGGGAGACGGGCGGTCCAGAAGTGGAGAAAATCAGCTGGTGGGAAAGGCTTTTCCCCAAGGGGGAAAGAACGGCCGTTCCGGAGTCGAGCGAAGCAATGCCAGAGGTGATGACAGCCCAGGCCGGGAGCCATGCTGGGCAGGCTGAGGAGGGGGCGGAAACAGTCGGGATCAAAGATGGAGAAATCATACAGGCGGAGGCGACAGAAGCGGGTGACGGAGGCGGCGGCCATGAACTCGAAGGGCCGGAAACGTCCGAACATAAGGTAAGCTTCTGGCGCAGGTTGTTCCCGAAGAAAGAGGAGTATAACCAAGCTCCGGAGGTTGCATCCGAGGAAAGCCAAAGCCCTTCCACCCATACGACGTCGAGACACGCGGTCCAGGAGCTGGAGAGGAAGCCGGAGACAACGGCGGCTGAGCCGCCAACGGCGCCGCAGGTGCAGGCGCCCGAGACAGGAACCGTGATGACGGCCTCCGAGGTCACGCAGGCTGAGGCCATGGTCACCAGCGGTCCCGCGGAGCAGGAAAACAAGCCGGTCATCGGAGCAGAGGGCCGCGGACTGCTGGCCAGGCTCCTAGGGTTGGGCCCGAAGGCACCTATAGACGAGGTGCTGGAGAAAAAGAGGCAACTAAAGGAAACCCTGGACATCGAGGTCAGGGTCAGGCGTCGGGCGGCCGCCATGGCTCTACGGAAGCTCAGGCGCTCCCAGAAGGACAGGAAGCGGGCGGTCGACATGAGGGTCCAAGCCAACCGGGAATACCGAAGGCTGACCGAGCTGCAGGGGGCGCGCCGAAAGGAGGTGGCCACCCTCGAATCTCAGAGCCTAGCATTGCAGGGGGAGATCGAGGGCAACACCGGACGGCAGGCAGCGTTGCAGGCAGCTATTGCTGAGCTCATCTCCCAGAAGGAGGGTTTGGAGCAGACGGCATCGCAGGTCAAAAGCGAGATCGGCTTCCTGCAGGCCGAGCTGGAGAAAAAGCGCGATGCCCATCTGGCGCTGACGGAGCAGAAGCAGCAGCTGGATAGCGATATCGGGAAGGCCAAGGAGGAGATCGGGGAGCTGGAGGCGGTCAAGGCGGCCACCATGGAGGCACTGCGCGATTTCCGGGCCCAGATTGCCCAGCTCGACCAGCAGCGCCAGGAGCAGGACCAGGCCGTCAGGCAATTGGCGGAAGAGGCCGCCATGCTGCAGGCCCAGATCGAGGAGCGACAAAAGCAGATCTCGGTGCAGGAAGGGGTAATGGTGAGCCTGA
Organism: uncultured bacterium; assembly: GCA_964518765.1. GTDB lineage: Bacteria > Edwardsbacteria > AC1 > AC1 > EtOH8 > CAZPNX01. Next base: position 33,786 of record CAZFJC010000010.1, read on the forward strand.
AAGCCGAGATTCGCAGCAGCCAGGAGGAGCTGACCAGGCAGGGGGACCAGGTGGGTCGCTACCAGAGGGAGCTGGAGGAGAAGAAGCAGTCGGCCATGGAGATAAGTCGGGAGCTGGCGGCGCTGTCCTCCTCCAGGGAGACGGAGCAGCGTCTGCTGGACAAGCTGCGGATGGAGATCCAGCAGCTGGAGCAAGGTCGTATCGACCGTCAGGGGGAGGCCCAGAGGATGGCCCAGGAGCTGGTGGAGGCCCAAAACCTTCTGGTCGAGAGGAACCGCCAGATCTCGGTGCTGGAATCAGGGCTTGAGGACCTGGAGTCGAGGAACCGACAGAAGCAGGAGGTGGCTGCTCAGCTGCAGTCCCGGATTGACGCTATGAGGGACCAGGGCATGGCCATCGCCCGCAAGATCGACGAGATGAGCTCCCTGCAGGAGTCACAGGCCAAACGCCTCGAGAGCGTACAGCTGCAGATACGTAATTCCGAGGAGGACCTGGCCGCCAAGCGCGATCAGCACCGCTCTCTATCCGAGCAGGTGGGGCGTCTGAGCTCCGAGGCCGAACAGCTGGCCAAGAAAATAGAGGACCTCCGTCAGGAGAGGGAGCAGAACGAGGAGGCGGCCAAAATCGCCAGCTCGAACCTTCAGCAGCTGGAGGAGCAGATAATCAGGCAGCGCCAGGACTCGACAGAGCAGCAAAAGAACCTGGCGGCGCTGAGGGAGCGCATCGTTCAGGCCCGAGAGGAGTACGAAAGGGCCTTCGAGGAGAAGAACGCTCTGGAGGCCGAGATCAGGCAGCGGGCCCAGGAGTCATCGGCCGCCGCCGAAAGGCTCGAGGATATCCGGAGGCAGGTATCCGGAGTTCAGGCGGAGCTGGAGGAAGTGATCCGGGCCAGGGCCGAGGCCGAGGGCCAGGTGCGCTCGCTTAACAGGCAGAGGGAGGAGCTGGGGGTGTCCCTGGACGAGATGCGGACCGAGGCCAAGGGGTATCAGGCAGAGCTGCCGTCTTTGAGAGAGCAGCGACGGGAACTGGAGCAGTGGATTCGAGAAGCCATAGGCTTTCGGCGCCAACAGGAACATGCCATTCAGGAGGAGATGGACACCCTGAAGCGTCTCAGGGCGGAGCAGGCGGAAGCCCGGGAGCTGGCCGCCCAGGCACGCGCTGAGACGGAATCCCTGCGGCTAGAGGGACAGAGGCTGTCGGCCGAGGGGAGGGAGAGAGTACAAAAGGCCGAAGGCGAGCTGGCTGAGGTGCAGCAGAGGATCGCCGAAGCCCAGCAGCAGATGGAGGCGAGCCGTCAGGAGCTGGCGGAGAGACGGCGGGAGATGGAGGCCGTCAGGAAAGAGGCCGAACAGCTGGAGCAGGGGCGTCAGAATCTTGCGGAGGCCAGGCGACAGGCCGAGCAGGAGATGCGGGAGATCCAGTCGAGGCTGGAGTCCGCCCAGCAGGAGCTTGAAGAAAGAATCCAATCCCAAAACCGAGAGCTGGAGGGCCTAGCGGCCGAGACCGAAGAGGCCAAGGGAAGGCTCAAGTCCCAAATAGAACAGGTCCAGGCCCAGCTGGAGGACCAGTACCGCAAGCTGGACAACGTCAACGATCTGCTACATCAGGCAGAATCCGAGGTGGAGTCCAAAGAAAGGCAGAAGGCCGATCTGGATGAGAGGCTAGGTCAGCTCAAGGCGACCATCGAGGAACACCAGAGAATGGCCGCCGAAGCCGCGGCCGCCGACAACAGCCTGGCCGAGAAGCTTGAGCAGGAGCAGGCCGTCGTCAAAAGGCTGGGCCTTCTGTCTGCCGAGCTGGCCGAATACGAGGCCAAGGTGCGGAAATCATCGGAGCTGGACCGGAGAATAGACGAACAGAAGCGGATGCTGGAGGACCTGGACATGGAAATCGAGAAAAAGTCCGGCCTTTTCGGCTGAGGACGGCATCGTCCTATCGGAGTTGGGTAGGGTCAAGCTCCGGCCCGGTCCATCAAAGGTACAAAGCCTCAAAGAGCCAAAGAGGACGTGCAAAAAGGCATTGACTTCCATCCAATTTTGAGTTATACTTAAATTCTTATTGTTTTGTGCAACCCTTTACAGGAGCTATACATATAAAATGCTTGAGGTGAGATGGCACGGCCGGGGAGGACAGGGCGCCAAGACAGTGGCCCTGCTCCTGGCCGACGCCGCATTGTCCGCCGGGAAAAAGGTCCAGGCCTTCCCGGAGTACGGCCCAGAGAGGATGGGGGCGCCGGTTCAGTCCTTCAACCGGGTAGACGACAACTCCATTCTGATGCACTGCTCCATTAAGTCTCCCGACGTAGTGGTGGTGCTGGACCCGACTCTGATGGCCACGGTCAAGGTAACTGCCGGGCTGAAGCCAAACGGCACTCTGCTGGTCAACACCAGCTTGACCCCCGGCGAGATAAAGAAACAGACCGGCTTCGTAGGCCGGGTGTGTACCGTGGACGCCTCGAAGATATCCGAGGAGACCATCGGCCGGCGCATCCCCAACACCCCGATGCTGGGGGCTCTGGCCAAAGTGACCGGGGCTTTGGACTTTGAAGCCATGGTGGAGGACACCAGGCAGAAGCTGGCCAAGAAGTTCGCCCACCGGCCCGAGGTCATCGAGGGCAACCTCGAATCCATGCGCCGGGCGGCCAAGGAGGTCAAATCGTCATGAGCCAGCTGAAGAAATACCAGGAGCTGAACCTGGGGGGGAACATAGAAAAAGGGGGGTCGGCCCAAGAGTTCAAGACCGGCGATTGGAGGAGCTTCAAGCCGGCCTACCATCCGGAGAACTGCATCCAGTGCCTGTTCTGTTGGGCCTACTGCCCGGACAGCGCGGTGGTCCTCAAGGACGGACAGGTGGTGGGATTCGACCTGGAACACTGCAAGGGCTGCGGCATCTGCGCCCACGAATGCCCGGGCAAGAAGAAGGTCAAGGCCATTACCATGGAAGAGGAGGTCCGTTGATGGCTGAGATCAAAGGGAAAAAGGTGGTCGCCCAGACGGGCAACGAGGCTATGGCCTACGCCATGAAGCAGGTCAATCCGGATGTGGTAGCGGCTTACCCCATCACCCCGGCCACCGAGATCGTCCAGATCTTCGCCCAGTACGTGGCCGACGGCGAAGTCAAGACCGAGTTCGTGGCGGTGGAGTCCGAGCACTCGGCCATGTCGGCCTGCATCGGGTCGGCCGCGGCCGGGGCCCGCACCATGACCGGCACCTCGTCGCAGGGCCTGGCCCTGATGTACGAGATGTGCTATATCGCCGCCGGCCTGCGCCTGCCGATAGTCATGGCCGACGTCAACCGGGCCCTGTCGGCGCCCATCAACATCCACTGCGACCATTCGGACACCATGGGCATGCGGGACGCCGGCTGGATCCACCTGTTCTCGGAGAACGCTCAGGAGGCCTACGACAACATGATACAGGCGGTGCGCATCGCCGAGCACCCCGAGGTTCAGCTCCCCACCCTGGTGACCACCGACGGCTTCATCATCTCCCACGGCATGGAGAACGTGGAGCACCTGGCGGACGAGCAGGTCCAGAAGTTCATCGGGGAGTATCAGCCAAAATACTCGGTGCTGGACGTCAAGAAGCCCATCACCGTCGGGGCCCTCAATCTTCAGGACTACTACTTCGAGCACCGTCGGGCCCTGGCCGATGCCCAGGCCGCTGCCCTGCCTACGATAAAGAGGATCGGGGAGGAGTTCGGAAAAGAGACCGGACGGGCCTACGGCCTGGTCGAGGCATACAAGCTGGACGATGCCGAATTCGCCCTGGTGGCCCTGGGCTCCACCTGCGGCACGGCCAAGGTGGTCATCGACCGCCTGCGGGCCAAGGGGGAGAAGGCCGGGCTCCTCAAGATCCGCGCCTTCCGTCCCTTCCCCAAGGACGAGGTGGTCGGGGCGCTGGCCAAGGTCAAATTCATCTCGGTGCTGGACCGCTCCGACACCCTGGGCGGCTACGGAGGACCGGTGTTCACCGAGGTTCGCTCCGCCCTTTACGGCCAGGCCCAGAGGCCGCCGGTGGCCGACTTCATCTACGGCCTGGGCGGGCGGGAGATAGACATGGAGATGATCGAGGAACTGTTCGCAAGGATGAAGAAGGGAGAGATCAAGCCTGACAGCGTCCAGTACCTGGGGGTCAGGGAGTAATAAAACCAGAAGCCAGAAGGCAGAAGATAAATATATGGCGACATTAAAAGAATTGGCGGCCCGGGGCGATAAATTCACCGGCGGGCACCGGGCCTGCGCCGGGTGCGGGGCCACCATCGTGGCCCGGCAGGCGCTGCTGGCGGCGGGGAAGAATCCCGTGGTGGTCGGCTGCGCCACCGGCTGCCTGGAGGTGGTCTCCACCATCTATCCTTTCACCGCTTGGAACGTGTCCTTCATCCACAGCGCCTTCGAGAACTCAGCGGCCACCGTCTCCGGGGCCGAGGCCGCCTATCGGTCGCTCAAGCGCCAGGGGAAGATATCGGAGGACATCAGGTTCATCGCCTTCGGTGGAGACGGCGGCACCTACGACATCGGCCTGCAGTCGCTCTCCGGTGCCATGGAGCGGGGGCACAGCATGCTCTACATCTGCTATGACAACCAAGCCTACATGAACACCGGCATCCAGCGCTCCTCGGCCACCCCCAAGGGGGGCCACACCACCACCAGCCCGGCCGGCAAGGCCATCCCGGGAAAACTGCAGTTCCGCAAGAACCTGACCGAAATCATGGCCGCCCACAACATCCCCTACGCCGCCCAGAGCGTGGTGGGCAACTGGTCCGACTTCACCCGCAAGGTGGAGAAGGCCCTGGACAAGGGCGGGCCGGCCTTTATCGACGTCCTCCAGCCCTGCCGTCTGGGCTGGGGCTACCCGCCGGAGCTGACGGCGGAGATCGGCCGGCTGGCGGTGGAGACCAACTTCTGGCCGCTGTACGAGGTGGAGGACGGCAAGTATAAGCTCAACTACGCCCCCAAGGAACGCAAGCCGATCACCGAGTGGCTTTTCAAGCAGGATCGCTTCCGGCACCTCAAGGGGCCGGAGCACCAGGGGCTGATAGAAGAGATCCAGCGGGACGTGGATCAGCGCTGGGAGGCGCTGCAGAAGCGCTGCGCCCTGTGACCTATTTATCACAAAGACACCAAGACACAAATAAATAAGAATTCATCTTACCTTTGTGCCTTGGTGGTGAGCCTTGGGTATGGTCATGCAATCCTGGCTTCCTAATAGTAAAGTGAGGTGACGCCGTGCCGGAGAACGTAAACGTCTTCGAGGACGATTTTTGGGCGATCAACGAGAAGCTCAACCAGCTTCTCAAGAGCACCAACGCCCTGGCGGTGCTGTTGATCGACAAGGCCGGCCAGCTGATAACCACCGCCGGGGACATCAGCCAGCTGGACACCACCTCCTTCGCCTCGTTGTCGGCCGCCGACTTCGCCGCCACCAGCCAGCTGGCCATGCTGGTGGGGGAGAAGGAGTTCGCCACCCTGTTCCACCAGGGAGAGAAGCAGAACATCTACGTGGCCTCCATCGAGGCCCGGGTGATGCTAGCGGTCATCTTCGACCAGCGCACCACCCTGGGTCTGGTGAGGGTGCGCACCAAACAGACGGTGGCCGAGCTGGAGAAGCTCTTCCAGAATATCTTCGCCAAACTGGAGGGGGCGCCGGCTGGACAGCCACAGGAGTCGACCTTCGGCACCGACTTCGCCTCCGAGGCGGAATCGGAGTTGGATAACCTTTTCAAGTAGCGGGAGGGACCGGCCGTGTCGCTGATCAACTATTCCTCCCGCGAGATAAACTGCAAGGTGGTCTACTATGGATGCGGCCTGTGCGGCAAGACCACCAACATCAAGTTCATCTACGGGAAGGTAGCGCCGGAGGCCAAGGGCAAGCTGATCTCCCTGGCCACCGAGCTGGACCGGACCCTGTTCTTCGACTTCATGCCGCTTGATTTGGGCTCCATCAAGGGCTTCAAGACCAGATTCCATCTGTATACCGTCCCCGGCCAGGTCTTCTACAACGCCTCCCGCAAGCTGATCCTCAAGGGGGTGGACGGGGTAGTGTTCGTGGCCGACTCCCAGGTGGAGCGGCTGGAGGCCAATGTGGAGTCGCTGGCCAACCTCCAGGAGAACCTGGCCGAACACGGCTTCAACATCGAGACCATCCCTTTCGTCATCCAGTACAACAAGCGCGACCTGCCCAACATCGCCTCGGTGGAGGAACTCAGGGCCCAGCTCAACAAGTGGAACGTGCCCGAGTTCGAGGCGGTGGCCTCCTCCGGCATCGGAGTCTTCGAGACCCTGAAGACGGTGGCCAAGATGGTGCTGAAGAACCTGGGGTAACGGGTCCGGCTTTCAATGGAGCCGTTCCTATAAACAGATAGGAACGGCTCTTTCAATGAACCGCACTGATGGATCGAATCCATACCGTCATACCGGCCGGCGTGGTCAAGCCCGGGCGATACGCCGACCACGAGCTGAACGCCGTCCGCAAGCCTTGGGAGAGGGCAGAGGTGAGGGCCTGCCTGGCCTATCCCGACCTGTACGAGATCGGGATGTCCAACCTGGGCCTGGCCGTCCTCTATTCGGTGGTCAACCGCCTGCCCTGGGCCCTGGCCGACCGGGCCTACCTGCCGGCCCCGGACATGGAGGCCGCCCTGAGGGAGAGGTCAGCCCCCTTGGCGGGGCTGGAGTCGAAACAACCCCTCCGTGATTTCGACCTCCTGGGCATTTCGCTGCAGACCGAGCTGTGCTACACCAACGTTCTGGCCATGCTGGACCTGGCCGGCATACCCCGGCGGGCGGCGGAGCGTTCCAACGACGACCCCATAGTCCTGGCCGGGGGCTCCTGCTGCGCCAACCCCGAGCCCATGGCCGCCTTCTTCGACGCCATGGCCATAGGCGACGGCGAGGAGTTGATCGTTGAGATATTACAATCACTCCTAAAGTCAAAATCCAAAAACCGAAATTCCAAACTTGACAGCCTAGCTGGCATCCCGGGCCTCTATGTGCCGTCGGTCCACGATCCGGAAAAAAACATCATAGTCGCCCGGCATGTGTCCGCGCTCAGGCCCGAATACGCTCCGCACCCGCCTCTGGTGCCGCTGGTGGAGGTGACCCACGACCGGCTGACGGTGGAGATCGCCCGGGGCTGCACCCGGGGCTGCCGCTTCTGTCAGGCCGGCATGATCTACCGCCCGGCAAGGTCTAGGGGCCAGAATGAGATCCTGGAGCTGGTGAAGTCCGGACTGGCCTCCAGCGGCTGGGAGGAGGTGTCCCTGCTCTCCCTTTCCTCAAGCGATTATCCTGATTTCCCGGCGCTGTTGGACAGGGTCAATGGGATCTGCCTGGGCCAGCGGGTGGCGGTCTCGGTGCCCTCCCTACGGCTGGACAGCTTCGACCAGGCCATGGCCGGATGCCTTAAAAGAATCAAGCGCTCCAGCCTGACCTTCGCCCCGGAGGCAGGAAGCCAGCGCCTTCGCGACGCCGTCAACAAGGGTCTTTCCGACGAGCATCTGTTCTCCTCCCTGGAACTGGCCAAGAGCAACGGCTGGCAGGCGGTCAAGCTTTATTTCATGATCGGCCTGCCCACCGAAGAACGCCAGGACCTGGAGGGCATCGTCTCCCTCTGCCGCCGGGCATCGGCCATAGGCCTCAACCTCAAGGTCACCGTCTCTCCCTTCGTACCTAAGCCCCAGACTCCTTTTCAATGGGAACACCAAAACGGCCTGGACGATCTGGAGGGCAAGATCAAAATGCTCACCAGGGCGCTTAGGATGCCACGGGTCCAGGTCCACTGGCACGATCCTCGTTCTTCGGTTGTGGAGGGAGTGCTGGCGAGGGGGGGCAGGGGGTGCGCGGACCTGATAGAAAGGGCATACCTGAACGGGGCCAGGTCGGACCAGTGGACCGAGCATTTCCGGTGGGACGTCTGGGCCGGGGTGCTGGATGTGGCGGGGGTTGACTTCCGCCACTCCTTCGGGGCCTGGGAGACGGCTGCGAGGCTTCCTTGGGGGCACATTGACTACGGGGTAAACCCCGCATTTCTGATGGCCGAAAGAAAAAAGGCCCTGGCCGCCCAGACCACGCCCGATTGCCGGGAGGTTGGTTGCCATGGCTGCGGGGCGAATTGCGCCATCGGAAGTGAGGCGCAAAACGGTAAAAGTGCGAGGAAAGATGAGGGACTGATAGCCCCGACATCCGGGCACACATTGAAAAGCGATGCCGCCTACGGCCGGGGCAAAAGGGCGGTGGCCCTCAGGTCCCATGCTTCAGAGACCAGATGGAGGATCAAGTACGGCAAAGGGCCGGAGCTGAGGTTCATCTCGCATCTGGATCTGATGAGGCTTTGGCAGAGGGCTGTCAGAAGAACGGGCTTGCCGGTGGCCTATTCCCAGGGGTACACCCCACACCAAAAGATTTCATTCGGACCGCCCCTGCCTTTAGGGATGACCAGCCGTGGCGAATACCTGGACCTGCAGCTGGACAAGCCATACCAGGGCGATATCGCCACCGTCCTCAGGCAGTTTATAAACCCTGGGATTTCGATATTGGAGGCCAGGCCGGTTTTTAAGGAAAGCCAATCGCTGTCCAGCTGGATAAACGCCATGGAGTATGAAGCCTGGTGGGCAGGAGAAACGCTAGAAGGGCTGGCGGATTTTATAGACGATTTATTAGATAAAATAAAAAACGGGGGCTCATTTATTATAAAAACAACCAGAAAAAGCGAGGTTATCGAGGGCGATGCCCTTTCACAAATAATAAGTCTTAAGATATTAAATAACAATAAGTTAAAGATAATTACAAAAGTAATAGATAAAGGACTAAAACCCTCGGAGATTTTCCAGGGGCTAGCTAAGGCTCAAAGATTTAAAGGGGAGATGCAAGTAGAAAGGGTGGAGATGTATCATTTAGCCGGGGAGGCCTTGCTGAGCCCTATTTAATACTTCAATGAAGGCGAATTTATTGCTAGGGGTTGAAATTTTCAGGCAAATCGATTATAATTATATGCTAAATGCTGGCAAAGTATCAAGTTATAAAAAACATAAACAACGGAGGTCGGTCATGTCAACCGTCAACAAGCTCAAGCCACTGAGCGACAGGGTCGTGGTCAAGCCCATGGAGCCCAAGGAGGTCAAAAAGGGCGGGATCATCATTCCGGACACCGCCAAGGAGAAGCCCATGGAGGGTGAGGTGGTAGCCGTGGGGCCGGGCAAGATTGCCGACAACGGAACCAGGATCGCCATGGACGTCAAGAAGGGCGACAAGATCCTTTACGGAAAGTACTCGGGCACCGAAGTCAAGATCGACGATGAGGAGTACCTCATCATGCACGCCGATGACATCATGGCCATCATCGGCGAATAATCCAGAGCAGAAGGAGAGAGCAAGATGGCGAATCCCAAGATTATCGAATACGATGTCAAGGCGCGCGACGCGCTGAAGGCTGGTGTCGACAAGCTGGCCAACGCAGTCAAGGTGACCCTGGGCCCCAAGGGACGGAACGTCGTTCTGGACAAGAAATTCGGCTCACCGACCATCACCAAGGACGGGGTGACGGTGGCCAAGGAGATTGAGCTCGAGGACCCGTTCGAGAATATGGGCGCCCAGATGGTCAAGGAGATAGCCTCCAAGACTTCGGACATCGCCGGGGACGGCACCACCACGGCCACGGTGCTGGCCCAGGCCATCTACCGCGAGGGCCTGAAGAACGTCACCGCCGGGGCCAATCCCATGGACCTCAAGCGCGGCATCGACCTGGCGGTGGAGACGGTGGTGGCCGAGCTCAAGAAAATATCCAAGCCCTCCAAGGGCAAGGCCGAGATCTCCAACATCGCCACCATCAGCGCCAACAACGACCGGGCCATCGGCGATCTGATAGCCGACGCCATGGAGAAGGTGGGCAAGGATGGGGTGATCACGGTCGAGGAGGCCAAGGGCATGGAGACTACCCTGGAGACGGTCGAGGGGATGCAGTTCGACCGGGGGTATATCTCACCCTACTTTGTCACCAACGCCGAGAGGATGGAGGCGGTACTGGAGGACGCCTACATCCTGATACACGACAAGAAGATCTCCTCGATGAAGGAGCTGCTGCCGGTGCTGGAGAAGGTGGCTCAGGTGGGCAAGCCCCTGCTGATCGTGTGCGAGGACCTTGAGGGCGAGGCCCTGGCCACCCTGGTGGTCAACAAGATACGGGGCACCCTGCAGGTATGCGCCGTCAAGGCCCCGGGCTTCGGCGACCGCCGCAAGGAGATGCTCAAGGACATCGAGATCCTGACCGGAGGCAAGGTCATTTCCGAGGAGCTGGGCTTCAAACTGGAGAACACCCAGCTGAACGACCTGGGCAAGGCCAAGCGCATCACCGTCGACAAGGACAATACCACCATCGTCGAGGGCGCCGGCAAGACCAAGGACATCCAGGCCCGCATCACCCAGATCAAGGCCCAGATCGAGGATACCAAGTCCGACTACGACAAGGAGAAGCTGCAGGAGCGGCTGGCCAAGCTGGCCGGCGGGGTGGCGGTGATCAACGTGGGCGCGGCCACCGAGACGGCCATGAAGGAGAAGAAGGCCAGGGTCGAGGACGCCCTGCACGCCACCCGGGCTGCGGTCGAGGAGGGCATTATCCCGGGCGGCGGGGTGGCCTTCATCCGTTCCATCCCGGCCCTGGAAGCCATCAAGGTCGTGGGCGACGTCAAGGTGGGGGTGGACATCGTTCGCCGGGCCCTGGAGGAGCCGTTGCGACAGATTGTTTGCAACGCCGGGGTTGAAGGCGCGGTCATCGTGGAACAGGTCAAGAAGGAAACCGCCAATCCCAACATCGGCTACAACGCCGAAATCGGAAAGATCGAGGACCTGGTGGCCTCCGGTGTCATCGATCCCACTAAGGTGGCCCGCATCGCCCTGCAGAATGCCTCGTCCATCGCCGGACTGCTGCTGACCACCGAGTGCGTCATCGCCGACAAGCCCAAGGAGGAGAAGCCGGCCCCGATGCCGGGCGGCGGCGGATATGGCGACATGTACTGATAGCTGAAAAACGAATAGCCGAGACGAAAACTAAATCCCGCCGGGCGAGAGCCCGGCGGGGTTTTTTACTTTCGGAAATAGAGAAAATGGATTAAAAAAAAGATATAATGCATTGGAAAACGGCAAAATAGCGGGTAACATGGCTCCTGGCTAAATCACTTGATTTTTTACCGTAAATTTTGATATAATAATGTTTTACTAACAAATGTCAGATATGATACCGCAACCGCGCTCCAACGTTCAAGCCATCAGCCCATATGTCCCGGGAAAGCCCATCGAGGAGGTGCGCCGGGAACTAGGGCTCAAGGGTCAAATACTCAAGCTGGCCTCCAACGAAAACCCCTTGGGGCCGTCCAAGCTGGCCATCAAGGCCATGCGCAAATATCTCAGGGAGGTCTGCTTCTATCCGGATGACGGCTGCTACCTTCTGGGGAAAAGGCTGGCCCTGCACCTGGGGGTCAAGGAGGATCAACTTATCTTCGGCAACGGCTCGGTCGAGATCATCGACTTCGTAATCAAGACCTTCGTAGCCCCGGGCGACCATGTGGTTATGGCCGACCAGGCATTCATCATGTACCGGATAGCCGCCAAGATGGCCGATGCCAAGGCCACCATCGTGCCCCTGAGCAACTACACCCACGACCTGGAGGCCATGTCCCAGGCGATCACCGCGCAGACCAAGGTGGCCTTCATCGCCAATCCCAACAACCCTACCGGCACCATGTTCAACCAGGAACAGGCCAAGGAGTTCCTGAAAAGCGTCCCCGACAGCTGCCTGGTGGTCTTCGACGAGGCCTACTTCGAATACATCACCCGCCAGGATTTCCCCCAGAGCATCAGGCTGCTGGCCGACCATCCCAATCTACTGGTCCTCCGGACATTCTCCAAGATCTACGGCCTGGCCGGGATGCGGGTGGGATACGGCATCGGCCATCCCGAGCTGATAGCCGCTCTGCGCAAGGTCAGGCTGCCGTTCAACGTCGGCCTGATGGCCCAGGTAGCCTGCCAGGCGGCTCTGGATGACGTCAAGCACCTGGAGATCAGCCGCCGGACCAACGACGAGGGCAAGGATTTTCTCTGCCGCCAGTTCGATCGCATGGGGATCTTCTACGTGCCGTCCGAGGGCAACTTCATACTGATAGATCCCAAGATCGATTCTGACCTTGTCTTCCAGGAGCTCCAGAAAACAGGGGTCATCGTCCGGCCGGTCAAGAACTACGGGTTTCCCACCGCCCTCAGGGTGACGGTGGGCACCCTGCGCCACAACAGGAAGCTGATAAGGTCTTTGAAATCGGTGCTCAAGGCGCTTAAGAAAAGGGAGGGCTGAGAGGGGCCTGGGGGCCAAGCCTGGAATGCGGCCGATGGGAAAAAGGCTGGTGATCGCCATCGACGGGCCGGCGGCCTCGGGGAAAAGCACCACCGCCAAGCTGGTGGCCCAAAGGTTGGGCTATCTTTATGTCGATACCGGCGCCATGTACCGGGCCATGGGGCTTAAGGCCAGGGAGCTGGGCATTCCGTTATCCGACGCCGCGGCCGTGGCCGCGATGGCCCAGAACACCTCCATCGAACAGAGGCCCGGGCCGGGCGGGGCCGTCACCTACCTGGACGGGCGGGATGTCACCCATGAGATACGCACTCCGGAAGCCTCCCAGCTGGCCTCGGACATCTCCACCATCCCGGCGGTCCGCCGCCGGCTGGTGGCCCAGCAGCAGGAGATGGGGCGACGCGGCGGGGTGGTGATGGAGGGACGTGACATAACCACCGTGGTCTTCCCGGGTGCGGACGTCAAAATATACATGGAGGCCTCGGTCCGGGAGAGGGCCAGGCGGAGGCAGGCCGAGCTGGCCAGGAAGGGGATCCAGGCCCGGCTCGAGGAGATCGAGGACCAGATCCGGTCCCGCGACCATCAGGACAGCACCCGAGCCGACAGCCCGCTCACCCGTCACCAAGGCGCCCTGGTGATAGACACCACCGGCCTTTCCGTCGAACGGCAGGTGGAGCTGGTGCTGGAGGCGGCCATCCGGGCCGGGGCCAGGCTGCTATGATCTGGCAGAGCCTGCGCTTTAGGAGCCGGAATTATTGGTATTCCTGGCATTTCCTAAATTTCGCCATCTCCAGGTTGTTCGACTGGAGGGTGAAGGGGCGGGAGCACATCCCGCTGGAGGGGCCGCTTTTGGTGGCCTCGAATCACCTGGCCCTGCTGGACCCTCCCTATGTGGGTGCCTGCCTGCTGCGGGAGGCCTGTTTCGTAGCCAAGCGGGAGCTGTTTTCCTTCGCCCCGCTCCGGGCCCTGATCACCGCCTTCAACGCCATCCCCATCAGGCGCGGCGGCTGGGACAGTGCCGCCTTCCGCCAGGTGCGCCGTCGGCTGGAGCAGGGTTGGGCGGTCATTATGTTCCCTGAGGGCACCCGGAGCCGGGGCAACGGCTTCCTGGAGCCGAAGCCGGGGGTGGGCATGATCGCCCGCCAGACACTGACCACGGTGCTGCCGGTGTGCATCAGTGGCACCGACCGCCCCCTCCAGCTTCTGAGCCGGCGGCGACCTCTGACCGCTACCTTCGGCCCGGTGCTGGGAGCCTCCGAGGTGGCCGCCTTCCCGGACAACCGCCAGGGCTACGAGGGCCTCAGCCGCGCTATCATGGACCGCATCATCTCGCTGTCGGAAAAAAATTGAAGATAGAGGTCGCCAAAAGGGCCGGGTTCTGCTTCGGGGTCAAGCGGGCGGTGAAGATGGCCTTCGAGGCCGCCAAGGGCCTGCCCCAGCCGGTCAGAACCCTGGGCCCCATCATCCACAATCCTCAGGTGGTGGAGGAGCTGGAAAGGCTCGGCGTCAGTGTGGTGGACAGGCCTTCCCGGGCCAGGTCGGGCACCGTCATTATACGGTCCCACGGGATCCATCCCAAGGTGCTGGCCGAGCTGAGGTCCCGCCGGCTCAAGGTGATCGACGCCACCTGCCCCTTCGTCACCAAGGCCCAGCGGGCGGCCAGCCAGCTGCGAAGCGAGGGCCGCCAGGTGGTGATCGTGGGGGAGAGGGAGCATCCCGAGGTGACCGCCCTTAGGGGCTACGCCGGCCCGGACTCGGCCATCTACAACAGCCGCCTCCGCTCCAGGCTCAAGCCCAGGATTGGGGTGCTGGCCCAGACCACCCTGTCCTCCGATATGTTCTGCCAGGCCCTCTGCGACCTGGCCTCCCGGGCTTCGGACCTGCACGTATTCAACACCATCTGCCAGGCCACCCAAATCAGGCAGCAGGATACCATGGAGCTGGCCGGCCGCTCGGACGTGATGGTGGTGGTCGGCGGCCGAAACTCGGCCAACACCTCGAGGCTGGCCGAGCTGTGCCGCAATGCAGGGAGGCCGACCTATCTGGTGGAGACCGGCTGGGAGCTGAAGGCCGATTGGTTCCGCGAGGCCAGGGCGGTCGGGGTGACGGCCGGGGCCTCCACCCCCGAGGCCACGGTGCGCCAGGTGGTCTCCAGGATCAGGCAGCTGAACACAGAGAATCAAAAATCAAAAAGCAGAAATCAGAAGGGTTGAGCCGGTATTCGGACATCCGAATCCTTTTCTGATTTTTGAGTTTTGTTTTCTGGTTTTATAGGGCCGGCATTGGTCGGCCCATCCTAAGAAAAGGAAGGTGACCCAACCCATGGCGAAAAGGAAGAAAAAGGCACTCGAGGAGATCGAGGACCAGGAGCTGGAGGCGGCCGAGGCCGCGGAGACCCAACAGGCCCAAGAGTTCCGGGCCATGCTGGACGAGTCGTTCAAGCATCGCCGGTTCGAGGAGGGCGAGGTGGTCAAGGGCACGGTGTCCCGCATCTCCCAGGACGTGGTGATCGTGGACGTCGGCTTCAAGTCCGAGGGGGTGGTCCCCACCTCCGAGTTCACCGACCTGGGGCAGCTCAAGGTGGGAGACACCCTGGACCTGCTGCTGGAGCAGGTGGAGAACGAGGAAGGCCAGATGGTCCTCTCCAAGACCAAGGCCGACTTCATCCGAGTGTGGGATAAGGTCAAGGCCTCGGTGGACGGAGAGACCCAGGTGGAGGGCAAGGTGGTCAAGCGCATCAAGGGCGGCCTGATAGTCGACCTGATGGGGGTGGACGCGTTCCTGCCCGGCTCCCAGATAGGCCTGCGCCCCCTGGAGACGGTGGACAGCCTCATCGGACAGACGGTGCCCCTCAAGGTCATCAAGATCAACAAGAAGAAGCGGAACATCATCGTCTCCCGCCGGGCGGTGCTGGAGGCCGAGCGCGAGAAGATGCGCACCGCCATCCTGGCCGAGATCGACAAGGGACAGGTGCGGGAGGGCATCGTCAAGAACATCACCGACTTCGGGGTGTTCGTGGACCTGGGCGGCCTGGACGGCCTGCTGCACATCACCGATATGTCCTGGGGCCGCATCAACCACCCCTCGGAGCTGGTCAAGATCGGGCAGAAGCTGCGGGTCAAGATATTGGAGTACGACCGGGTCAAGTCCCGCGTCTCCCTGGGCCTCAAGCAGCTGCAGCCCCACCCCTGGGAGAACATCGAGACCAAGTATCCGGTGGGGGCCAAGATCCGCGGCCGGATCGTCTCCATCGTCGACTACGGAGCCTTCATCGAGCTGGAGAAGGGGGTGGAGGGACTGATCCACATCTCCGAGATGTCCTGGACCAAACAGGTGAAGCACCCCTCCAAGATCGTCTCCATCGGCGAGGAGGTGGACGCGGTGGTGCTGAAGATAGACAAGGACGAGCAGAAGATCTCGCTGGGCTTCAGGCAGCTGGAGCCGGATCCCTGGTACACCATCGACCTAAAATACCCGGTGGGCTCCAAGGTCACCGGCAAGGTGCGCAACATCACCAACTTCGGCATCTTTTTGGAGCTGGAGGAGGGGATTGACGGCCTGGTGCATATCTCCGACATCTCCTGGACCCGGCGCATCAAACATCCCTCGGAGGTGGTCAAGAAAGGGGATTCGGTGGAGGTGGTGGTCATCAGCATAGACAAGGAGAACCGCCGGATCTCTCTGGGCATGAAGCAGTTGGAGGCCGACCCCTGGCTGTCCATCGGCGATAAGTTCAAGGTCAACCAGAACGTAAAATGCAAGGTCAACCGACTCCTGGAGCGCGGCCTGCTGGTGGACTTGGATTACGGGTTCGAGGGTTTCGTGCCGCTGTCCGAGCTGGACAAGGGCGAGGAGATAAAGCTGGAGGAGGCCTTCAAGGGTGGCGAGGAGCTGGAGCTGAAGATCATCGAGATCGACGCCGCCAACCGGCGCATCGCCCTGTCCCAGAAGCAGCTGCGCCAGGAGGAGCTCATGCCGTTCATGAAACCCGAGGCATCCGGGCAGCAGACCACGGTCATGGGCGATGCCCTCAAGGCAGCCCTGGCGCCGCAGGAGAGGGAGCCACAGCCGGAGGAGGGGATCGTATCCGAGGATAAAAAGGCTGTGGAGGTTATAAAAGCTCCGGAGGCCAAAGCCGAGGATCCCAAACCCGAGGCCAACGCCTAACATTGATTTTGCCCATAGAGCCCCTCCCGGAGATGGGAGGGGCTCTGTTCTTTTGCTCAGTATATCTTGAATGTCCTATAGATCGAGAAAGCGGGTACCCGGCCTTGACCGGCGGTGTTCGATCAATCCGATAATCCATCGTGTACGAATTGGTTATGTCCCTGTTGTGGGATACAGCTTGTCTCCGAAAACATGGCATGGCTCGGCGCACTTCTATATCGCTTTAGGATTAGGCCCCTTCGCCGGAGGAAGGGAACTATAGGCGGCATCGGTCATCGGGCAAGGGAGGTTTCTCGATATATTATCCAAGGTCCTCCTGGATAATTAGAACGATCGATAACAATGGATACGCGGGTTCAATAATGAAGTGCAACGCTATATGTTATTGTTTATAGGCAAGTTATTAATATCCGATTTTCTCTAATCCGGTTAACCAACTGAAGTTTGACCTTTATATTTCTTTAGCTATAGACGATTCCTTTCAACAGTAGTTCTTTGTTGTACTTCATTATTATTGAACTCGCAGAAAAATATTGACAATGGATAAAAATATAAATATAATTTAAGAAAAATATGGTGAAACATTCAATAATATCGAGGAGCAAAGAGGAAATGAAGAATGTTTGGTTGGCATTGGTGCTGGCAACGGTTGTGGCCCTGGCCACCGCGTCCGATGCCGGCGGAATAATGAACGTCCGGCCTCAGATAAAGCGGCCCTCGGGCGCCATCACCTTGAGGTGGGGAGCCAGGACACAGCTTCAGACCTCGGTCTCTTCCAAGACCTCCAGTGTTTGGTTCACGGTCGGAGGCGTCCCGGGGCATTCCGCGGCCCAGGGTCAGATGGTCACCTGGGCGGCTGACTGCCAGACCGTAGACACCCTGCAATGGGAGATCTGGATAGATGCCAACGGCAACGGGGCCTTCGACACCACGGGTGCCGACGAGCTATTGATCGCCTATTATGTGGCCAACGGGGATACCACTGGCAGCGACGGACTACCCGATACCACCGCGGCGGTCGATAACCAGATCGTCAATATGCTCAAATGCGGTTTCCCCCCAGCGTTGTATTGGTTCAGAGCCGTTAGTTTTCAGGATGGAAGTTCGGCTTTCGACTCCATCCGGGTGACGCCGATGTCCTCGCCCTGGGCCACGGTCTCCGGCCATATCCATGTCCCCGGAGATTCCGCCCTGCAGGCCGGACTGTGGGTGGAGGCCGATTTAGTCAGCGAAGGCCAGGAGCCGATCTTCTGGGCGGCCATCAGCGACAGCTACGGCAACTACACCATAAACTTCGATGCTGCCTATCCCGATTCCAGTTGGATGATCGGCGGGCTGGGTGATCTGATAGGCGCTTCCGGCGTCTACGTGGCCCCGCCGGACACCCAATTGTTTGTGACCACCGGTCCGCATCCCGGGGTGAACTTCAATTATCAACTGGCCACCGACAGCATCACCGGTGACGTCGTCCTGTATCCCGGACAAAGCCTGCCGGTAGAGGTCGACGTCTGGGCCCAGAACCAAAATACCGGACGGGGGAAGTCCACGGAGACGGTCGAAGGCCACTACCAGATCTTCTTTACCGAGGCGGACTCCGGGCTTTGGGACATCGGTCTGTGGTGGGATGATCACATCACCGGGTACATGCGCCCCAACAGCCGCAACGACCTGCAGCCGGTCGGCGCCGGGCACCTTTTGGAGAACTTCACCGTCTATCCGGCCGACGTCGTGGTACAGGGGACGGTCACCGAGAACGGAGGCCCTCCGGCCAACCAGTACCGGATCATCGCCTGGTCGCAGGATTACCAGATGTACAACTATGTCATCAGCCAGGCCGGCAGCGGAAGCTACAGCCTGCCGGTCTCCGATCTGGAGTCCCAATATAGCATCAGTGTGGTCGATTGGGACGATGAGCATCCCATACCGCCCGGGTGGATTGTCTATCCGCCCAGATATTATCCGGTGAATCCGCCGGCCTCGGACATCGACTTCGACCTCTTTCCGCCCTCCGAGTTCATCGAGGGCCAGATAACCCAGGATCCCGGCGACGCCCAGATCATCAACTTCGATCAGACATACGTCAACGCCCAGTCCACCTCCAGCGGCGGCCAATTTTACAACCAGCCGGACGGTGCGGGCAACTATTTGATACCGTTGACCGCCGGCAGCTATAATGTCTGGGCCTGGAGCGATGGGTTTCTCTTTCTTCCCGGCCAACATTCGAATGTAACCGTCAATGCCAACGACACCATCCGGGGGGTCGATTTCATTGCCAACTATGCCCATTGCCAGGTGGAGGCTAACCTGGTTGGCTATCCCGCCGGCTTTGAGGCCTGGATGAATGCGATGGATGCCGCGGGATGGCCCAACGGTTACGTAGCCAATGCGCAGGTGAACGGCCCGGGAACCTGGAATCTCTATATCTGCAATTCCACCGGTTGGACGCTGTATCCTCCCGAGGTGAGCGGATATACGGTGGCCCCCAACTCTTACAGCATAGGAGACATCACCCACGCGGATACCTACCGGGGGATCTACACCTTCACCTATACGTCCAGCGGCGTGGCCGGCAAACCGGAGACGGCTCTGCCCAAGACCTTCGCTCTATTCCGGAACAGGCCGAACCCGGTCTCCACTCATACCGAGATCTCGTTCCAGCTGCCATCGCAGAGAGACGTTTGCCTGACGATCTACAACATGCTGGGCCAGGAGGTGAAAAGTTGGAGGCAGGAAGCCGTGGGGCCCGGGTACCACACCGTGAACTGGGATGGCCGGGATATGAGAGGGGATAAAGTCTGCAACGGGGTGTATTTCTACCGACTCATAGCCGGTGATTTCACCGCTACCCGGAGGATGTCGGTCGTTCGCTGAGGAGTAAAAAACATTTACTAAAAGAAAGAGCCTAGAGCCCCTCCCGGAGACGGGAGGGGCTCTAGGTATTACTATTGACAACCCTATACCCCAAGTGCTATATTCGGCTATAAAGAAATGGCAGGATAGGGTATGAGGATTGAACGAACCCAACCCTTAATCCCTTCCCTCCTCCTTCGTCCGCCTGTGGCGAACTACAGCGGACAGGTGAGCCTGTCCTGCCTGTGCGCCGCAGCGAAAGCGTAGGCACGAGAATGGCCGCCGGCCTTGTCATCGAAGGAGGGAAGGGCAGGGATAGGTCTGAACCAAGTCAGGGATACCCCTCTTTCCCCTCTTTGTGGCAGAGTTACCACCATGCGAGATTCAACCCATGCCCACCGCCAAACAACTAAAGATCAAGCAGCCCCCGGTCCTCTTCGACCGCACCCAGGAGCTGATCGCCAAGCTGGAGGGCCACCTGGGTGGCCCCCTGGTCACCTACTGGAACAACCCACGGGGCGAGGTCTGCCACAACGATGTTTTGGCCTTCTACGAGCTGCTGGAGAAACTGGGACAGAGGGAGAGGATCTACCTCTTCATCAAGTCACATGGCGGCCACGGACAGGCCTCGCTGCGCATCGTGAACCTGCTCCGCAAATATTGCCGGGAGCTGGTGGCCCTGGTGCCGCTGGAATGCGCCTCGGCCGCCACCATGATGGCCCTGGGCGCCAACCGCATCCTGATGGGCCCCATGGCCTACCTGACGGCCATCGACACCTCGCTGACCCATGACCTGTCGCCCATCGACCGGGACAACGAGCGGGTCAGCGTTAGCCTGGACGAGCTCAATCGGGTGATCCGCCTATGGCAGAAGGAGAAGGGCGATTCGGGCGACAACCCCTACAAGTCGCTTTACGCCTACGTCCATCCACTGGTGATCGGGGCGGTGGACCGGGCCGACTCCCTGTCCATCATGCTGTGCAAGGAACTGCTCTCCTATCACATCAAGGAGGAGGCGGTGGCCGAGCGCATCGCCCAGACTCTGAACTCCCGCTATCCCTCGCACAGCTATCCCATCCTGTTGGAGGAGGCGGTCAGGATAGGATTGGAGGCAGAGCCCATGGACCGCAGGATCAATGACCTGCTGCTGGACCTCAACCAAACCTATTCGGAGATGGGCCAGCGGGCCACCACCGACCTCAGCGAGATCAAGTCCCATGGCAACGAGATCCTCAACATCCTCGAGGCCGCCGGACTTCAGATCTTCTTCCAGCAGGATAAGGACTGGTTCTACCGCACCGAGGAACGGCGCTGGATCAGCCTCAACGACGAGAGCCGCTGGCGGCGAGTGGAGCGGGGCGACAAGGGGGTGAGGGTGACCACATTACATATCGCCTAAGGCCGAAATGCATTGTCACCCTGAGCCGGGCACCTGACCTGACAAACCGAACGGGTGACAACCAGCGCCATGCTTCAGCCGGCGGGGTAGGGGAGCTTTGCTCAGCATGACAGACGATTCCGTTCGTCCCACAATCGATCGCAATAGAGTGAATTTCAGAACATGCGAAGAACCTTAAGCCCACTATCCATCATCCTGGCCCTCGCCCTGCTCTCCGGCCAGACGGCCATCAGCCAGGAGGCCCCGTCATTGCCGCGCCCGTCCAGGCAGGAGCAGGCCCCTGGGCAGACGGCCCTCGAAAGCGTCCCGGCCGATACCGCTTCAGTCCAGGAGCCGACCCCGGCGGCGCCTGCGGCCGATACCCTCAGGCCAACCCCGTTGCTCATGACAGTCGACTCGACAGCGTCGCCTAAGAAGCCCCTGAAGAAGCCGGGCGGCTTCAAGCCGCTGAAGATCAGGCTTGACAGGAACGGAAAGATATTCCTGGCGGCCACGGCTGTATTGATGGGAGCGGTGTACCTGTCCTATCAGTATTTCCGGAAGGACGTAAAATAGGGGCAGGCTATATTACAAGCCATGCTGACCTCGTCGAATCATGGCAATATCTTTTGCGGGTTGGGACAGGCCCAGTATAACCGGTAGACGAAAAGCCCCGATGAGACCTCATCGGGGCTTTGCCAAAGAAAAAGACGGCCAGCTCCTGGGGTAGGGTTACCGGGCTACCAAGTCTCCAGTCCTCCGATCTGTGGTTAGTACGGGTTACCGGGATATTGGGATACCAAGTACCGTGTTCCAGGACTCCAAGTTATTGGGATACCGAGTTACCAGGTTGGGAAACCGGGTCTCCAAGATACCGCCAGGATAACTGGAGCTGGCCGTCATATTATCTAAAGAGCCTTTTTCTTTATCCCATAGGCATTATAACTCTGGAACAGGGTTTTGTCAAGAGAAATCTGAAAATTTTTTACTTTTTCTGTCATCCTGAGAAAGGCTTCCTACTTGGCGAATTGGAGGATGAGTCTGCTCGGCCATCATCCCTCGACCTAGCGGGCAAGGGATTTCCCCGGGATGACATCATGTTTTCCGGATAGCAATTAGTGGTTGCAAAAGCCCGGCCAAAGGTCTATAATATCGACATGGGCCGGGAGATGTTGCCGAAAAGACGGCGGACCAGGCAGGTGGCGGTGGGGCCAGTGAAGATCGGGGGCGGGGCTCCGGTCTCCATCCAGTCCATGGCCAACACCGACACCCGGGATGTGCGGGCCACCGTGTCGCAGATCAGGAGGCTGGCCGCGGCCGGTTGCGAGATAGTACGGCTGGCGGTGCCCGACATGGAGGCGGCTCGAGCCCTGAGGTTGATACGCGGCCTGACGATCATGCCCCTGGTGGCCGACATTCATTTCGACCACCGGCTAGCCCTGGCCGCCCTGAAGGCCGGCGCCGACAAGCTGAGAATAAACCCGGGAAATATCGGCTCGCAGACCAAGATCCGGGAGATCGTAAAAGCAGCCAAGGGCAGGGGGGTGCCTATCCGCATCGGGGTCAACGCCGGCTCGCTGGAGAAGGACATCCTCTCGAGGCATGGCCGGCCCACGGCCCGAGGCATGGTGGAGAGTGCCCTGAGGCATGTCGGCCTCTTGGAGAAGCTGGGCTTTGAGGACATCGTGGTCTCGCTCAAAGGTTCGGACGTGTCCATGACCATCCAAGCCTGTCGCCTTTTCTCGTCTAAGTCCGATTACCCCCTGCACCTGGGCATCACCGAGGCCGGTACCGCCTTCGCCGGAGCGGTGCGCTCGGCGGTCGGGATGGGAACCCTGCTGGCCGAGGGCATCGGAGATACGATCCGGGTGTCGCTGGCCGGCGATCCGGCCGAGGAGGTGCGGACCGCCAAGATAATCCTGCAGGCATTGGGGCTACGGCGATTCGGGCCGACCGTCATCGCCTGCCCCACCTGCGGGCGCTGCCGCATCGATGTGGCCGGCATCGCCGACCGGGTAGAGCGCGGGCTGTCGCGCCTAGGGGCCCCGCTGACAGTGGCGGTGATGGGCTGCGCCGTCAACGGCCCGGGCGAGGCCCGGGAGGCCGACCTGGGGATCGCCGGCGGCAATCGGGAGGGCCTGCTCTTCATGAAAGGCCGGATAGTTTGCCGGGTGCCAGAGCGGGAGATGGCCGAGCGACTGTTGAAGGAGGCCTTCCGCCTGGCCGGTAATGCAGGGCCGGAACGGGGAGATTAAAAAACAGCAATTAAGGGGATGTCGACTATGGCCTCCGGCAAGAAGGCACTTTTCATAACCCTGGCGGCCCTGGCCGGGCTGGCACTGGCGGCGTTCGTAGCCGTGACGGTGGCGGCCGCCCTGACCGGCGGGGACATGGAGCCTGGCTTTGGCAGCGGGGTAGGGCTGGTGGAGGTGCTGGGCCCCATCTACTCCTCTGAGGAGCCGGTGAGACTGCTCAACAAGTACCGAGACAGCAAACAGGTCAAGGCGGTGGTGCTGAGGATCGACAGCCCGGGCGGGGGGGTGGCCGCCTCCCAGGAGATCTACGAGGCGGTGTGGAGGGTGAGGGACAGCAAGCCGGTGGTCTGCTCCATGGGCAAGGTGGCGGCCTCGGGCGGATATTACATCGCCTGTGCCTGCGACACCATCATGGCCAATCCCGGCACCCTGACCGGCTCCATCGGCGCCCTGATGGAGTTCTGGAACGCCGAGGAGCTCATCAGGAAGGTCGGGCTGCGCTTCGAGGTGGTCAAGGCGGGCGAGGTCAAGGACGTCGGCTCTATATCGCGACGGATGACTCCGGCCGAACGGGCCATGCTCCAGGCCATGCTGGACGACGTCCACCTGCAGTTCATGGAGGCGGTGGCCGACGGCCGGGGCATCGACCTCGACTCCCTGCGGCCCTACGCCGACGGCCGGGTGTTTACCGGCAGGCAGGCCTGGTCCCTGGGGCTGGTGGACACGCTGGGGACGCTGGACGACGCCATCTCGCTGGCCGGCAGGATGGGGGGGCTCAAGGATCCGCCGCGGGTCATCAAGGAGAGAAAGCGGAAGCGCAGCCTCTATGACCTTCTGTTTGATTTCGGCGAGACGGCCACCAAGCTGGATAAGGGACAGGTGGGGCTGAAGTATCAGCTGAGGTGAAGAGAAGGAATGGACGGGGCATTCCTTGACAGATCGGAGTTAAAACTGGTAAAATTGGTCAATGGGACGGACCTTTAACTCTTTTGCATCAATAAGAGACAGACTCGGGACAGGCTCCAGCCAGGCAGGGGATCAGCCTCAGGGCGGGGACGTCATTATAAGTCAGGCGGCTTAGCCAAGTGGTAAGGCGACGGTCTGCAAAACCGTTATTCAGCGGTTCGAACCCGCTAGCCGCCTCCATTTTATCCCGCAGAGGCGTAGAGACATAAGAAGATCTAAACTTAGAGCCTTAGTGTCTTTGTGAGAGCTCCAATGCCGGGGTGGCGGAACTGGTAGACGCAAGGGACTTAAAATCCCTCGTCCCCAAAGGACGTGTCGGTTCGATTCCGACCCTCGGCACCAGATCGCCCAAGGCGGAGCGGGATGGTTTTCCGCACGGTCTTCGGGACATTGACCGCTTGACTTGCCGCTCTTTTTTTAATATAATTATTAAAGTGGCGGGCGTAATTCAGCAGCTAGAATGCCACCTTGCCAAGGTGGAAGTCGAGGGTGCGAATCCCTTCGCCCGCTCCAATGACCTTCGGAAATCCCTCCCCAAAGGGGCAGGGATTTTTTTCTTAATGATATATCCACTTGCAACATATTGTTTTTTTTGATAAAATTAAGTTTCACATTACGAAGACACAAGGGGGAGTCATCATGCCCGAGATCAAGGTGAACGAGCAATTGTGCAAGGGCTGCGAGCTCTGCACCTCGGCCTGCCCCAAGCAGTGCATCGCTATGTCCGACAAGTTCTCCGTCACCGGCTACTACCCGGCCATGCTGGCCAAATCGGATTGTTGCATCGGCTGCGGCCTGTGCGCTCAGATCTGCCCGGACCTGGCCATCGAAGTCTACAAATGAACAAATAACAAAATCCAAAGTCAAAGCACCAAAATGGGTTTTGGGATTTTGGTGTATGTGATTTTGAACTTACAGCGGAGTTGTCAGAATGGGTGAGAAGATCCTGATGAAGGGCAACGAGGCCTTGGCCGAGGGGGCCATAAGGGCCGGCTGCCGCTTCTTCGCCGGCTACCCCATCACCCCCCAGAACGAGGTGCCTGAGTACATGTCCTGGCGCCTGCCCGATGAGGGGGGCACCTTCATCCAGGCCGAGTCCGAAGTGGCGGCCATCAACATGATCTACGGCGCGGCCTCGACCGGCATTCGGGCCATGACCTCGTCGTCCAGCCCGGGCATCAGCCTCAAGCAGGAGGGCATTTCCTACTGCGCCGGGGCCGACCTCCCGTTCTTCTACGCCAACGTGGTCAGGGGCGGCCCGGGGCTGGGCAACATCGCCGCCTCCCAGGGCGACTACCACCAGTCGGTGCGGGGCGGTGGGCACGGAGACTATCGGGTAATTGTGCTGGCACCCAATTCGGTGGACGAGATGGCCAACTTTCCCCGCAAGTGCTACGAGCTGGCCTTTAAATACCGCATGCCTTCGATGATCCTGGCCGACGGCATCCTGGGGCAGATGATGGAGCCGGTCGAGTTCAAGTCGGAGCCGGTCGATCCCAAAACTCTCAAAGAGGCGGGCTGGGAGCTGGGGGTGGCCAAAGGCCGGGGCAAGCGTATCGTGCGCTCCTACGACCTGCGCGAGGGCGAGCTGGAGAAGATAAACGCCGCCCGGCTGAAGAAGTATCGGGAGATCGAGGAGAAGGAGGTGCTGTTCGAGGCCAGGCAGTGCGAGGACGCTGAGCTGGTGGTGGTGGCCTACGGGACCTCGTCGCGCATCGCCGCCGCCGCCGTCAAGATGGCCCGGGACCGGGGGATGAAGGTCGGACTTTTCCGTCCCATCACCCTATGGCCCTTCCCCAAAAAGCAGTTGGCCCGGCTGGCCGAGAAGGCTAAAAGATTCCTGGTGGTGGAGATGAGCATGGGCCAGTTCGTGGATGACGTCAGGCTGGCGGTCTGCGGCCAGATCGAGGTAGACCTCTACGCCAGGCCGGCCGGGATCCCCTCGAGCGAGGAGGTCTTCGCCGCGCTGGAGAAATCCTATAAATCGACGGCCTCAACCAGGACAGCCTCGGCCGCCGTAAAGCCGGGAAAGCCTAGGGGCAAGCCGGGACGGCCCAGGAAGAAGGCGGTCCGCAAGGTGGGCCGACCGGCCAGGAAGTCCAAGAAAGGAGGGCGTAGGTAATGGAGAAGATCACCAAATGGCCGGCCGGCTTGGTCGAGATGCCACTGCGGTACTGCCCGGGCTGCGGTCACGGCATCGTCCACCGCATCGTGGGTGAGTGCCTGGAGGAGCTGGGCATCAGGGAACGAACGGTGGGGGTGGCCCCGGTGGGCTGCTCGGTCTTCGCCGATGATTACTTCAACTGCGACATGATCCAGGGCCCGCATGGAAGAGGCCCGGCCATCGCCACCGGCATCAAGCGCTCCAAGCCTGAATGCATCGTCTTCTCCTACCAGGGGGACGGAGACCTGGCTTCAATCGGCATGGCCGAGACCATCCACTCGGCCGCCCGCTCCGAGAATATCACCATCATCTTCATCAATAACGCCATCTACGGCATGACCGGGGGCCAGATGGCCCCGACCACCCTCATCGGCCAGAAGGCCTCCACCTGCCCCCGGGGCCGCGATCCCAAGGCCAACGGCTATCCCATCCGCATCTGCGAGCTGCTGCAATCTTTGGAAGGGGCCTCGTACCTGGAGCGGACCTCGGTCCACACCGCCCAGAACGTCATCAAGACCAAGAAGGCCATCAAGCGGGCCTTCCAAAATCAGATCGAGGGCAAGGGCTTCTCCTTGGTGGAGGTGCTGTCTATGTGCCCCACCGGCTGGGAGACGACACCGCTCAACTCGCTGAAATACATAGCCGACAAGATGATACCGCTCTACCCGCTGGGCGTCTACCGCTCTCCGGAGCAGAGGGAGCAGAAGGAAGGAGGTGCCGCCTGATGTATCAGGGAATTCGCATGTCCGGATTCGGCGGCCAGGGGGTGATCTCGGCCGGGATCCTGCTGGCCCAGGCCGGACTTTTAGAGGGCAAGAACGTCTCCTGGTTTCCGGCCTACGGGGCCGAGATGCGCGGGGGCACGGCCAACTGCTCGGTGGTGGTGGCCGATGACGAGGTGTCTTCGCCAATCGTCTCCAGGCCGGACACGGCCGTGGTTCTAAACGAACCCAGCCTGGCCAAGTTCGAGCCCATGGTCAAGCCGGGGGGGCTGCTGATAGTCAACTCCTCGCTGATCAACACCAAGCCCAAGCGTACCGATATTAAGGTGGCCCTGGTGCCGTGCAACGCCATCGCCCAGGAGCTGGGCAGCATCAAGGTCGCCAATATGGTGGCCCTGGGGGCCCTGGCCGGGCTGACCGGGGCGGTCAGCGTCGAATCTATCGCCAAGGCGCTGCCCAAGGTATTCAAACGAGCCAAGCCGGAGATATTGGAGCTCAACATCAAAGCCCTGCGCCGGGGGGCCGAGGCCAAGGCGCAATAAACGACCCGATATTGGGGGGATGGGCGGGTGGGGAACCCGCCCATGTCTTTTTTTTGTGACAACCCATGCCTCAGAACAGAAGACCTTTGCTTTGGATTGAAAAGGGCGAGATTTATTTCCCCTTTCATCTACTTAACCGGAAGGCCCAGCTGTTGTCGATGGTCGGCGAATGGCAGCAGGCGGAAGTCCTTTTACGGGGCATGCTGGAAGTGGCTGAGGCCTTCGGTGAGGATGGGATAGTGGCCACAGCTAAAAACCAGGTGGGATTCCTATATACCAGGATCGGGAAGAACCAAGAGGCCCTTGGGCTGCTGGAGGAAGCATACCGCTTCGACGAGAAGGCTGGCGATACCGCCCAGATGTGCCGTCCCCTGATGAACATGGGCAATGCCTATAAAAATCTGGGCGATTATCCCAACGCCCTCAGATGCTACCGAATGGCCGTAAATGCGGCGGAGGCCTGCGGAGACCGGGCCACGGTGGGCATGGTCCATTCGAACCTGGCCCTGCTCCAATGGCAGCAGGGTGAGAACGAGCAGGCCATGGAGAGCCTGAAGATAGCCATGGCGGAGGCGGAGAGAAACGGCGACCTGCAGCAGATGGGGATCGCCCTAGGGACCATGGGCAACATCCACTTCTCCAGCGAAAGGCTGGAGGAGGCTCTGGGATGTTATCGCCGGATGCTGGATGTTGCCCGGGCCGTGGGGGACAAGCTGACGCTAAGGGTGGCGTTGAACAACATCGGAGCCATACACGACAGGCGCGGTGAATATCGTCAGGAGATGGAGTGCTTCCAGCAGAGTCTTGACATTGCCAAAGAAATGGGCAATAAAGCAGGAGAGAGACTGGTGCTGGGCAATTTGGGCATCGTAAGCATGTATTACGGCAATCTACAGGCAGCGGATGAATACCTACGACGGAGTCTGAACCTGGCCCAGGAGCTTGGTGAGAGAAAGGGGGTGGGCGTCGCCCTCTTCAATCTGGGCGTGCTGAACGCGCTCAAAGGTGACTTCAAAGAGGCGCTTGAGCGATACCAAATCGCCCTGCCGATACTGAAGGAGCTTAAGGCGAGCGATTTTTTCAGCACCTGCCTCTTCCGCATGGCCGAGGCCGGTTTACGGCTGGGGCATGTCCAAGAGGCTCGAGAGTGGGCTAGGCAGGCTTTTGATATTGCCGAAAAGGCGGGATTCAAAGAGGAGGCGGGCCTGTCAAACGTCCTTTTGGTGGAGATCGAAGGCAGGCTTGGTTTGGCCTCGCCCATGGCGGCTGGGGAGAGGCTGTTGCAGATATCCAAAAACAGCGGGGAGAAGCTGGTCAAAGCCGAGGCCATGGCCGCCCTTTTCCGTCTGACCGGTTCGGAAGAGCACAGGAAGGAGGCCCGGGCACTATTCGAGGACATGGTTTCGGAGGCGCCGAGGTTCGAGCTGCTTAATAAGATAAAGGAGCTTGAAGAATGATGGCCGCCCGAAACTGGCGAGCGGCCATCATTCTTGTTTTGGGGGAGAATTAACGGCCCTTTACCCCCTTGGGCTTGCCTCCGGCCTTCTTTAGCGGCTTATCCTGATCCCTGGACTTATCAGCCTTCTCCTTCTTGGCCGGTCCTTCCTTCTTGTCCCAGCGTTTCTCCTTCTCCCACTGCTTCCAGTTCTTCTTCAGCTCGGCGTACTTGAACTTGGCGTGTCCCGGAGGCAGTTTTCTCCAGCCCGGCGGCAGGTTCAGCAGGGGATGGGGCACCACCTTAAAGAGGACCCAGGGGCCTCCGGCCGCGGCGGCCCGGTGCCAATGGCCGTTGTGCATCCTCCACCAGTACCCTTGGTAGAAGAATAGGTCGGCGTCGAGGTCAACGACGAAGTAGACGTAGGTGCCCGGAACCACGGCCATCATCGGATCGGGGCCCACCTTAAGCACTGGGAGGCCGATGTTCAGGTTGACATCGACATTGGTGTCGGCCAGGGCGGTGGCCGCCGTCAATCCCCAGAGGAGCATTGCGAGCGCAATTTTTCTTCCGTTCATGAGATCCTCCTTACACTATATATTTTTTCTATGATATATCATCTTGTCGGCATTGTCAAGTAAGGTTTTAGGCTACAAGATTTTAGTTTGACAACCCGGCACCAAATCTGATAAAGTTATCGGGTGAACCTCCCCAATATACTGACGATATTCCGCGTGGCCGCCAGCCCTGCCCTGATGGTGCTGCTGCTGGTTGAGGGCATCCACGCCCGGCTGGCCGCTCTGTTGCTTTTCATCCTGGCCTCGCTCTCGGACTTTTTCGACGGGATGCTGGCCAGGAAGCACCGGCAGGAGACCGGGTTCGGGCGTTTCATGGATCCTATCGCCGACAAGCTTCTGATATCCATGGCCCTGATATCCTTCGTGGCCCTGCGGATGGCGGCCCCTTGGGTGGTGCTGGTGATCATCGCCCGTGAGTTTCTGATCATGGGCCTGAGGACCCTGGTGGCCTACCGGGGGGAGGTGATGGAGTCCAGCTGGATGGCCAAGTCCAAGACCTTTCTCCAGATGTCGTCGGTGGCGGCCATCCTCTGTTGCGTCCTGGCCGGCGACGCCGTCGAAGCCGGTTGGATCGGCCACTGGTGGCTGGCCGGCCCCGGCGCCCGGCAGGCGGCCGATGGCTTGCTATACGTAGCCATGGCCATGACCCTGGCCTCAGGCCTCGATTACATCTACAAGAGCCGGTGGCTGATACTGAGCCTATTCAAGGATAACTTTTGATGGGGAAGTTGCTGGAGGCGGCCGCCAAGGCCTTGGTCACCGGACTGGGCGCCGGCTATTCGCCTTGGGCGCCGGGCACCTGCGGCAGCCTGCTGGCAATGGCGGCGGCCTGGCTGCTGTTCCCCGACTGCTGGTGGACGATACCCTTGGCGGTGCTGGCGGCCTGCCTGGCCGGGGTGCCGCTCTCGTTCTGGGCCGAGAGGCGCTGGGGCAGCGATCCCCCGAGGGTAGTCATCGACGAGGTGGCCGGGCAGTGGCTGGCCCTGTTCCTGGTGCCCAAGTCCGCCTTATTTTTCCCCCTGGCCTTTCTGCTTTTCCGCCTGTTCGATATCATCAAACCCATGGGCATATTTCGTATTCAAGAGGTGCCCGGCGGCTGGGGTGTGATGCTGGATGACCTGCTGGCCGGAGCCTATTCAAACATAGTGTTACAGGTGGGGATGCTTTTCCTTTATAGGGAGGGCTCGGCCCTGGCCTCCCTGCTGGGGTTGCCATGAAGCTAATAAAGGCCGGCATCCTGACCATCGGCAACGAGGTGCTCTGCGGCCAGATCCTGGACGGCAACGCCGCCTTCCTGGGGCGAGAGCTACAGTCCCTGGGATTCGAGATCTGTTGGCGTCGGACGGTAGGCGACAGAATTCCGGACATCAGGGAGGAGGTGACCTCAGGACTTGCCCGTTGCGACCTGCTGATCTGTACCGGAGGTCTGGGGCCGACCGCGGACGATCTCACAAGAGAGGCGGTGGCCAGGCTTTTTCATTCCAAGCTGGTGTTGGACCGGAAGCTGCTGGAGGAAATCCGGAGCAGATTCGCCCAAAGGGGCCTGGCCATGCCGCCGTGCAACCGGCGCCAGGCGATGGTGCCGGACAAGGCCGAGGTCCTACCCAACCCGCAGGGAACGGCCCCGGGATTGCTCTTCCGCCATGGCTCCAAGCTGTTAATCCTCCTTCCTGGGGTTCCCCGCGAACTGGAGGCCATCTGGGAGCAGAGCCTGAGGCCGATGCTGGCCCGGATGAGCGGCCGGGGGATCTCCGTTGTCACCCTGAGGACTTTTGGCTTGCCGGAGTCCGCCGTGGCCGATAGGCTGAAAGCATTAGAAAAAGCCCTGCCCAAGGGCTCCCTGGCCTATCTACCGTCCTACCGCGGGGTGGACCTGCGGCTGACCTTTTCCTCGGTCTCCGCTGGTTCCGCACAAAAATCGGCCGAGGCGGCAGCTGGGAAGATAGAAAGAATGCTGGGCAAGGCCGTCTACGGCCGGGGCCAGGAGACCATGGAGCAGGTGGTCGGCCGCCGGCTATCCGGACTTAGGCTGACGGCCTGCACCGCCGAGTCCTGCACCGGAGGGCTTGTGGCCGATAGGCTAACCGATGTTCCGGGAAGCTCCTCGTATTTTCTGGGAGGAGCGGTCGCTTACAGCAATAGATTAAAGATCGAGCTTTTGGGGGTCAAGCCTGAAACCCTGAAGCGATATGGCGCCGTCAGCCGCCAGACGGCTCTGGAGATGGCCGAAGGGGGCAGGCGTCTCTGCGGCGGCGACCTATGCATGGCCGTCACCGGCATTGCCGGTCCCTCGGGGGCAGTGTCGGGAAAACCGGTGGGGCTGGTATTCATAGCCGTGTCTGGACCCTATGGAAATATAGTGCAGGAAAGGCGCTTCGTCGGGAGCAGAAGGACCATCAAGGAATGGGCGGCCCAATCCTGCCTGGACCTAGCCAGGAGGTACCTTTCGCATCGACGGCAGGACGGAGTTTCGAAAGGGTTTAGAGAATGAACCAGCATATGAGGGTCATCCGCTGCTTCGTGGCCCTGGAGATCCCGGTCGAGATCCAGGAGTTGCTGGGCAGCGTCTCGAGCGAACTGAGCCGGGCCGGGGCCGAGGTCAACTGGGTTAAGCCCGGCAACATCCACCTGACCCTCAAATTCCTGGGCGAGATCCCGCAGAACAAGTTCATCCAGGCGGGCATGGCGGTGTCACGGACCAAGGGGCGGGTGGGGCCGATCATGGCCAGGCTGGGCGAGCTGGGCGCCTTTCCGGTACTCGATAAACCGCGGGTGGTGTGGGCCGGCCTCTCGCAGGGTCAGGCGGAATGCGTCCAGGCCTTTCAGGCGATAGAGGAGGAGCTGGCCGCCATTGGCTTCCAGCGCGAGGAGAGAAAGTTCTGGCCACACCTAACCCTGGGCAGGTTGAGATCCAGCCGCAACACCGCCGAGCTGGCCAGACTGATTAGGGAGACCAGGCTGCCGCCCCAGGAGTTCCCGTTCAAGGCGCTGTCGCTTGTAAAAAGCACCCTGACGCCCCAGGGGCCGGCCTACGAATCGGTGAACTCGGTCTACCTCGACCAGTGAGCGATGTGGGATCCGAAGGCTTCGCCGGCGCCGGCAGGACCATGAGGAACATCAGGCTGACGCTGGAGTACGACGGCACGGCTTTCTCCGGCTGGCAGTACCAGCCGGGGCGTCGGACGGTGCAGGGTATCCTCGAGGAGAAGCTGTCCGAGCTTCTCGGGGAAAAGGTTTCGGCCATTGGCTCGGGGCGCACCGACGCCGGGGTCCATGCCCTGGGCCAGGTGGCGAATTTCATGACCAGCAAAAAAATTCCTTTGCAGGCCTTTCGCCAAGGGCTCAATCGGCTGCTCCCCCGGGACCTGGCGGTGCTGGACGCCAAGGAGGCCAAGCCGGACTTCCACGCCAGGTTCGACGCCAGACGAAGGCTGTATAGATACCAGATAGTCACCGAACGGTCGCCGGTGCGGGAGAGGTTCGCCTGGTTCGTGAAATACGATCTGTCTTTCGAGATCCTGAAACGGACGGCCGGCCAGGTAGTCGGGCGGCACGACTTCACCTCTTTCTCCTCAGCCCAGGCCGAGATTGATAACTACGTGGTGGAGGTCGGCAGGGCCAAGTGGATAAAAAAGGGGGACGCGCTGGCATTCGAGATCGAGGCCGATCGTTTTTTGCACAATATGGTGCGAATACTGGTGGGGACTATGGTGGACATGGCCAGGAGAAAGATGGACCCGGGCTTGATGAGCGAGATTCTGAGGGCCAGGGACAGAAAAAAAGCCGGGAGGACGGCGCCGCCGCAGGGACTGTTCTTGGTCAAGGTTACCTACTGACCGATCCTAGGTGAATTGTGAAGGGTGAAATGCGGATCGCGAATCGTTAATAGTGAATCGTAAACCGGTTAGTTGAGAGCTGTTAGCTGTTATCTGAAACATGCAGGTCTTCATCAGCGAATCCGCCTTCTGGGGGATACTGGTCTCGGCCATCGAGGTCTACCGCAAGGAGTCCTACGGACTGCTCTTGGGCCACAAGGACAAAGACATGTTCATGGTGGTCAACGCGGTGGCCTGCCAGAAGGCGGAGCGCCATACCACCTGGGTGCGGGCCAGGGAGCGCTCCTACGCCCGCATCGTCAATTTCTTCGAAAACCTGCCCAACCTCTACATCATCGGAGACTTCCACTCGCATCCCCGGCATGAGATCACCCTCTCCCCTGAGGACATCGAGAGCATGAAGCCCGATTCCGTCTACATAGTGGCCGAGATCCGCGACAAGGCCAAGGAGAAGTACTGGAGCTACAACGAGGACGGCACCATCTCCGGCACCACCGACAACTGGTTCATCAAGATCGGGGCCTTCCACCTTGACCCGGAGACCGGCAAGCCTAAAATGGCCGACGTGCTCTGTCCTTTCGCCATCGGCTTCAGCATCAAACCCAAGAGGACGAGCACGGCATGATAGAGGCCAGGCTGGAGAAGCTGGAGCGGAGGCACCGGGAGCTGGAGGGCCTACTGGCCGATCCGGAGGTACTGGCCGACCAGGCCCGCTACCGTTCGCTGTCGCGTGAATACAAGCAATCGACCCGACTGATGGATAAGGCGGCCGAGTATCGCCAATGCTCCAGGCGCATCGAAGAGAGCCGGTCGATAATCGGCTCCGACGACCAGGAGCTGGCCGATCTGGCCCGGGCCGAACTGGCTGAGCTGGAACCCAGGCTGGAGGCGCTCCGGGAGGAGCTGAAGAGGCTGCTGGTGCCACGAAACCCCAACGACCTCAAGCCGGCCATCATGGAGATCCGGGCCGGGACCGGCGGGGAGGAGGCGGCCCTTTTCGCCGGCGATCTGTTCCGCATGTACTCCCGCTTCGCCGAGCGCAAAGGATTCACCATTGACGTTATGAACTCCAACGCCACCCAGCTGGGAGGGTACAAGGAGATAATCATCTCCATCGATGGCGAGGAGGCCTACGGCACCTTCAAGTACGAGAGCGGCGTCCATCGGGTGCAACGGGTGCCGCGCACCGAGGCCTCGGGCCGCATCCATACCTCGGCGGCCACGGTGGCCGTCCTGCCCGAGGCCGAGGAGGTGGACCTCCAGATCAACCCCAACGACCTGCGTATCGACACCTTCTGCTCCTCAGGGGCCGGGGGCCAGAGCGTCAACACCACCTACTCGGCGGTGCGCATCACCCACCTGCCGACCGGCATGGCGGTCTCCTGCCAGGACGAACGCTCCCAGCAGAAAAACAAGGCCAAGGCCATGAAGGTGCTGCGCTCCCGCCTGCTGGAGAGGATGGAGGAGGAGAAGAGCGCCCAGCTGGCCCAGGACCGAAAGAGCCAGGTCAAGTCCGGCGACCGCTCCGAGAAGATCCGCACCTACAACTTCCCCCAGAACCGGGTGACCGACCACCGCATCGGGCTCACCCTGTACAACCTGGACCAGGTGATGGAGGGGCAGATAGACCAGCTGGTGCAGGCCCTGCAGGAGGCGGAGATGGCCGAGGGGCTGAAGGCGGGGGAGGGCGAGTGAGGGCGGCGATACAAGAGTGAAAAAACACTATATAAATATACTTATACTCCTAACTGCGCTTGCTCTGACGGCGGGGGGATCGCGCGGCGATGCCGAATACATATCGCCGGGGATTAAACTAGGATACACCTTCGGCAAGGGCGACGGCTTCACGTTCGGGGCCGAAGTTAGCTATATCGTGTGGTATAAAAACGCCGCCAATGCAGTTGTACTCAGCTATGATATCTGCTCCCATGATTCAGCAAAGAGGCTGAGCAAACTGCATCTCGGTTATCAACTTAGTACTGCGTTTATAGGCGGCGAGGTCGGTCCGACGATCGTCTGGCAAGGAACAAAACCGCAGTTTGGAGCGACCCTGACCCCCTTCATAGGTCTTGGCGCTTATTTTTACTATTCCTATACTATGGTCTTGACCCAGCAAAAGGACATAGACGAGTGGGGCTTTCTGTTAAAATATCCCATCAGCTTGCCCGGCCATCCACCGCGGGATTTCTCAATTGGCGACTGATATCAGAGAGTCGATCAACCGGGCGAAGCGCGAGTTAAAAGGCAGCGGCATCGATTCCCCCCGCCTCGAGGCCGAGCTGCTTCTGTCCCGGGCCACCGGCTGGCCGCGCCCGGTTATCCTGATACATGACAACAAGCCGGTGCCCCAGGAAGCCCTGGCTGAATTCGACGAGCTGGTCGCCCGCCGCTGCCGGCGCGAGCCTTTGCAACAGATCGTGGGGGAGACCGAGTTTTTCGGGCTCCGCATCCTGGTGGACGAAAACGTCATGGTCCCCCGGCCGGAGACCGAGGTTCTGGTGGAGCAGGCCATCAAGCGATGGAAGCCCGGTTACAAAAAGATACTCGACATCGGTACCGGCAGCGGCTGCATAGCCGTGGCCCTGGCCATGAACCTGCCTGAATGCTCGGTGGACGCGGTCGACATCTCGGAGAAGGCGCTCGAGGTCGCCGATAAAAACATCGAACTTCACGGGCTGGCCGGAAGGGTGACGCCACTGCTCGGGGACCTGTTCTCCAAGGGGGAGAAAAGTTACGATGTCATCGTCTCCAACCCGCCATACATCCCGACGGCGGAGATCGATGGGCTGATGCCCGAGGTCTCGAGATACGAGCCGCATTTGGCGCTGGACGGGGGTGGGGACGGCCTCCAATACTATCGGAAAATAGCGATAGCGGCCCCGGCCCGGCTGAGAACGCCCGGCCTGCTGGCCCTGGAGGTCGGTGCAGGGCAGGCGGAGGAGGTGGGGCGCATGATGGCTGAGGCTTTCGGACGCGTGACCGTTTCTATAGCCAAGGACCTGTGCGGAGTCGAGAGGGTGGTAATAGTAGAAATATGAAAAACCCTCCGAAAAACCTTGACATTGGAAAAATTATAAGTTATTATAGTAACTCATTTTAGTCCAGTATTATTGATGAGGATCCAAGCGCATCCAATATTGGAATTCAAGAAGGGGAACAAGGTAACCTTCTTTTTCGAAGGACGGCCGGTGGAGGGCTTCGAGGGCGAACCCATCGCCGCCGCCCTGCACGCCGCGGGCATCAAGGTCCTGCGCCATAGCGTCAAGCTGGGCCGACCCCGCGGCTTTTTCTGCGCCATCGGCAAGTGCTCCTCATGTCTGATGGAGGTGGACGGCGTGCCCAACGTCTTCTCCTGCGTCACACCCATCAAA
This sequence comes from uncultured bacterium, assembly GCA_964518765.1. Classification (GTDB taxonomy): domain Bacteria; phylum Edwardsbacteria; class AC1; order AC1; family EtOH8; genus CAZPNX01. The sequence continues at coordinate 70,382 of CAZFJC010000010.1, forward strand.
GAGGGCATGCAGGTGAGGCGGCAGGAGGGCCGGGGAAGCCTGAAGCCCATTGCTGAATCATAAGGCAGGTACGACATGAAAAGAGCCATCACTCTTATCTTTCTTCTGGTGGTTTCGGCTGGCGTTTTTCTTCTCTCGTGCAGCCAGGGTAAAAGCCCGGTAGACACAGGCCAGCCGGCCACTACCAACCAGGCTCCGGCAGTGCCCAGCAGTCCCACCCCGGCCGACAACAACCAGGGGATAACCGCTCCCAAGACCTTCAGCTGGTCGTGCTACGATCCTGACCTGGGCGATACCCTGAGCTACCAGGTGGTCATGGGGCCCGGTTCGTACACCGATACGATCAACCTATATCGGACCATGGCTTTTTTGGTAAACTCATTTATCCCGGTCACGGATTACATCTGGAAAGTGAAAGCCACTGACAACCACGGGGCCTCGACCACGGGGCCGGTTTGGCATTTCAGGACCAACTAGTGGACGTCGAATTCCTGATAATCGGCGGCGGGCCGGCCGGGTTGATGGCGGCGCTGTCGGCCGGCGAGTTCGGCGTCAAGCCGCTGATCGTGGACGAGAACCCGGCCCTGGGCGGCCAGCTGGTCAAGCAGACCCACATGTTCTTCGGCTCCAAGGCCGAGCGGGCCGGCACCCGGGGGATAGATATCGGCGTCCAGCTGGCGGCCGAGGCGGCCCAGCGCGGGGTGGAGGTCTGGCTGGACTCGCCGGCGGTGGGCTACTACCCGGATGGGACGGCGGCCGTCTTCCGGAACAAGGAGAAGGTCGTACCCCTTAAGCCGAAGGCCATGCTGGCGGCCACCGGCGCCTCGGAGAACTTCCTGTCGTTCCCGGGCAACGACCTGCCCGGGGTCTATGGTGCCGGGGCGGTGCAGACCCTGATGAACGTCCACGGCATCCGGCCAGGCAGGAGCGTGCTGATGGTGGGCTCGGGCAACATCGGGCTGATCGTCTCCTACCAGCTGCTGCAGGCCGGGGTGGAGGTCAAGGCGGTCATCGAGGGCCTGCCCAACATCGGCGGCTACCTGGTGCACGCCTCCAAGATCCAGCGGGCCGGGGTGCCGGTTTTGACTCGGCACACCATCCTCGAGGCATTAGGAAAGGAGGAGGTGGCCGGCGCGGTCATCTCGAGGATCGATGAAAACTGGAATTCGGTTTCAGGCTCGGAGCGCAAGCTTGAGGTGGACACCATCTGCCTGGCGGTGGGGCTGTCGCCGCTCACTGAGATTCTGTGGCAGGCGGGCTGCCAAATGGAGTACGTGCCCGAGCTGGGCGGCCACGTGGCCTGGCATGATGATCTAATGATGACCACGGTGCCCGGCATCTTCACCGCCGGGGACGTCACCGGGATCGAGGAGGCCTCGACCGCCATGCTGGAGGGCGAGCTGGCCGGGCTGGGGGCGGCGAGATTCCTCAAGGGCGAATCGGACCAGCTGAATAAGCGGATCGAAGACGTGGCCTGCCGGCTGGCGGCCCTGAGGGCCGGGCCCTTCGGGGCCAAAGCCCGGGAGGGCAAGGAGAAGCTGGCGGCCTGCCGCAGAGGACAGTAAATAGCTATATAGATATGGGTATTTATTGTATCAGCGATAAGCTTAAAACCTCCGGCATCGCCGACAAGACCGACCTCGAATCCATCTGGCCCTCCGAAGAGAGGCTGAAGAAGGGCCCGGTGGTCATCGTCGAGTGCTTCCAGGAGATCCCCTGCAACCCCTGCGAGACCTCGTGTCCCCGCCAGGCCATCACGGTGGGCTCGGACATCAACGCCCTGCCCCAGGTGGACCACAACAAGTGCAACGGCTGCACCATCTGCGTCTCCCGCTGCCCGGGGCTGGCCATCTTCGTAGTGGACGCCGCCTACTCGGAGCGCGAATCCACGATAACGCTGCCATACGAGTTCCTGCCCCTGCCCCACAAGGGGGAGACGGTGGAGGCCCTGGACCGGGAGGGGAAGGTATGCGGCCTGGCCAGGGTGGTCAAGGTGGTCAATACCAAGGCCCAGGACCGGACGCCGCTGGTGACCCTGGCCGTGCCCCAGGGGCTGGAGCGGGAGGTCAGATTTTTCCGCAGGACCGGGAACGCTGGAAAAAAGTGATACAACGGATATACAGTGAAAATCACTACTTCCATATAACCGGAACAAGGCTGCGTCGATGAAATTTTTAACATTCGTATTGCTGCTGCTCCTTCTGGCTGGCGGGCTGCAGGCGCTACAACCTCCGTCGGAACTAAAGGTCAGGGACATAGCGGACGACGACGGCACCGGCTTGGACCTAACCTGGCAGCTGTCCCCGGACGACGCCAGCCCGGCCTTGCTGGGCTACGCCATCATGAGGGCGGAAGACCCCGAGGGGCCGTTCAAACAGATAAACCTGATGCCGCGCGGCATTACGGCTTTCTCGGACATCGAGCTTGATTCCAAACGGGATTATTACTACCGGGTCGATGCTGTGGATACGGCGGGGGCGGCCTTCGCCTCCGAGGTGGCCGGACCCTTCAGGCCGCGGGAGGAGTGGTTCAAGCTGGGGAAGGTCAATGTGCTCATCGCCACCGCCCTTTTCATCGGCCTGGTGCTTCTGTTCCTGGAGAGGGCCAAGAGGGGGCGCCTGTTCCTGCGCCGCCTGGCCGGCCTGGACGCGGTGGAGGAGGCGGTGGGCCGGGCCACCGAGATGGGCAAGCCCATCCTCTATGTGCTGGGCCTCTCCAGCCTTTCGGATATCGCCACCATCGCCGGCCTCAACATCCTAGGGCAGGTGGCCCGGAAGACGGCCGAGTACGAGACTCCCCTGATGGTGCCGACATACGATTACATAGTCCACACCGTGGCCCGGGAGGTGGTCAAGGAAGGCTACAACGCCACCGGACGGCCAGACCTCTTCAAGGAGGACATGGTCTTCTTCGTAACCGACAACCAGATGGGCTACGCCGCGGCCGTCAGCGGCCTTATGGCCCGGCAGAGGCCGGCCACCAACCTGTTTATGGGCATGTTCTTCGCCGAGTCGTTGATTCTGGCCGAGGCCGGGGCGGCCACCGGCGCCATCCAGATCGCCGGCACCGACGCCGTCACCCAGCTGCCGTTCTTCGTCACCGCCTGCGACTACACCCTGATGGGCGAGGAGCTCTACGCCGCCTCGGCCTACCTCTCCAAGGAGCCCCTGCTGGTGGGCACCATCAAGGCCCAGGACTTCTGCAAGGTGGTCATCGTGGGGCTGGTGGTGGCCGGGAGCCTGATTGGCCTGGTCTCCGGCAGCCTGTTCTTCTACAACTGGTTCAGCATCCATTGAGGCACAAATATGAAGAGAACCATACCGCTGACACTGGTGCTGGTGCTGGGCATCGCCTTCATGATCCAGTACTTCATACCCAGCAAGGCGTCGCAGAGGCTGTTCGACCACACCCTGCAGTGGGAGATTGTCATCGGCATCCCGGCCATAATCATCGCCATAGACAGCCTGGTGCGCCACCACATCATCAAGATCCGGCAGAAAAAAAAGGACTGGCCGTACAGCCTAGTCTACTTAGGGAGCGCCCTGGGCTATGCCCTGGTGGGCATCATCGGAGGCATCCGTCAGGGAGGCTTGTTCATGAGGCTGTTCACCTACGCCATGGCCCCGATGCAGGCCACCGTCTTCGCCCTGCTGGCCTACTACATGGCCTCGGCCGCCTACCGTTCCTTCCGGGCCCGCAAGGCCGAGGCCACGGTACTGCTGCTCTCGGCCTTCGTGCTGATGCTGGGGCTGATCCCCTTGGGGGCCAGCCTATGGAAGGGGCTGCCGGTGGTGGGCGAGTGGCTGATGCTGGTGCCCAACATGGCCTCGAAACGGGCCATCATGTTCGGGGTGGGCATCGGCATGGCGGCCACCAACCTTAAGATCATGCTGGGGATCGAGCGCAACTGGCTGGGAGGAGGCTGAGATGGGAAGTCTGGAAAAACTGGGCCGGCTGGACAGGCGGGTCGTCTACCTGCTGCTGACGCTGGCGGTAATACTACCCTTGATTTTCAGCATCAACCTCAGGACGCACGTCGACCGCAGCACTTTAGGGCTTTTCAACGCCATCGACCGCATCGAGCCCAACAACAAGGCGGTGATGATCTCGGTGGATTACTCGCCGGACATGTCAGCCGAGCTGGACCCGATGACCATGGCCGTGCTCCGGCACTGCTTCGCCCGGAACGTCCGGGTGATACTCATGAGCATGTACCTCCAGGGGGCGGCCCTGGCCGAGCGGGCGGTGGCCCAGGCCGCCGAGGAGTTCCACAAGAGGCCGGGCACCGACTACGTGATGATGGGCTACCGCCCCGGCGGGGCCGTCATCATCATGAACATTGGGGAGAACATCCGCAAAGCTTTCCCGGCAGACTATTACGGCACCCCGTTCGACAGCCTGCCGATGATGAGGAACATCCGCAACTACCAGGACATCCCGGTGGTGCTGACTCTGGCCTCGAGCGGTGTGGTGGGGTCATGGGTGATCTACGCCGGGACCCGCTACAAGGCCAACATCGCCTCGGGGGTGACTGCGGTCATGGCCCCCGACTACTACCCCTTCCTCCAGACTGGGCAGCTGTTGGGGCAACTGAGCGGGATGAAGGGGGCGGCCGAGTACGAGCAGCTGATAGTGGACAAGGGGTACTACCCCCGGAAGGACATGGCCAGCCGGGCCATGAACGCCATCTCCTCGTCCCACCTGCTGTTGATCGTCCTCATAATAGTGGGCAACATTGCCTACTTCGCCTCGTCCCGCACCGCCAGGCCAACAAAGTAGAGGAGGAACGACGATGTCTACCGATCCCTGGATCTGGCTGGCGGCGCTGCTGACGCTGGCCATCTTCTCCTTTCTCTACAAGGAGAACCCGGTTTACCGCTTTGCCGAGCACCTGTTTACCGGGATGGCGGTGGGTTTCATGGTGGCCCAATACTGGCACCGCATCATCCCCGATTACATCATCCGCAACATCTTCCTGGCCCGCAACTGGGTGTTGCTCATCCCCCTGGCCATCGGCCTGCTCTATGTCTTTCGTTTCGTTCCCAAGCTGAATTGGCTGATGCTCATCCCCATCGCCATCCTCCTGGGGGTGGGGCAGGGGATGAGCCTGCCGCTGGTCATCGAGGCCGACGTGGTCAAGCAGATACAGGGCACCATGCTTCATCCCGGGATGATGAAGAACGTACTCGACCCCTACAACGGGCTGATCGTCGGCCTGGTCATCCTGGTAGGTGTCATTTGCACCATAACCTACTTCTTCTTTTCCCGGGAGCACAAGGGCGCCCTGAGGATCTCGGCCCACATCGGCATCTGGTTTGTGATGATCGGCTTCGGGGCTTCCTTCGGCTACACGGTCATGGCTCGGGTGAGCCTGTTGATCGGCCGCATCCAATTCCTGCTGACCGACTGGATACATCTGATACGCTAAAATCAGAAGGCAGAAAGCAGAAGCCAGAACGGAGCCCAGTCGCGCGAGACTAGTAATAAACAATATATGTATAGTATAAAGAAAAGCATCTGGCTGATGAGCCTGGCTTGCCTCTGGACAGGTTTGCTGGCGGCCCAGCCGGTGCCCGGTTCGTCCGCCCCGGCCCCGGTCTCCCCGCCTCCGGAGGTCAGGCTTCAGGACGTGCCCAACGACGACGGCTCGGCGGTGCTGATAACCTGGACGCCGTCGCCGGCGGACACCGGCCGCGCCTTCGGGGGCTATAACATCGCCAGGGCCAAAGCTCCGGACGATACCTTCCGCTTCGTGGCCTGGGTGCCCCGGGGGACGGTTGAGCACGTGGACAACTCGCTGGAGGGGCCGGGCGCCTCAGCTTACTACCGGGTGACAGCTTTAGGGGCGGCCGGCGACTCGGCGGCCTCGGAGGCCGCCGGGCCGGTGGCCACCCGGCAGAGCTGGTTCAATGCCGGCAAGGTGAACACCCTTGTCGGCACCGTGGTCCTGATATCCCTGATCCTGGCCTACATCCTGATAGCCAAGCGGGGGAAGAACCTCTTCATCCGCCGTATCGCCGGGCTGGACGCAGTGGAGGAGGCGGTGGGCCGGGCCACCGAGATGGGCAAACCCATCCTCTACTGCAACGGCATCGGGCTGATTGACTATATCTCCACCATCGCCTCGCTCAACATCCTGGGCCAGGTCTCCAAGAAGACGGCCGAGTACGAGACGCCGCTGATCGTGCCCACCTGCGACCCGGTGGTCCACGCCGTGGCCCGGGAGATGGTCAAGGAGGGCTACGCCACCATGGGCCGGCCCGACCTCTTCCGGGAGGACTCGGTGTTCTTCATCACCTCGGACCAGATGGGCTACGCCGCCGCCCTGGCCGGGATCATGTCCCGGGACAAGCCGGCCACCAACTTCTTCATGGGCTACTACGCGGCCGAGTCATTGGTGTTGGCCGAATCGGGAGCGGTAACCGGGGCCATCCAGATCGCCGGCACCGACCAGGTCTCCCAGCTGCCGTTCTTCATCACCTCCTGCGACTACACCCTGATCGGCGAGGAGCTCTACGCCGCCTCGGCCTACCTATCCAAGGATTCGCTGCAGGTGGGCAGCCTCAAGGGACAGGATGCCTGCAAGCTGGCCATCCTGGCGGTGGTGGCGCTGGGGACGCTGGCAGCCCTGATCCTCAAGTCCGATTTCTTCTACCGCATCTTCGGCGTTTATTAAGGCCGCCACCATGAAAAGAAACCTGCCGCTGGCTATAGTCCTGGTGCTGGGGCTGACCTTCATTGTCCAGTTCTTCGTCCCCAGCCGTCCATCGAAAATACTTTTCGACACCGCCCTGGAGTGGGACCTGATCATCTACGTCTTCGCCGCCATCATCGCCATCGACAGCCTGGTGCGGCACCATATCGTCAAGATCGGCCGGAGGCAGAAAGGGTGGGGCTATAGCCTGGTCTACCTGGGGGCCGCCCTGTTCATGGCCCTGGCCGGCTTCATCGGGGGCACGGCCGAGGGCAGCTTCTACATGAAGCTGTTCTCCTTCTGCCTGGCGCCGATGCAGAGCACCATGTTCGCCATCCTGGCCTTCTACATGGCTTCAGCCGCCTACCGGGCCTTCCGGGCCAGGACCGCCGAGGCCACCCTGCTGCTGGCCTCGGCCTTCATCGTCATGCTGGGCCTGATCCCGCAGGGGGCAGACCTGTGGAGCGGCATGCCCAAGCTTTCCGAGTGGCTGATGCTGGTGCCCAACATGGCCGCCAAGCGGGGCATCACCTTCGGCATCGGCTTGGGCTCGGTGGCCACCTGCCTTAAAATCATCCTGGGCATCGAGCGCAACTGGCTGGGAGGGTCGTGAGATGAAGAAACACCTCACCAAGCTGGGCAAGCTTGACCGCCGCTGGATCTTCCTGCTGATTCTGCTGGCCTCCATCGTTCCCCTGCTGCTGCCCCTGCATCCCCGATTCTTCGTGGACGCTCCCACCCAGGGCCTGTTCGACTACGTCGACCGGATCGAGCCCGGCGGACGCCCCCTAATGTTGTCCTTCGACTACGATCCTCAGGTGGCCCCGGAGCTGGACCCCATGGCCCGGGCCATCCTCAGGCACTGCTTCGCCCGAAGGGTGCCGGTGATAGCTCTATCTCTGGCCCCCCAGGGCGACGCCATCGGCGAGGCCATCCTGGCCCAGGTGGTCCGGGAGCAGAACGATCTCAGGCGGCAGAAGGGCCAGGACACGGTTCGCTACGGGCACGACTACAGCTTCTTCGGCTTCAGGCCGGCCGGGACCATCGTCATGCTGATGATGGGACAGGACATCCACCGGGCGCTTCCCGCCGACAACTATAAGAATCCGGTGGACAGCCTGCCGATGATGGCCCGGGTGCGAAACTACGACGACATCTCCATCGTCATGTCCCTGGCCGGCTCCTCCTACCCCTATTCCTGGATCATCTTCGCCGGGACCAAGTTCGGGGTGAAGATAGGCGCCGGACAGACGGCCGTCATGGCCCCGGACAACTACCCCTTCCTGCAGACCGGCCAGCTGACGGGCCAGCTGGGGGGGATGAAGGGGGCGGCCGAGTACGAGCAGCTGATCGTCGACGCCGGCTACTATCCCCGACACGATATGGCCAGCCGGGCCATGAACGCCGTCTCCTACTCGCACCTGCTGATAATCCTGCTGATCGTGCTGGGCAACATCGGATACTTCGCCGGGCGCCGGCTGGAAGGGAGGAAGCCATGAGCACCAACATCTGGGTGTGGATAGCTGCCCTTTTGAGCCTGGCGATATTCTCCTACCTCTACAAGGATAATCCGGTGTTCCGTTTCGCCGAGCACCTGTTCACCGGGCTGTCGGTGGGCTACATGATCGTCCTGATGTGGAACAACTACGCCTACCAGTACATCGTCATCCCCATCGGCCAGCACCGCTGGATCACCCTGATCCCCATGCTCTTGGGGATGCTTTACCTGTTCCGCTTCGTCCCCAAGCTGCAGCACCTGATGCTGATACCCATCGCCCTGTCGCTGGGATTCTGGAACGGCATGGCCATCCCCCTGACCATCGAGGCCGACCTCTTCAAGCAGATCCAGGGGACCATGGTCAACACCTCAATGTTCCGGAACCCCTGGGACGTACACCACGGCCTGGTGGTGGGCCTGCTGGTGGTGGTCGGGGTCATCTGCACCGTGCTCTACTTCTACTTCTCCCGGGAGCACCGGGGGGCGCTCAAGGTCGCCTCCACCGTCGGCATCTGGTTCGTGATGGTCGGCTTCGGGGCCAGCTTCGGCTATACGGTCATGGCCCGGATGTCGCTTCTCATCGGGCGTATCCAGTTCCTGCTGACCGACTGGATACACCTCATCAGGTAAAACGAGTAAGAAAACGATTCGGAGTTCGATGATAAAACGAAAACCTATGTCATTATAGTAACATAAATAAATAGTGGAGAAGCCAATGAGATTACTCTCGGCAATCGGGCTGACCTGCCTGCTGAGCGCAGGGATGTGTCTGGGGCAGGCGGCGTCTGCCGCCCCGCCCGACTCGGCCCCGCCACCGATTCAGCCGCCCGGCCAGGTCCGGGCCATGGACACGCCCAACGACGCGGGGAACGCTATCTCGCTTGACTGGGATCCCTCGCCGGACGAGGAGCGCAACCTGATCGAGGGCTATGTGATCTACCGGGCGGAAACGCCGGAGTCTCCAGACAGCGTCTGGTGCAGGGTAGGGTACGTGCCCTACGGGATCAACGACTTCGAGGACCAGGCGGTTCCGGAGAACGGCCGGGACTTCTTCTACCGGGTGAAGGCCATGGGCAGAAGCGGAGGACAGGCCTGGAGCCCTACCTCGAACGCCGCCCGTTCCCGGGAGCAGTGGTACAATTCCATGAGGACCAACGCCCTGATCACCTCCCTGCTTTTCGTGGCTATCGTGGTCTACTTCATCACCATGGCCCAGAGAGGCCAGCATCTGTTCGTCAGGCGTATCGCCGGGCTGACGGCGGTGGAGGAGGCGGTGGGGCGGGCCACCGAGATGGGACGGCCCATCCTATACGTCCCCGGCCTTTCCACCATCACCGACGTGGCCACCATCGCCGCCCTCAACATCCTGGGTCAGGTGGCCAAGAAAACGGCCGAATACGACACGCCCCTGCTGGTGCCCAACCGCGACCCGGTAGTCTACACGGTGGCCATGGAGGTGGTCAAGGAGGCCTACAGCGAGGTGGGCCGGCCCGACGCCTTCAACCACGACTCGGTGTTCTACCTGACCGACAGCCAGATGGGCTACGCCTCGGGCGTCGACGGCATCATGGCCCGCGAGAGGCCGGCCACCAACTTCTTCATGGGCATGTTCTGGGCCGAGTCCCTGGTGTTGGCCGAGACCGGGGCGGCCACCGGTGCCATCCAGATCGCCGGCACCGACGCCATCCATCAGCTGCCGTTCTTCATCACCGCCTGCGATTACACTCTTATTGGCGAGGAGCTATACGCCGCCAGCGCCTACCTGGCCAAGGACCCCAAGCTGCTGGGGACGCTCAAGGGACAGGACTGGAGCAAGGCGCTGATAGTGCTCTTGCTGATGGCTGCGGCCCTTCTGGCCTTCTTAGGCCCGGGCATCCGCGGTTTCATCCTCAGCGCGTTGACGGTCGGATAGGAGGCGGACATGAAAAGACAGATACCTCTGATACTGGTGCTGGTCCTGGGGATTTTCTTCTTCATCCAGTTTTTTATTCCCAGCCGGCTCTCCACCGAGATCTACCAGACGACGCTGCAGTGGGAGATCCTCATCAGCGCCTTCGCCATCGTGCTGGCCATCGGCAGCCTGGTGAACCACCACCTGCTCAAGATCAAGCGGCGGCGGGAGCACTGGCCCTACAGCGTCGTCCTGCTGGTCGGCCTGGCGGCCATGGCCCTGCTGGGCATCCTAGGACGATTCGGTAGACTGCAATTCCTGTCCGAATGGTATTATCGTATCTACCTGTTCGTCCAAGCTCCAATGGATGCCACCATGTTCGCCATCCTGGCCTTCTACATGGCATCGGCCGCCTACCGGGCCTTCCGGGCGCGGTCCAAGGAGGCCCTGCTGCTGCTGGTCTCCGGATTCATCATTATGCTGGGGGTGATACCGTTCGGGGCCCTCATCTGGGAGAGGATTCCGGACATCGCCGAGTGGATCATGATGGTGCCCAACATGGCCGCCAAGCGGGGCATCCTGTTCGGGGTGGGGCTGGGCATCGCCGCCACCTCGCTCAAGATCGTCCTGGGGATAGAACGCAGCTGGCTGGGCGGGGGGGGGAAGTGACATGAAGATTTTCGAGAAGCTGTCAACCATCGACCGCCGGGTCATCTTCCTGCTGGTGGGGCTGGCGGTCATAATCCCGTTGGTGATCAACATCGGACTGCCCTCGCGGCCCGGCAAGTACACCGTCAAGCTCTATGAATTCATCGACCGGCTGCCGCCCCAGAGCCAACCCATCCTGATTGACGCCAGCTACAGCCCGGCCATGATGCCGGAATTGCAGCCCATGCTCAAGGCCATCCTGCGGCACTGCTTCGCCAAGAAGATCCGTGTGCTGCTGATGACCCTGGATGCCAACGGGCCGGCCCTGTGCCAAGAGGCCCTGCGGGAGACGGCTCCGGAGTATGGGGCGAAGGATGGAGAGGATTACGTCTTTCTCGGATTCAAGCCGGGCACGGCCGCGGTGATGATGGCCCTGGGGGAGAACGTCCGCCAGGCCTTTCCCACCGACTACAGCGGCAAGCCGCTGTCCGACCTGCCCATGATGGCCGACGTCCGCAACTATGCCGACATCCCGCTGGTAATCTCCATCGCCGGCTCGGCCATCACCCAGAGCTGGATCGTTTACGCCGGGACCCGATACCATGCCAATGTTGGGGGCGGCTGCACCGCGGTCAGCACCGCCGACTACTATCCCTTCCTGCAGTCCGGCCAGCTGGTGGGCCTGCTCAACGGCATGAAGGGCGCCAGCGAGTACGAATGGCTTAACGAAAAACGGGGCTATTCCAAGTCCCCCAAGGTGGCGGGAAAGGGCATGGACGCCGTGTCCATCGTCCACCTGCTGCTGATGGCGTTCATCGTCCTGGGGAACATCGGCTATTTCGTCGGCCGGGCGGCCGCTAAGAAGAAGTAGGAGGAGAAGATGTTCATATCGACCGACCCTTGGGTCTGGATAGCGGCCTTTCTCACCCTGTGCATTTTCTCCTTCCTCTACAAGGAGAATCCGTTCTACCGTTTCGCCGAGCACCTGTTCGTCGGCGTTTCGGCCGGGTACGGGGTGGCCGTCTACTTCAACAACGCCATCTGGCCGAACCTAGTGGTGCCGGTGTTCGTCCAGCACAACTATTGGTTCATCATACCCGGGCTGATCGGGATGCTGTTCTTCTTCCGCTTCGTACCCAAGCTCAGCTGGCTGATCCTGATCCCCATGGCCATCCTGCTGGGGGTGGGCAACGGCATGGGCTTGGCCCCGACCATCCAAGCGGACGTCCTGCGCCAGATGCAGAGCACCATCGGAGACGCCACCAACCTGAGGATGGGCGGCCTGACCTTAGTCTGGGGCATTGTCACCTTCCTGGGCGTCATCGCCACCCTCAGCTACTTCTTCTTCTCCCGGGAGCAGAAGGGGGCGCTCAAGGTTTCGGCCAACATCGGCATCTGGTTCATCATGATCGGCTTCGGGGCCAGCTTCGGCAACACAGTCATGGCCCGGATAAGCCTCCTGATCGGCCGGGTGCAGTTCCTGCTGACCGACTGGATACACGTTATCAAGTGAACCACCCCTGTTGTCCCCTCCTTGATCAAGGAGGGGATGGTGGGGTGGTGGAGAAGAGCCTATGGTCAAAGAGTTCATCATCTGCCGTTGCGAGGATGTCACCGAGGCCGAGGTGCTGGCGGCCATCGAGCAGGGGGCGACCACGGCCGACGAGGTCAAGCGCCTGACCCGGGCCGGCATGGGCCACTGCCAGGGCCGCACCTGCCGTCGGCTCATCAACCAGATTCTGGCAAGGAAGCTGGGGCAGAAGGCCTCGGAGCAAAGGCCGGTCACCCAGCGCCCGCCCCTGCAGCCGGTGAGCCTAAAGACCCTGGCTGAGTCCGGAGAATAAACCACAAAGGCTTCGACAAAGCAAGCGAACGACACCAAGATATGCAAGATAAGTGGAACTTCGGGCACTTCGTGTCTTGGTGGTTGAAGAATGGCTGATAATACCTCCGACGCCATCATCATCGGCGGGGGCATCATCGGCGCCGCCACCGGATACTACCTATCGAAGGCCGGGCTAAGTGTCCGCTTATTCGAAAAGGGCTATCTGTGCTCCGGCTCCACCGGGCGCTGCATCGGCGGGGTGCGCCAGCAATTCACCTCGGAGTGCTCCATCAGGCTGATGATGGAGAGCGTCCGTCTGTTCTCGGAGATGGATCGGGAGCTTGATGCCGAGGTCCACTGGCATCCCGGAGGATACCTATTCCTGGCCCACGACGGGGGAAAGAAGAAGGCGTTCCTGGACAACATCGCCGTTCAACAGAAGGCGGGGCTCAAAGAGGTGCGCTGGGTGGAGGCCGCCGAGGTCAAGGAGCTGTTTCCCCTGGTGGATACCAGCGGACTTTTGGGCGGCTCCTACTGCCCCTCCGACGGCCAGGCTTATCCCTTTGCCGTGGTGCGCGGCTACGCCAACAAAATCAGGGAGGCAGGTGGACGGATACACACCTTTAAAGAGGTGGCCGGCGTCCTGCAGCAGGGGGGCAAGGCCAAAGGCGTCGAAACCGCCTCCGGGGAGAAATACTATGCTAATATAGTAGTTAATTGCGCCGGGCCCTGGGCCAAGGACGTCGGTCGGATGGCCGGGATCGAGGTCCCGGTGGAGCCGGAGCGCCACGAAGCCCTGATCACCGAGGGGGTGGAGTACCTGAGCCTGCCGATGCTGGTGGACTACCGGGCCGACGGCGGGTATTTTCAACAGTTCCGACACAACGGCCAGTTCATCGGCTGCTATACCCCGGTGCCCAACTTTCCCGGGACCTCGTGCCAATCAACCTATGAATTCTTGGCCGAGATGCCGCGCCGCATGCTGAAGCTGGTGCCGGCCTTGGCCGAGGTCAAGGTCATCCGCCAGTGGGCAGGGTCCTACGAGATGACCCCGGACGGGAATCCCATCGTCGATCGGACGGAGCTGGAGGGCTTCTTCGTGGCCGCCGGCTTCTGCGGGCACGGCTTCATGCTGGGCCCGGCCTCGGCCCGGGAGGCCGCCAACCTGATCGCCTCGGGGGAGCGGAGCCCCCTGTTGGCCGACTTCTTGCTGGGCCGGACCTACGCCTCAGGCGAGGCCATGAAGTAGATGAGGCTGTCACAAGCCCTGCCGGTTTTCAAGGGCCTGGAGCTGAAGATGTCCGAGGCCTACCTCTGGTGCTCCATCAACTTCGAGGGCTACGAGCTGCGCCGGTTCTTCTCGGAGATGACCGACGCCGAGCTGGGCCACGCTCGAGCGCTGGAGTCGTTGGCATCGAGGCCGGAGTCGGCCAAGGCCGCCATAGACCTGCCCCCGAACCTGATCGAAGGCATAAGGGCGGATCTGGAGGCTAAGGTGCGGGAGCTGGCTGGCGAGAGGGACGTGCACAGAGCATTTCAGCTCATCGCCGAAATGGAGAAAAGCGAACTGAACGCTGTCTTCGACAGCATCGTTCGCGGGCTGGCCGAGCTGAACCTGGCCCATCTGGAGATTTCCACTAGGCAGCACATCGCCTCGATCAGGGAGGCGGCAGGCAGGTTCGGTATCGCCTCTGAGGCCAGGGAGGCTTTGGACGAGCTGCCGGTCAGGGACCGCAGCTACTACCGCTTGTTCACCGACTGATGAAGCTCACCCAGGCCATCGAAGGACTTTCCGCGGCCGAGATAATGTCGTCCGAGGTTTATCTGCGGGCGGCCCTGGCCAGCGGCGAACTGGAGGAGCGGCAGTTCTTCATCGACCTGGCCAAGGAGGAGCTGAAGCACGCTCGGACCTTGCTGGAGATGGCTCCCCAGACGAGGTCGATGGACTTCGAACTGTCGCTGTCGGCCGGTGAGCTGGAGGCGGTTGGCAAGACGGTGGACGAGGCGCTGCGGGAGGTGGGGAGGGCCAGCGATAGGGACCATCTTTTCCTGGCCTTGGTCCGGATGGAGAGGGGCGAGCTGAATTCCATCTACGAAAGCCTGCTCCACCTGTACACCAACCACCTGCTCCCCCGGGCCAAGGTGGATACCTTCCGCCAGAGCACCGAGCGACACCTGGACATGCTGCGCCAGGCGCCGGACCGTTTCCGGCTGGGGGAGGAGGTGCGGAGGGAGATTGGCCGGCTTTACGTCAAAAGGATCGATTACTATAAGAATATAGCATAGGGCCGAACGCGCCGAGAGATATGGCTGACGAAAGAGTCGTCACCCTGCTGACCGACTACGGTCTACGGGACAGCTACGTGGGGGCGCTCAAGGGGGCCATGCTGACCATCGCCCCCCACCTGAAGATCGTTGATGTGGCCCATACCGTTTTCCAGCAGGATGTGCTGGAGGCGGCCTACATCCTCAAGGGCTATTACCGTGAATTTCCCCGGGGCACCATCCATCTGGTGGTGGTGGATCCCGGGGTGGGGGGGCCGCGTCGGCCGATATTGGTGGAGACCCGCGGGCACTACTTCATCGGGCCGGACAACGGGGTCTTTAGCTACGTCTATCAGGAGCAGAGCGTCACCCAGGTCATCCATCTGACAGCCTCTCAATATTTCGCCCCCGAGCTCAGCGACACCTTCCACGGCCGGGATATTTTCGGCCCGGTGGCCGCTCACCTGGCCAGCGAGGTCGAGGCCAGGTGGTTCGGCAAGCCTATCGACGACTTCGTCAGGCTGCCCCTGCCCCAGCTTAAAGTCGGGCCCGGCCTACTGTCCGGCGAGGTGGTCTACGTGGACCGCTTCGGGAACCTGGTGACCAACATCGACCTACCCAGCTTCTACGCCCTGGTCAAGGGTAGGCGTTACCGCATTACGGCCGGGGGCCAGATTTTGGGAGGGATCAGCCGCTGCTACGCCGACGGCCAGCCGGGGCAGCTGTTGGCGCTTTTCGGCTGCCAGCAGACGCTGGAGCTGTCCGTCAACCAGGGAAGCGCCGCCAGCAAGCTGGGCAAGGGGCGCGGCCTGCCGGTGGTGGTCCAGGCCGAATAAGGAGGAATGAGGATGAAACCGGGGAACAAAATCAGGGCCCGCTCATTGCGGCACGACTTCGACCGGCTGCTGAGCGACCTGCGCGACACCGTCCATCCCCTGGCCCTGCTTTCCGACGAGACGGTGTGGCATCCCTACTGTGACATCTACGAGACCGGGGGGGAGCTGGTGGTCAAACTGGAGCTGGCCGGTATTGACCCCAAGAAGATCTCGGTCAGCCTTCAGGATAGGCACCTGATGGTGCGGGGCGCCAGGCAGGACGTCGGCCAGGGCGACGACCAGCGCATCTACTACACCATGGAGATCAACCAGGGGGCCTTCGAGCGGGTGATCCTGGTGCCGGAGTCGTGCGCCGGCTCCCAAGCCGTTTCCTCCTACCGCGACGGCATTTTGGAGATCAGGCTGCCCAAGCGGGAGAAGGGCCCGGTGGAGATTCCCATAGACTGAAAGGATGCACTACGAAATGCCAGACGAAGGCAAGGACATAAAGATACCGGCCGAGCTGCCCATCCTGCCCCTCAAGGGCCAGGTGGTCTTCCCCTACCTCATCATCCCGTTGGTGGTCACCAACGAGAAGATGATCCGCCTGACCGACGAGACCCTGCTGGGTAACAAGATCATCGGCATCTGCACCCAGATCCGTCAGGATACCGATGATCCGGCCCCCGACGAGATCTACGGGGTGGGCACCGCCGCCCTGATCGTTAAGATGCTGCGCTTTCCCGACGGCAGCATCCGGATACTGGTCCAGGGCCTGAACCGCATCAGGCTCACCAAGGTGACCCAGACCGAGCCCTACATCAAAGCCAGGGTGGAGGTTATCAGGGAGAGGGGGCGGAAGACCATCGAGTCCGAGGCCATGATGCGTAATGTGGCCTCGTTGTTCCACCGGGTGATCGCCCTGGCTCCCTACCTGCCGGACGAATTGCAGACGGTAGCCATGAACATCGAGGACCCCTCCAAGCTGGCCGACCTCATCGCCTCCAACCTCAACCTGGGGGTGGCCGAGAAGCAGGCGGTCCTGGAGGCGGCCGACCCCAAGGAGCGCCTGCAGAAATTGTTGCCCCTCCTGACCAAGGAGCTGTCGGTGCTGGAGCTGGGAGACAAGATCCGCAGCCAGGTCAAGGCTGAGATGGACAAGGATCAGCGGGACTACTTTCTGCGCGAGCAGATGAAGGCCATCCAGAAGGAGCTGGGCGAGGGGGACGAACACGCTGCCGAGATAAACAGCCTGCGCCAGCGCATCGCCGAAGCCAACCTGTCGCCCGAGGCTCAGAAGGCGGCCTCGGACGAGGTGGACCGTCTGACGCGGATGCCCCCTCACGCCGCCGAATACACTGTCTCCCGCACCTATATCGACTGGTTACTGAGCCTTCCCTGGACTAAATACACCCAGGACAACCTGGATGTCGATGGGGCTCGGCGGATACTGGACGAGGACCATTACGACCTGGACAAGGTCAAGGAAAGGATCGTCGAATACCTGGCGGTGCGAAAGCTCAAGGGGGACGCCAAGGGACCGATCCTGTGCTTTGTGGGGCCGCCGGGGGTGGGCAAGACGTCGCTGGGGCGGTCCATCGCCCGGGCTCTGGGGCGCAGGTTCTACCGTATCTCGCTGGGCGGGGTGCGCGACGAGGCCGAGATCCGTGGCTTCCGCCGCACCTACATCGGCTCCATGCCGGGGCGCATCATCCAGGGCATGAAGCACTGCGGCACCGGCAATCCGGTGTTCATGCTGGACGAGGTGGACAAGATCGGCCAGGATTTCAGAGGGGACCCGGCGGCGGCTTTGCTGGAGGTTCTGGACCCGGAGCAGAACAACTCCTTTTCCGATCACTACCTGGACATTCCCTTCGACCTCTCCAAGGTGATGTTCATTACCACCGCCAATGTCACCGACCCCATCCCCTCGGCCTTGCGGGATCGCATGGAGATGCTGGAGCTGCCGGGATACATCGAGGAGGAGAAGCTTCATATCGCCCGGAAATACCTGTGGCCGAGGCAGGTGGCCGAAAACGGGCTAGCGCCGGACCAGATAACCATCTCCGACCAGGCCATCCATAAGATCATCGCCGAATACACCCGGGAGGCCGGGGTGCGCAACCTGGAGCGGGAGCTGGCCGCCATCTGCCGCAAGGTGGCCAAGGAGGTGGCCTCGGGAAAATCCGGCAAAGCTGAGATCACCGGCGACGACCTCCACTCCTACCTGGGGCCTCAGAAGGTGTTCCCCGAGGTGGCTGAGAGGAAGGGGGAGCCGGGCCTGGCCACCGGATTGGTCTGGACCCCGGCCGGAGGCGAGATCGTCTTCGTCGAGTCCACCCGGATGCCGGGTAAGAAGGGACTGACCCTGACCGGCAGCCTGGGCGAGGTCATGAAGGAGTCGGCCCAGGCGGCCCTCTCCTACGCCCGTTCCCGCAGCCGCCAGCTGAAGATAGATCCCAGGTTCTACGATAAATACGACATCCACATCCACGTGCCCTCGGGGGCCATCCCCAAGGACGGGCCGTCGGCCGGGGTGACCATGGCAGTTTCTCTGGTCTCGCTTCTAAGCCAGCGGCCGGTGCGGCCGCAGCTGGCCATGACCGGCGAGATCACCTTGAGGGGCAAGATAATGCCGGTAGGCGGCATCAAGGAGAAGGTGATCGGGGCCCAGCGGGCCGGTATCACCGAGGTCATCATGCCCGCCCAGAACCGCAAGGATCTGGAGGAGGTTCCGGAACACGTCAGGCAGGGGCTCAAGTTCCACTTCGTCGACCGAATGGACCAGGTTCTGCCGGTGGCCTTCGGCCGCCGCGCCAGGGGAAGGTCATAATGGGCGTGTTGACCTCCATGGCCCTGGCATTCTCGCGGGGGGCCTCGGCCCGGGGGACGGTCGAATTCACCCGAATCCTGAAGCGTCCCAAGAAAGTCCTCTGCCTTCCGGCCCAGGAGGACGGGGAGCTGCTGCTGGCCCTGCCGGCCATCAGAAGCCTGAGGCGCCACTATCGGGAATCTCTGCTGGCCCTGATGGTCTCGGAGCACAAGCGGGGGCTGTGGCGCTTAGACGACGAGGTGGACGAGGTCATCGAGTTCCGGCCCGAGCTTCTCAAGGGCGTTTCCAGCTCCGAGTTCAAGAGGCTGTCGGACTTCTTGAGCCACCGGCGCTTCGACCTGGCTATAGATCTCAGCTACCGGCCCCGGCCGCTTTGGTGTTATCTCGTCCACCATGCCCGCCCATCGGTCTTGGCCGGGATCCAATCCGGCCTGACCGACAAGTACCGCAACCTGGTGGTGCGGGACGCCAGCCTTCCGGCCGACGAGGTCCAGAGGAACCTGGCCATACTCCGGGTGTTGGGCATCAGCCACGAGGGGCACGCCGCCATCTGGCCACGGCTGGCCGACTCCGAGAGCAAGCGCGAATTCCGCGAACGCCTTAAAGCCGACGGCCTCCGCAGGCACCAGAACATCCTGGCGGTTGACGCCGGGGCCTTCGAGCAACGTCAGCTGGCCGAGTTCTTGGACACCGCCTGCCAGAGCCAGGCGTTGGCCGTCATCCTTTTCGACGGGACGCCGCTTCCCGAAGCCAAGCGAGAGGGGCCGGTCATCAGGCTGGAGTCGCCGTCGGCGGCCGAGGCGGCCGAGGCCCTGGCCTGCGCCCAGGGCTTCATTGGCGTTAAAAACGACCTGTTCAGCATGGCCTACCTCTTGCGGGTACCTTCGGTCATCGCAGTCCCCGACGGAGCCCTGGGACTGCCCGCAGCCGGACCGCTGCTGTCTCTGGTGCCGAACAAGGGTCGTTTGTCCTTTCCCCGGCCGGCCTCGCTGAAGCTAATCGACGATATCGCCCACCGCTTCCATCTTTGAAATAAAAATTTTATTATTCTATTAATTAAATAGTATTATATCCGATATCGCTGAAATACTATGGCGGGACACCTGGCCCCTATTCCTCATTTATGCTTTGACCCATGACCTTTTATGCCTGGCAGGTAAGAGCTGAAAAATAAACGGAAAACGAAAATTTCTATTGACAAAATACGTATTCCGTTGTATCATAATGCATTATAAAGCAGCCCAAGACGATGCCCATCTACGAATATGAATGCCGCCGATGCGGAAATAAAACAGAATTACTGGTGCGTTCCGCCGACGACCTGCCCAGGTGCCAGTCCTGCGGCAGCCAAGAGATGGAGAAGCTGTTCTCCGCCTTCGGCCTGTCGTCCGGGGGGGACTTCACGCCGTCCTCCGGCGGCAAGGGATGCGCCAGCTGTTCCACCCACAACTGCAGCAGCTGCCATTAAGGAGGTAGACCCATGACCAAGGCCGATCTGGTGAAGATCGTCTGCGACAAGACCGGGATCACCCAGCGCGACGCCAAGATCGTGGTGGACTCTTTCCTGGACGCCATCGCCCGGACCCTGTCCGAGGGCAAGAACATCGAGATCCGCGGCTTTGGCCGCTTCAAGGTCAAGGAGCGCAAGCCGAGGCTAGCCCGCAACCCGCGCAAGCCGCAGGAGACGGTGCAGATACCAGCCAGGCTGGTGCCCATCTTCCAGCCGTCCAACGAACTGAAGGCCATGGTGTCGCAGAAATAACCTGAGCAGTTGCGAATCAGCAATGATGGGAACTGGAGAAACGTCTTAGCTTCATATGTTATCCGTTCGGTTTCCTCGGGTACCGGAAGGCGACCGATGGTGCAAGATGAAAAGCAAACCTAAAAGGAATAATGTTAAGGAGGGAATCTGAAGAATGCCCTGCGGTAAGAAGCGCAAGAGACACAAGATGGCCACCCACAAGCGGAAGAAGAGGCTCCGTGCCAACCGGCACAAGAAGAAGCTGCGCTAAATGCTACCGGGGCCGTCCTGCTTACGGGGCGGCCCTGTTCTTATGGTAATCATGTCCGATTAAGGGATCCCCAGCAGTCGGCACAGCGCTATGGGATTCGAACAGTTATCCGAGTTCCTCTGGAGGATCCCACGGGAGGGACAGATGCTGACCGAGGGCCGGGTTTTCGCTGATGCCAGGCTGATGGAGCAGATCGGCCGGGACAAGGCTCTGGGGCAGGTGGCCAACGTGGCCTGCCTTCCCGGGATCGTGGGTTTCTCCTTGGGCATGCCCGACATCCACCAGGGCTACGGCTTTCCCATCGGCGGGGTGGCAGCCATGTCGCCGGACGGAGTAGTCTCGCCGGGCGGGGTGGGCTCTGACATAAACTGTGGGGTGAGGCTGGTAGCCACCTCGCTCGATATCCGGGTGGTCGAGGATCGCCTGCCCAGGCTGGTGGAGGCGCTTTTCGCCGGCATACCATCGGGGGTAGGCTCGACCGGCAGCATCAGGCTCGATCCTAGGGATGAGGAGAGGGTGCTGTCCGAGGGCGCGGCCTGGGCGGTGGGGCGCGGCTTCGGTTGGAGGGAGGACCTGGAGGCCACCGAATCCAGAGGCTTTCTCCCGGGGGCCGATCCTGAGAAGCTCAGCCGCCGGGCCTTTGAGCGGGGCCGCCAGCAGCTGGGGACGTTGGGGGCGGGGAACCATTTTTTGGAGATCCAAAAGGTCTCGGAAGTGTACGATCATGAGGCGGCGGCCGCCTTCGGCATCCGCCTCGACCAGATTGTGGTGATGATCCACTCCGGCTCGCGTGGTCTGGGATACCAGGTGTGCGACGATTACGTCGAGATCATGCTGCGGGCCATGTCCGGATACGACATCTCCGTCCCCGACCGGCAGCTGGCCTGCTGTCCCATCGACTCCCAGGAGGGCCGGGACTACCTGGCGGCCATGGCCTGTGCCGCCAACTACGCCTGGGCCAACCGCCAGTGCATCATGCACTGGGTGCGGGAGGCTTTCGAGAAGGTTTTCAGGCGCAGCGCCGAGGACCTGGGGATGAGGCTGGTGTACGACGTGGCCCACAACATCGCCAAGTTCGAGGAGCATAGGCACCAGGGCAGGAGGGTAAAGCTCTTGGTCCACCGCAAGGGGGCCACCCGGGCCTTCGGGCCGGGGCATCCCGATTTGCCCCAACGCTATAAAAACATAGGACAGCCGGTGATCATCCCGGGCGATATGGGCCGGGCCTCCTACCTGCTGGCCGGCACAGCGGAAGCTATGGAGCAGAGCTGGGGCTCCACCTGCCACGGGGCCGGCAGGCTTTTATCCCGAACCCAGGCGCTCAAGAACACCCGCGGCCGTTCCATTTCACGGGAGCTGAGTGAAAAGGGGATCACGGTCCGCTCCCATACCGCCGACACCCTACGGGAGGAGGCGCCCGAGGCCTACAAGGACGTGGATCAGGTGGTGGAGATAGTCCATCAGGCCGGTCTCTCGCGGAAGGTGGCCAGGATGAAGCCCTTGGGGGTGGTCAAGGG